>CBINGR010000047.1:0-40763 GCA_966250295.1 uncultured Akkermansia sp. | reverse complement strand
CAGGGGCCGCAGGGGCCGGTGTCGCCCATCTGCCAGAAGTTGTCCTTGCGGTTGCCGTGGACGATGTGGATGGCGGGGTCGAGGCCCTCGGCCTTGAAGAGCTCGGTCCAGATGGTGGCGGCCTCGTGATCGAATTCGGAGGGATCGCCGGGCTTGGGCGCGTAAACGGTGGCGAAGAGGCGTTTGGCGGGGATGCCCCAGACCTTGGTGAGCAACTGCCAGCCCCAGGTGAGCGACTCCTTCTTGAAGTAGTCGCCGAAGGACCAGTTGCCCAGCATCTCGAAGAGCGTGTGGTGGTAGGTGTCGTAACCGACGTCCTCGAGGTCGTTGTGTTTGCCGCCGGCGCGGATGCACTTCTGGGTGTCGGCCGCGCGGGTGTCGGAGGCGGGGCGGACGCCGGCCCATTTGGAAACGTCGGGCGCGCGGTCGCCGAGGAAGATCGGCACGAACTGATTCATGCCGGCGTTGGTGAAGAGCAGTCCGGGCGAGTCCGGCAGAAGCGAGGACGAGGGGACGATCGTGTGCTGCTGCTGCTGGAAGAAATCGAGGAAGGACTGGCGGATCTGCGCGGAGGTCATGGCCGGGGAAAAAGGTCGAGGACAGGCGCGGCGGCGGGGGCTGGCAAGCGGGGAGTGGGGGCCGCGGGCCGGCGGATCGACGGGTTTGGCCTTGGCTTCGGGGCCTGGCCCGGGTCCGAAGTGCAGAAAAGCGGCGGGCAGGCGCAGGCGAACCTTGCGGTCGGGTAAACGACTACGCATGGTTACGCATCATGCCAAGTCCGACCCCAGGCTTTTGGCGGTGGGCGGAGCGCCGCGTCTCCGGACGGCGCGGGTGGCTGGCGGCGCGGGGAGGCCGGACCAAGATCGAGGCGAAGAAGGACGGCTGGCTGCCGCGCGCGGCGTCGCCCGTCACGGTTTCCAAATGGTGGAACCGCGTCGCATTGCTTTGCGCCCTGCTGGCCGGCGTGCTGATCCTTGGCCTGTACACCTGGCAGACGGAACGGGTATCGGACGCCTTCGACGTGGAGGCGAGCGGGGGGCGCCTGCCGGTGCGCCTGCGGGAAGTGGAGGCGCGGAACCGCCGGGAATTTTTTCTCGCCGCGGCCGCTGGGGGCGTGTTGCTGGGCGGTTTTTGCACCGCGGCTTGGCTGGCGCGGCGGGCCCGGGCCCGGGCCAGGCATGAGGCGGAGCGTTTCCGGTGCGTGGCCGAGAGCCTGCCGCAACTCGTGTGGACCTGGACGCCCTCCGGCGCCTGCGATTACCTGAGCCGGCGCTGGCTGGATTACACCGGACGGGAGCAGGCGGAACAAAAAGGCGAGGGCTGGCGGGGGAGGGTGCATCCGGACGATCTGCCGTCCTTTCTGCGCCTGGCGGGGGACGCGGTGGGGAAGGGCGAGGCGTTCCAGACGCAGATGAGGCTGCGGCGCTACGACGGGGCCTGGCGCTGGTTCGACGTGCGGGCCCTGCCCCTGCCGGCTGCGGATGGGCAGGTCGGGCAGTGGCTGGGCTCGGCGACGGATATCCAGCGCGACCGCGAATTGCTCGAGGCGGCCGGTCAGGAGCGCAACTTTTCCAACGCGGTCATCGACAGCCTGCCGGGCGTTTTTTACCTGCTCGACGAGACGGGGAAACTCCTGCGCTGGAACCGCAACTTCGAGCGGGTGACGGGTTACGGTGCGGCGGAGATCGCCGGAATGCACCCGCTGGATTTTATCGCCGGCGAAGATAAGACACGGGTGGCGGAGCGCATCGCGGAAGTCTTCCGGACCGGCGAGTCGGAGGTGGAGGCGGATTTCGTCGCGAAGGGCGGCGGGACGACGCCGTTTTTTTTCACCGGCGTGCGCACGGTGCTGGACGGGCGGCCCTGCCTGGTCGGCGTGGGTATCGACATCCTGGAGCGTCGGCGTGCCGAACAGGAGGCGCGCGAACTGAACGCGCAGTTGGAGCGCCGGGTGGAACGGCGCACCGAGGAACTGGCGGCGAAGAACCGCGAGCTGGAGATGTTCACCTACTCGGTTTCGCACGACCTGAAGGCTCCCTTGCGGGGCATCGACGGTTACAGCCGGCTGTTGCTCGAGGACCACGCGGACCGGCTCGACGAGGAGGGCCGGCGCTTTGTCGACGCGGTGCGGCAGGCGAGCGCGCACATGGGACAGCTGATCG
This sequence comes from uncultured Akkermansia sp., assembly GCA_966250295.1. Taxonomy (GTDB): domain Bacteria; phylum Verrucomicrobiota; class Verrucomicrobiia; order Opitutales; family Opitutaceae; genus IMCC26134_A. Next base: position 38,601 of record CBINGR010000047.1, on the reverse strand, counting down.
ACGACCTGCTGTCCTACTCGCGGCTGGAGCGGCGCGTGCCGCTGGCGATGCGGGTGAAGCTGCGCGACCTGACGCGCTCGCTGCTCGAAGTGCTGGCGGGAGAGATCGAGACCCGCGGGGTGCGGATCGCAAACGAGGTGCCGCCCGACGCGGAGGCGCAGGCCGATCCGCAGGCGCTGACTATGGCGCTGCGCAACCTGCTGGACAACGCCCTCAAGTTCACCCGCGACGCGCCCGCTCCGACGATCGAGATCGGGGCCCGAGCCGAGGCGGACACCTGCGTCCTCTGGGTGAAGGACAACGGCATCGGCTTCGACATGCGTTTCCTCGACCGGATCTTCGAGATTTTCCAGCGCCTGCACCGGACCGAGGACTATCCGGGGACGGGCATCGGCCTGGCGATCGTGCGCAAGGCGATGGAACGCATGGGCGGCCGGGTGTGGGCGGAGAGCGTGCCGGGCCGCGGTGCGGTGTTTTTCCTCAAGCTACCCCGGTTTAGACCATGAGCTCCCCGTCTTTTTCCTTCCCGGTCCGGAACCGCCCTTCGGTTTTTCCTCCTTCGTGGCAGGCCTTCGCAGGCCCGCGGGGGGAAAAGCCGGTGAATTTCGCCGGATTCAGCGCCCTCGTATTGCCGGACAGGCTGCGCTCGACGATCATCGGAAAAACCGCAAATTGATCACCATGCGTATCCTCCACCTCGAAGATAACGCGCTGGATGCCGACCTGACCCGCCGGGAACTCGCACGCTCGGCCCTCCGGCCTCAATTGGTGGTTGCGGCGTCGCTGGCACAGGCGAGGGCGGAGCTGGAGGCCGGTGAACCCTTCGACCTCGCGCTGGTGGACCTCGACCTGCCCGATGGCTCCGGTATCGAGTTCGTCATTGAGGTGCGCGAGAAGGACCTGCCGCTCGCGGTGGTCGTGCTGACCGGCTCGGGCGACGAGCGCAGCGCGGTGGCGGCCCTGAAAGCAGGCGCGGACGACTACCTCGTGAAGCGTGGCGACTATTTGCAACAGCTCCCGCAGGTCATGGAGTCGGCGCGGGCGGCTTTCCGCGCCGGCCTGGCGCGGCGCACGCGACCGCTCCGCGTACTCTACGCGGAGCACAACGCGGCGGATGTGGACATCGTGCGCCGGCATCTGGAGCGGCACGCGCCCCATCTCCTGCTCGAGGTGGTGTCCGGCGGGAACGAGGTGCTGGACCGGCTGGCCCGCCCGGACCACGGGTTGGACGTCCTTTTGCTCGACTACCGCCTGCGCGGGTTGGACGCGATCGAGGTCATCCGGCTGATGCAGGAGCGCGGTCTGATGACGTTGCCCGTCGTGCTGGTGACCGGCCAGGGCGACGAGGGAGTGGCGGTGACGGCGCTGCGGCTGGGCGCGGCGGACTACCTGGTGAAGCGCGCGGGTTACCTGCACGAATTGGCGGCGACACTGGAGAACACCCATCACCGCGCGCTGCTCTGGCGCGAGCAGGCGGCGTTGCGGGCGAGCGAGGAACGCTTTCGGCAACTGGCGGAAAACATCGATGAGGTCTTCTGGATTACCGAGCCGGACGGCCGGCAGGTGATCTATGTGAGTCCGGCCTACGCGAAGGTCTGGGGCCGGCCCTGCGAGAGCCTCGCGGCCGCGCCCGCCAGCTGGCTGCAAGCCGTCGTGCCGGAGGACCGCGTCGCGGTGGAAGCCTGGCTGGCGGCCACCCGCGAGGATGGCACTCGTCAGATCGAATACCGCATCTACCGCCAGGATGGCTCGGTGCGTTGGATCCGCGACCGCGCCTCGCCGGTGCGAAATGCCGATGGCCTCGTCTACCGCATGGTGGGCGTGGCGGAGGACATTACCGAGCGCCGGCAGCTGGAGGAGCAGTTTCGCCAGTCGCAGAAGATGGAGGCGATCGGCCAGCTTTCCGGCGGAGTGGCGCACGATTTCAACAACCTGCTGACGGTGATCCATGGCCACCTCGGCCTGCTCACGGCGGGCGGGCACGTGACGCCGAAGATCGCCGGCTCCATCGAGCAGATCGAGCAGGCGGCGACACGCGCGAGCAACCTCACCCGCCAGTTGCTGACCTTCAGCCGCAAGCAGGTGATGCAGTCGCGCGACCTGGACCTGCGCGCAGTGGTGGCCGACCTGACGAAGATGCTGCAACGCATCCTGGGCGAGGACGTGGAAATGCGGGTCAACGCTTGCGCCGAGCCGCTGTGGGTACACGCCGACGCGGGCATGATGGAGCAGATCCTCATGAACCTCACGGTGAACGCACGCGACGCGATGCCGCGGGGGGGCCGGCTCACGATCACGCTGACGCCGGTCTCGGCGGAGGCGGTGGCCGCCGCCAGGGTGCAACTCGGCGAGGGCGCGCCGCCGGCGGGGGCGGCGACGACGGGTTATGCCCGTCTGGCGGTGAGCGATTCCGGAACAGGCATCGCTCCGGAGGTGATGGCGCGGATTTTCGAGCCGTTTTTCACCACCAAGGAGGTGGGCAAGGGCACGGGCCTCGGGCTGGCCACGGTTTATGGGATCGTGCGGCAGCACCATGGAGGCGTGAAGGTGTCCAGCGTCCTGGGGCAGGGAGCGACCTTCGAGGTCTACCTGCCGCGAGTGCCGGCGCCGGGCGGCGCGTTGTTCGCGGACGCGCCGCGCAAGGCGGCGCCGGCGGAGCCGGTCGGCGGGGAGACGGTCCTGCTGGTCGAGGACGAGGCTTCGGTCTCGGGAATGGTGAAGCTGGCGCTGAGCTGGACCGGTTATCGCGTCCTGATGGCCGCGAACGGCCGCGAGGCGCTGGCGGTGTGGGCGGAACACAAGACCGAGATCGACCTGCTGCTGACGGATTTCGTGATGCCCGACGGCATGAGCGGCCGCGACCTGGCGAAGCAATTGCTGCGCGAAAAACCCGGCCTGCCCGTGATCTACATGAGCGGCTACAGCGCGGAAATCGCCGGACGCGACCTCGGCGACATGGCGACGGTGAATTTCCTCGCGAAGCCTTTCACCGTGGACGAACTGCGCCGGACGGTGCGCACCGTACTAGCCCGCCGGAAAGTCCAGGCTTGAGAGCCAGCGGCGCTGCCCGCCTCCACTGGGGGGAATACCTGGCGTATTTTACCGAAGAATTACTTGTTGGCCGAACCCGCCAGACCCTAGGTTGAGTAGGCTGAGCCAATAAAGGATCCCCGTTTGGCTGCGCGAAACGGTGCGTGGCGGCGAAGGGATCCGATTGGATTTTCCCTCCGACCTTAACCATTTCATGAGCGTAGATCTTCCTTCGCGCGGCCCTGGGACGAAGTCGGCGAAAGCCCGGCATCGCCCGTACCGAGGCCCGGCGCTTTTGGCGGATAAAATCGGCCCGGCGACAGGCGCAGTTTTTTGCCAAACACGCTGGGGGTTGCGGGCCCGGGCGGAGAACTGAGCCATGGCCCTGCCCTTGCGTGTTTTGGTGGTCGAGGACGACCCGAACGACGTCGCGCTGCTGCTCCATCAGCTGCGTAACCAGGGTTTCGCGCCCGAGCCATGCCACGTCGACAACGAACAGGACTACCTGCGGCACCTGCGCGATGGGTTCGACCTGATCGTGTCCGACCACGAGTTGCCGCGGTTTTCCGGTCTGCGTGCTCTTGAACTGCTGAACGACAGCGGGCTGGGCATTCCCTTCATCCTGATCTCGGGCGCGATCGGCGAGGAAGTGGCGGTGGAAGCGATGAAGCTGGGTGCGGCCGACTACCTGCTCAAGGACCGGCCCGCCCGGCTCGGCTTGGCGGTCAAACAGGCCTTGGAGCAGGCGCGGCTGCGTCGCGAGCGGCGGCAGGCGGAGGCATCGCTGCGGCTTTTCCGCACACTCGTGGACCAGTCGGAGGACACCTTCGAGGTGATCAATCCTACGACCGGACGCTTTGTCGATGTCAGTGCCAAGGGCTGCGCGGAATGCGGCTACACCCGCGAGGAATACCTGGCGCTTCGCGTGTCCGATATCGACCCGGCGCTGACGGAGACGAACTGGAACCAACTGATCGAGCGACTGAGGGAAGAGGGTTCGTTCCGGCGCGAGAGCGTGCATCGGCGGAAGGACGGCAGCCTTTTCCCGGTGGAGCTGCGGGCGACCTGGGTGCGGCTCGACCGCTACTACATAGTAGCCACGGTGCGCGACATCACGGCGCGGCGGGAGGCCGAGCGTTCCCTGCGCGAAAGCGAGGAGCGTTTCCGCCAGTTTGCGGAAAACATCCACGAGGTGTTTTGGATGACGGATCCCGCGAAGCAGACCACGCTCTACGTCAGCCCCGCCTACGAGGCGATCTGGGGGCGGACCTGCGCCAGTCTCTATACCGCGCCCGAGAGCTGGCTGGATGCGGTTCATCCGGAAGATCGGGAGCGTGTGCGGGAGGCAACCACGCGGCAGGTGGCGGGCGGCTACGACGAGGTCTACCGCATTCAGCGGCCCGACGGCTCGGTGCGTTGGATTCGCGACCGGGCCTTCCCGATCCGCGATGCCGACGGGGCCGTGTACCGCCTGGCGTGCACGGCCGAGGACATCACCGAAAGGCGCCGGCTGGAGGAGCAGTTCCGCCAGTCGCAGAAGATGGAGGCCATCGGCACGCTGGCCGGCGGCATTGCCCACGATTTCAACAACATCCTCGGGGCCATCATCGGCTACACCGAGCTGGCCGCGATGCGAGTGGAGGGCCCGCCGGTCGCGGGTTACCTCAAGGCCGTGCTCCAAGGCGCGGCCCGGGCTTCGGAACTGGTACGGCAGATCCTGGCGTTCAGCCGGCAGCAGGAGCAGCGGCGGCGGCCGGTGGATCTCCGGCTGGTGGTTTCGGAGCCTCTGAAGCTCCTGCGCGCCACGCTGCCCGCGACCATCGAGTTCGACATCGCACTCGCTCGCGGCCTGCCGCCGGTGCTGGCCGATCCCACCCAGATCCACCAGGTAGTGATGAATCTTTGCACCAATGCCGGGCATGCGATGCGGGACCGGCCCGGCCGCCTCAGCGTGCGGCTCGTGGCTTTCGAGGTGGATGCACATGTCGCCCGCACCCATCCCGACCTGCATCCCGGATCCTTCCTGCGGCTGACGGTCAGCGACACGGGAACGGGCATGGACCGGGCGACGCAGGAGCGTATTTTCGAGCCCTTCTTCACCACCAAAAAACAGGGCGAAGGCACCGGGCTGGGTTTGTCCGTGGTGCTCGGCATCATGCAGAGCCACGAGGGGGCGATCACGCTTTACAGCCAGCCGGGCGAGGGAACCACCTTCCATCTCTATTTCCCGGTGCAGGAAGCCGGTCCGGTCGAGACCGAGTCCGGCAAGGCGGCCGCGCCGCGCGGGCGGGGGCAGCGCATCCTGCTCGTGGACGACGAGCCGGCGCTGGCGGAGCTCGGCAAGGCGATGCTGCACCAACTGGGTTACGCCGCGGAAAGCAGCACCGACGTGCGCGCCGCGCTCGCGCAGTTGTCCGCCGATCCCTCGGCCTTCGATTTGGTGATCACGGATCTCGCGATGCCCGGCATGACCGGAGTCGATTTTGCGCGCGAACTGCTCCGGCTTCGCCCAGGCCTGCCGATCATCCTCACCACCGGTTATTCGGCCACGCTTACCGACCAAAAAGTACGGGAGCTGGGCATCCGCGAACTGCTCCTCAAACCACCGACGCTCCTGACGCTCGGCGAGGTCCTGCACCGGGTGCTGGATGGAGAATGAGGTCCTCGGTCTGTCGCGGGCGGCGGTGAGCGCGAGGCAAACCGGGGCCGAAAACGGTCGCGGGCGTTTCTCGCTACGGTCTCAAACCGGCTGGGTCATCGGGGCGTTCCGGCCCGGCTCATCGGGTGGAGATCGATCAGCTCGTCGAGGGTCTTTTTGAAGAAGGCTCCGTCCTGGAAGCGGTTCAACTGCTCATCGTAGCTGAGGACGATGGGATCGATGTCGGTGAGGGTGGGGCCGGTGGGATCGCCCCCATGATCGTCGTCCAGGCGCTTGAAGTCGGCGAGGGTGGTGCGGTTGAGCGGGCGGGCGGGCTGGTAGCGAAGGTCGTTTTCCTGGTCGCCGGGCTCGGGTGGCACGGGGGAGAGGAGCCGCATCTGGACGAGGCGATTGAGGCACTCGTTCAGTATCTGGGTCGGCACGCCCAACTCGGTGCCGAGCTGGCTGGCGGTACAGGGCGGCAGGCAGTCGCGGAAGCGCCGGCCGATGCGGAGGAGGACGGTGAGCGAGAGGCGCTCGCGCATCGATTCGGCCAGGGTGTTCCAGGCGGCCTGGCTGTTGCGAAAGTGCACGTTCTGGATGGCATAGCTCACCTGGCCGCCCACCAGGACGAAGAACCAGAAGATGTAGAGCCCGAACATCAGGATGGGCAGGATGCCGAGGGAACCGAAGAGGCTGCGCTGCTGCACGACCTTCGAGAGGTAGAGGAAGGAGAGGGAGTAGTTGGCCAGCACCAGCAGCCCGACCAGCACGGCTCCTGCGGCGGCGCTGCCCCAGCGCACGCGGGTGTTGGGGATGAACTTATAAAACAGGGCGAGCACCAGCATGAACAGGAGCACGGAGAGCGGGGGGAGCAGCCAGCGAAGCAGATGCACGACGGTGGGACCCAGGCCGAAGGGGAGGGAACGCTCGACGAGATTCAGATAAGCGCCGGCGGAGAGACTGGTGACGACCGCGAAAAAGAGGACCGCCCCCAGCGTGATGACCGTCCAGTAGAAGACGATCCGCATCACCCAGGTGCGCCCCTGGCGCACGCCCCAGATCTCGTTGAAGGCATTCTCCACCGAGGTGAAGAGCTGGAGTACGATGAAGATAAGAGTGACGATGCCGACGATGCCGGCCGTGCTGTTGCGCGATCCGGCGATGAAGCCGTCGATCAGCCGGATCATCTCGGGGTTGACCGGCGGGGCCGGCACGGCCGGCGCGGAACCCGGGGCCGCGGAAGTCGAGCTTGCCGCGTCGCCTGGAGGCAGGTTGACGGTTGCGGCGGTAAGGACGTCGGATTTTGGGGCGGGGGCCGCCGTGGCTTTCTGATTCTCGAGATTTTCGTACTGGGTGACCTGGGGAGCGACGAACTTTATCAGGCGGTTGAGCGTGTTGACCGCCAGATTGGGATCCTGGCGGTCGAGCACGAAGCCGGCCACGAGTACCGCGATGGCCATGAGCGGCCCGAGGCCCAGCAGGGTGGAAAAACTCAGGGCGGCGGCCCGGCTCGGCGTTTTCGTTTCACGGATGCCGGTTATCGTGATCGATACGACGCGGAGGAGTGCGTAGAACCGGGCGCGGGGAGAGTTCCCCTGGAGATATTCGTTGCGCCAGATGTCTCGGGTGTAGAGCCGGCAGGCGCGTTGCCAGAGGTGGAGGCCGGGGGGAGGCATGCGCGATGGCGACGGAACGGGGACGGATCCGGCCGCCGACGAGGCGGGCTTCAGTTGGTGAACAGGTGATGCGCCAGCCCGGCTGCCCCGAGTACTCCGGCTGCCGCCGCGAGGATGACGCCCGGGAGATTGATGAAAATGGTGCTGAAATAGAGGCCGAAAGCGGCACCGGCGGAGCAGGTCAGGAGGAAGTTTTGCCCTTGCAGGTAGAAGATCGTGCCCGTGAAGCCGAAGCCGACCATGGCAGCGAAGCGGACGACGGGATAGGCGCCGACCGCGCCGAGGCCGAGGCAGATGGCGAGGGCGAGGTTGAGCAGGCCGAAAATCGGCAGGACGGAACGGAACAGGCCGGGGAAATCGAGCGCGAGCACCAGATCGATGCTGGGCAGGATGTAAGCGGCGGCGGTGATGACGAGAATCGCGAGGCCGGAGTAGAGCCCGATGCCGGCGGCCCGGGCCTGGGCGATGGCGGGATCCGCCTTGTCGCGGGTATCCTCGGTGCGCCCTTCTGCGGCGAGGAGCATGTCGTTGACCGTGATGGCGCGCTCGTTTTCGGCGACGGTGTTGAGCGTGGTGACCTGCGAGGCGGTCTTGGCCTTTACTCGAAGGCTCTTTTTGGCGGGAAAGAGCGCGTCCATCAGGACGGCGTTGGAACTGATGGCCGTCCAGGCCTCGGTGGCGGCGTCGTAGTAGAAGGTGTCGGCGTCGGCCTGGCCGTTTTCCGCGAGGGAACTGAGCTGTTCGAGAGTAAACGGTCCGCGGGCGTCGGCCTCGTGGGCCTTGCGGATGTAGTATTCCTGCGTGGTGGACATCGGGCGTGAGAGTGCTCGCGAGGCGGGGCGGCGGGCAAGGTGTTTTACGTGACCACCGTTACGTGGTTATGGGACGGGCGGGCATCAAAAAGCCCGGGGGGAGGCCCCGGGCTTGGCGGTGAGAGAGGATCTGCCGAGAGGCCGGCCGGTCAGGCGCGTTTGCGCCGGGCGGCAGCCAAGCCAAGTCCGGCGAGTCCGGCGAGGGCGGCGTAGCTGGAGGGTTCGGGGATGGCGCTGGTGTTCTGGCCAGTGACGGCAAAGGTGGCATCCTCGCTAAGCGTGCCGTTCATATAGGCGGCGAGATTGATGATGGTGGCGTCGCCGTAAAAATTGTAAGTGGCACCGCTGGCGGCGCCGAATTGCACCTGGTTCAGGTCGTTATCCATGCCTTGGATGCTCACGCCGCTGGTGGCGTCGAAAGCGAGGTCGGCCAAAGTACGCGCGACGCCGCCGATGGGCTGCACGACGCCGCCAATGATGGTGTTGTCGATGTAAACCAAGGCATTGCTATCGTCGTAAAACGCGAAACTGAGGTCCGACAGGTCGGCGGCCGTGACCGGGTTGTTCAGGGCGACGTTCGTGTCCCACATGACCTCGATGCGGCTGACTGGGAAGGAGCCGGTGTCGACGCCGGTGAAATTGGTGACATAGGCGGCGGCATGGGCCGCGCCGGCAAGCAGCAGAGCAGTGGATAAGGTAGCGAAGGCCTTGGTGAGGAGACGTGGTTTCATGGGGGTAAACGTAAACTGACCATGAGAAGGCAGTCTGACCCGCTTCAAGCCAAAGCTAATCAATTAGTTAGAACACCCTAACCGGTAAAGGACATGGCCCTAGGTAAACGCTACTAGTGGCCTATCCGGGACCTACATACGAGCCAGCGTGCGCAGGCCGAGGAGCTGCAGGCCGGTTTCCAGGACCAGCAAGGTGCGCGCGCAGAGGCGCAGGCGGCGGGCGCGGACGGCGGCGTCCTCCACCGCGACCTTGTCGGCGGTGTAGAAGGCGGAGAATACGCCCGCGAGTTCGTAGAGGTAGAGGCAGAGCACGTGGGGGCGCAGGGTGGCAACTGCTTGGGCCTGGGCGTCGGCGAACTGCACCAGTTTGCGGGCGAGGCTGAGTTCGGTGGCGGTCTCGAGCGGCGTCGCGCCAGCCTCGGTCGCGGGGTCGCCGGGGCGGATATCGAGCTTGCGGAAGATGGAGTGGACGCGCGCCGCGGCGTAGAGCAGGTAGGCGGCGGTGTTACCCTCGAGGGAGATCATTTTGTCCCAAGAGAAGGTGTAGTCGCTGGACCGGTTCTGCGAGAGGTCGGCGTATTGCACCGAGCCGATGCCCACGACCTCGGCGATGGCGGCGCGTTCGGCCTCGGGCAGCTCGCCGGACTTTTCGTCCACGAGCCGGCGAGCGCGGTCGACCGCCTCCTGGAGCAGGTCCTTCAGCTTGATGTTTTCGCCGCTGCGCGTCTTGAGCGGGCGGCCATCCTCGCCGAGCACGGTGCCGAAGCCCAGGTGCTCGAGGCGGGGCAGCTTGCGGCCGGTTTTGGCGAACCACTTTTGCGCGGTCAGGAACAACTGCTCGAAGTGATCGCTCTGGCGCTTGTCCACGACGTAGAGGGCGGCGTCGGCCTTGAAGCGCTCGGCGCGGTAGAGGATGGTGGCGAGGTCGGTGGAGGCGTAGTTGGCGGCGCCGTCGGCCTTGCGGATGATAAAGGGGTTCGGGCGCTCGGCGTGGCGCGAGTAGCGGGGGTGTTCGTCATGGAAGACCACCAGCGCTCCCTGGCTCTCCTCGGCGACCCCGGCGGCGAGCATCTCGGCGTAAACTGCGGCGACCTTGTCGTTGTAGAAGCTCTCTCCGAGCGTTTCGTCGAAACGGATGCCGAACAGATCGTAGATCTTTTGGAAAGCGGAGACGGAAACTTCGCCGATGTGGCGCCAGATGGCGGTGTTCTCGGGGTCGCCGGTTTGGAGTTTCACGAGCTCGGCGCGGGAGGCCTCGAGTACGGCCGGATCGGCGTCGGCAGCGGTGTTGCCGACTTTGTAAAGGCGCTCGAACTCCTCCAGCGGGGTCGCGGCCAGCGCGGCCTCGAGGGCGGCGCGATCGGTGGCGAGGGCCTGCTTGTAAGCCCAGATGATCTTGCCGAAGGAGGTGCCCCAGTCGCCGATGTGGTTGTCGCGAATGACCCGCGCGCCGGCGAAGGCGGCGATGCGCGCCACGGCCTCGCCGATGACGGCGGAGCGGAGGTGCCCGACGTGCATCTGCTTGGCGGTGTTGGGCGAGGAGTAGTCCACCACCCAGGTCTGGCCGGAAATCGGGCTGCTGCCCGCGGCCGCGGCGGCGAGGACCTCGGGCGTGGCATAGGCGGCCAACCAAGCCTCGAGGGCGGCCGCTTTGAGCGTGAAATTCAGGAAGCCCGGCCCGGCGATGGCGACCTCGGCGAGGGCGGCGATCTCGGCCGGCAGCGCGGCGACGAGGGCCTGGGCGGCGGTGCGGGGGTTCTGTTTCGTCTGTTTGGCGTACGCCAGGACTCCATTGGCTTGGAAGTCGCCGTGCTGGGCGGCGGCGACACGCACATCGGGCGAGAAAACAGCAAGATCGAAACCGGCGGAAGCGGCGGCGGTTTTGAGGCCCGCGTCGAGCGCGGCGGCAAGGTGGAACTGAGCGGACATTCGGCCAATCAACCGTGCGCGGCGGGCTCCGCGCAAGCCTCGTTATAGGCTCGACTTTTGCACGATTTATGCTCCTTTGGACGGTTCCCGGCCACCCGGCCCTCTCACGCCCTTTTCCAACCACACATGTCGAAACGAAACATCCCTCAACGCCGATTCATCAAGCCCTCTTTCACTTCCCTGATCGAGAAAAAGCGTGACGGCCAGGAGTTTACGCAAGAAGAGATCCGCTACATCATCGATAGCACGCTGGACGGAGAGATGCCCCACCCCCAGCTCGCCGCCTTGTTGATGGCCATTTATTTTCAACAAATGTCGGCCCAGGAAACGGCCATTCTTACCGAGGAGATGATGCTGTCCGGCGAGGTGATCGACCTTTCGCATATCGCCAAACCGAAGATCGACAAGTATTCCACCGGAGGGGTGGGCGACAAAACCGCCCTCGTTTTGGTTCCGCTCGCCATGGCCAGCGGCGTGGTTGTTCCGATGATGTGCGGTCCGGAGCATGACTACGTGATCGGCACCCTGGAAAAGCTGTCCGCCGTCCCCGGACTCAAGACCCACCTCAGCGTCGAGCAATTTTCCAACCAGCTTTCCCGGATCAACGGGGCCATCTGTTCGCAGACCGAGGACCTCGCCCCTGCCGACGCCAAGTTCCTCGATCTCCGCAAGGAGACCGGCACCATCCCGAGCCTCCCGCTCATCACCGGCAGCGTGCTTTCCAAGAAACTCGCCGAGGGCAGCGAAGGCCTCGTGATCGACGTCAAGTGGGGCAACGGTTCCTTCATCAAGGACCTCGAACAGGCCAAGCAGCTCGCCCGCGCCATGACTCGCGTCGGGCGTTCGCTCAAGCGCCGCTGTGTAGCCTTGGTCACCGACATGAACCAGCCGCTCGGCGACACCGTCGGCACCGGCCTCGAGCTCAAGGAGGCCATCACCCTCCTCAAGGGCGAGGGCCCCGAAGACATGAAGGAACTCGTCCTCAAGCTCGGCATGGAGATCGTCCGCCTCGCCGGCGTCGCCGGTTCGACCCTTTCCGCCAAGCAAACGGTCGAACGCCATCTCACCGATGGCACCGCCCTGGAAAAGCTGAAGGAGCTGGTCAAGGCGCAGGGCGGCGATCCCTCCTATATCGACGATCCCGAAAAGTTCCCGAAGGCGAAGTACATCCGCAAGCTGCCTGCCCCGAAGCGCGGTTACGTGCACACGATCAATGCGGCGATGATTGCGCGCGGCGTGCACCTGCTCGGCGCCGGCAAGGAAAAGCCCTCCGACAAGGTGGACTTCGCCGTCGGCGTTTCCGAGATCAAGAAGGTCGGCACCCAGGTGAAGCAGGGCGAGCCGCTCATGATGATTCACTACAACGACGAGGCGAAGCTCGAGCAGGCGCTCAATTACTTCAAGGACGCCTACCGTCTCGCGCCCAAGCGCCCCACGCCACCGCCGCTGGTGGTCGAACGCGTCGCCTGAGGCGGCTTCGTTTCAGTCTGTCACGCCTTCAAAGCAGCCCCGGCCCTGCGCGGCCGGGGCTTTTTCGTGGAGCGCCAAAGCTGGCACGGAAGTCCGCTCTTCGAGGGGCCGAAGAAGCGGGCCAAACGGTAGGGCGGGACCGCTGGGCCCGCTGCGATTTCCCTTTGGCCACGCCTCCAAACCGGCGCGTCCAGCGGTCGCGCCCTACCTCAAAACGGTTGCGACTTTTTTAAGGCCTTATTCGGTCGGATCCTTCGGTTTCCTTTTCAGCTTCAGGATGGGTTCGGTCCCTGCGTCCGCCTGTGGGACGAATGGAGAGGTGGTGGCGGTGGAAACCGGGGAAGGAGCGGGCGGCTGGTTCGTAGTGGAAGCGGGAGCGGGAAGGGTGACCCGGGGCTTGGGCGGATCCGGCACGAAATCGGGATCTTCCGGTTTCGGGGCGAAGGAGATCTTGGCGGAGGCGTCGGTTTTGTCTGCATCGATGCGGCGCATCGAAGGATGGACAAAGTCCTTTCGCTCGCTGCCGACGGCGCGATTGGCGTTGAAGGGCGTGCTCCAGGCGTGGAGCAGGACGAGCTGGATCAAAAAGAACCAAATCGTGGCTATGATCCATTCGCCCACCGTGCTGTTGTTCCAGATTACCTCCAGCACCGGGTCCCCCGCACCGGCGACCAGGTAGGGCACCGTGGGTTTGTCGCGGCTGGGCGCGGCTTCGGCGACCGGTTTTGGCCGTTCGTAATAATCGTCCCCCATCGGGCCCATCGCCTTGGATACGACGCTGTCGAAGAGATCCGTGTCGGCGAGTTTCACCGGCGTACCATCGGCGTTGGATTTGAGCCGGATGGAACCGGTCAGCGGGCGCAGCGACAACTTGCGACCCTCGGCGGCACGGTCGCGGAGAAGAAAGCGGATGAAATACTCCTTGTTTTCCTCCAAGTCTTGGTCGGATTCGATCAGGACCTCATGGTTGGGCGCCAAAACGGCAGTGTAGGTGTGGATCTTTTTGACCGGAAGCGGCGCGGTCCAGCGCGAGGCGTTGTATTTCTTGCCGACCTTGATCGTGCCCTCGCGGCCGTTGGCTTCGAAATACCGTGCGGTCTTCCAGGTGCTCCAGCATACGGTGCCGAGCCCGGCGGCGAGGACGAAGCCGAAGAGGAACCAGAGGATTTTTTTCATGGTTGGGGAGGGGCCTGCGCTTTGTCCGGTTAAGCCTGCCGCGGTCGCCGCCGTCAACCGCGCGCCGTTGGCGCGGGGCTTTGTTTCGCTCTCGCGGAAAAACGTCGCCCGCGCGCCGCCCGCGGCTTCACCTCGCCGGCACGCTTACCAATGAACCGCGACCAGCCCGATCCCGCCGCCTTCTCCGACTTCCGTTCCGCCGATGCCGAGGCTGACGACGAGGCGCTGTTCGCCCCCGCCCCCGCGCCAGGCGGCGGCCGCCAACTCCCGCCGTCCGTGCCGCCTGCCGAGCGTAAACGGCCCTGGGTACAGCTCAAATACTTCACTTTCCAGCCCGCGATCTTCCCCCGCCTGATGGGCGAAGCCTCTTCCGATGCCCGTGCTGGCGATCTGGTCAACGTCTACGACAAGGGGGGCCAGCCCCTCGGCATCGGCCTCTATAACCCCCGAGCCAAGATGGTCCTCCGCGTCGTCGCCCATGGCGCCGACGCCCAGCTCGGCGAGGCTTACTTCGAGACCGCCCTGCGCCGCGCCGTCGCCTTGCGCCGCGAGGTGTTTCAACTCGACGCCGTCACCGACGCCTACCGTCTGGTCAACTCCGATGGCGACGGCCTTTCCGGCCTGATCGTGGACCGCTACGCCGACACGCTCCTCTGCGAGGTCACCAGTTTCGGCATCGCCCGCCGCCTGCCCGGCTGGCTGCCGCTCCTGCACGAACTTGCCGGCACAAAGTTCGCTCGCGTGCAGGTGGACCACGACCTCGGCTCGCTCGAGGGGATCAAGCCGAGCTGGTTCAACGAGACCAACGCCGCCGCCCCCGCCAAGGTGAAGATCCGCGAGCACGGCATCCGCTACGAGGTGGATTTCGCCGAGGGCCACAAGACCGGCTTCTTCTGCGATCAACGCGAAAACCGCCGCATGCTGGCGAAGTTCACCAAGGGCGCGCGCGTCCTCGATCTCTGCTGTTATACGGCCGGCTTTTCCCTCAACGCGAAACTCACCGGCGCCGCCGCGGATGTCACGGCCGTGGACCTCGACGAGGCGGCCCTCTCCCAGGCGAAGCGCAACGCCAACCTCAATCAGGCGCGGATCAAGTTCGTTCACACCGATGCCTTCGCCTATGCCCGTCAGATGGCCCAGAACGGCGAGCAATGGGATGTGGTCGTGCTCGATCCGCCCAAGCTGATCTTCACCCGTGAGGCCGCCGGCAACGCCGAGGGCCGCCGCAAGTACGAGGATCTCAATCAGCTCGCCCTCGCGTTGGTGAAACCCGGCGGGGTTTTCGTCACCTGCTCCTGCTCCGGCCTTCTCAGCCTGGAGGATTTCGAGCAGCACGTCATCAAGGGCGCGCACCGGCTCAATCGCCGCCTCCAGTTTTTCGATCGCACCGGTCCCGGCGCGGACCACCCGGTTTATTCCAACTGTCTCGAAAGCCGCTACCTGAAACTGCTTTGGGCGCGGGTTTGGTGATTCAGATCGTGTAGAGGGGCGGGAGGGCCTTGCCCCGCCGTGGGCAAATCGACCTCCGATCCCGGCGGGCGCATCGCCGCCGTGCGCCCGCGCCGGCCTCAACTGTTTTGTCACCAAATTGGTGACAAAACCGGAGGCCCTCTTCCCTCGGAAAAAGTCCCGGGGCGGGTAGCTTTGTCACCAAATTGGTGACAAAGCTCGTTTGCCGACGCGGATCCTGCGTTTGCCTCCGAGGGGGGCATCCGGTTTCCTCGGCGCATGCCTTCGCGTCCCTCCCGCCGGGTCGAGTCCGCCGCCGCCCGGCCGTCCGCTTCGAATGCCGAGCAGGCCCGTCTCGCCCTGGCCGCGGATCGCGGGTCGGGGGCCAACTGGCAGCGTTGGGGACCCTACCTTTCGGAACGCCAATGGGGCACCGTGCGCGAGGACTATTCGCCCGACGGCGAAGCCTGGGGCTATTTCACCTACGAGCATAGCCTTGCCCGCGCCTACCGCTGGGGCGAGGACGGCCTGCTCGGTTGGACCGACCGCGAGTGCCGCCTCTGCTTCGCCCTGGCGCTCTGGAACGGCCGCGATCCCCACCTGAAGGAGCGGCTCTTCGGCCTCGCCAACGGCGAAGGCAACCACGGAGAGGATGTGAAGGAGGCCTACTTTTACCTCGAAAGCACCCCGACCCACAGCTTCGCCCGCGCCCTCTACAAATACCCCCAGGCGGCCTTCCCCTACGCGCGCCTGCGCGAGGAGAGCCGCCGCCGCGACCGTTCCGCGCCGGAGCTCGAACTGGAGGATACGGGGGTCTTCGCCGGCGGCCGCTATTTCGACGTGGAGGCCGCCTACGCCAAGGCCGCTCCCGACGACACGTGTATCCGGATAACGGTGACAAACCGGGGCCCGGAAGCCGCCCGCCTGCACCTGCTTCCGACCCTCTGGTTTCGCAACACCTGGAGCTGGGGCTGCACCCACGAGGGCTGCGAGCTGAAACCGCGCTTGCAGGCCGATCCCGGCGCGCCGGGCCGGGTGCTGGCCCGGCACTCCACGCTGGGCCGCTTCGTCTGGGAACTCGCGGCGGATCCCGTCACGGGCACCCGCCCGGAGCTGCTGTTCACCGACAACGAAACCAACGCCGAGAAACTCTTCGGCCCCGGCGCGAAAAACGCATCCCCGCATACCAAAGATGCGATCCATGCCGCGGTGGTGGAGGGCCGGCGCGAGGGCCTGCACCCCGGCGGCGCGGGCACCAAGGTCGCCGCCCATCTCGCGCTCGACCTCGCCCCGGGCGAGGCACGCACCCTGGAATTGCGGCTGAGGGCGGAGCCGGCGGCGGGCGCGGCCGCACCGGAGCCGCTCGCGGAGGTTTTCGCCGCCCGGGCCGCCGAGTCCGGAGCCTTTCACCGGGAATTATCCGCGGCGCGCTGCACGGCATCGGGCCATGGGAAGGCGCCGGCGACGGTGGCGGACATGGTGCGGCAGGCCTACGCCGGCCTGCTTTGGTCGAAGCAGTTTTACCATTACGTCGTCGAGGATTGGATACGCGGGGATCCGGATCAGCCCCCGCCGCCGCCCGGCCGCGGCGATGTTCGCAACGGCGATTGGGGGCACTTTTTCGCGCGCGACGTCCTCTCCATGCCCGACAAATGGGAATATCCCTGGTTTGCGGCCTGGGACCTCGCCTTCCACATGCTGCCGATGGCACGGCTCGATCCGGCTTTTGCCAAGGCGCAGCTCAACCTGCTCCTGCGCGAATGGTACATGCATCCGAACGGCCAGCTGCCGGCCTACGAGTACAATTTCTCCGACGTCAACCCGCCGGTCCACGCCTGGGCTTGCTGGCGCGTGTACAAGTTCACCGGACCGCGGGGAGCGCGCGACCGGGAGTTTCTCTCGCGCGTCTTCCAGAAGCTGCTGCTGAACTTCACCTGGTGGGTCAACCGCAAGGATCCGCGCGGAAACCACCTCTTCGCGGGCGGCTTTCTGGGGCTGGATAACATCGGCGTCTTCGACCGCTCCAAGCCCCTGCCCGCCGGCGGCCATCTGGAGCAGGCCGACGGCACGGCCTGGATGGCCTTCTACTGCGGTACCATGCTCGCGATGGCCTTGGAACTCGCCGAGAAAAATCCGGTTTACGAGGACATCGCGTCGAAGTTCTTCGAGCACTTCATCATGATCGCCGACGCGATGAACTCGGTCGGCGGGACCGGTCTCTGGCACGAGGAGGACGGCTTCTATTATGACCAACTGCTCGAAGACGGCCGGCGCGCCCTGCCGCTCCGCGTGCGTTCCATGGTCGGCATCATTCCCCTTTTCGCGGTGGAGTTCATTGACGAGAAGCGGCTCGACGCGCTACCGGGCTTCGCGAAGCGCACGCGCTGGTTCCTCAAGCACCGGCGCGACCTGGCGGGCAAAATGACCTACCTCGCCGATTCCGACGAGTGCGCGGGCCGGCATCTGCTCGCGATTCCCTCGCGCGAGCGGCTGACGCGCATGTTGCGTTATGTCTTCGACGAGGCGGAGTTTCTCTCGCCCCACGGCGTGCGCTCGCTGTCGAAGCGACATGAACAAGCGCCCTTCGTGATCGAGGCGGGCGGGCAGCGGCACGAGGTGCGCTACGTACCGGGCGATTCGGATTCGTGGCTCTTCGGCGGCAATTCCAACTGGCGCGGGCCGGTATGGTTCCCGGTCAACTACCTGCTGGTCGAGGCGCTGGAGCGCTACCACCACTTTTACGGTGACGCCTTCAAGGTCGAGATGCCGACCGGAAGCGGCGTGTGGATGACGCTCGGGGAGGCGGCGCGCGAACTCTCGCGGCGGCTCGCCTCGCTCTTCCTGCCCGATGCCGAAGGCAAGCGGCCCTCGTTCGGCGGCCGCGACCCCGCGTGGGCGACGAGCGCGGCCGACCGCGAGCTGGTGCTGTTTCACGAGTACTTCCACGGCGACACCGGCCGCGGGCTCGGCGCGAGCCACCAGACCGGCTGGACCGCCCTGGTGACGGAGCTGTTGCGCTGAGCGACGACACGAAACAGGGTGCGGCCATGCCGAGCTCCCCGCCTCCGCGCCCGCTTTGGACCGCTCCGCTGCGCCCGCTCGGCCGGGCCGGCGAAAACCTGCTCGACCGCGTGCTCTGCGTGCTGGGCGCCGCGGGGCTCTCGCAGGCGCCGGAGTTTTTCCAGCAATACCTGCAGCGCCTCGGAGGCCATCTCGACGAGGCTCGCCGTCAACTGGCGGGGTTCGAGGAGGTGGCGCGCCAGAGCGGCCTGAGCTTCCGGCAATATGTCGACCTGCTGCGTTCCCAGCCTGCCGCGGCGGTCGCGGATACCGGCGCCAGGATCGCGGGGATCCAGGTGCGCGTCGATGCGCTTGCCGCCGCCGAGACGGCGTTGCGCGAGGCAAGCCTCTGGGAGCGGCCCTTCGTATTCCTGCGTCACGTGGACTGGGAAATCGCCGGCCGCACCTGGGAGGTGTTCAAACCCGCCCTCCCCGTGACCTCCGAGGGTTTGGTTTATGCGGCCGCCGGAATGGTCCTGGCGCTGATCCTTTACCAAGGCTGTGTGGCGACGCCCTGCCGTGCGCTTGTCCGGTGTTCGCGGAAAAAAAGGTCCGTGCCGCGGGAACCGAAGGGTTGACCCTCGCTTGCGCCGCCGGGCACGGATAGCGGGATGGATGAGATCAAAACCGTCGCGATCGTGGGTTCGGGGGCCTTGGGCCTCTATTACGGAGGGCGCATGACCGCCGGGGGCTTCGACGTGGCGTTCCTGGCCCGCGGCGATTTGGACGCTTTGCGCGCGCTGGGCCTCACGGTTTCGTATCCGGGCGCTCGTTACACCCTGCGTCCGGTGAAGGCCGTCCGAGCGCCCGAGGAAATCGGCCCGGTCGATCTGGTCGTGATCGGGCTCAAAGCCACGGCGAACGACGCGCTGGCCCGCCTGCTGCCGCCGCTGCTCGGCCCGCGGACGGCGGTGGTGAACCTGCAGAACGGCCTCGGCGTGGACGAACAGGTGGCCGCGGTGGCGGGCGCGGAGCGCACGCTGGGCGGCCTGTGCTTCGTGTGCGTGAACCGGACGGGCCCGGCGGAGGCGGAATGCACGATGCCCGGCTACGTGGCGCTGGGGGAATTCGCCGGCGCGCCGACCGCTCGCACGCATGCCGCGATGGACGTGTTTGTCCGGGCCGGCGTAAAAACCCGGGTCGCGCCCAGCCTGCTTTCTGCCCGGTGGCACAAGCTGGTGTGGAACGTCCCCTTCAATGGCCTTTCCGTCACGGAGGGCGGGCTGACGACCGACCGGATCCTGGCCGACCCGGCTTGCGAGGCCCGGGTCTGGACCTTGATGCGCGAGGTGCGGGCGATCGCGGCTGCCGAGGGCGTGGCCATCGCGGAGGATTTTGTCGTCGATCAGGTGGAGAAAACGCGCCCCATGGGCCCCTACAAACCCTCGACCATGCTCGATTACCTGGCCGGCAAGCCGCTGGAACTGGAGCCGATCTGGGGCGAGCCGTTGCGCCGCGCCAAGCGGTTGGGCGTGCCGGCGCCGGAACTGGCGCGGCTGCATGCGGAACTGCAGGTGCGGGCGCGGGCGGTGTAGGGCGGGCGGCGGCTGACAGAAAATAGGTCCTACAAGTCCCATAGGAGCTATGGGACCTCGGTTTTCGCTTTCGGACCAGTCGCGGGCATTTGTGCCCGCCGGCCTTTTTGTTTGCCGGGGGGCGTCCGGGCGGGGCACACCTTCCCATTGCCCAATTCGCCATGATCGCGCCCGAGACCCTTGACCAGATCGAGAACATCAAGAAACGCACCACCCACCTGTGGAAGTTTCTCGATGGCGAGCAGAAGCTGCGCGAGATCGAGGCGCTCGAGGCCCAGATGGGCGCGCCGACTTTCTGGGACAACAACGAGCGGGCCCAGAAGCATATCGGCAAGGTAAACAGCCTGAAACGCGCCGTGTTTCCCGTGCGCGATTTCCGCAAGCGCATCGACGACCTCGACGCCATGAAGGAGCTGATCGACGCCGGTTCGGCGGAGGAGCAGGCCGAGTTCGGCGCCGAACTCACCGCCCAGTCCGCCGCGATGTTCGGCGAGCTCGACCAACTCGAGATCGGCGCCTTCCTCACCGGCCAGTTCGATCGCAATAACGCCATCTTCTCCATCCAGGCCGGCGCGGGCGGCACCGAGTCCAACGACTGGGCCGACATGCTGTTCCGCATGTATACCCGCTGGGCCGAGCGACGCGGCTTCACCACCGAGCTCATGGATGTGCAGCCCGGCGACACGGCCGGCATCAGCAAGGCCACGCTCCTCATCAAGGGCGAGAACGCCTACGGCTACTGCAAGGCCGAGCGCGGCGTGCACCGCCTCGTGCGCATCTCGCCTTTCGATTCCAACGCCCGCCGCCATACCTCCTTTTGCGCGGTCGACGTGGTCGCGGAGGTCAGCGACGAGATCGACCTGGAGATACCCGAGAGCGAGGTGCGCATCGATGTTTACCGGTCGTCCGGCAAGGGCGGCCAGGGCGTCAACACGACCGATTCGGCAGTGCGCATCACCCACATTCCCAGCGGCATCGTGGTGGTCTGCCAAAACGAACGCTCGCAATTGAAGAACAAGGCCTCCGCCTGGAGCATTTTGAAGGCCCGCCTGTATGAGAAGAAACAGGACGAGCAGCGTGCCGAGATGGACAAGTTTTACGGCGAAAAGGGCGAGATCGGCTGGGGGGCGCAGATCCGGAGCTACGTTTTGCAACCTTACCAGATGGTGAAGGATCTCCGCACCGGCGTGAGCACCTCGGATACCCAAGGCGTGCTCGACGGCGACATAGACCGCTTCATCAACGCCTGGCTGCGCGCCGGCTGCCCGCGGCACCGCAACAAGGACATTCAGATGGAGGAGTGAGGGAATCCATGTGTTGGGGCATGGACCAGCCTGCGGTGTGTGTTTATCAGTCGCCGGGACCCGTCCCGAAACGGAGGTAGAAGCCCATCAGCGCCTGCTGCAGATCCGCCTCTGTCCCGCTGGCTTCGAAGGACAAAGAGTCGTCCTCGGGTTTCACGTCGAAGATCGCGTCTCCGCAACGAAAAAGCCGGCGGTGCGACGTGGGCCATTCCTCCCTGGGCGTCGCTCCGTTGAAACACCAGGTTCCTTGAGCTATCGTCACTTTCCACTCCTGCTGACCAGGCAGGATATAGACGTAGGACTGGCCGAAGCTGACCTTGGGCGTGTAGCTCACGCCGGTCGCCAGATCCGTCACCTCGCGAGTGAGGTAGGAGAAACGAAAACGCGGCTTGCCGGCAATGGCGCAGACCATGGGTTTGATCCAGCTCGTTGACTCTTCCCGGGTGGCGTATCGGATGTGCGCTCTCATCGATCGGAATTTCAGCCGCTGGTCTCGATCGCGTTCAGGATCTTTTCCTTCAAATGCGTCGAGCGGGTCTTGGCCTCGTTGTTGCGCACGGCCATGCCGTAGGCGGCGGGTTCGCCGACGAGGAAGACCTTTTTTTTCCCGCGGGTGATGGCGGTGTAGAGCAGGTTGCGCTGGAGCATCATGAAGTGCGCCTTCAGCAGCGGGATCACCACCGCGGCGTATTCGCTGCCCTGGCTCTTGTGGATGCTGATGGCGTAGGCCAGGGCCATGTCGCCGAGCTCGCCGCGGGTGAAGCTGTGTTTTTCGCCGTCGAAATCCGCGTCGAGCGTACCGTTCTCGGCGTCCACCGCGGTGACCACGCCGATGTCGCCGTTGAAGAGGTTCTTGTCGTAGTTGTTGCGGAGCTGGATCAGCTTGTCGCCGGCGCGGAACTCGCCGCCGGGGGCGCGCAGGCCGGCGCCGCGGGGATTGAGCGTGGCCTGGAGGCGGAGGTTGAGGTTGCCCACGCCGGCCGGACCCTTGTGCATGGGCGCGAGCACCTGGACATCGCCGGGTTTCATCCAGGGGTAATTCGCCGGGATGAACTCGGCGCAGAGCGCGAGGGTTTTCTGGATGCAGTCCTCGGCGTCGCGCGCGGCGATGAAGGTCAGGTCGGCCCAGGCCTGGAGCTTTTCGAGCGTGTCCACCGCGATGGGCAGCTTGGGGTCGCCGGCGTTGATGGCGTGGGCGGTGGTGACGATCTCGCTCTGGCCCTGCTGGCGGTGGACCACGCTGAGGCGGGTGACGGGCACGGCCTCGGTGGCGATGAGGTCCTTCAGCACGTTGCCGGCGCCGACGCTGGGCAACTGGTCGGTGTCGCCCACGAGCAGCAGGTGGGCGCGCGAGGGCATGGCGGCGAAGACCGCGGCGGCGAGGCGGGTGTCGAGCATCGAGGCCTCGTCGACCACGAGAAAATCGGTGGCGAGAGGCGCGTCCTCGTTGGCGGTGAAGCCGCCGCGCTGCGGGTCGTATTTGAGCAGGCGGTGGAGGGTCTGGGCGAAGCCGCCGGTGGTCTCGGTGAGGCGTTGGGCGGCGCGGCCGGTGGGGGCGGCGAGGGCGACGCGGACCTTCTTGGCCTTGAGGATCTCGACCAGGGCGCGGAGCGAGGAGGTTTTGCCGGTGCCGGGGCCGCCGGTGAGGATGGAAACCTTCGAGGCGAGGGCGGCGCGGACGGCGTCGCGCTGGGCCTGGGCGAAGGTGAAGCCGGCCTTCTCCTCGGCCCAGACGACGGCGGCGTCGATCTTGATGGGGGGAAGGCCGCTGGGGACGAGGCGGAGGCGCTTGAGGGCGGCGGCGATTTTTTGCTCGGCGCGGTCGAGCACGGGTAACTGGACCAGCGAGGAGCCGGGCAGGGGATCGGCGACGCCGCGGGGGGCATGGGTGGCGAGGCTCCTTTCGCCGACGAGCGCGGCGAGGCGCGCGGTGATGCGCTCGGCAGAGGTCTCGAGCAGGGTGGCCGCGTAGTCGCGCAGGTCGGCCTCGCGGAGCGCAGTGTGGCCCTCCTCCTGGAGCGTCTCCATGGCGAAAAGAATGCCGGCGTCGAGGCGGGGCGGGGCGTCGTTGGCGAAGCCGAGGTTGATGGCGATGCGGTCTGCCGTCTTGAAGCCGATGCCGTCGATCTCGCGGGCCACGCGATAGGGCTCGCGTTGCAGGATCTGGCGGGCCTCGCCGCCGTATTTGCCGATCAACTTCACGCACTGGCCGGGAGTGACGCCGTAGGTCTGGAGGAAGATATAGAGCTCGCGGAAGGCGCGCTGCTCGTCCCAGGCCTTCTTGATCGCGGAGGCGCGGACCTTGCCGATGCCGGGAACGTCGCGCAGGCGGGCGGACTCCTCGGAGAGCACTCGGAAGGTGTCGGTGCCGAAGGCGTCCACGATCTTGTTCGCGTAGACCTTGCCCACGCCGGGCACGAGGCCGGAACCGAGGTATTTGCGGATGCCATACACGCTGGAGGGGAGCTGGCTGGAGAAACGCTCGACCTTGAACTGGGCGCCGTGCTGGGCGTGGCTGGCCCAGGAGCCGTGGAGGTGGAGGGTTTCACCGCACTGCACGCCGGGCAGGGCGCCGACGATGGTCACGCGCTCGTCGCCCTCGTCGGGGCGGAACTCGGCGATGGTGTAGTGGTTGTCCTCGTTGAGGAAGACGATGCGCTCGAGCACGCCGGTCAGCGAGTCGCCCCCGGCCGCGACGGCGGCGGAGGGGGCGGGACGGGGTTTGGGAGTCGGAGGCGGCACGGGTGGGCTATAGATGGCCGTGCCCGCGTGGCGGAGGCAAGCGGGGGCGCGGACCTTTTCCCGGCCGTTTGCCGGCGAGCCTCTATACCTTGCCGTCTGCGGCCGTCTCGCTGCCGAGCGGCCCTGGTTCGGACGCGGGGCGGTGGAAGCGGGCGACGAGGCGCTCCATCAGGAGGTAGATGACCGGCGTGAGGTAGAGCGTGAGCACCTGCGAGACTACGAGGCCGCCCACCACGGCCAGGCCCAGCGGGCGCCGGGACTCGGCGCCCGCGCCCAGACCGAGGGCGATGGGAATGGCGGCGGCGAGCGCGGCGAAGGTCGTCATCATGATGGGGCGGAAGCGCACCACGCAGGCCTGGTAGATCGCGTCACGGGGCGACGAGTCGCCGCCGGCGCGGGCGGCCAGCGCGAAATCGATCATCATGATGGCGTTTTTCTTCACGATGCCGATCAGCAGCACGAGGCCCACGTAGCCCATGATGTTGAGCTCCTCGCCGAAGAGCCAGAGCGTGGCCAGCGCGCCGAAGCCGGCGGCGGGCAGGCCGGAGAGGATGGTGAGCGGGTGGACGAAATCCTCGTAGAGGATGCCCAGCACGACGTAGATGACGAAAACCGCGAGCACGAGCAGCCAGCCGACGCCCTGCAGCGAGGCCTGAAAGGCCTGGGCGGTGCCGAGGAAGGAATAGCTGACCGCGGGCGGCAGCGTGGCGGCGGCCACCCGGCCGATCGCGGTCGTGGCGTCGCCGAGGGAGGTCCCGGGCTTCAGGTTGAAGGAGAACGTGACCGCCGGCGCCTGGCCGAGGTGGCCGACGCTCAGGGGGCCGACCGTGCGCTGGAGCTCGGCCACCGTGCCGAGCGGGACGAGGGCGCCGCCGGCGGCGCGCAGGTGGACGGCGAGCAGGGCGTCGGGATCGCGGGCCAGGCCGGGCTGCGCCTCGAGGATCACGTCGTATTGCGCGTTGGCGGTGTAGATGGTGGAGACCTGGCGGGTGCCGAAGGCGCTGTAGAGCGCGGTCTCGATCTGCGCCGGGGTGATGCCGAGCCGGGCGGCCTGGTCGCGCAGGATCCGGACCTTGAGCTGCGGGCTGGTGATTTGCAGGTCGGAGTTCAGGTCCACCAAGCCGGGCAGCTCGCGCAGCCTGGGCTCCAGTTTTTTGGCGGCGGCGTAGAGCTGGTCGAGATCCGAGCCGGAGACGGCCATCTGGTAGAGCGCCTTCGAGGAGAGCCCGCCGATACGGATCGTGGGAGGGACCTGGGGGTAGGCGCGGATGCCGACGACCTTGGACAGCCGGGCGCGCAACTCGTCCACCACCTGGAAGGCCGAGACCCGTTCGGACCGGTCCTTCAGGCGCACGCGCATGCTGCCGGCATTGCTGCCCCGGGACGGGCCCGAGCCGATGCTTGACTGCACGCCGGAGACGGCGGGATGGGCGGCCACGATGCGGGCGGCCTCGTCCATGTAGCCGCGCATGGCGTCGATGGACGCGCTCTCGGCGGCCTCGACGTTGATGTTGAGCATGCCCTGGTCGTCGGTGGGGATGAAGCCTTGCGGCAGCCGGAAAAACACGAGCGCGGTGAGCGCCACGGAGAGCAGGGCCGAGCCCAGGGTGGCCGCCCGGTGCCGCAGGCAGAGCTTCAGCGTGCGCTCGTAGGCGGCCTGCATGCCATCGATGAGACGCCCGCTGAGGCGATGGAAAGGCCCCGGCTCTGCGTGGGCGGCGTGCGGCTTGAGGAAACGGCTGCACAGCATCGGCGTGAGCGTGAGCGACACCAGGCCGGACACGAGGATCGAGGCCGTGATGGTGACGGCGAACTCGTGCAGCAGCAGGCCGAGCACGCCGCTCATGAACATCAGCGGGATGAACACGGCCACGAGCGAGAGCGTCATCGAGAGGATGGTGAATCCGATTTCGCCGGAGCCTTTCAGCGCGGCCTTGCGCACCGGCATGCCCTGCTCGATGTGGCGCACGATGTTCTCGAGCATCACGATGGCGTCGTCCACCACGAAGCCGACGGACAGGGTGAGCGCCAGCAGCGAGAAGTTGTCCAGGGTGAAGCCGAAGAAATGCATCGCGACGAAGGTGCCGAGCAGCGCCAGCGGGATGGCCACGCCGGGGATGACCGTGGCGGTGGCAGAGCGCAGGAAGAGGAAGATCACCAGCACGACGAGGGCGATGGAGAGCAGCAGCGTGAATTGGACATCGTGGACCGATTCGCGGACGGCGGCGGAGCCGTCGTTCATGATCTCGAGCTTGATCGAGGCGGGCAGCCCGGCCTGGAAGGCGGGCAGGGCGGCCTTGATGCGGTCGACGATCTCGACGGTGTTGGCCCCGGCCTGTTTTTGGACCGCGAGCATGACGGCGCCACGCGATCCGGCATGGTCGTAGTAGGTGCCGACGGAGCGGGTGTTTTCCACGCTGTCGACGACGGATGCCAGGTCGCCGAGGCGCAGGGGCGAGCCGTTGCGCCACGCGACCACGATGTCGGCAAACTGCCTCGCGTCCGCGAGCTGGCCGGTGGCGGTGATGGTGAAAGTCTGGCGGTCGCCGTCGATCTGGCCGGTGGGCTGGTTGACGTTTTGTTCGGCCAACGCGGCCTGGACCTCCTCGATGCCGAGGCCGCGCGCGGCGAGCAGCGCGGGATCGAACCGGGCGCGCACCGCGTATTTCTGGGAGCCATACACGATGACCTCCGCCACCCCGCCGATGGTCGAGATGCGCTGGGAGAGGACGTTTTCGGCGTAGTCGTCGACCTTGGAGAGCGGCAGGCTCGGCGAGCTGAGGTTGAGCAGGAGGATGGGCGTGGCCGCGGGATTGGATTTGCGGATCGAGGGCGCGGTGGTGAGCTCCGGCGGCAGGTCGCGTTGCGCGGCGGACAAGGCGGTCTGCACGTCCTGGGCGGCGGCATCGATGTCGCGCTCGAGCGAGAACTGGACGGTGATGCGCGTGCTGCCAAGGGTGCTGGCGGAGGTCATCGAATCGACGCCCGCGATGGTCGCGAGCTGCCCTTCGATCGGCGTGGCCACGGCGGACGCCATGGTTTCGGGCGAGGCGCCGGGCAGGTTGGCCGAGATCGTGATGGTGGGCATGTCGACATTGGGCATGTCGCTGACCGGGAGCTGGCGATAGGCGACCAGGCCGAAGACGAGCAGGGCGACGGTGAGAAGCGTCGTCATGACCGGCCGCTGGATGCAGAGAGGGGGGAGGTTCATGGCGGTCCGGGGATCAGTCGGCGGCGGAGGCGGGCGCGGGCTTGTCGGGCGCGACCGAGACCTTGCTTCCGTCCAGCAATCGGAGCTGGCCGTCGGTGACGACGGTTTCGCCGGCCTGCACGCCGGAGAGGACGGCCACGTTGCCATCGGCGGCGACGCCGAGACGCACCACCCGCATTTCCACCGTCTGGTCGTCTTTTACCACGAAGACGTGCGAATCGGTCTGGCCGGCTTGGACGGCGTCCGCGGGGATGACGATCGCGTCGGGCTGCTGGCGCAGGAGGAGCCGCACGCGGACGAACTGGCCCGGCCAGAGCAGATGATCCGCGTTGTCGAAGGTGGCGCGCAGGGTGAGGGTTCCGGTGGCGGGATCGACGGTGTTGTCGAGGTAGTCCACCCGGCCCTGGGCGGAGGCGGCGGAGCCATCCTGCAAAGTCGCGGTGGCGACGATGCCCGCCGGGTAGGCGCTGCGAACGGCGCCGAGGACGTTTTCCGGCACGGAGAACACGACAGAGGTCGGGGCGAGCTGGTTGATGGTGAGCAGGGAAACGGTGTCGTTGGCCTTGACCAGCGAGCCTTCTCGGAGCGCCAGGCGGCCGGTGCGGCCGGCGATGGGCGCGGAGACCTGGGTGTAGCCGAGTTCGAGGCGGGCGGTGTCGACCGTCGCCTGGCGGGCGGCGACCATGGCATGCGCGGAGACCGCGGCGGTTTCGAACTGGGTCAGTTCCTCCTTGGACACCGCTCCGCTGCGATCGAGCTGGCGGGTGCGCGCGAGGTCGGCGTCCGCTTTGGCGGCCTCGGCGCGCGCCTGGTCGAGCGCGGCCTGGGCCTCGCCGAACGCCGCCTCGAAAGGGCGGCGGTCCAGGACGAGGAGCGGATCGCCGGCGCGGACATCGTCGCCGTCGCGAAAACGGACCTGCTCGATGACGCCGTCGACCTGGGATTTGATGGCGACAGTGTGCAACGGCGTGACGATGCCGACGGCGTCTTGCGTGACCGGCAGCGTGGTCCGTTTGGCGATCGCGGTCCGAACGGGGACGGCCGCGGCGGAGCGGGGCCCGGAGGGTTTTTGCGAGGGGCAGCCGCCGAAGCAGAGGCAAAGAACGCCGAGCAGGCAGGCCCGCCTCAGCCGTTCAGGACCTGCGATGAGGTGTTTCATGGGAGGAAGACGTGGCGGAGGCTTCGAGGCGCAGGAGGTTGTCCTTGATGAGGAGAAGATCCGCGAAGAGCGCTTCCCGACGCTCATCGGAGATGCCCGCGAAGTAGGCGCTGCGCAGGGCCTGGGAAACGGGCAGGAGGCGGTCGAAAACGGGCTGCGCCTTGGGCGTCAGGTAGAGCGCGTAGGCACGGCCGTCCCGCGGATCGTCGCGCCGTTCCAGCCAGCCGATTTCGATGAGCCTGGCGACGTGGCGGCCGATGGTGACGGCCTGCAATTGCAGGCGCTCGGCGAGCTCGCGCTGGGTGCAGCCGGGATGGCGTTTTACCTGATAGAGGATGCGCCAGCGTGCGCCGGTGAGCGATGGATCGAACTGGCCGACACGCCGGTCGAATTCGCGGCGAACCAGCTGGCCCAGCTCGTTGAGCAGGGCGCCGAGCCCGCGATCGGCGGCAGGGATGGAAGAGGAGACGGACATGGCGGCAAATTAGTAACGGGGGTTAGTATCTGATCTTTTGACGTCCTTTGTCGGCAAAGGTTTCCCTGGTGCGCCAGTCCGGCAGGCCCCCGCGGCGTGGTTTCTGGAGGGGCATCCGCTTTCGCCTGGGAGCGCCGGCTTTTCCGCGGTGGATTCTGGTCACGGATGCCGGCCGAAAGCCGGCGCCCCCTGGATCCTCTCACCCTCACAAGGCTCTCGACAAGCCCCGGTCGTCCCGCCAAGCCTGCCGGCCGTGAACCGCGTCAGCATTATCGCCGCCATTATTATTACCCGCCCACCCGGGCCGGAAATTCTGGCGTAGCGCGACGAACGCCTCCGATTTTCCGAAGACCCCGGGCCGAAACGCCCGGGGTTTTTCGTTTTCTCCCTCCCTGCAATCTCTTCACCTCACCCCTCCGCCCCAAGTCTGCCCGTCCTCCTTCTTACCATGAGCAACGCCGTTAAAATCTACGACACCACCCTCCGCGATGGCACGCAGGGGGAGGGCATCAGTTTCTCCGTGACGGACAAACTCCTCATCGCGCAGAAGCTCGACGCTTTCGGCGTGGACTACATCGAGGGTGGTTTCCCGGGCTCCAACCCGCGCGACATCACCTTCTTCGCCGAGGCCAAAAAACTGGCCTTCAAGCACGCCAAGCTCGCCGCCTTCGGTTCCACCCGCCGCGCCGGCATCCGTGCCGAGGACGATCCGCAACTGAAGACCCTGCTCGAGGCCGGCACCCCGGTGCTGACCCTGGTGGGCAAGACCTGGACGCTCCACGTCACCGAGATCCTGCGCACCACGCTCGAGGAAAACCTCGCCATGATCGAGGACTCGATCCGCTACGTCACCTCCCAAGGGCGCGAAGTGGTCTACGATGCCGAGCACTTCTTCGACGGCTACAAGGCCGACCCCGACTACGCTCTCCGCACCCTGCGGGCGGCGATCAAGGGCGGCGCCGGCAACCTCACCCTTTGCGACACCAACGGCGGCACGCTGGTGGACGACTTCAAGACCATCGTCACGCGGGTCGTGGCCGAGTTCGGCGGCGACAAAGTGGGCGTGCACACCCACAACGACTCCGGCCTCGGCGTCGCCCTATCCCTGGCGGGCGTGGCCGTCGGCGCCACCCTCGTGCAGGGCACGGCCAACGGTTACGGTGAACGTACCGGCAACGCCAACCTCTTCACCATCCTTCCGAGCCTGTTCCTCAAGATGGGCAAGACCGCCCGCTGTGCGGAAAATCTGGGCGGCCTGCGCGAGCTGTCGCTGACCTTCGACGAACTGGCCAACCTCAAGCCCGACACCAAGGCACCCTACGTCGGTGCCAGCGCCTTCGCCCACAAAGGCGGCCTGCACGCCAACGCCGCGCAGAAGGTGAAATCCTCCTACGAGCACATCGACCCCGCCCTGGTCGGCAACCGCACCCGCGTGCTCGTCTCCGACATGGCCGGCCGAAGCAGCATCGCGATGAAGGCGAAGGAGCTCGGCTTCGATCTCGACGAGAAGGCGCCGGAGATGAAGAGCCTCATCGAGCAGCTCAAGGAGCTCGAGTTCCGTGGCTACGAGTTCGAGGCGGCGGACGCCTCGCTCCGCCTGCTCATCGGCCGCACGCTCGGGCGCGCGAAGGAGTTTTTCACTGTCGAGGGCTACCGGGTCATCATCGAGCGCGGGTCAGCCGGCCAGTTGGTCGCCGAGGCCACGGTGAAGCTTCGGGTCGGGGGCGAGCTCCGCCACACCGTCGCCGATTGCAGCGGTCCGGTGGGCGCGCTCGACAAGGCCCTCCGCCTCGCGTTGGAGCCGGCGTATCCAAAACTCAAGAACGTGGACTTGCGGGACTACAAGGTGCGCATCCTCGACGGCCGCAATGGCGCCAACGCGCGCACCCGCGTGCTCATCGAGAGCGGCGACGGCCATCGCGTCTGGGGTACCGTCGGGGTGAGCGACAACATCATCGACGCCTCTTGGGAAGCCCTGCTCGACGCGGTCAACCACACCCTGGATCAGGCCTGAGCGCCCGGCGGAGAGGTCACCGCACGAACACCACGGCGCGGTGAGAAACCTCGACGATTTGGATTTCGGCGTTGGGAAACAGGCCGGCCAGCGTCGTTCGCAGTGCCTCGGGGCGGGAGAGCGGGGCGACGGCGGCGTGGAGGAGGCCTCCGGTCCGCGCCACGATGGCGCCGCCATTGGCCTGATCTTCGGCCAGGGCCTGCAGGCTGCTTTCAAGCCCGGTCGGCGCTTCCTGTCGGCCGAGATGGACGACGACGGCCCAGGTGCGTTCGCGACCGTGTCGGCTGTTCCAGAGCCGCTGTTTCTCGTACAAGGCCGCCATCACCCGCGCGCTTGAGTCCGTCTGGCTTTGCGGTGCGGCTGCCGGCCCCGGCCTGGCCACCGACGCGGATCCGGGAGGCGTGCCCGGCGCCGGCGGCGTCCAGGCGGAAGGCGGCGGGGGAGGCGGGGAGGAAAGGGTGGGATGGCGCCGCCCGAAAAGGCGGAAAATCAGCGCGGCGACCGCGCACAGCACTGCGAGGCCGAACAGCGAAGCGAAGCCGATCAGCAGGCTGCGGCGGAGACGGGGATTGCCGCCGAGCGCCAGGAACAGTCCACCCACGACGACGAACGTGATCCCGGCTCCTCGTAACTGGTCGGGGGAAAAATTGGCGAGCTTGCGCGGCGCGTAGCCGAAGAACTGGGCAACGAGGGTGAAGGCGCCGAAAAGCAGCAGGCTCAGGCCGAGGCGGGAGAGAAAGCTCATGGGGTGGGGTGGAGCGGATTTGGCAGAAACCCGGTTGCGTGCCAACCCTGCCTTCGGTTCCCCTGCGAGATGGCCCGCTGGGGTAGTGCGGTGCTCCAGCCCGCATTCTGGCGGATGGAAACGCGGGCTAAAGCACCGCGCTACGCAGGTAGCAGCGACATTGCGACACTCCTCCTTTTTCAGCGGCCGGAACGCGAGGCGGGGCGCAGGCGGGCGGAGAGGGTTTCCAGCTCGCGCCGTTCCGCCGTGTTCAGGCTGTGGGTGCCGCCTTGAGAAATCTTGTCGAGCAGGGAGTCCAGGCGGCGGCGGTCTCGGGTTTCGGACGAAACCTCGTCGTAGCGCTGGTAACGCAGGTTGCTGCGATGGTTTTTCACCTCGGCGGTGAGTTCGTGCTTGGCGAAGCCATGGCGCCAGAAGGCCAGATAGGTGCAGACGGCGAGCAACACCGCGACGGCAATCCAGGTGGTCACGGGCGCCGACACGAGCAGGTGCGGCGCGCGCAGCCCGGTGAGCAGGATGCCGCCGGCCGCTCCGCCGAGGTGCGCGAGGTGGCCAATGTTGTCCTTTTTGCGCCGGTGGGCGATATAGGAGCCGACGACGTAGACAATGGCGTAGACCCAGCCGGGAACGAAGAGGGGGACAAAGCCGAGACTGACCGCACCGCCGGGAAAGGTGAGGATGTAGGCGAAGATCAGCCCGCAGGCGCCGCCGGAGGCACCCAGCGAACGGTGCTGTTCCCGACGGTGGAACCAGAAGGTGAACAGGTCGCCGCAGGCCACGGTGCCGAAAAACACCGCCAGCATCCAAAGCGAACCCCAGGCGGCGGCGATGGCGTTGCCGAAGACCAGGATCGTGATCGCGTTGAAGATGAAGTGGGGGAGATCGGCGTGCAGGCCGCAGGACGTGACGAAGCGGTAGTATTCCCGGCGCAGGCGGATAGATTCCACGTCGAAGATCCAGCGGTCGCGGAAATCGGCGCTCTGGTGTCCCCGATAGCTAGTGTAGCCGATCAGGATAAGAAGCGCGAGGACCGCCAGGGAATCGTTTGGCACGGCTAAAACGGGGCGGCGACCCTCCGCGCGGGCAAGCCTCTTGTGCGACCGGCCGCCGGCGGCCGGGGCAGTATTTCCGCGGAGTCGCTGAGGGCCGCCACTGCCGGATTTTTTGACGCGAAGGAGCGCGAAGGACGCGAAGAAAAGCAGGCCGAAGGTTAACGGCCTTTCGGCCTTTGCGTTCTTTGCGAGGTCTTCGCGCCCTTCGCGTCAAAAATCCGAATGATCTGCCGCATCCCTCCTTCCGTTTCGGGTCTCAGGTTTCAAGTTTCATCCCTCCTCCGTCTCCCCGCGGCTGCGGACTTGCGGCTCGGGCCTTGGCGCGTCCCTACTGGTTTGCGATACCGACAAACAACACCATGACGTCCGAGCCGCAGACCGTGTGGGGGTTTCCGTCGACGAACTGGTCGCTCGTGCGGCGGAGCCGCGGCGTGGATGAGCGCGCGGTCGGCGTCGCGCTCGACGCCCTTTGCCGCGCTTACTGGCGGCCGCTCTACGCCTACGCCCGTGGCCGTGGCCTGGGGCGGGCGGATGCCCAGGACGCCGTGCAGGATTTTTTTGCCACCGCGCTGCGCCGTGAACTGTTCCAGCGCGCGGACGAGGCGAGCGGCAAGCTGCGGAGCTTTTTGCTCACGGCCCTGAAACACCATTTGCAGGACCGGGCGGCGCACGAGGGCGCGGCGCGGCGGCGTCCGGAGGGCGGCTGGGCCGAGCTGGACTTCGCCGCAGCGGAGGCCGAGTGGGCGCGGGGGGCGGCGACGGCGGCCGCACCGGACACTGTTTTCGAGCGGCAGTGGGCGCGGACCTTGCTCGCCCAGGCGCTGGCCCGGCTGGAGGCGCGTTACGCGTCGGAGGGAAAAAGCGAGGTGTTCGCGGCCTTGAAGGGCGAAGCGCTGGAGGCGGCGGAGGGGACGGGCTCCGTCAGAGACGAGGGCGGCGCAGGGCTGTCGGCGGGGGCGAGGCGGGTGGCGGTGCATCGGTTGCGCAAGCGTTTCGCGGAGGCTCTCCGCGCGGTGGTGGCGGACACCTTGGCCGAGGGTGGGGACGTCGATGCGGAGCTGCGCGAGCTCGGCGCGGCGCTGGCGGAGGAGCGTGCGTGAACGGCGGGCCGACATCGCCGGGGAAGGACGGGCCGGGGCCGGATCCGCTCGGGACGGCGGGGTGGCTGGCGCGAGGGTTGGGGCCGGCGCCGGGCGCGGGCGCTTGGACGCCGCCGGCGGCGGAGAGTTTGGCGGAGGCCTTTCCCGGCTTGCGCGTGCTCGCGCTGGCGGGACGCGGCGGCATGGGGGCGGTGTATCGCGCGGAGCAAACGCGGCTGGGTCGCACGGTGGCGGTGAAGATCATGGCGCCCGATGCGACGCCGGATCCGCTGGCGCGGGAGCGCTTCGAGCGCGAGGCACGGGTGCTCTCGGGGCTCAATCATCCGCACGTGCTGCAAGTCTACGACTTCGGGGCCCTGGCGGACGGTACGCACTACCTCGTGACGGAATGGGCGGAGGGCGGTGACTTGGGAAAGCTGCTGGGCGGGCGGCCGCATTCGCTGGCGGAGGTGCGGAGCTGGGTGGAGCAGATTGCGTCGGCGCTTGGGGCCGCGCATGCGCGCGGGGTGGTGCATCGCGACCTGAAGCCGGCCAATGTGCTGGTGCGCGCCGACGGGCGGCTGGCGCTGGCGGACTTCGGGCTGGCGCACGCGCAGGGAGCGGGCTTCACGACGGCGCTGACCCTGAGTGGGATGGTATTCGGCACCTTCGACTACATGGCCCCGGAACAGATGGAGGCGGCGGGCAGGGTGACGCCGGCGACGGATCTTTTCGCGTTCGGCGTGATGACTTACCAGATGGTGACGGGGCGCTTGCCGAAGGGCGCCTACGCGCGGCCTTCGCGGATGGTGGACGTGCCCGAGGCGGTGGACGCGGTGCTCGACGAGGCGATGGCCGGGGAACGCGAGCGCCGGCCGAAGGATGCGGCGGAGTTTGCGCGGAAGTTCGCCGTCGCTTGCGGCGCGAAGCGCTCGAAGACGCGCGGGCTGCGGCTCGTGCTCGCGTTTTTGCTGGCCACCGTGGCGACGCTTGCCTGGTGGCAGGCCGGCCAAAAACTGCGGAGGCGAAGCATCGGGGAGGGGCCAGCGCTGCCCGGGATTGCGACCAGCGAAGCATCGCCAGCCGCGCCGGTGCCGACCGTCCCGGTGGCTTCGCCGGAGCCCGTGGCATTTCCCCCGGCGACTCTTCCGGCCGCCGGGACGACGCCGGCCTCAGCCCAGGCGCCCTGGTCGTGGCTTTTGCCCGAGGTGAATCCGGGGCGGCAGGCGCGTGCAGGCGAATGGACGCGGCGCGGGGACGAGCTCAAGTCGGGCGCGGAGATTTGCACGCTGCGCCTGCCGGTGAGCGTGCCGGCGGATTTTTGTTATGACGTGGCGGTCGAGTTCACGCGGATGGCCGGGCGAAATTCGGTGGGTGTCTTTTTGCCGACGAGTTCGGGCACGGGCGTGTTCGAGTTGGATGCGTGGGAGCGGGGGCTCGGCGGCATCCAGATGATCAACGGGCAGGACATGCGGGCGCACGGGGAGCATTTCCCGGCGGCGCTGAACAACGGGGAGAAGCAGCAGTTGATCCTGCAGGTGCGAGGCGCGCGGGTATCGGCGATTTGGAACGGCAAGCCGCGCATGAGTTGGAATCTGCAGGGGCGGCACTACACCAACAACCGGCTTTGGGACACCGGATCGGACATGGGGCTGGGGCTCTGCTCGTGGAAGAGCCCGACGCTGTTTCATCGCGTGGCCTACCGGCCGGCGCCGGGCGGAGCCGGGCAGGCCCCCGCCGAGCGATAAAAAGCCCCGGAGCAGGGGAGGCTCCGGGGCGAAATCCTGGACGCAGGTCCAAGCCTACGATTCGACGTTTATTCGCGTTCCCAAGGATCAGGGCGTGGGTGTAACCGGGGCCGGCGGGGCGGGATAGTCGTTCAAGTCGACCGCCTTGTGCGGGGTGAAGACCCAGCGGGTCTCGGCGATGAAGGTCTGGGCGTCCTCGGTGCCGGCGTTTTCGGTGTAGTGGCCGCTGGTGGTGGCCTTCGTTTCGCCCGGCACGGTGAGCTGCCGGGTCACCTCCTCGACGGTGACGTTGCGCGTGGTGGATTTGCCTGTCGCGATGCCCTGGGTTTCGAAGCCGGCGGTGTCCAGGGTGATGGCGTACTTGAAGGAGCCCTTGCTGGAAAGCAGGGTCTCGCCGTTCTGCACGTCAGTGTAGCTCACGGCGCTGGCGTCCACGGTCAGGCCGATGATCTCGGGCGCGAGGTAGACATAGGCGGGCGTGCCGTTCTTTTTCTTGTTCCGGAGGTAGAAGCGGTAGCCGTTTTCGGTCTCGGACTCCACCAGCACCGCGACGAGATCGAAGTCCTTGGGCTGGGCGACGAGATCGTATTTTTCGTCGAGCAGGGCGATGAAGTCCTTCGTGTTCAGGCGGGTGATATCGAAGCCCGCGGTGTGGACCCGGCGGGTCTCGGGGCCGCGCGAGGTCTCCTCGCCGGTGGTGGTGAGCACGATCTGAACGCTCACGGTGGAGACGAGGGCGGGTACGGCGGCCGGCTCGGGCTCGGACTGAGCGGCGAGCGGGGCGGCGGCGCCGGCGAACAGGCCGGCGAGGGCGAGGGTGGAGTACAGGAGGCGTTGTTTCATGGTGGTGGTTATTGGTTGCGGTTTGGCCGGATGGACAAAGCAGACGGGGCAAAGTAAGCCCGCTCCAGGCAAAGTGCCGTTGTGGCGGGCTATTTTACGGATGCTTCTCCTTGGTAGGCCTGTGTGGACTAGGGTCTTATGCTCCATGTTCTCGCGATCAGGCGCAGAATGTCTCCGTTGGGTGGGGACGAATCGGTAGCGGGTCGAGACTCCGGCATCGTTTCGGTAGGGCCGGTTTTCGGCTGGCCCCGCTCAAGCCGAGCTGGCCCGTTCCCAGGGATTCCACGCCGGCTTGATCTATTGCGAGGGCAGCTTCCTAGTCCGTGGGCATGCCGCTGCAACGCCTTGTGGAGTTTTTGGAGGAGATCGGCCTGAAGGTGCGCCGAGGGGCGCTGCCAGAGGGGACTTTTCTGCCTGGCATCCAACTGGAACCGGACGGACTGATGATCGACGAGGCGCGGCTCGCGCATCCGGGGGATTTGTTGCACGAGGCGGGGCATCTGGCGGTCCTGACGCCCGGGCAACGGCGCGTGGCAGGGGAAAATCTCGATTCGGGGCCGGGGGAGGAGATGGCGGCGATCGCGTGGTCTTACGCCGCGTGTGTACATCTCGGCCTGGACGCGGCCGTCGTGTTTCACGACCAAGGCTACAAGGGCGAGGGGCTGACGCTGCGGGAGAACTTTACTGCCGGCCGCTATATCGGCGTGCCGCTGTTGCAATGGTATGGGCTCACGCGCGAAGACACGGACGGCACGGGAGCGGCGGTCTATCCGCGGATGGAGCGCTGGCTGCGGGCGTAGCCTGTGCCACGCTCTCAGCTTTCCAGCGCGGCGATCTCGGCGGCGAGGTTGGCGCGGGCGGCGGCTTCGTGACGGGCGAAGAACGGCGCGGTGAGGTAGAGGCGCGTGCGTTGGAGAAAACGCGCGAGCAGGGCGGCGCGTTTGCGGCGGTAGTCGGGCTCGGGAACCCAGGCGTACTCGCGGCGGATGGCGGCGGCATAGGCCTGGTAGGCGGCAGGGCTGGCGCCGAGGATCGCGAGATCGAGGTCGAGGAGAAGGGCGGCGTCGGGATCGGAGGCGGCCTCGTGGGCGTGGGTGGCGAGGATAAGGCCTTCGACCTTGGCGGTGATGGCCTCGGCGACTCCGGCGGCGCGAAGCACGGCGATGGCCAGAGCGGCGCTGCGAGCTTCGTTGTCGGTGGCACAGGGATCGTAGATCGCGTCGTGAAACCAGAGAGCGGCCTCGAGCGTGGCGGGATCGGCGGCGAGAGAGCGATGGGCGTCGAGCCCGGCGAGGCAGGCCTCAAGATGGACGAGGGTGTGGTAGTGCCGCTGCGGTTCGGACCAACGGGCGAGGAGATTACGGGCGACGGGGGCGGGATCGCCGATTGCGCCGAGGGCGAGCCAGAGGCGGGCGAAGCGGGGCAGGCGGGAATCGTGGTCGATCACGGGTATGGCCGCCGCGTGGTGTAGCCGAAGACTTTACGACGATGGGTGAAGCCGAAAGTGATGACGCCAGTGAGGGTAATCACGGGATCGGTTCGACCCTCACTTCCGCGTCCAGGCGCGGAGGGTCTTGAGCAAGAAGAGCTCCAGGGCGGCGGTGTCGTTGAAGTTCACGCGCAGGAGGCCGGCGGCGTGTTCGAGGTGTTTGACCGTCTCGGCGAAGGCGC
The DNA here is from genome assembly GCA_966250295.1 of uncultured Akkermansia sp. Taxonomy (GTDB): domain Bacteria; phylum Verrucomicrobiota; class Verrucomicrobiia; order Opitutales; family Opitutaceae; genus IMCC26134_A. The sequence continues at coordinate 1,049 of CBINGR010000047.1, read as the reverse complement.
GGGCACCGACGGCGGCCTCAGGCGTCACCAGGAGCTCGCGGGCGTAGGCGCCGGTGGCGCGCTCGAGGTCGGTGAAGAGTCGGTCGCGGAGGCCTTTGCCAAGGCCGCTTTCGATCGCTTCCTGTTCTTCGTCGGTGAGGTCCTCGGGCAGAGTTTTTTTCTGCTCGGTCCAGAGCGTTTCGGTCGCGGTCTCGAGCAGGACACCGAAGCGGGCGACGAGGCCGTAGAGGCGGAACATGGCGTCGGCGGGCGCGGTGCGGGCGCCGCCACCGTGGAGCAGGGCAAGCCAGGCGCGGTAGTCCTCCAGCCAGGCGGACCAGCCGTCGACCGGCGTGGCGGCACCAGGCGAGGCGAAGCGGAAGAGCTGGCAACGGCTGCGGATCGTCGGAAGCAGTGCGTGGGGCCGTGTGGTGAGGAGGAGCAGGGTGGTGTTGGCGGGCGGTTCCTCGAGGGTCTTCAGGAAGATGTTGGCCGCGGCGACGTTCATGCGGTCGCACTCGTGGATGAGGGCGACCTTGTGGCCGCCGGCGGAGGCGGAGACCTGGACTTTGCCGATGAGCTCGCGGGTGGCCTCGGCGCCGATCTGGCGGGATTTGCCGGCGGGGCGAAGGTGAAAACAGTCCGGGTGGGCGCTGTCGGCGATCGAGCGCCGGCGCTCGGGATCGGTGGCGGGCGGATTGAGCAGCCGGTCGGCGAGGGCGAGTCCGACACCGCGCAGGAGCTCGAGGTCATCGCCGGTGATGAGCAAACTGTGAGAGAGCCGTCCGCGGAGGAGCGCCTGGTCCATGACCGCGGTCGCGGGCGTGTCGGCCAGGGCATCGGGCCAGGGGAGAACGGAAACGGGGGCGACCATGGGCTCAGAGCGGAAGAACGACAGAGCGACAGAACGGCGGAGGACAGGACGAAAGAAAGACGGATTTTTTAACCGCGGAGGGCGCTAGGCGCTGTCTTCGAAATAATCCAGCGCTCTGCTGAAGCCCTGCGGGTGGTCGGGAAACCAGGCTGGGCCGGCGTTGGCCTCGGTGGCACGGGCCTCCGGCCCGCCTCCA
>CBINGR010000046.1:0-41120 GCA_966250295.1 uncultured Akkermansia sp. | reverse complement strand
TGCAGCGGGCGCCCTGGTTGCGGAGCTTCTTCTCCTCCATGTGGAGGTGAAACTCATTCCAGTCGCGCACGCGCTCGAGCGGGGGGCGGTCGGTGGGGAGTTCGCGGACGTATTCGAGGAAGCCGGTGGGTTTGCCCATGGGGAACGGAATTTATGATTTACGATTAATGATTTATGATTGGGCGGAGGCGCGGCGGATTCAGGAGGCTGAGTGGCTGATCGGTTTTTCAATCATCAATCATCAATCCTAAATCATAGATGAGCCGCGCAGCGCGGCTCAGTTTCCGCCGACACGCGAGGTGTCGCGGGCGTTTTCCTCGAAGGCGGCCATGATGGCCTCCTCGCCGGTGAGGCCCTGGGACTGCGCCTTCTCGATGCAGGCGAGCATGCGTTTGTAGTCCTTGGGCATGACCTTGACGAACTTCGGCAGGAGCGAGTCCCATGCGGCGAGCACCTCGCGGGCGCGCTCGCTGCCGGTGTGTTCGGCCTGGCGCTCGATGAGGGCGCGCAGCTCGGCCTGCTCGGCGGGGCTCTCGACCTTCTCGACGCCGACCATGGAGATGTTGACGTTGCCCTTGAGCTCGCCGGCCTCGTCGAGCACGTAGGCGACGCCGCCCGACATGCCGGCGGCGAAATTCCGGCCGGTGGGGCCGAGCACGACGACGCGGCCGCCGGTCATGTATTCGAGGCCATGGTCGCCCACGCCCTCGACCACGGCGGTGACGCCGGAGTTGCGCACGCCGAAGCGCTCGCCGGCGCGGCCGCCGACGTAGAGTTCGCCACCGGTGGCGCCGTAGAGGGCCACGTTGCCGATGATGATATTCTTCGAGGGCTTGAAGCCGGAGGAGGCAGGCGCGCGGACGATGATCTTGCCGCCGGAGAGGCCCTTGCCGACGTAGTCGTTGGCGTCACCGGTGAGGCGGAAGGTCATACCCTTCGGCATGAAGGCACCGAAGGACTGGCCGGCGGAGCCGGCGAAGCGAACGTCGATGGTGTCCTCGGGCAGGCCGGCGGCGCCGTACTTGCGCGTGACCTCGCTGCCGGTGATGGTGCCGACGACGCGGTGGATGTTCTTCACCGGGAGATCGACGATGACTTTTTCGCCGCGATCGATGGCGGGTTGGCAGCGTTCGAGCAGGGCGGTGAGGTCCAGGGACTTGTCGAGGCCGTGGTCCTGCGGGATCTGGCAATAGCGGCCGACTTCGGGACCGGTTTCGGGCGAATAGAGCAGGCTGGAGAAATCCATGCCCTTGGCCTTCCAGTGGCTGATGGCCTTGCGCGGCTCGAGACGGTCGGTGCGGCCGACCATCTCCTCGACGCTGCGGAAGCCGAGCTGGGCCATGAGCTCGCGGACCTCCTGCGCGATGAAGGTCATGAAGTTCACCACGTGTTCGGGCTTGCCGGTGTATTTCTCGCGGAGGCGCGGGTCCTGGGTGGCGACGCCGGCGGGGCAGGTGTTCAGATGGCAAACGCGCATCATGATACAGCCGGTGGCGACGAGCGGGGCGGTGGCGAAGCCGAATTCCTCGGCGCCGAGCAGGGCGGCCATGACTACGTCGCGGCCAGTCTTGAGCTGGCCATCGGTCTCGACCGCGATGCGGGAGCGGAGGTTGTTCAGCACCAGCGTCTGGTGGGTCTCGGCGAGGCCGAGTTCCCAGGGCAGGCCGGCATGCCAGATGGAATTCTGCGGCGAGGCGCCAGTGCCGCCATCGTGGCCGGAGATGAGAACGACATCGGCGTGGGCCTTGGCGACGCCGGCCGCGATGGTGCCGACACCGACCTCGGCGACGAGTTTTACGCTTACGCGGGCACGGCGGTTGGCGTTCTTGAGGTCGTGGATCAGCTCGGCGAGGTCCTCGATCGAGTAGATGTCGTGATGGGGCGGCGGGGAGATGAGGCCCACGCCGGCGGTGGTGTGGCGGGTCTTGGCGACCCAGGGATAGACCTTGGTGCCGGGGAGCTGGCCGCCCTCGCCGGGCTTGGCGCCTTGAGCCATCTTGATCTGGATCTCGCGGGCACTGACCAGGTAGTGGCTGGTCACGCCGAAGCGGCCGGAGGCGACCTGCTTGATGGCGGAGTTCTTCGAATCGCCCTGCTCGTTGGTCCAGGTGAAGCGCTCGGGGTCCTCGCCGCCCTCGCCGGTGTTGGACTTGCCGCCGATGCGGTTCATCGCGATGGCGAGGGTCTCGTGGGCCTCCTTGGAGATGGAGCCGTAGGACATCGCGCCGGTCTTGAAGCGGGCGAGAATCTTCTCGAGGGGCTCAACCTCTTCGATCGGGATCGCGTCGGAGGGCTTGAAATCGAGCATGCCGCGCAGGGTGCAGAGACTCTTCGACTGGTCGTTCACCAGGGCCGAGTAGGCCTTGAAGGTCTTGTAGTCGCCGGTGCGCACGGCCTTCTGCAGGGCATGAATGGACTCGGGGTTGAAGAGGTGGTATTCGCCGTCGGCGCGCCACTTGAACTGGCCACCGGCCGGGAGCGCGTGATCGTGGACATTGCGCGGCGCGAAGGCGTCGCGATGGCGCATCAGCACTTCCTGGGCGATGACGTCGAGGCCGATGCCGCCGACGCGAGAGGGGGTCCAAGTGAAGTAGTGGTCGATGACGTTTTGGTGGAGGCCGACGGCCTCGAAGACCTGGGCGCCGCGGTAGCTCTGGATGGCGGAGATGCCCATCTTGGACATGATCTTCACGACGCCCTTGGCGGTGGCCTTGACCAGGTTCTTGCAGGCGGTCTTGTGGTCGAGGCCGGGCAGGATGCCCTCGTGGATCATCTCGTCGATGGTTTCGAAGGCGAGGTAAGGATTGATCGCGCTGCAGCCATAACCGATGAGCACCGCGAAATGGTGGACCTGGCGGGCTTCGCCGGTCTCGAGGACGATGCTCACCTGGGTGCGCAGGCCCTCGCGGATAAGGTAGTGGTGCAGGCCGGCGACGGCGAGGAGCGCGGGGATGGGAGCGTGGTCTTTGGTGACGCCGCGGTCGGAAAGGATGAGGACGTTGACCTCATCCTCCTCGATGGCGCGGCGGGCCATGACGCAGAGTTCCTCCATGGCCTTGGCGAGGCCCTTTTCGCCGCGGGAAACGCGGAAGAGGATGGGCAGCACGTCGACCTTGAGGCCGGGAAGCTGCATGCGGCGGATCTTTCCGAATTCCTCATTGGTGAGGACCGGCCAGTCGAGCTCGACACGGCGGCAGGCGGTGGCGCCCGGCTGGAGCAGATTGCCTTCGGAGCCGAGGCGAGTCTCGGCGGAGGTGATAATCTCCTCGCGAATGCAGTCGATGGGCGGGTTGGTGACCTGGGCGAAGAGCTGCTTGAAATAATCGTAGAGCAGGCGGGGCTTGTTCGAGAGAACGGCGAGGGGCGAGTCGTTGCCCATGGAACCGATGCCCTCGACGCCGTCCTTGGCCATCGGGGCGAGGATGGCCCGCTCGTCCTCGTGGGTATAACCGAAAGCGAGCTGGCGCTGCTGGAGGGTGTCGCGATCGGGTGCGGGCAGTTCGGGGGCCGCGGGCAGATCGTCGAGGTGGACAAGGTGCTCGTTGAGCCACTGGCGATAGGGGAATTCGGCGGCGAGCTGGCGCTTGATCTCCTCGTCGGGGACGATGCGGCCCTGGACAGTATCCACAAGGAACATGCGGCCGGGTTGGATACGGCCCTTCTCGACCACCTCGGTGGCGGGAATGTCGAGCACGCCGGCCTCGGAGGCGAGGACGACGAGGCCGTCCTTGGTGACGTAGTAGCGGGCGGGCCGGAGTCCATTGCGGTCGAGGACGGCACCGATAACATGGCCGTCGGTGAAAGTCATCGCGGCAGGGCCGTCCCACGGCTCCATGAGGCAGGCGTGGTACTGGTAAAAGGCCTTGAGCGAGTCGTCCATGGTCTCGTGGTAGGACCAGGGCTCGGGGATCATCATCATGACCGCGTGCGGCAGGGAACGGCCGGCGAGGTGGAGGAGCTCGAGCGTGTTGTCGAACATCGCCGAGTCGCTGCCGTTGGGGTTGATGACGGGGAGTATCTTCTGGATGTCGTCGCCGAAGGCGTCGGAGATGAAGTGGGCCTGGCGGGCGTGCATCCAGTTGATGTTGCCGCGGAGGGTGTTGATTTCGCCGTTGTGAGCGACGTAGCGGTAAGGGTGGGCGCGATCCCAGCTTGGGAAGGTGTTGGTGCTAAAACGCGAATGAACCAACGCGATGGCGGTGGCCATGGCGGGGTTCTGCAGGTCGGGAAAATACTTCGCGAGCTGCGTGGTGAGCAGCATGCCCTTGTAGACCATCGTGCGCGACGAGAGGCTGGGGAAGTAGACCATGTCGGCCCCGAGCAGACCCTCGGAACGAACCTCGGCTCCGGCGCGCTTGCGGACGACGTAGAGCTTGCGCTCGAAACCGAGTTCGTCGGTCAGGCCGGCGGGGCGGCCGATGAAAATCTGGCGGATCGCGGGCTCGCTGGCCTTGGCCGTCTCGCCGAGGTCGGAGTTATCGGTCGGGACGGTGCGCCAGCCGAGGAATTCGAGGCCTTCGCCTTGGACGACGGCGACGATCTTTTCCTCGACCTTGCGACGCTGGGTGGCGTTTTTCGGCAGGAAAACGAGACCGGTGCCGTACGCGCCCGCGGCAGGCAGGCTGATGCGTGCTTTCTTCGCGACCTCGACGCAAAAGGCGTGCGGCACCTGCATGAGGATGCCGGCGCCGTCGCCGGTGTTGGGCTCGCTGCCGGCGGCGCCGCGGTGGTCGAGGTTTTCGAGCACCTCGATTCCTTTGCGCACAAGGTCATGCGAAGCGCGGCCCTTCAGGTCGGCGACGAAGCCGACGCCACAGGCGTCGTGCTCGAACCACGGGTCGTAGAGTCCCTGTTTGGCGGGACGCCCGACGCGGGCGGAGGAAGTGGGACGGGCGGACGACTGAACGGAGCGGCGGGAGGTGTTCACGGAAAATACGGCCTGCGGGAAGCGGTCTGGGGTGGGGTTGGAAATCGGGTTGTGGCCTGATATCGCGGTAGGGGGCGCGCGAGGGGCGGGGCAAAAAAACCGGCCTCGATCTCACGAGGCCGGCCAAGGAAAGGGGGAAAAGACGAGGCAAGGTGCGCTTCTCAGAAGAAGCGAATGGTCTTGGTCGCCATCCTGGCATGCTCTTCGTCGGAGCAGGGGGCGTTGGTCGGAACGTCGGCGGGCTTGTCGACCGGCTTGATAAGATCGTTGGCGAGCATGTAGTTCTCGACCTCTTCACCGGAAACGTCGGCGAGCATGACCCCGTCGATCTCGACGCAGGGGGAAAGTGGCTGGCCGGACTTCGCGACCATTTCGGCGTAGTTGTCGCGGTTGTTGATGATATCGATATCCTCGTAAGCGAGACCATGCTTGCGCATGATGGCGCGCACGCCGTTGGACCAGCCGCAGGAGGGTTTCAAGTAGGCTTTGATTTTCATGACTGACACCGAATTCAGGGCGCTAAACGATGCAAGGTAGGGAACGCGGGCGGACACGTTCAAGGGAAAGTTCCACCGAAAGGACAAAATGTGCGCAACCGGCCGCTCTTTCGTGTTGCGGGAAGCGCCAGCGACCCGGTCCGGTCCTGGATCGATTCCACTCCGAACCCGGTTCGCTTGGCGCTCACCGCAACCTTGGCTTCACCTGTCTCCCTTGTGTCAGCCGGATTGGCGGCGAGCCGAGCCTCCGCTTTCCACGGCTCAGGCTTCGACGAGGTCCTTTTCGACCCGGAGATTGCCAATGATGAAGTCCTGGCGCTGCGGGGTGTTCTTCCCCATGTAAAAACTCAGCAGATCGGCGCTGTTGTGGAGGTGTTCCAGGGTCACCTTCTCGGCTTTCATGTTTTCGCCGATGAAGTCCTTGAACTCGGAGGGGCTCACCTCGCCAAGCCCCTTGAAGCGCGTGATCTCGGCATTTTGGCCGAGCTTGTGGAGCGCAGCCTGCTTCTCCGCCTCGGAGTAGCAGTACCGGGTTTCCTTCTTGTTGCGCACGCGAAAGAGCGGGGTTTCCAGCACGAAGAGGTGCCCCTGAGTGATGATCTCGGGGAAGAACTGCAGAAAAAACGAGATCAACAGCAGCCGGATATGCATGCCGTCCACGTCGGCATCGGTCGCGATGATGACTTTGTTGTAGCGGAGGCCGTCCATGCCCTCCTCGATGTTGAGGGCGCTCTGGAGAAGGTGAAACTCTTCGTTCTCGTAAATGACCTTCTTGGTGAGGCCATAGGTGTTGAGTGGCTTGCCCTTGAGGGCGAAGACCGCCTGCGTATGGACGTCGCGGCAGGCGGTGAGCGAGCCGGCAGCGGAGTCTCCCTCGACGATGAACAGGGAACTTTCCTCGGCGCGCTTGTCCTTCGTGCCGAGGTGGGCGCGGCAGTCGCGGAGCTTGCGGTTGTGGAGCGAGGCCTTTTTGGCCCGCTCGCGGGCGAGGTTGCGGATGCCGGCGAGTTCCTTGCGCTCGCGTTCGCTCTCCTCGATCTTGCGCTTCAACTCGTTCGCGACCTCGGGATGCCGATGGAGGTGATTGTCGAGCTGTTGTCCCAGGAAATTGGATACGAAATTGCGGACGCTGGGCCCCTTGGGGCCGATGTCGTTGCTGCCGAGCTTGGTTTTGGTCTGCGACTCGAAGACCGGCTCCTGCACGCGGATGGAAACCGCGGCGACGACGGACTGGCGGATGTCGGCGGCGTCGTAGTCCTTCTTGAAGAAGTTCCGCAAGGTTTGGACAAGCGCTTCGCGAAAGGCGGCAAGATGGGTGCCGCCCATCGTGGTGTGCTGGCCGTTGACGAAGGAGTAGTACTCCTCGCCATAGTGCCCGGCGTGAGTGAGCGCGACCTCGATGTCCTCGCCCTCAAGGTGGATCAGCGGGTAAAGCGGCTCGCCGGTGAGCTTCTTGGTGAGCAAGTCGCGCAGACCGAATTCGGACTTATAGGCCTTGCCGTTGAAGACCAGGGTAAGACCCCGGTTGAGGTAGGCGTAGTTCCAGAGCATCTCCTCGATGAACTCGGTGCGGAACCGGAAATCGGAGCCAAAAAGAGCGACATCAGGAGTGAACTCGATGAACGTGCCGTTCTTTTCGCCGACGGAAGCAGCGACGATCTTGGTCTCCTTGACCAGCTTGCCTCCGGTAAAATCGACAACCTTGGTCTGCCCGTCGCGGATCGCCTGGGCCCGGTAGGTGGCGGAAAGCGCATTCACCGCCTTCTGGCCGACGCCGTTGAGCCCCACCGCCTTTTGAAAGGTTTCGGAATCGTACTTGGCGCCGGTGTTGATGATCGACACGCAGTCCACGAGTTTGCCCAGCGGGATACCGCGGCCGTAGTCGCGCACCCGAAGTGTCCGGTCATTGAGCTCGACCTCGATCTTCTTGCCGAAGCCCATGGTGAACTCGTCGATGCAGTTGTCGATCGTCTCCTTGAGCAGGACGTAGATCCCGTCCTCGGGATGGCTGCCGTTGCCAAGCCGGCCGATATACATGCCAGGCCGCAGACGGATGTGTTCGAGAGGGGAGAGGGTCTTGATCGAGGCTTCGGTGTAGGCTTGGGCCATGGGAACGGGAACAAGGGGAAGGGGACAGATGATGGCCGCAGCGCTAGGAGCGTGGCCCGGGGCGGCAAGCGAAAAGGCGGCAAATCCTTTTTTGGGAACGCCAGCTTTTCGGCCGGCCGGGCGGCCGGGCGGTTTCGGCTCCCCGTCTTTTTAAGACGCCGGCCAAAGCTCGCCGTAATCCGAGGCAAACACACTCCCCTGAGAGGCGTCCCGAAGCGCCTCGGAGCAGACAAGCCCGCCCAACTCGGGCGGCGACGCAGCTGCAATCCCCGTAACGTCAAGCAAAAGAAAAACATCGGAGGAAGCCAAGCCCTCGCGGTGTAAAGACTCCTTAAACCGCCACTTGACAGCGCTATAGTTAGCGCAAAGAAACGACTGCAACCGGAGACTTCTCTCTGGGATGATTGCTCACCAAGATGCAACAATGTGCGCGCAAAAAAAACTGGCGTGGACCCTGTCCCGTTGCGCATCCTCTCCGCCCCCTCAAACTGTAAGAAAAGCTACTCCCCTTCCTCTTGATTGACTTCTGCCCGGCGCTCTGCATCAACTCACAACAATCCCCTCCCCCTCCCCTTATGCCCTCATCCATCCGTTCTACCCGTGCCCTCTTTGCTGCTTTGGCGGCTTTGGGCGGCTTTCTTAGCCTTTCCAACGCTCAATCCGTGGCCACGACCCCGGTGGGCGCGATGACGTACTCGTTTGCTGCGACCACCAGTCAGGGTTCCACCAGCTATATCGCGGCCCCCCTCACCAATCCTTCGGTATATGCGGGCCCGGTCGCCTCCTTGACGAGCACCGCCATTTCGTTTGCGGGAACTCCGTTCACCGCTGGCGCGCTGGCTCAGGTCGGAAGTCCGTATTTCGTCCGCATTGCCAGTGGCGCGCAGGCTGGTCGCATCATGCTCGTTACAGCCAACACGGCCAACAGCGTTATCGTGGATGTGACTGATAATTCGGCGCAAACCACAAATCTTGACACCAGTGGCTTTGCGCTGGCTGCTGGTGATCGGGTTGAGATCATTGTCGGCGATACCTTGGCTGGTCTTTTCGGCGATAATACCGGTGGAAATCCTTTGGTGTTTGTTGGCGGCACCAGCGTGTTCACTGCTGACGCGGTAGGCATCTACAACCGATCCACCGCCAAGTTTGATGCCTATTTCTTTAGCACGAGCAATGGCTATTGGAGGACTAGCGCCTCAGCCGCGAATGCAAATAACACGGTAATTTACCCCGAAGCGAGCTTGCAGATTGCCCGGAAGACCAATCGGCCCCTGACCTCTCTCACCATTTTGGGAGACGTTCCTGTCATCTCTCCTCTTACCAAGGCCCGGGGTAGCGCTTCTACCGCCTATAATTCCACCCGATTCCCGGTCAATATGACCTTGGCCCAACTCAGTTTCAACAACTGGACTAGGGGCACCAGCACTTTCACTGCCGATACTATCGGTATTTACAACTCGGCTACCGCTAAACTCGACGTCTATTATCAGCTGGCTAGCGGTCAGTGGCGCAAGTCCACGGATAGCGCTACCGATCAATCTGGCGTGGTTATTCCTGCTGGCGTTGGCATAGCGATTTCTCGTCGTAGCACTACCCTGTCCGGTGCCACTTCCTTTGTTTCCTCCACCCTCCCCTACACGCTCTAAGTCTTTTGAAAATCACTAACATGCGCAATAAAGCTATCCTTGCCCTGATCGCTGGTATTACCCCGCTCGTGGGTCAAACTACGTTCATCGACGGTGCTGGGGACCCTTCTTGGAGTAATCCTGGTAATTGGAGCACCGGGGCGGTTCCTACCACCACCGCCGCCGTTGTAATTCCCGCAACGCCTCAGTTTGGTATTATCGGTATCGATACGGGTGCCACCATTATCGGCTCGCTCACCATCAACTCAGGAGTAGCCGGCTTCTCCTTCGAAAGCGCGTTGGGCGATACTCTCCAAGTTGGCAATATTACCAATAACAGTTCAGAGACCATCGTTTTCAATCTGCCTGTTTTTGCAGGCGCTGCGTCACAGACTTGGGATGGTCCATTGACATTCAATAACGTCATCGATCTTTCTACCCGTTCGGTTACCTTGGCGGGTGTAGTCGATTTCAACGGTTCTGATCTCTCTCTGTCCATTGCCAACGCCACCACCTACGGCCGATTCTTGGGTGCTGGTAATGCTGATGTAAACGGTGTCACCATCAACGTCACCGGAGCCTTCACCGGCGGTTTCGTCCCCGCTGAGGGTCAGAGCTTTGATTTCACCAGCGGTAGCTTCACCGGTGCCACACTGAACATTGCATCTTTGCCCACTCTGTCCAGTGGGCTTCAATGGAATACCACCCAGTTTATCTCCGAAGGAATCCTGACTGTTGTTCCTGAGCCCTCCACTTGGGCGGCTCTGGCCGGCATGGCGGTTCTTGGGGTTGCGGCCTCCCGCCGTCGTCGCTCTGCCTAAAAGCTTTTCGCTTTTTTAAACGAAACCCGTCGCATAACCTGCGATGGGTTTTTTTATGTAAGCACCTATCGATCTATTGCTTTGGCTACGTCTCCCTCGTCCTCCTCATCTCCATCAGCCCAACCAAGCCTTGCGGATCGCTTGACCGCTTCCCTGCCCTTTCGCCGGGTTCGTACTTCAAGTGGGACGCGATTAAAGGTCTTCGTTGGTCCCCTGATTGTATGGTCGTTTCTGATGCTTTCCCTGCTCTGGCTCACCACCATCACAGGCATCTACTTTTACGTAAAATATGAACGAGGCTTTACCGATGTCCGCTTTGGTCAGATAGCCGGCCTGCCCTTCACCCTTGGCTCCTATCGCCGATCCCAAGGGGAATTTCATCTCAAGGAGGGGCGAGAAAAGTTTGCGGAAAAGGACTATGTGATGGCCTTCGAGCTTATGCGGGCCGGGTTGCGTTCCGTGCCGGAAGATCAAGAGGCGCGCCGCTTCATCATCGGGCTCTATCTAGCCATCAACCGTCCGGACTTGGCTTCCGTTTTTTTGGAAGAGGGCTTGGCGATCCATTCCCACGATCCCGATTATGTGCAGTTCTTTTTCGAAACTTTGCTCAAAATCCAGGAAGATAACCGAATTATTGCCGGGGCAGAAAAACTGCTTTCAGATAAATTTCTTCCGGAGATCCCTCGTTACCAGGCAATTATGGCGGCAGCCACCGCCTGTTTTCTTCGTGCTCGCTACTCGGAGGCCGAGCGCTGGTTATCGCGCGACGATACCCAAAATACCGAAGAAGGGGGGCTGCTTCTTGCTAGGATATTTCTAGATCGAGGTGATCATAAAAAGGCGTTATCTCAGCTCAGCCTGCTCGATCAACGCTACCCGACTAGCAGATCCGTCTACATGTTTCACTTTTCTGTGCTCTGCCAGATCGGCCGTACGGACGAGGCACGACGCTTGGCGCTTGCCGCTAGCCTCCGGGAACCCGAAGAACCTCGGTTTCAACTGGATCTGCTCCAACTTGTCTCGATGGTGGGAGACAAAATGGGCTTCGCCTCCGCATTTGATTCTTTCCTCAACGATTTCGGAGACAATGCCGAGGCCTTGAATCGACTGGCCACACTTTGTGCGACAGTTGGCGCAGCCGACCAGGCCCGCCGGATTTATGACCACGTCCGTGCCAAAGGTTATTCCTCGCTCTCCGCCAGCCTTGGATTGAGTGAATCTCTGGTGGTGGCCGGACGATACGCTGAAGCACTGGAGACCATACAGCAGATCGAGGATGGCTCCCCCGACTGGCTTCCGACGCACGGTGCCTCTTTGGAGGCGCTGCGCGCTATTTCTCTCTTCGCCACCGGCGACATCGAGCAAGCCGAGGCTCACTTGCTAAACTACCTTGGCAACCGTAGCATTCCGGCCGACCAAATGGTTCTCTGTGCAGTGAGGTTCGAGGCCCTTCACGGCGAGAAGCTGGCCCGCCTTGCTTTGTTGAAAGCACTTGAACGAGATTCCCGCAATCAAGCCGCTCTGCAAAAACTGCTTCTACTCGATTTGAGTCGTCACGAAACAGACGCGCTGCCCCAATACGTCCAACGCCTGCTGGAATTACGCCGGCCGCCCACCGCCTTGCTGGCTTCGATCTTGGGTCAGTTGGAGAGCGATATCTACGTTTTCCTCCCAGGACGGGACAAACTGATTTCCAGCCTTACCACCGCCTTGCGTGCACAAGGGCGCGGTTGACTTCTTCTGAGCTGCTTCCGGCAGCCCGGGTTCGCACCCGATGCCGCGACAGGGTAGTGCGGTCCTCGCTTCTCGATTCTGCTTCGGAAAGGCGGGCCTTCGCGCACGTACCTGCGTGCACAGATCGATCACGCCGGTTCGGTTCATGCCTCGTCACGTCCACATCGCGACACACGCGCCTCGCTGCGACCTTTGGGCACGGCAGACCCGCCGGTCGCCACGCTGCGCGGCTGTCTTAGGACAGGGCGGGACGCGCGTCCGGGGCACCGGTCGGCCCGGGGAGCCGGGCTGGATCCGTTTTTTCAACTGCGTTATCCAGCTTGGCGCAGGCCTGCGCCAGGCGCGGCGTATCCTCCACGATGCCATGCGCGATCGCGTAGCGCGTCAGGCCCGCGATCTCGTGGATGTTGAGCTTGTTCATCAAGTTCTGCCGGTGCTTCTCGATCGTCTTGATGCTCAGGAAGAGCTTGGCGGCGATTTGCTTGTTGCCGTGGCCTTCGGCGACGAGCTGGAGCACCTCCTGCTCGCGGCTGGTGAGTTGCTCGACCTGGCGGCGCAGGGGGCGGCCCTTCACGATCGCGCCGCGATAGTAATCGAGCAGACGACGGGAAATCGTTGGGCTGAAGAAGGCGTTGCCCTTGTGTGCCTCGTGGATGGCCTTGATGAGATCGGTCGCGGCGGTCTGTTTGATGAGATAGCCGCAGGCGCCGGCGTCAGTGAGCTGATGCACGTACTCCTCGTCGCCGTAGGAGGAAAGGATGAGGATCTTGGCCCCGGGGGTATCGCGCAGGATCTGTCGCGTGGCTTCGAGGCCGCTGAGCTGCGGCATGGCGATATCCATCACGATGACGTCGGGTCGGAGCTCGCGGGCCATGGTCACGGCCTGGCGGCCATCCTCGGCGTCGCCCAGAACTTTGATGTCGGGTTGGGCTTCCAGGAGCGCGCGGACTCCCTGGCGAATCAGGGTATGATCGTCGGCAAGCAGAACGGTGATGAGGGCGGTCATAGAGGAAAAGGGGGAAACGCGGGAGATAGTTGCGCCGGCCCGCGCAAAGTTCCTCTCCACGCCGCGGCCAGCCCCACTAAGAGACCCTAGGTAAACGTCCCGGGGACGAGGCGGGGTTTCGGGTGCCAAGGAGGTCAAATCCGCGAGGCCTTGGCGGGGTTTACCTACCGGCGTCTTTGGGCCGCCAAGTGACTAAGGTGTCACGCTTCCTCGCGCTTCCGCCTCCCCTTCAACCCGCTCTCCCCATGCGAATCCTTTTTGTCCACGAAAAATTCGGCGCCTTCGGCGGCGCGGAGGCCAACGTCCTCCTCACCGCCACCGCGCTGGGCGACCGCGGCCACACCGTCGGGCTCGCTCATGGCCCCGCCACCGGTCGCGGCGAAGCCGACTGGAATGCCGTCTTCGAAGGGTGCTTCCCCCTGACGCCCGGCGCCGGCGCGACCGCGGTCCGGCACGCCGCCGCCCATTTCCAACCTGACGTCGTCTTCCTGCACAAGATGGCCGACGCCGGCGTGCTTCGCGCTCTCGCCGCGGGTCCGGTGCCGGTCGCCCGCATGGTGCACGACCACGACCTGTACTGCATGCGTGGATACAAATACAATCCCCTAAGCCGCGCCATCTGCACGCGCCCCGCATCGCTGTATTGCGTCTTTCCCTGTGCGGCCTCGGTCTGCCGCGGCGCCGGCGGCGGCCTCTCCCTACGCTGGGCCAGCTACCGGGAGAAACGCCGCGAGATCGAGCTCAACCGTGCCTTCCGCCGCCTGATCGTGGCCACCGGCTACATGCGCGAAGAGCTTCTGCGCAACGGCTTTTCCCCCGAGCAGATCGCGATCCATGCCCCGGTGCCCCGCACCGCCTCCGCCGCCGACACGGCTTCGTTCGGTTCGCGCAACCTCATCGTGTACGCCGGCCAGATCGTGCGCGGCAAGGGCGTGGATGTGCTCCTCGAGTCGCTCGCCCGCGTGACCGCGCCCTTCGAGTGCGTGATCATCGGCGACGGCAGCCATCGCGAAACCTGCGAACGTCTCCGCGACCGGCTGGGCCTGCGGCCGCGCGTGAGGTTCACCGGTTTCCTGCCTCAGGCGCGCATCGCAGAGTATTACCGAGAGGCTTCGCTCGCGGTGATGAGCTCCCTCTGGCCCGAGCCCTTCGGCGCGACTGGGCTGGAGGCTATGCGCTGCGGCCTGCCGGTAGTCGCCTTCGACGCGGGCGGCATCAGCGAGTGGCTCATCAACGGCCTGAACGGCTTCCTCGTGCCGTGGATGGATCGCGCGCGCTTCGCCGCCTGCGTCGAGGCCCTGCTGCACAACAAGTCCCTCGCCCGCCAGATGGGGGAGCGCGGCCGCCGGATGGCGGACGAACACTTCAACTTCGACAGCTACATCGACGGCCTCGAGGAACTCCTGGCGCAGACCGCCGGCCGGACGCGGGAACAAGTGCCGTGAGTCTACCCCAATCCAGTCGACTCGTCGCGATCGCGGGCGGCAGCGGCTCCGGCAAGGGCTGGCTTGCCGGCCGATTGCGCCGGCTGCTGGGCTCGCAAGCCGGTCATCTCTCTCTGGACGATTTTTACCATGATCGCTCCCACCTGCCGCCCGGGCGGCGCGCGCTCGTCAATTTTGACGAGCCCGACGCCATCGACTGGGCCTGCGCGGAGCGAACCTTGTCCGACCTGCGGGAGGGGCGTCCGCCCCGAATCCCGCGTTACGATTTCGTCACGCACTGCCGGCGGTCCCGGCCGGCGGACTGGGAGCCGCGTCCGGTGGTCATCGTGGAGGGCCTCTGGCTGCTGCCCCCCTCGCCGCTCGCCCGCTTTTTCGATCTCAAGGTCTACCTCGATTGTCCGCCGGCGCTGCGCTTCGAGCGGCGGCTTGCCCGCGACCAGGCCGAACGCGAACGCAGCGTCGAGGACATCCGCCGCCAGTTCGAGGACACCGTCGCGCCCATGCACGACCTCCATGTGGAGCCACAGAAACAACGGGCCGATCTCGTCCTAACCCAGCCCTTTCGGGGCGAGGATATCCTCCGTCTCGGGGAACGGCTGCAGGCCCTGCTCTCTCCCACCGCGCCGGCCCCCGAGCGGGCGCCGGCCTCTTTCCCCGCCGATCTCCTTGCCCTGTTGAAACCATGAACTCCGATACCTCGCTTGCGATCAACCCCCGGCTCGCCGGGCATTTCGGCGCCTTCCAATCGCGGCCGGGCCTCTGGCGGCTGCGGCTCCAGCTCCTCTGGCACGGGCTGCGCTGGCGCTGGTCGGTGAACGGCCCCCGGTGGACTAAGCGTGCGCTGGACATCGCCGCCAGCGCCGCCGCGCTCCTCCTCCTCGCGCCGCTCTTCGCCCTCATCGCGCTAAGCATCAAGCTCGAGGACCGCGGGCCCGTTTTCTTCGGCCAGACGCGCGTCGGGCGGCATGGCCGCGAGTTTCGCATCTTCAAGTTCCGGTCCATGCATCGCGACGCCGAGCAGCGGCTGAAGGACTTGCTGGAGAAAAACCAGCACGGCGGCGAAGGAGTCACCTTCAAGATCAAGAATGATCCCCGCATCACCCGCGTCGGTCGCTGGCTGCGCAAATTCTCCCTCGATGAACTGCCGCAGTTTTACAATGTGCTGCGCGGCGATATGTCGCTGGTCGGTCCCCGACCGCCCGTTCCCCGCGAGGTCCAGCTCTACTCGCTGTCCGACCGCCGCCGCCTGAGGGTCGACCCCGGCATCACCTGCATCTGGCAAATCAGCGGCCGGGCGGAGATCGATTTTCCCGGCCAGGTCCAGCTCGACGTCCGCTATATCGAGGACTCCTCGTTCAGCAAGGACCTCAACATCCTCGTGCGCACGGTCCCCGCCGTGCTCTTCGGCCCGGGCGCCTATTGATCGACGTGAAAACGCTCCTCATCTGTCCAGATACCCGTCCGTCCGTAGCCCAGCTGGCGGAAAACCAGCCACTCGTGCTCGCGCCGATCCTGGGCGAATGCCTGATCACCTACTGGATCGAGCACCTCACCGCCCTCGGCGCGCGCCACGTAATCGTACTCGCCGCGGACCGCCCCGGGCTCGTGCACGAGACCATCGGCGACGGCCGCCGTTGGGGTGTGGACATCGAGCTCCGCACCGTCCACGTCGAGCCCTCGCCCGCCGAGGCCGCCGCCCGCCACCGCGGGGAAAATGCCGAGGCCTGGCTCCCCGCTCCGCATGCCGTGGTCGTCATGGACCATCTCCCTGGCTGCCCCGACCGGCCGCTTTTCGAAAGTTACGAAGCCTGGTTCCGGGCGCTCCTTGCCTGGATGCCTTTCGCGCTGACCCCGACCCGGGTGCGGATGCGCCAGCTCCGTCCCGGCATCTGGGCCGGCACCGGCGCACGCATCGCCGCCGGCGCGCGTCTGCACGCTCCCTGCTGGATCGGCGACCACGTGACGATCGAGGCCGACGCCGAGGTTGGTCCGGATGCCGTGATCGAGGACCGGGCCCTGGTGAGCGAGGGTGCCCGCGTTGTCCGGAGCGTGGTGGGGCCCGATACCTTTGTCGGCCGCCTGACCGCGGTTACCCAGTCGCTCGCTGCCGGCTGCCTGCTGGTGAACTGGCGCACTGAGTCCGTGCTGCGCGTGCCCGACCGCTTCCTCCTTTGCTCGCTCGCCGAGCTAGCTCCGCTCCTCCCCCCCGCCGCGCTGACGCAGGCTGCCCTCTCGTTCACGCGCACGGCGGTAAAACCGATGAAATCCCTCTTCGCTCTCTTTAGTCGCACGATCGATCCCACGACGCCGCACCCAACGACCGATCTCCGGTCAAAACGCGCACCATGAGAATCCAAACCAAAGACCAGACGCTGAGCATCTCCGACATCGTGGAGCTCACAGCCGTGAATTCGGGGGCGTTCCGCATGGATGTGAATGCAGCCATCGCCGACCTTCCGCCCGTCATCGAGATCGACCTGTCCAAGACGCGCTTTCTCGACAGCAGCGGCCTGGGCGCGCTTTTCGCGCTCTATCGCACCGCCAGCGAGGCCGGGGGCTCCACCCTCCGCCTGATCAATCCCCCGACCGAGATCCGGCAGTTGCTGGAGCTCACTCAGATGCAGCAACTCTTCGAGATCGTCGAACGCTGAACATCCTGACGCATGGGGGCCGAGGTTCCAGATCCCGACCGCTCGACCACGCTGCGGCTTGCCGTGGTGCCGGACCTGGCTTCCGCCCGCGCCGCCGCCGCGACGGTACGCGGCTTCTTCGCCGAGCAGGGTGTGCCCGACAAGGAGCTCTTCGCCTGCGAGCTGTGCGTGGCCGAGGCCTGCAACAATGCCATCGAATACGCGCGGCCCTCGGGGCGCGAGCGTCCCGTGCTGGTGGATGCCGTGTGCGGCTCCCGCCGCCTCGAGTTGCGGGTGAGTGACTACACCGCGGGCTTCGACCTGCCGGACCAACTCGCGCCGCCGTCCATGCGGTCGGATCGCGGGCGCGGGCTCTTCATCATCCGTTCCCTGATGGACGAGGTGCGCTACCTGCGCGGCGCCAAGGAAAACGTGTTGATCATGTGCAAGCAGCTCGCCGGCGATGCGTCCGGCATTCCGCGCGAGTTGGACATGGCGCGCGTCATCCAGCGCTCCTTGCTGCCGGTCACGCTGCCCCAGATGGCCGGCTTCAGCCTGGCGGGAGGCTGGAAATGCGCGCGGGAAGTCGGCGGGGATTTTTATGACGCGATCGCACTCAGCGAGGACGCCACGCTCCTGATCATCGCCGACGTGATGGGCAAGGGCGTGCCCGCCGCGCTCTTCGCCACCAATCTCCGGGGCCTGCTCCGGGGCCTCTCGGCGCGCTACAACGACCCCGCGCTGCTCCTCGAGCGGCTCAACCGGCTGCTCTACGAGGATCTCTACGCGGTCAACATGTTCATCACCGCGCAGGTCGTGGTGGTGGACGCCCGCACGCGCCTCGTCACCGCCGCGGGCGCGGGCCACGGTCCCCTGCTCTACATGACCGACGGCGGCAGCGTCGAACCCCTCGCCACGCAGGGCGTTCCGCTCGGGACGATGCCCGACGCCCGCTACCGCGCCGAGGCCGCCACCCTCGGCCGGCCTGGCACCCTTCTGCTCCACACCGACGGCCTGGTGGACATGCGCAACGCCTCGGGCGAGGTCTATGGCCAGGCCCGTCTGCTCAACTGGCTCGACGCGAACCTCGGGCGCGGTCGCAGCGCCACCGAGCTGCGCGGCCGGCTCGCAGCGGAACTCAAACGCTTCCGCGGCAGCACGCCCATGACGGACGATCAGGCCTTCCTGTTGCTCACCGAGGACCCTTCTTTATGAAAAAATGCCTGCCCTTGTTCGTGTTCGTCGACGCCTGCGGTTGGGAAATCATCCGCCATGACCCCTTCGTGCGGGACCTCGCGCCCCACCGCCACCCGCTCCGCTCGGTCTTCGGTTACAGCTCGGCCTGCATCCCGTCGATCCTCGCGGGCACTTGGCCGGCCGCGCACCGCAACTGGTGCTACTTCGTCTACGACCCGGAAAACTCGCCCTTCCGCCGGTTGACGATGCTTCGTTGGATTCCGCGTTTCCTCAGCAGCCGCCGGCGCGTGCGGAATCTCCTCACCAAGGCGGTCAAGCCCCTGCTCGGTTTCGAGGGCTATTTCGACCTCTACAACGTGTCCTTCCGCAACATCGCGCTCTTCGACTTCACCGAGAAGAAGAACCCCCTGCAACCCGGCGGTATGAACCGGGGGCCCAACATCTTCGATTTCCTCGCCGGGCGCGGCATTGCCTACCATGTCAGCGAGCCGGCGCGGGGCGAACAGGGGAACCTCGACGCGCTCGTCGCCGACCTCGAGGCCGAACGGCCCGATTTCGCGTTTCTCTACTGGCCCGAGCTCGACGGCCTCCTCCATCGCGTCGGCAACACCTCCCCGGAGGTTCCGAAAAAGCTTCGCGACTACGAGGCGCGGATCGCCCGGCTCATGGCCGCGGCGCGGGCCCACTACGAGGAGGTGCGGCTCTACGTCTTCAGCGATCACGGTATGGCCAACTGCGACAAGCACCTCGACCTGCGCGCGCGCATCGACGCGCTCGGTCTGGCCTTCGGGAGGGACTACGCAGTCGTCTACGACTCCACCATGGCCCGCTTTTGGTTCTTCAACGACCAGGCGCGCCGGGTCGTCACCGCCGCCCTCTCCACCGTGCCCGAGGGGCGGATCTTGCCCGACGAAGAGCTCGAACGGCTCGGCACCTTTTTTCCCGACCGTTATTTCGGCGAGCTGATCTTCCTGCTGGAGGAGGGAACGCTGATCGTGCCCAGCGATATGGGCGAACGTCCGATCCGCGCCATGCACGGTTACCACCCCGACGATCCGCACAGCTACGCCGCGTTGATGACCAACCGCAACGACGTGCCCGCCGACGTCACCGCGATTCCCGACATGTACAGGCTGATGGTCCGCGATGCGGAATACGCCCAGGCGGCGAACCATGCCGCGCAGCTTCAGGTCGCGCCCGGCGCGCCCTCCGAGCCCGCGGCCGCCGGCGTGTAGACGTCCAGGCGAAAACGGTTTTCAAGGCTTAGTGGGAAGAATGCCCGGGAGGCCGTCGATTTCGGATCGCGGACATGCCTAGCCATACCTGCCGGCGCTCATCTTCCCACCGCGGTTAGTCCGCGTTCAGTATTTGCGTGCGACCGCATTTTATCCCTTGCGCATCAGTCCATCTCGCATCGCCGGCGCGGTCCGCGGCCGGTTGGGCAGCAGCGGCACGATCGGCCGGTCGAGAAACCATCCGGCCGGCTCGCCGACGCGGCGCGTGCTCTGCCGCGGAAGCCACATCCCATCGACCAGAACATGTTGGGCAACCGACGGTATGCCGCGCTCGTGGCGATGCAGCATCGCCACCAGATAGTCCACCGCGGTCCGGCCGATCTCCGCGTCGTTCTGATGGATGCCGCTCAGCAGCGTCTCGGCCTTGCCGACATGGAAGTAGGCGAAACCGATGTCCTCGGGGACGCGCAGGCCGATCGAGAGGCACTTGTCCCACATCGCGAAATCCTGGCTGATGATCGCCTCCGGCTGCTGGCGCCGGATCCATTTTAGAAGCCGGAAGGTGTCGTCGCGATAGCGGGGCACCAGCACCGGCACCCGTTCCCGCGCGGGAATCGTGCTGTCGTAGGCCGCGTAGGCCGACATCGGCGCCAGGTTCATCCGCCGGTTGTATTCCTCGGTGACGTTCAGGCCGATGCGGCGGTAGCCGAGATAACGCAACTCCCGGATCAACATCAGCACGGAGCGGAACTGATGGTTCGTGACGCGATGCAGCTGGGGCGCGGTTACGCTGTAGCCGAGCGCCACCGCGCTGAAGTCTTCCCAATCGAATTCGGGCAGCGGCCCTGGCTCCGATTGCGGGAAGAGGAGGATGCCGCGGATGCCCTTGGAGAGCAGGTTCCTCCGGATTGCCTTAGGCGTGAGGTGGGGCTCGCGCAGCCAGACTTCCTCCAGCTTGTAGCCCAGCTCTTCCGCCCGGCGGAGCGCGCCGAGGTAATAGTCGCGAAACGAGGGCACGCTCAGCAAGCTGTGCCGTTCGGGATAATTGTTAAAGTAGGCCAGCGTCGCCTGAAACACCGGCGAGCGGACGTAGCTGCGGTAGGCGTTGAGCGCGCTGAGGCTGGGATCGGGAACGTAGCCCATCTCGCGCGCCAGTTTCTGGATCCGCTGGCGCGTGGCGACCGGCAGGCGCAGGCTGTCGCGCAAGGCGAGCGAGACGGTCGTCACATGGACGCCGGCGCGGGCCGCGATGTGGCCAAGGGTAACCTGGGGCGGGCTCATGGGGGAAGTGGCGAAAGGGTAACTGCGCCCCGCCTCTTCGCACCCCCAAATCGAGGTGACGAAACTCCGGGGGAAAGGGTATGGAGTGCGGCGTCTCGACGCCGCTTTCGATGGCGAGCCTTGGCTCGCCACAAACGGAGCGAACCAAAGATCAGCCCTCAGACCAGGTTGCATTCCGTGGGATCAAAGCAAGGTAGGGCGGGACCGCTGGGCCCGCCGAGACGCTCCACGGACGGCCCGGCGGTCCGTCCCTACCTCAGACGCCTGTTTTGATCTATTTGAACGCGCAATGGTATCAGCCGAGACTCAGAACTTCCCGTCCTTCGTGCTTGGGGGAAAATCGTCCGTCCGGAACGGCGCGGCGGGCAGCCCGGCTGCATTGTAGAGGTTGCAGGTCGGATTGTCCGCCCAGGCGTAGCGCACGAAACGCGGCGCGGGCACTCCGTCCGCCCATACCACCACGGCGTCGCCCTCGATTTTCGCCTGCGCCCAGATCCAGCGGCCATCGAGGCCGCAGATCGCAAAGCCTTGCACCTCGCTGCGCGGGCTCGGCTGGAGGAGAGGTTTTACGCCTTCGTGGGTAGATTTCGGGCGGTAGCTCGCGGGGAGCGGCCGGGCTGTCAGGCCGCCCTCGGCGCGGTCGAAGCGCAGGCGAAGCCTTTCGCCTTCGGGCGTGGCTGATCGCAGCGTTGGGCCCGCGAAGGCAACCTTGCGACCGTAGGTGTCGGCGAGCGCGACCGCTGCCAGCCGGGCGCCCGCCTTGCGCTTGTCGCGCGGATGGATGTCCTCCTCTTCCCCTTGGTCGATCAACACGGCCATGCCGGTGTGGGGCAGGGCGAGCGCTCTGGCCTGCGCCTCGCGCAGCTCTGCCCAGGCGCTTTCCGCCGGCTCCGCCTTCTTCGCCTGATAGTTGGCGAGCTGGCAGAAATAGAAGGGCAGGTCGGGCCGGCCGAAGGTCGCGCGCCAGTCCTCGATCAGGCGGGGAAACGTAGTGCGATACTCATACGCCCGGCCGACGTTGGCCTCTCCCTGATACCAGATCACGCCGCGCAGGCCCAACGAACGCAGGGGGTGCACCAGTCCGTTGTAGAGATAGGTCGCCACATAGTGCGGCATGATCGGCCAGGGTGGGCGGCGCGGATAGGACGCCAGTGCCTCCGGCGCCAGAGGCGTAAACGCCTGTTCCACTTTCGCCCGCCATTCGCCGTCGAGGGGGATGCTCCAGGCTGCGTTCATCCTGCGGGCCGCGATCCCGGCGTCCCCTCCGGGGCTCGAGAGGCGGATAGCGAGTACGTTGCGTCCCGCCTTCACCTCGGCGCCGGGCACGTCGTAGCGCCGGTTTCTGGTGGGCGCGGTGTCGGGATTGATCGAGGTGCTGGTCGCGGGCGACGTCTCGCCGATCCTCCGGCCGTTCCAATAGACCGTTTCGAAATCATGGAGTTCGCCGAGCAGCAGCGGCAGGTAGGTGCCGGCCCGGTTGGGCGCGATTTCCACGTCGCGACGGAGCCAGACGACGCCGCTGTCCGGCAGGCCTGCCGCGGACAGCGGGCCCGGCAGCGTCACCGTCCGCCAGTCGGCGAGGTCGACGTCGGGCGCGGCATACGCGGCGATGTCGGCCGGGGGTGCCTCGGTGCGGGCCTGGCGGGTCGCCCAGGCCTCGTAGTCTGCGGCGAACTGCCGCAGGCGGGATTCTGCCCGCGGTTGCTCGGCGAGGATCTCGTCCTTGCGCGCCTTCACGCCGGGCACGCGGTCGAGCCCCGCGGAGCTGATCCATGCCTCGGCCGGAGTGCCGCCCCAACTGGTGTCCACCAGCCCGATGGCGCCGGGCACCGCGGCCTGTACCGTTTTGGCAAAATAGTAGGCGATGCCGGAAAATTTTCCCGCCGTGTCCGGCCCGGCGACGAGCCATTGCCCAGAAAGGTTTTCCGCCGGTTCCGCCGGTGCCTGCCGCCTGGGCAGGAAACAACGCAGCCGCGGATTCGCGGAAGCTTCGATCTCGGCCTGCGCGCCGGTCGTCTGGGCGAGTTTCCATTCCATGTTGGATTGTCCTGAGCAAAACCACACGTCGCCGACGACCACGTCCTTCACCGCCACGGTGTTGCGGCCGCGAACCACCAGCTCGAGCGGAACCTCGGGTGCGGCGCGCAGATCCAAAGCGACCGTCCAGCGGCCAGCCGCGTCGGCGATGGCCTCAGCGCTTCGCGATTCCGCCAGCGCCACGGAAACCTTTTCCCCGGGCGCGGCCGTTCCCCACACCGAGGTGCGTTCGCTGCGTTGCAGAACCGCGTGGTCGGAAAAGATCGCAGGAAGGGAGACGTCGGCGCGGAGCGGGCCGGAGGCGGCCAGGAGGACCGCGATCGAAAAAAGAGGAAAGAGAGGATGTTTCATTGCCGGAAAATGGCTCAGTGGGAGGCGGCCTCGCGCGGCACGGCTTTGGAGATGCGTACGTAGTCGATCGACATGCGTTGCGGAAAAACGGTGTCGTCGATCCCTTTCAGGCCGCCCCAGTCGCCGCCGACCGCGACGTTCAGGATCAGGTACATCGGATTGGAGAAGGGCCACGCAGCCATTTTGTCCGAGGTCTTTTCCTGCCGCAGCACCTCGCGGTCGTCGTAGAAAAGCACGACCTCGGTCGGTGTCCAATCGAGCCGATACCGGTGGTAGCCGTCGTAGACATCCCGCACGGGCAGGATCGTCTGCACCGGGTTCTTCTTCAGGTGGTTTCGCTCGAGCGTGTGGATGGTGAAAAACAGCGCGTCCGGCTCGTGGCCGACGTGCTCCATGAGGTCGATCTCGCCCACTTCCGGCCACCAGGCCTTTTCGTTGTGCCAACCGAGCATCCAGATGCCGGGCCAAAGGCCCCGGCCGCGCGGCAGCCTGGCGCGCACCTCCACGCGTCCGTAAACAAAGGGATGCGTTTCCCGCGTGATCAGGCTCGCCGAGGTGTAGGCGGAAGCCTGATACGGCTCGTGCCTCGCCTCGAGGATGAGGTTGCCGTCTTGGACGCGGGCGTTTTCCAGGCGGTCGGTATAGTGGCTGAGCTCGTTGTTTCGAAGCCCGGGGCCGAGTTCGAAGGTCCATTTGCTCGGGTCGGGCCGGCCGGGACGATCGAATTCGTCGCTCCAGACCAATACGTAATCGACGGATTGCTCCGTACCCTTTGCCCGCGCCGGAGCCGACGTGCCGCCGAAGGGTGCGAGGCGGCGCAGGCGCAGCCTCGCGGCACCCTCGGGCGCGGGGATGGAGATCGCGACGTTCACCACTGCAGCCGGGTCCAGCTTGTAGCCGGGCGCACCATAGGACCGCCCGAAGGTGACCGCGATGACCTTGGTCTGGCCGGGCGCCAGCGCGTCCACCTCGGTATTCCACGGCTCCCGACGCCAGTCGCCGCCGTTGTCCACGCGCAGCACGACCTTGCGCTCGACCGCGTCGAGATTGGTGAGCTCCGCCTCGACACCGGTGAAAGCGGAAAGGTCGAGGGGTGTTCCGAGGCGGACGTGGACGGCCGGGTAGGCCTGCCCGGCCTGGAAAACCAAGTCGAGCGCCGGACCATCGGGTCCGGGCGGGGCGGCGAGGACCGAGGCATGCTCGGTCTCGATCCCGACCGGGTGGCCCGCAAATTCCCAGTGCGGGGCGGACGGCTCGGCGGCGGAGAAACCGGACGAGACGACGAAGAAAACCAGAGCCCTTAGCGGCGCGGTCAGGCGGAAGAGGCGGAATCGGGGCATGGGGTAGAGGGATCGGCCGGGATCTCGCCCCGGCGGAAAAGGCGGAGCACCCGCGCGAAGGCCCCGAGGGCGAGCGCGGCCAGGATGCCGCTCGCGGTGAAGGTGTGGCGATACACATGCCCCGTGTGGTCGAGCGCGAGACCGATGGCGGGCGGCAAAACCATGTAGCCCAGCGCGCCCACGATGTGCGACGCCGAAAGGAACTGCGCGAATCGCTCCGCCGGGAAAAGCCGCTGCGCGAGCGAGGCGGTGCCGGTCAGGAACGCACCGGTCAGGACGCCGTGGAGCACCAGTGCCACGCCGAAAGAGGTCGGGTTCGTCGCCGCGAAGCCGCCCCACAGCATCGTCGCGGCATACAAGGCCAGCGTCACCAGGCCGAGCCGCAGCGGATGGAAGCGGTCCGCCAGCCAGCCCAGCGCGAAGGAGAGGGCGAAGGACACGACATAGGTGGCGACGAGCAGCTTGCCGTAGGCACCCATGTCCATGCCGATGCTGCGCGCGTAGAGCACGCTGAACGAGTTCACCGGCCCGCCCGCGAGGTTGCCGAGCATCATCGCGACGAAGAGCCAGAGGTAGAAACGATGCGTGAAGCACTCCTTGAAGTAGCTTTTCATCGCGGCGAGGCGGCCGCCGGTCCGCGGCGCCGGCGGCGGATAATCGCCCTCCTTCACCGCGAAACACATGAGCGTGACGCCCGCGCCGTAGAGCAGGCCGATGCCGAGGAAGATCGCCGAAAAACGCTCCTCCGCGTGGCCGATGATCCAGTAGTTGAAGACCACGCCCGCGACCAGGCTCACCGCGCGGAACAAGCCGTAGAAACGCCCGATCAGCGAGCCGGGGACGACGTCGTTGATCAGGCCGCCGAAAACCGCGTTGGCGACGATCGTGAAAATCTCGAAGAGGCTCCACGCCGCCACGAACACCAGGAGCCGGCAGGCCGCCGGACCCGGGGATACGGCGCCGAACCCGTGGTCGAGCATCGCGCCGAGCGCGGGCGTAAAGGCGAGTCCTGCCATGCCCAGCACCACGAAGGGGGTGGAGAACAGGAGAAAGGGAATGCGGCGTCCGAGCCGGCTCCGGCAGCGGTCGGAGCGCACGCTGACGATCGGCCCGATGCTCATGCCCAGCGCGGCCGGCAGGGAACCCACGAGCAGGCTCAGCAGGAAGTCGCTCGCGCCAAATTGCTTCAGCATCAGTTGCGCGACGGGCACCGCGGCGCGCTCCTTCATCTGCCAGGCGAAGTCGCCCCAGAGCAGCCAGGCGAACAACGCAGCCAGGCCCGGCGTGCCGTAGGACAGGGTGCCGGCGCGCCAGCGTCCCTTGCCCGCGCGTGCGGCGGGCGCGATCGCCTCGGAAGCCGCGACGTTCATCGCACCGGAACCAGTTCGATCCAGTCGAGATTCAGGGATCCGCGCTCGTTGCGGAGTTCCAGCGTGTGTTCGCCCGCTTTGAGATCGAGCAGCAGCGCCGTCCCCGTTGCGCCCAGCCAAGCCTCGCGCCAGTCGTCGCTCCCGCTGCTCCAGCCGCCTGTCGGCTCGAACCGTGCCGGCGCGTCCGCCGGCACGACGGGGACGCCGTCCCACTTGGCACTGCGTTCGGACGCGGCCGCCCCGCCCAGGGCGTAACGCAGCCGGATCGCGTGGCGCCCGGGGCGGACGACCTGGAATTTCCAGGAAAGGACATGGCCAGACGTATCCCAATTCCGGATACCTAGGCCGCTCGCGTTGACCCGGTCGACCAGGTCCACCCGTCCGCCAGCCTCGCCGGAGCGCGCCTCGGCCTCCGTCCGCAGGGTCGGCCGCGCGGGGTCGGGGCGCACGCCTTCCGGCAGCGTTACGACCGCGCCCTTCGCCTCCACCGGCGGTTCCGCCGGGCGAATCGTGAGCGTGATCGCCGGCGCCTCGGCTGGGGCGACCAAGTCGATGCCTATGCGCCGCGTTTTCGCGCCCCCGGGGAGATTTTCCGGGAGGACTTCGTCGTTGAGGTGGAATTCCGCTCCGCCGGTGTCGATGAGGACCTCCACGGCCGCGTCGGACTCATAGACCAGCAGGCGGTCCGGCCCGGTCCGTTTCACCCGGGAAAAGGTGACCAAGGCCGTGCCTAGGGTTTCCGGTTGCGAGAAGCGGGCGGCGTCGCGCACCACCAGCGCGGGCGCATCGCCGCGCCGGTAGGTGAAGGTGCGCTCGAGGCCGACCAGCGCCGGCACCGCGTAGCCCCCGGTCAGGTCGAGGGTCACCTCGTCCTGTGCGTCGGAGAATTTCCGTTCGAGCACCGCCGCGGCAAAGGTGCGGCCGGGCGACTGTCCCTTGCCCGCGACCACCGGCACGGAGTGGCCGTAGGAGGCAAGGACGCGGCTCTCGTAGCGCTTAGGGCCGAAGGTCTTGCTCGTGTAGACTTCCATGCCGGGGTCGAGCAGCAGCGTGCGCCGTCCGAGCGCGACGACGAAGGAGCCGAGGTCGTTGTGATTGTGATGCTCGTCGTTGTGTCCGCCCTTGAAGGAGACGCCGAAACGAGGCTGGCCGGGCACGGGGCGCAGCGTGAATACCTGCGCCTGGGAAAACTCGTCGCGGAGGCCCGGGCCGCCGGCGGTCGCGGCAGACGGTTTCGCCGGGGTATCCTGGTCGATAAACAGTACCGTGCCGGCGCCGAAGAGCGTGGCGCCGAGCGGATGATACATCGGCAGATCGTTCGATCCGGACCTCAGCCAGTCGGGCCGCCCGAGCGAGAGCCGGCGCTCGAGATAGTCCTTCATCCAGGGCGAGGGCCCGGTGCCCGGCGCACCGTCGGCGTAGGTGGGATAGATGCCGTCGAAAATTTCCAAGCGGGCCGGATAGGTGGCGATGGCGCGGACGATGGGCTCGCGCAGCCAGTCGAGGCGGCCGCCGCTGGCCTGGCGGACGGCCTCCGCGAGGTAGAGGTAACTGCCGAAGCCGTAGTTCCAGTAGCCGATGCCCTCCGAGCAGTAGCCATCGGCGGTGAAGCCATTCAGAAAAAACGGCAGATAAATCTCGCCGCCAGCCACGAACTCCGCCCGTTCCTCCGGCGCTTCGATCAAGGCCAGGGCCGAGCCGATCACGCCGGCGTGGCAGACCGCGTTCCAGTTGTTGGAGCCACGCATCCAGCCAGTGCCGCGGTCGGGTTTGCCGGCGCGAAGCGAGGCCAGATAGGGACGCCATATGCGCGCCTCGATCTCGCGGCGGATGGCCGCGCGGCTCGCGGACTTGAGCCGGCTGCCGAGCCACTGGTCCACGACGGCGAGCGACCAGGCGCGGGCGGTGGAGGCGAGGTCCACCACGGCCACGCCGTCCGGGCCTCCGTGACCGAACCAGTGGGCGGGCGCCACCCAGGTTTCCTCCTGCAGGATCGCGGTCAGCTCGGCCTCGATCGCCGGCAGGAACCGGCCGCGATTTTCCAGGCACTCCGCGAGGGTGAAACGGGAGAGGCGATCGGTGCGCTGGCGGAAGGGCGTCTCGTATTCGGAGCGCGTGCCCGTGCGCTTGTAGGTCTCGAAGAGCTCGCGCGTGAGGACCGGCGTGGGTTCGGCAAGGTCGCGTTCGGCGGCCTGGATCTGGCGTTCCGCCAAGCCGGAGGCACCGACCTTTTCCCAGGCGGCGCGATCGTCCGCGGGATGGCCGGGCGCAGCGGGCCGAGGTGACAAAAGCGCAGCGATCTCCCTCACCCGGGCTGGATCGGGGACACGCGCCACGGGCGTTTTCGCCGCCGCTTCCGCTTCTTTTTCCGAAGGGAGGAACTGGTCGCCGGTGGAGCGCAGGAGAACCGCACCCGCCTGGTCGCGCACCTCCAGAAAGGCCAGCTGAGCGTTTCCGCGCCGGGGCTGGAAGGCCAGCTCGAGGCGGCCCTGCCCGTCGGTGCGGGTCTTCACCCGCAGGTCGGCTTTCGCCTGGAGCCCGAAGCGCGCCCGCAGATCGAGATCGGTCAGCAGCGGCTGGCCGTTGGCCAGCACCATGAACACCCGGGCGCCCTCGGTGTCGGCCGTGAATTCGGCGTTGCCCAGCGTGAGCTCGACCGCGGTGGCGGCCGGCAGCCCGGAGAGAGCGAGCCGAAAGTTGCCTTCGATGGGACGTCGATAGCCGGGCAGCTCCCGCACCGTCGCGCCGCCGACCGAGTGGTGGCTGAAGTCCAGCAACCGCGCCCTTCCGGTCAACGTCACGCTGGGCACGGCGGACAGGCAGACGGGGGCGAAAAGGGACAACAGAAGGGCGGGGGCCGCGCCCCGAAGGCGGTATCGCGTGAAACGGTGCAGCATGGGATTCAGGGCTGGGCCTCGACGAGGGTGAACTCGTCGAAATCCGCGGTGACGAGGGAACGGCCGATGGAGTGCAGCCAGATTCGCACCGCCGCCGTTTCCGGGGGCGCGGTCGCCTCGAGGACAAACTGGCGGAAAGACGAAGTCTGGGCGGGAAGAAACAGCAGGTTTTCGTTGCGCGATTCCGACGTGTTCAACGGGCGGCGATCCTTGTCGTAGAATCTCAGATAAGCCGCCGCGCCGTCGCCGCTCACGATGCGGCCCCAGAAGCGAGCGTGGTAAAGGCGCCCGGAGACGGCGGGCAGGTAAGCGCCGTGGAGACTCGAGCCCCTGGTCGGATCGGCGTCGGTGACGCGCAGGCCGTTGGAGCCATAGTAGGCGGCAGAGGGGGAGGCCTGGCTCATGCCGTGGTCGGAGCCGGCGTCCCAACCTTGCAGGCCTTTCTCGAAGCCGGCGTTTTCCATGGCCAGCTCCCGCTCTTCTCCGGCCGCCAAGGCGGGAAGGGAAGCGGGCGGAAACACGGAAGGCTGCGACGCGGCGGGTGCGCCGGTGGCGAGCGGGGTTGCCGGCGTGGATTCGGGTACGGGTTCCACGCTCACGTCGTCGATCCAGACGGTGCCGGCGAGCGACCAGGCGAAGAGATTGAGGTTCATCTTTTTCGCGCCCGGCGGGATTTGGATGACGGCTTCGATGAGCGCCCAATCCTGAGCCAAGGGAGCGGCGAGGTCCCGGCCCGGCGCGGTCGAGACCGCGCCCGACGGGCCGATATAGCGATGCCCGGCCGGGATATCGACGCCCGGCACGTCTCCGCTGAGGTTGGCGCGCAGCAACAAGCCTGGCGTGCCGGGAGCCGCCTTCGCGCCGGGGCTGGCGCGATACCAGGCCGAGACGCGGTAACGCTCGCCTTCGCGGACCGAGAGCCCGGTGCGCGAGGAGAGCGCGAAGCGGCTGCTGGTCCGGGCCTCGAGCCGCACGGCGAAGGACCCGGAATGAGGGTTGGTCTCCTCGGCGGTGGCGGACGGCGCGTTTGCGGCGCTCTCCGCGGGCACGAAGGCGATCCAGTCTTCCAGACGGTTTTCGAAGCCGGCATTGGCGACGAGGTTTTGGGCGCGTCCGCCGACAGGGAGGGCGGAGAGCATGGCGAGCAGCAGGGGGATGCAGAGGGGACGCATGACAGGTAAGGGGCCGGAAACGGGAGGCCGCCCGCAAACGGGCAGCCCTGGGTGGGGGGATAACTAAACGTCTTCAGGCGCGGCGGCGACGCCGGGAAGCGGCAAAGCCGAGAGCGCCGAGACCGCCAAGCAAGGTCCAGGTCGCGGGTTCGGGGATGGCGCTGGTGACGGAGAGATCGCCGGTGAGCTGATCGAAGGAGAAGGTCAGGCCGTCGATCGTCCCGGTCCAGACGCCGGAGCCGGGCGACAAGCTCGTGGCGTGGGCGCCCGAAAGCGTGATCGAGGTGAAACTGGCGTTGTTGGTGTGCGAGTCGGTGAACTGGAAAAGATCGAGCACGTCGCCCGCGGTCGCCGCCGTGACGAAATCGACGAACAGGTTGCCGCCGAACGCATAGGTGCCAGCCGTCTTGATCTGGCCCACGCTGGCGCCGGAGACGCGGAGGGTGATCGAATCCGTCGAAACCGTCTGAGTCGAAAAATCCAGGAGTGCGCCGTCATCCACGGTGATGCCGCCGGCGGCGGCGAAGGTGGAGCCGGTGATCTGCAACGCGCCGCTGTCGACGTCCAGGGCGCCGATTGCGCGGCCGGAGGAGAGAGTCGCCGGGGTTCCCCCGTCGGCGGAGCCGGCGTATGTGAAGCGCGCGTCGGCGGCGAAGGTGCCGGCGGTGCCGAGATGGGTGGCCGTGCCGTTGCCGCCGGTGGCGGTCAGCGTGAGGCCTGAGCCGACATTCACCACGGCCCCGGACGCGTTGAATAGGAAGGCGGCGGCCTTGATGCCGCCGGCCCCGGCGGCGCCGCTGTTGCCGAGCGTCCATTCCGTGGTGGTGACTCCGGAGGAGGTGGACTTGATGGGCGTCCAGACGCCGCTGCCGGCGCCGGCCGCGAGGTCCAGGGTGTAGCCGCCGGTGTCGATGCCCACCTGGATGGCCGCGCTGCCATCGACGGACTGGCTGAAGTTGGCCACCGTGGGCTGGGCGGCTCCGCCGGCCAGCGCGAGATCCGAGCCCAACTTCAGCGAGGTGCCGGTGGCGCTGCCGCTGTTGCCGTCGATGAAGGTGATCGCGTGGATCGTGTCGCCTGCGGTCCGGGTCACCGTCTTGATGCCCGAGCCCCGGAGCAGGAGCGAACCGGCCAGGGTCTGGTCGGTGGCGAGGCTCTGGTTGCCGCCCCGGTCCAGCGTGAGGATAAGGTCCGAGTCGAAGGAGGCGGGGTTGAAGGTGACCGTGGCGCCGCTCAGCGTCAGCATGCCCGAGGTGCCGTTCCGGGTGGAGGAAATGGTGCCGCCCGTGACGGTCGTGTCGCCGCTGACGGTGAGCCGCCGGTCGGCCTGGCCGGTGAGGTTGTCGATCACGATGGAACCGGCGGACATGGTCAGGTTTCCGGTGACCAGGTTGGTGGCGGAGCTGCCGTTGGTGGAGGCCATCATCTGCAGGGAGCCGCCGGAGATCGTGAGGTTGCCCGTGAAGTTACCCACCTTCCCGGTGTTGTCGGCGCCCAGGGCGAGCACGCCGTTGGTTCCGAGCGTGAGGCCGCCGGCGTTCGCCACCGTGAGGGTCAGGTTGCTGCCCGAGAACACCCCCAGCGAGATCCGCGCCGTGCCGTCGGCGGCGCCCACGGTGACGGCGTTGGAAATCGTGAAGTTCTTTTGGATGCTCAGCAGATTCGTTGCTCCCGCGGTGGTCTGGTTGAACTGCACGGTGCTGGTGAAGCCGCTGGCTCCGGAGTCGTAGACGATGGTGCGGGTGCCGCTGGTGACGTCGCCGAGAACCGCGATGTTGCCGCCGGCGACGGGCACGTGATCCGAGGTCCAGTTGGCGGCGACGGACCAGTTGCCGCCGTTGTTGGAGTCGCCGTTTCCGTCCCAGGTGTAGGAGGTCTGGGCCGACAGGTGGGCGAGCGGAAGCGAGGTGGCGAAAAGCGCGGCGAGGGCGCGGATGGATTGGGGGGTGGCGCGTGGCATGGGGTGAAAAATGGGCGGCGGGCGGAAGGCGTCCGGCCGGGATGGCGGGCGCGGGGCGGCGGAGGCTCAGGGAGCGTGGGTGGCGATCAGCCGCTCGTTGAGCGACTCGATCGCCTGTGCCGGGATTTCGGGCAGCGGGCGGGCGCGGGCCGCGAACCACGAGGGCCGGACCACGACAAGCAGATGGTAGGCGGCTGACAGGGAGCCGGGCTGGCCGGCGCCCGGAAAGAGCGCGTATCCGAAATCTGAAGACAGGTAAGGCGCGATCGCCATCTGGAGGGAGATCGCAGGACCGGCGAGGGAGCCCTGCGCGGCGTCCGCCAGCGGGGTGGCGCCGGCGGCGTGGCCAAGGCGGGAGGGGGCGATCCGCGGCCAGCGGTCGAGCTTGGTGCGCACGACATGGGGCAGGAGGGGCTGGATGCCGAGCTCCTCGAGGATGGCGCGGCCCTGGGCGGAGAGCAGATCGGGCGCGGCGGCATGCTCGGGGCCTTCCCCGCGGAAACTTCCGGCGGCGAGATCGAAGCGCGAGACCAGCCAGGGCAGAAGCCGGAGCAGGCAGGGATCGATGCTGTCCTCGGTGGCATGCGAAGGCGGGGCGGTTCGGTCGCGGAGAGGCACGGGGCTGGCGCTAGAGGGTGGCGGAGTTCTGCGGCCCGGCGGGCACGCGACCGACGTGGCCGTCGTAGTAAAGGCAGTTGCGCGAGGAGACGTGCACCTCCCTGGCCGGGATCTGCGGATACCAGCCGGGGCGGGCCGATCCCATCCAGACCTGGTCCACGTCGACGAGCAGCCAGGTCCGCGAAAGCGGATACTGGACAATCTGCCCTTGGGTGAGGGGAGGGGTTGAACTCCCCGCGTTGCCGAAGGGGGCTTTCCCGCCCCAGTTGGACGGGAAGAGATTCATCTGCATGCTGGGGCCGGTCGGGTCCGGGGTGTTGTTCGCCCAGGACGGGCAGTTGAGCAGTTCCTGAACCTTGCTCGTTCCGTTCGACGCGGGGGTGTTGCTCGTGACGTAGGGCTCCAGATAGACGGCCAGCGAGCCGGCGTTGAGATTGCCCGAGGTGAAACGGGGGCCTTGGGCGGTGAAGAGAGGCCCGGGCAGGCGGTCCTTGTTTGCCTGGGCGTAGAGCAGGATGCCCGAGCCCAACTGGCGTTGATTGGAGATGCAACGAGCCGCGCGGGCCGATTCGCGGACGCGGCCGATGGTGGGGATGAGGATCGCGGCCAGGATCCCGATGATGGCGATCACGGTTAAAAGCTCGATCAGGGTGAACGCGCGGAGGCGGGGGGTGGGGCGGGGAGTAGGCATGGTCGCAAGGGGGCGCGGAGAACAGTGGCCAAGCTACGCCAGGAGGCTCCGTGCGGCCAAAAGCCGCGCCGTTCTATCCTTAGAATGAAAGCGGCCGCGCGCTCGTATCCCGCGACTGGAGACGGGGCTGCCGATCTATTGCGGAAGGGAAAAATAAGGTGCTTATCCTCGCCGCCGACCCGCGCGACGAGCTCGGCAGCCGGGTGCGACCCGCATGCTGCGAACCTGCCGGGCCATCGACGCCTTGCCGCCGCCGCGAGTGCGCCCGCTATCGGATGGACGCGGCGACGCCGTCCTGACTTTATCCCGCCATGCGCTTCTTATCCTTGGGTTTGATTTTTCTGGCCGGTGGCATCGGCCTGCTTCCGGCGGCCGACTTTTCCGACGCCTTCGAAGGAGGGACGGAAGCACGCGCGCGGCTCGAGAAGCTTCAAGGCTCCGCCCGGCCGCCGGCGCTCAGTCTGACGGACTGGCAAAATTCCCAGGCTCTTTCGCTGCCCTCGCTGAAGGGAAAAATCGTCGTGTTGGACTTCTGGGCGACCTGGTGCGGTCCCTGTCTCGCAAGCATCCCTCACACCAACGAACTCGCCGCGAAATATAAGGACGATGTCGTGTTCATCGGTATCTGCCATCCAAAGGGTTCCGAAAACATGAAGAGCGTCGTTGCGTCCCAGGGCATCAAGTACCCCGTCGCGATCGATGCCAAGGGCGAGACTATCGCCGCCTATGCCGTGAACGGCTATCCGGACTATTACATCCTCGATCGCAATGGCACCTTGGTGGTCGCCGATTGCGCAAACCGTCAGGTGGAGGCCGTCATAGAAAAGCTTTTGGCGAAGTAAACGCGCCGTCATTTGTTTTGGCCCCGTCCGCTCCCGCGGCCGGGGTTTTTTCTTTTTGGCCGGGATAGGTGGAGATTTCCCGGGACCTGCCCAAAATTTCGCTCGCGCCGCGCTGCCGCGAACCTAACGAATGCCGGCGACTCTGCCCGCTCATCTCCGCGATGGGCGGCTTGGTTCCTGCATAACCCGGCGCTTCGCGCGCCGACCTTCCTCTTTAAGTTTCCATGGCCAAGATCATTCCGTCTCCGCTCTATTCGCCTGATCAAGAACACGATGCCTGTGGCGTTGGGTTCATCGCAAAATTGTCGGGCGAGCGTTCCTATGACGTGCTCAACCGCGCGATCACCGCGCTCAAGGCCCTGGCCCACCGCGGTGCCATCGATGCGGATGCCGTCACCGGCGACGGCGCCGGCGTGCTCACCCAGCTCCCGATCGAGTTTTTCAAGGCCCATCTGGCCACCCTGAACAAGCCCCTCTTCAAGGATTCCGACCTGGGCGTCGGCATGATCTTCCTGCCCAAGGGCGACGACTACGCCCAGGCTCACTGCAAGAAGATCGTCGAAGCGGCCGTAAAGGCCGAAGGCCTCGCTTTCCTCGGCTGGCGCGAAGTCCCGACCGACTCCTCCTGCCTCGGCCGCAAGGCCATCGAGACCCAGCCCACCATCGTCCAGGCTCTCGTCGCCCGGAAGGACGACACCGCCGACGACGAGTTCGAGCGGAAGCTCTTCCTCGTTCAAAATTCCTCCGAAAAGCAGGTCCTCGAGGCGAAGATCCAGGGTTTCTACATCTGCTCCTTCTCCTCGCGTACCATCGTTTACAAGGGCCTCCTCACGCCCGCGCAGATCCGCAAGTACTACCTCGACCTGAAGTCGCCGCTCTTCACGACCGCCTTCGCGATCTTCCATCAGCGCTACTCCACCAACACCTTCCCGACCTGGCACCTGGCCCATCCTTTCCGGATGCTGGCTCACAACGGCGAGATCAACACCATCCGCGGTAACCGCAACCTGATGCGCGCCCGCGAGAACTCCACCGCGCACGGCGTCTGGGGCGACCGCTTCGACGACCTCAAGCCCCTCGTCCAGCCCGGTGGCTCCGACTCCGCCACCTTCGACAACGCCCTCCAACTCCTCACCCTCGGCGGCCGCAGCCCCCTGCACGCCTGCATGATGATGATGCCCCCGGCCTGGGAGAAGGACAAGACCCTCGCCCCCGAAGCCCGCGCCTTCTACCGCTACCACTCCGCGGTCATCGAACCTTGGGACGGCCCCGCCGCCATGGTGTTCACCGACGGCAAGATCGTCGGCGCCTCTCTCGATCGCAACGGCCTGCGCCCCGCGCGCTACAAGATTTTCGACGACGGCTACGTCATCCTCGCGAGCGAGGCCGGCCTCGTGCACGATTTTCCCGGCAAGGTCGTCGAGTCCGGTCGCCTCGGCCCCGGCCGCATGATCGCCCTCGACTTCGCCGCCGGGAAGTTTCTCCGCGACGCCGAAGTGAAGGCCGCCGTCGCTTCCGATCCGCACTACCGCCAGTGGTGCGACGGCCACCTCGTCAACCTCCACGCCCTCGCCGGCGGCGCGCCGGCCGTCGCCCCGGCCGCCCCCGACCTTCCGGCCCAGATCGCCTTCGGTTACGAGAGCGACGAGGTCGAGCTCGTGCTTACGCCCCTCGCCGAGGGAGTCGAGCCCACCGGCTCCATGGGCGACGACACCCCGCTGGCCGTGCTCTCGCGCCGCCCCCGCCTGCTTTACACCTACTTCAAGCAGCTCTTCGCGCAGGTTACCAACCCTCCGATCGACTCCGTCCGCGAAAAGGCGGTCATGTCGCTCAACATGCTCCTCGGCGGCCGTCTCGGCCTCTTCGAGGAGTTCCCCCAGAGCACCGGCCTGGTCGAGCTCGATTCGCCCGTGCTGCTTGACCACGAACTCGCCGCCCTTTCTTCGGTGCCGGCCCTGAAGGACCGCGTCGTCACTCTCGCGGCCCTTTTCTCCCCGACTTCCGGCCCCGAGGCCCTCGAGCCCGCGCTGAAGGCATTCGCCGCCAAGGCCGAGCAGGCCGTCAGGGCCGGCGCCAAGGTCCTCGTCCTCTCCGACCGTGGCGTCACCGCCCAGCAGGCCGGCATCCCGATGCTGCTCGCCGTCGGCGCCGTGCACCAGCAGCTCGTGCGGGCCGGCCTCCGCCTCGCCTGCGACCTCGTCGCCGAGACCGGCGAGGCCCGCGAGGTCCACCAGATCGCCTGCCTCCTCGGCTTCGGCGTCAACGCGGTCAACCCCTACCTCGCGCTCGCGGCCGTCAGCGACCTTGCCGCCAGCGGCAAGACGTCCAAGCCCGTCGAGCCCGCCAAGGCCCGCGCCAACTTCCGCGAGGCCATCGATGCCGGGCTCTACAAGGTCATGGCCAAGATGGGCATCAGCACGCTCGCCTCCTACCGCGGCGGCCAGATGTTCGAGGCCCTTGGCGTATCCAGCAAGGTCGTCGCGGAGTGCTTCACCGGCACCGCCTCTCCGATTGGCGGCATCGACTACGTGCAGATCGCCGAGGAGGCTCTGCGCCGCCACGCCCGGGCCTTCCCCGCCCCTGTAGCGGGGAGCGTCGGCGACCCGTCTGCTCCGACTCCCGCGCCCGCCCTGCAGCCCGAAGGCTACTACCGCGTCAACAAGCGCGGCGAAGGCGAGTTCCACGGCTGGAATCCGAAGGTCGTCGCGTCGATGAACAAGTTCATCAAGACCGGCGACTTCGCCGGCTATCAGGACTGGAAGACCCAGGGCGACGAGCACCAGCCCGTCGCGATCAAGGACCTGCTCAAGATCCGCTTCGACGGCCGCAAGCCCGTCGCCCTCGACGAAGTCGAGAGCATCGAGGAGATCCGCAAGCGGTTCACCACCGCCGGCATGTCCCTCGGCGCCCTCTCGCCCGAGATGCACGAGGCCCTCGCGATCGCGATGAACCGCATCGGCGGCAAGTCCAACTCGGGCGAAGGCGGCGAGGATCCGGATCGCTTCAACGTCCGCGCCAACGGCGACAACGCCAACTCCGCCATCAAGCAGGTCGCCTCCGGCCGCTTCGGCGTCACCGCCGCCTATCTGTCCTCGGCGAAGGAGATCGAAATCAAGATGGCCCAGGGCGCGAAGCCCGGCGAGGGCGGCCAGCTGCCCGGCGCCAAGGTCACCCCGCTCATCGCCAGGCTCCGCTACAGCGTGCCCGGCGTGATGCTCATTTCGCCTCCGCCGCACCACGACATCTACTCCATCGAGGACCTCGCGCAGCTCATCTTCGACCTCAAGGAGGTCAACCCGCGCGCCAAGGTCTGCGTGAAGCTCGTCTCCTCCTCCGGCGTCGGCACCGTCGCCGCCGGCGTGGCCAAGGCCTACGCCGACGTCGTCCTCGTCTCCGGCCACGATGGCGGCACCGGCGCCTCGCCGCTCGCCTCGATCAAGAACGCCGGCTCCGCTTGGGAGATCGGCGTCGCCGAGGCCCACCAGGTGCTGATGATGAACCAACTCCGCGGGCGCGTCGTCCTCCGCACCGACGGCGGCATGAAGACCGGCCGCGACATCGTCATCGCCGCGCTCCTCGGCGCCGAGGAATACAACTTCGGCACCGCGGCCCTCATCGCCGGCGGCTGCGCCATGTTCCGCGTCTGCCACCTCAACACCTGCCCGGTCGGCGTCGCCACCCAGCGCGAGGACTTGCGCGCCAAGTTCCGCGGCAAGCCCGAGAACATCATCAACTTCTTCAACGCCGTCGCCGAGGACGTCCGCCATTACCTGGCCAAGCTCGGTGCGCGCACCCTGAACGAGGTCATCGGCCGCGTGGACCTGCTCGAGCAGATCGACGACCCCGCCAACCCGAAGACCAAACTCCTCAACTTCGGCGGCCTGCTCCACAACCCCGATCCTTCGGGCGAACTCGACCGTTACCACACGCGCGAGCGCAACGAGCGCTTCGGCAACGAGGGTTCGCTCGACGAGGCTATCGTGCAGGAGGCTCGCGACGTGCTGCTCAAGATGTCCAGCAGCCTCGTCCGCCGCTACAAGATCACCAACGTCAACCGCGACGTCGGCACCCAGCTCTCCGGCCAGATCGCCCTCTACAACGGCGACGAGGGCCTGCCCCCCGGCACCATCGACCTCACCTTCACCGGTTCGGCCGGCCAGAGTTTCGGCGCCTTCCTCGTGAACGGCGTGCGCCTCACCCTCCTCGGCGAGGCCAACGATTACGTCGGCAAGGGCATCAACGGCGGCGAGATCGTCATCCGCCCCAAGCCCTCCGAGACCTTCGTCTGGAAGGACCAGTCCATCATTGGCAACACCTGTCTCTACGGCGCCACTGGC
This sequence comes from uncultured Akkermansia sp., assembly GCA_966250295.1. Lineage (GTDB taxonomy): Bacteria > Verrucomicrobiota > Verrucomicrobiia > Opitutales > Opitutaceae > IMCC26134_A. The sequence continues at coordinate 2,998 of CBINGR010000046.1, read as the reverse complement.
GGCACGCTCTTCGCGGCGGGCCGCGCCGGCGAGCGCTTCGCCGTCCGCAACTCCGGCGCGACCGCGGTCGTCGAGGGCGTGGGCGATCACGGCTGCGAATACATGACCGGCGGCCTCGTCGTCATCCTCGGCGAGACCGGGGTCAACTTCGGCGCCGGCATGTCGGGCGGCATCGCCTTCGTCTACGACGAGAAGGGGGCCTTCGAAAAGAAGATCAACCCCGCCATGATCGGTCTGGAACGCATCGCCGACGCCGGGGAATCGCGGAGCCTGCGCGACCTGATCGCGCTGCACTTCCGCTTCACCGGCAGCAAGCAGGCGCAGTTCCTGATGGAGAATTGGGACGCCGAGGGCGGCAAGTTCTGGAAAGTCGTGCCCTTCCCGCCGACCCCGGATTTCCCCAAGGCCATCTACACGTTCGACTCCGCCCGGATCCCGCTGCCCGCGGCGACCTGAGCCGACCGTCCTGCGAGCCCTGCTCGCCTCGAATAACAAAAGCCCCGCGAGGTTTCTCGCGGGGCTTTTCATTTGGGATTTCCGGTTCGGGACAGGGGCCGCGGAACGTTCCGTCCCGTCCGGCGGCGCTTGTCGTTCGCGGAGACCGGCACGCTGGCAGAGGATTGACGGCCCTGGCATAGCGCCTGCATGGGGTTAATACGCTTCTTTCTGTATTCCAATTCATTGTGCTATTCAGTTCCGCCGTCAGCCACCAGCCCGGGCAGGGCTGTCGGCCTGCGCTCTTTCCCCATGAAAACCAAGCCCCTTGTCCATCCCGCGATGCTTTTGCCAGGCCTCGTTTCCCTTCTTCTGGCCGGTTGTTCCGGCAACGAGCAAGCGGCGGCCCCAGATAACCCCGATTCCACGCTTTGCGAGCAGGTGCTCGCGAACCAACACGCGCAGGGAGCCGTGCTCCTGCCGACCAAGGACGGCAGGACCGTGCCGGTGGAATACCGTGTCTATCAGGGGTGGGCCATCATCGAGGGCGACCTCGGCCTCGGTGCCGTTAACTCGTTCGAAAAGGCGCCGCAGGAGGTTTTGACGATGAAGGGGGGGCTCGAAATCAAGGGCATTATCGTTGAAAGGCCCGATGCCCGCTGGCCGGACAAGAAGATATACTACACCATCGATGCCGGGCTGCCGGACAAGCGTCGCGTACGCGACGCGATCAAGCATTGGGAGGCCAACACGGAAATCCGCTTCTTCGAGCGCAAGACGGAAGCAGACTATGTGGACTTCATCACCGCGGAAGGCTGCTATTCCAGCCATGTAGGACGCGCCCAAGGCAGGCAGGAAGTGGGGCTTTCCGCCGACTGCGTCACCGGCAACGTCATTCACGAAATCGGACACGTGGTCGGCCTCTGGCACGAACAGAGCCGCGAGGACCGCAACAAGTACGTCATGATCGATCTGAACAACGTCCAAGTCGGCCAGAAGAGCCAGTTCCTCCAGCACATCACGGACGGCACCGACGTCGACACCTACGACCACGGATCGATCATGCACTATGGTAGGTACGCCTTTGCGATCAACCCGAGGAGGCCGACCATCGAGACTATTCCGGTCGGCAAGAGCATCGGACAGCGGGACAAGCTGAGCCTTGGCGACATCAGGACAGTGAAGGCGCTTTACCCCTGACGACGACCGCTTCCACGCAGACCTCAGGCACGGCCGGCAGTCTGGACGGCAGCTCCGTGCGGACGCGGGGGGAGTCGCCAAGGCAGGAGGGGGTGGGGCCTTCTTTGGCGTAGTTTCCCCCCATCCGCCGCGGACGGTGTTTTTTTACCTTACGCAAAGGATGCGTCCGCCCGCCACGTCTGCATGGCTGCGCGAAGCCCCGTCGAGAGCCGGCCGAGGCCTCCTGCGAACTGGCTCCGCAACTCAATCGTAAAAAACTTTCTCTCGGAAAAAGCTCGCGGAGTATGCGTGGCTACCGGCATGTCCCTCGCCGATTAGCAACCACCCACGACCACTCTCCTTGATCTAATTTCTCACATCCCTTCCGCGTAGCTTCGGCTGCTGTCCGACACGAAACCGCTAATTTCAGAGGACACGACAGAGCGCACTCGAACGCGCCCCGACCTGGGGCGCATCGACCGTGTCTTTGTTGTGGGCTCTTAGCGGTGCCTGTGTCGGGACGCCAGTAGGTGCGTCCCTCTTTTTTGCCCGAATTTCGGCTCTCGCTGAAATTTTCTTAAAATTTTCCGTAATATTTTCGCGGCCTCGCGTGTTCTCCCCGTGAGGCGACTCGTTCGCTTCGGTCAAACCATCCCTATGCAGCCCAGCTCAACTCGCATCGTCGTTCCGCTCCTCAGCCTCTTCGCCTCGTCTCCGTTCGTTTGCGCCGAGTCGCTGAACGGGGTGCCGGTGGAGGTCTTGGCTCGCCGCGTGGTAACCTTGGCCAACGGAAGCATCACATATTTGCTTATCAAACCCCCGGCGCTTGCGTCTCAGCCGGCACCGCCGCCGACGCCGGTTACGCCGCCATCCGAGGCGGAGATCGCCGCCCAAGTCCTCCGCGACGCGAAAACCCACATCGATCTCGGAATGAGAGCCATCGTTTACGCCGGCTCTCCGACCGTCACCGAGGTTTCCTGGACCTTGGCGGACGGCCGAATCTTCCGGGCGTTCAGCAGCGTGGACTTCACCTATCTATCGCAACTAACTGATCTAGAAGTGGAAACCACGATTTATGGTCTGGGTCTCCTCGTGTCGGATGGCGACCCCGCCGAACTCCCGGCCGGCGTGCGCGAGGCGCTGAGTGCCGCTCCTGGCGCCCAGTACCTGTTCGAGGGAACCGAGGCGGACGCCCAAGCCAACGAAAGCACGCTCCACGGATTGGACTACCTCCTTGCTTATTATCAATTGCACGAGGCCGCCCTCGTGGCCGCGACGGCCAGCCGAAAGGCCGAGGCAGCCGAACGGGAGCGCTTAGCCGCCGAAGCCGCGGCCAAACCTCGCCACGAAAAAATCTATTTTTGGAAGGTCCAGTAGGACCCGA
>CBINGR010000045.1:0-42034 GCA_966250295.1 uncultured Akkermansia sp. | reverse complement strand
ACCCGACGCGCCTCCGCCAGCTCACCGGCTTCTTCGACGCCGAGCAGCCCGACAATGCGCAGAATCTCATCAAGCAGGTCCAGGCCAACAAGCCGGTCTTCCCCAAGCTGACCTGAAGCCGAGGCCGCCGGCCCGTAACCACGATTCGAAAAAGGCGCGGGCGCACTCCCCGCGCCTTTTTTCCGCCCACGCTTCCCTTCCCTGTCCCCGATTTCCGGATCCATGGCCCCCCTCCGACTCTCCTCCGCCACCAACCGCCGCTCCGTCCGGCGGGCCTGCGCCGGCCTTGTCGTGCTGGGTCTGGCCCTCGCCCTGGGCGGTTGCGCCTCCTGGACCTCGTGGATCCCCTGGCGGGGCAAAAAGAAGACCTCGTCCGCCCCGCCGCCTCCGGCCACCTACGTCGCTCCGGCGCACCAGAGCCTCGGCCGCGTCGTTTCGCACGACGCCAAAGCCGGCGTGGCCCTGGTCGAGTTGTCCCCCTTCGCCGCGCCCCCTTCCAATTTGGCCGGACGTGCGCTGATCGCACGGGATGCCGCCACGCTGGCGCCCACCGCGCGCCTCGTCGCCTCCACCCACCGTTCGGGCACGATCGTCGGTGCCTACGTCGTCGAAGGCACGCCGGAGCCGGACAACGAGGTCGTGCTGCCACCCGCGCCCTGAGCCGCCGATCACGTGAATCTTGGGACCACCGGCCCCCTGGAAGGACCGCCGGCTTTCCCGCCGGCATCTCCGCCGCCGGGTTTGCGCCCGGCTCAGGCTCCGCCCAGGCAGCCGTAGATCAGGATCAGCATCACGGCCACGACAACACCCAAGCTGACCTTCCACACCCAGGCCGGAAACTTCGATTTCGGTCCCACGCGCGAGCCCCGCTCCCGGCTGCGCCGCCGGCGCCGGCCGCGCGATTCACGTTTGAAATCCGCCGCGGTTTCGTCTTCGCCGCCGGGCGCCTCGGGCAACGGCGCCCAGGACGGTGGCGATGCGGATGAAGCCGCGGGTGCCGCCTCCTTCGGAACGGCGATCTCTTCCTCCCGTTCCGGCACGGTCGTTTCCGCAGACCCGTCGAGTTCGCCGAAGCCCTTGCCCCGGCGCACTCGTCCCCGCCCCCAGAGCAAATAAATCCGCCAAGCAGCCTCTCGGAGATATTCCGCGAGGGCCTTTCGATAAGCCGGCACCCGCCGGGCCGGAAGTTCGGGAGCGAGCGTCACGAACCGATACACCCGCGTCCACGAGCCATTGAGCCGCGTGTCCTCCTGGCTGGCTTCAAACTCCGGCTCCGCCCAGCGTCGCCGGCGGCCCGCGCCGGCCGTGAGTCCGGGGGCCTTGATCGTCACCGTGTGCCTGAGTTCGCAGGGGAACGGCAGCGCCCAGGGCCCGTGTCGCAGCTTGTCCTCCGGCAGAGCCAGCCAGCCCGCAACCACACCCGGCGCCACGTCGTGGACCGCCCGCAGGCCGCGCTCCTCGGGGCGCACGGCATCGTCCAGTTCGAACACTTCCACGAGTTCAAAGACGTTGGCGGCGGGATCGTCGCGCCACCGCAGCCCGCCTAGGCGCCGCACTCGCCCATGCCGGCGCTCCGCCTCCTGCTCGCGCGCCTGGGCAAAGATTTCCAGACCCTGCGTGCGCAAGGCCCGCCTCAAGCGGTCGGCCGGCCAGCCCTCCGTACGCACCCGCTCCTCGACCAGGGACAGACCGCCCCGGGTCGTATCGAGCAAAACGGTCTCCCGCACCGCATGCAGGCCACGGGTCCGCTCTCCCGGTTGCGCGCGCAGGCCTTTGTCGGCCCCATCCAGCGAAAGGCCGTGTCCGAACCAGGGTACCGCACGATCCCGGAAGCCGCCACCCTGGCCGCGCTCGGTCAGGTCGAACCAACGCGTCCACCCGTCCGCCTCCACCTCGAGAACCACGTGATCGAAAAGCCCCGCCATCGGCAGCAGTTCGACGACCGTCTCGCGCCGCGCCGCCGAGACCAGGATCGGCCGCGCCGGCACTCCCCACGCGTTCAGTACCGCCGTGGCCAGCCATACCAGGTCCTTGCTGTTGCCGTAACGTCGGCGGGCGACCTCCGACGGCCTCGCAGGCACCCAGCCCTCCGCCGGCAAATCCAGACGGCTGTGTCGAAACTCCTCCTGCAAATAGGATATCAGACGCGCTACCGCCTCTGCATCGGTCTGGCCGGACTTCGCCAAAGCCGGGATTTCCGCCAGTCCCGTCCCGTCCTCGGAGGTCGTCCAGGCCTCCTTCATCCGGGCCGCCAGCAGTGACCAGTCCGGCAAATCCGAAACCTGCACCCACACGAAATCCATTCGCTGATCCGGCGCATTGGCCTCTTCCTCGCGGGGCAGAGTCTGCGCGCCCTCCCAGGACCAGCGCTGGCCTCCGTCCGGCAAGGTCGTTTCGCGGCGCTCCGGCGCATCCGGCGACGCCAGCCATCGCAGCGGCATGCGCCCCGGCGCGAATCGCACGCTCAGGCGGTAACGCCCCACCACCGCCCGCGGCGGCACGGTGAACCACACCTCGCATCCGCCGGGCCGCAACGCGTCGTGCATCTCGCAGGTGTAGGCGGCCTCCACGATGTCCCCCGGCCGTAGGTCCTCCAAACGCGCCAGGAGGAACCAATGCCCGTCCGGCGCCGGCCCTCCCGCCTGGCCTTGCAACAGGCGCAAGCGGTCGCGTCGCAGTCGGTCGCTCCGCTCTTCGCCGCGCAGCACCCGGAGCCAGTGCAGGGTCAACCGCCGCAAATTTGGATCGAGGGGCAGGCTCCAGCGCGACCCGCGCTCTGCCGCCTGGTTGGTTTCCAGACGCACGGCGGTGGCGTGGAATGTCCGACCCGAGGACACGTTCACCTGCCAGGCCAGGCATAGCTGCGTCACATCCAGACCCGCCCCGGCCGTCGCCGCATCATAGGGCTCCGGCTCGACCCAGGGCTCGGGAGGCGCAAAAGCCACCCGGGACCACGGGGCGTCATCGGTCAGGGGCAAAGCGGCAGAGGGCTGGGTCGAAGTCTCTTGCAACATTCACCAACGAAACCAGGGGACGACGCAGCGCCAGGCAAAAGCCGTCAATTTGCGCGAACGATCGAGCTTCCGGGAGCTCCGGCCACCGCGCCGGCCGCTCCGGTTTCCCCCTTTACTCGCCCGGCCGGCCGGAACACGCTGTGACGATCATGATCGTGACTCACACACCCGTCATCGGCGGCCTCTTCGGCATGGGCTCTGGCGAGCTTCTGCTGCTTCTCGCCGTGCTCATCCTGCTCTTTGGCGCCAAAAAGCTTCCCGAACTGGCCAAAGGCCTCGGCAAGTCCGTGACCGAGTTCAAGAAAGCCTCCAAGGAGGCGGAGGAGGAGGAAAAGGCCTCCGAGACCAAGATCGCCGCGAAGCCGGCCGAGCCCGCAAAGACCCACGGCAACAACTGAACCGGAAAGATTCTTCCGATGCTCTCCGCCCGGCCTCGCTCGGCCGGGCTTTTTTGCGCCCCGTCTGCGCGTTCGCTAAGCCTAAATCCGGCAATAACCCCGGCGAAATCGCGCAGGATGCCGAAAGGTTAAAGGCCCTTTGAGGACATTTCGCTTCCCCGGCCGGAAGGGCTGGCCTGGTCGTCCGCCTCACGTATCCACGTCTTGAATTCGCGCAGCTTCACCGGGGTCCCGAGCGCGAGCAGTTCATCTCCCACTTGCAGGCGTTCGTCCGCTCCCGGATTGAGGATGCGCAGGGCGCCGCGGCGGACGCCCGCCAATTGCACGCCGTGTCGCGCGGCCGGGGCCAGCTCCGCCAGCGTGCCGCCAGCGGCGCGGCTGCCCGCCGGCACCGTCACGGTCTCGAGCCCCACCACGTCGAAGTCCGAGGGCTCGGAGGCCGACACCACCCCGAGCGCAGCCTTGGCCGCGGCCGTCTGCCCGGGCGAGCCGAGCAGCAGCACCTTGTCGCGCGGGAAGAGGGCCTCGTCCGGCCCGGGCAGCGCGATCATGCAGCCCTGGCGCTCCACGCCCACGACCGTGCAGCCGAAACGGGAACGCAGCCCGAGTTGCGCGAGCGTGCGCCCCGAACACTCCGCGAGATCCGGTATCACGCAATCGGATACGCCGAGGCTCCACTCCTCGTGTTTGCGGCCGGCCCAGGGCACCGAGGTCGCGCTCAGGCGCGGCGCCGCGCCCTCGCCGAGCACGTCCTGCAGGCCCACCTCGAGCTCGCTGTGCCAGTACACGAGCCGGCGGCGCAGCAACAGCAGCAGCGTGAGCACCACGAGCGCGCTGCCGAGCAGCGCCCAGCGCGCGGAGCCGGGCGGCGCGAAGGAGGCCACCCACACCGCCATCGCCACCGTCGCGATCAGCCGGATGCCGTTGGCGATCAGGCCGCGCAGGCGCTCCTGTTGCTCCGCCGGCTGGGCCTGGGTGGAAAACTCCGCGACGATGAGGGCGAGCGCTCCCACGTTGCGCCACACCGCGAAAAGCGGTACCAGCGCCACGCCGACCAGCGCCGGCCAGAACAGCAGCGCCGGCCCGCCCGGGAACAACCAGTCGCGTCCCAGCCAGCCGGTCAGCGCGGCCTCCATGGGCTCGGCGAAAACAAGCAGGCCCGCCACGAAAAGCAGTTCGACCATGATCTGGATCACACGCTTGCGGCTGAGTTTCCAAAGGATGCTGCCGGCCCGCCGCTCGCGCAGCTTCTCCAGGCCCTCCTGGTAGGAATCGAGCACGGCGACCAGCCAGCGCGGCCGCATGCGCAGCAGCGCGTCCGCGATCCGGTCCGCGCGGCGCGTGAGCAGCGGTGCGGCGAGCGAAGTCATCAGCGACAGGCCGACCGCGAGGGGATAATACACCGGCGGCACCACCGCGGCGGCGATGCCGAGCTGGGCGATGATGAAGGAGAACTCGCCGATCGGCGTGGCGATCAGGCCCGTGCGCAGCGCGTCGCGGTGCGGCATGCCGATCAGCGTAAGGCCGGTCGAGACCGCGCCCACCCGGACCACCAGGGTGAATATCGTGAGCCCGAGGATGATCCACCAGGCCTGGCCCAGGGCGTGCACGTCGATCTGCAGCCCGATGGCCACGAAAAACACCGCGCTGAACACGTCGCGCATGCCTTCGAAAATCCGTTCCACCTGGTGCCGGTGAGGCGTCTCAGCCACGATGCAGCCGATGAGAAAAGCCCCCAGCGCAAGCGAGTAGCCCGCCCGGTAGGCCACGATCGAAAGCCCGAAGAGCATCGCGGCGGTGGCGAGCGTCTGCAGCTCCTCGTCCGCCGCCATGCTGAGCCGGCGCAGCAGCCAGGGAACGATCAGCAGTCCCATGATCCCGGCGAAAACCACGAAGGCACCGAAGGCGCCCAGGCTTTCGCCCAGGCTGGCTCCCTGCGCCGCGGCCCCCCCTTCCGCCGTCCTGGCCGCGCCGCCGCCCAGCGCGATTACGGAGTTCAGCACCGTGAGCATCACCACCGCCACCACGTCCTCCAGGACCGATACCCCCATGGCCACTTGCGAAGGACGCTCGTGGCCGGCGCCAGTCTCGTGCAGCACCTTGCCGATGATCGCCGAAGAGGAGACCATCAGCATCGCGGCGAGAAACAGGATTTGCGTGCTGTCGAGCCCCGCCGCCACTCCCAGCCCGCGGGTCGCATAATAGACCAGCACCGCCCCGAGCCCCACGGCCAGCAGCAGGCCCGCTCCCAGGCGCTGCAGCCGGCGCAGGCTCAGCCGCAGACCGATGGAAAACATCAGGAACACGAGGCCGACCTGCGCGGCGGTCTCGATGCTCCGCTCGTCCGTCACCAGCGCGAAGGGCGGCGTGTGCGGCCCCACCGCCATGCCCGCGACGAGATAGCCCACCACCGCGGAAAGCCCCGCTCGCTGGCAGAGCCAGCCCAGGGCCGCCGCCGCGGCGAGGATGATGGCGAGGTCCTGGATGAAATTGACTCCGGGCATGGCGTTTCGAGAAACCAGGGAGAAGAGAGGAGAAACCCGACGGCGCAAGACCCGGGCGCGGTGAAGGCAGCGCCTACTGCGGCAACCGCCAGCCGGCAGGCAGCAGCGCGCCGACACCGTGGTTTACCATGAGGTAATAGAGCCAGAAGACGCCCGCGCCCAACACCGCGAGGAAACAAGCCTCGCCCATCCCGCCCGCCTGCGCCCGGCTCGTACGGTGCAACCAGCGGACAAAGGTCTCCAGCGCCGGGGCGACGAAAAAGGCCGCCAGCGACGATCCGAAAAGCACCAGCCCGATCACCACCGTGGTGCGCAGCCAGGGGTCCGCGATGCGCTCCGCCTGGTAACCCACCATCGAGTTCACCAGGTTCAGGAGCAGAAGACAGCACGGCAGCACGTAGTGGACACGGACGTTGACAACGGTCTTGGCCATTCCTCCAAAACGGCCGCTTCGCGCCGCTTTTCAACCCTCGCGGCGCGGCACGGACAAAATAATCCGCAGCAGCCGGACCGCCGCGTCCTCAGTATGCCCGACCGCGGTACATCCGCACCGGCTTGGCCGGCTCGGCGGGCGCCGCCACTGGAGCCATGGCCGCCGGAGCCGGCGCCGCGGCGGGAAGCGTCGCGGCGGGGGTGGCCACCGTCATCGTCGCTCCGCGATCGGTAGCCTCGAGCTGGGCCAAAAGCTCGGGCGTAAGGTGCTTCATGGTCATGTTGGTGACCATCCGCGCGGAGGCCACGTTGGCCTTGTCGCCCCCGAGGATGAGCATGACGTGCTTTTCCATGCGGCGCAGCAGCAGCCAGCGCTCGCTGAACTTCAGCAGGTAGTCGTCGCAGGGCAGGAAATTTTCGTCCATCGTCTCGTACATCGCTACGATGCGGCGCTGGGCATCGGCGAATATCTCGGTGGAAAGGAACGAGGGCAGCCGGTTGATATACATCTGGCCTCCGGTGCCGAAGAGGCAGATGCCCTCGATGCCGGGCAGGTCGAGAATGTTGTCGAACAGCTTGTTGGCTTCCATGGCGTGAAAATCGGGTTTGGAGGCGGAAGCGGATCAGAGGCCGGCGAGGGTCTGGCGGACGAGCGCCACGGTCTCGTTGATGCGGGCGCGGGAATTGAGAATGACGCCGACCGCACCACCGCGATAAGGCACGCAAATGACGGTGAGCGACTTGCCTTGAATTTGCGCTTCCTGGAAATCCTCGAGGCCGAAGGATTCGCCGATCAAGCCGGCGACCTGCTGAAAATAAACCAGCACGTTGGCGAGGACATCGACTTCGTTGCCCTCCTGCACGATCACATCCCCGGATTCCGAGCACTGCACGTAACCGAGGACGTTCGGCGCCTGCATGATCTGCTGAACAGGTAAGTTGGTCATGGCGGACATGGTCTCGGACGGGAATCCGACACGGCCTCGCTACGCATGCCTCGTGCCAGCGGCGCCCAAATCGTGCCAGGCCGGGTGAAAATCCGGCATGCCCAGGCCGCCGCCAGCCTCGAAGTCCGACGCCACGGCCCGGCCGCGGGGTTTTTACGTTTTGACACCCCTGGGGCACACCAATTGCATCCCGCCCCAAATCATCCCGCGCCACGGCGCCGAACCGTCATCACATGTCCTCACTCCTCGGCTACTTTTCCAACGACATCGGCATCGACCTGGGCACCGCCAACACCCTCGTTTACGTCAAGGACAAGGGCATCGTGCTGCGGGAACCCTCCGTGGTAGCGCTGGATACGCAGACCCGCAAGGTTCGCGCGGTGGGCGACGAGGCCAAGAAGATGCTCGGCCGCACCCCCGGCAACATCACCGCCATCCGCCCCATGAAGGACGGCGTCATCGCCGACTTCGACGTCACCGAGGCGATGCTGCGCTATTTTATCCGCAAGGTGCACAACAACTCCCTGCGCGTCAGCCCCCGCGTAGTCATCGCCATCCCCTCCGGCATCACCGAAGTCGAGAAACGGGCGGTCAAAGATTCCGCCACCCACGCCGGCGCGCGCGACGTCATCACCATTCCCGAACCGATGGCCGCCGCCATCGGGGTGGGTCTGCCTATCGACGAGCCCGCCGCCAACATGATCGTCGACATCGGCGGCGGCACCACCGAGATCGCCATCATTTCGCTCTCGGGCATCGTATTTAGCAAATCGATACGCGTGGCCGGCGACGAGCTCGACAGCGCCATCGTCAACTACATGAAGCGCGCCTACAACCTCCTCATCGGCGAGCGCACCGCCGAGGAGATCAAGCTGAAGGTCGGCTCGGCCTACCCGCTCGACGAGGAACTCACCATGGAGGTAAAGGGCCGCGACTCCGTGGCCGGACTGCCCAAGACCATCCACATCACCTCGCAGGAGATTCGCGAGGCCCTCAGCGATCCCATCTCGTCCATCGTGGACGCCGTGCGCTCCACGCTCGAGCGCTGCCCCCCTGAGCTTTCCGCCGACCTGGTCGACCGCGGCTTCGTCATGGCCGGCGGCGGCGCGCTCATCCGCGGCATTGACCGGCTCCTCTCCGAAAAAACCGGCCTGCCGGTCACCGTCGCCGACGATCCCCTGTCCGCCGTCGCCAACGGCACCGGCGCGGTCCTCGACGATCTCAACTGGGTGCTGCAAAATGTGTGATGGCTGATGGCAGATGTAGGATGGAGCGGCCCGGCCGGCTCCTGCCGACATCATCCTTCTCCCATCATACTTCAGACATTTTCCCGTGCCCCGCCGTTTCGATCAGGCCCGTCCCTTTTTCACCCTGGGCATCGTCCTGCTCGCCTGGCTGCTGATCCCGACCGCGGTCAAACGCTTCGCCCGCCTCGGTTTTTATGAACTGCAGGCGCCGGTCGATGTCGCCGCCTCTTACGCGCGCGATCTCCAGGACTTCTGGTCGCAGAAGACCCGCTCCAAAAACGAGATCATCCAGGCCGCTCGGGACCTCGCCCGGCTCAACGCCTCCTACGAGCTGCGCCTCGGCGAGGACGCCCGTCTCCGCGCCGAGATAGCCCGCTTGGAGGGCCTGTTGCGCCTGCCCTCCTTCGGCGAGTTTCGCTCCGAGCCCGCCCGCGTCGCGCGGCGCGATTTCGGCGTCTGGTGGCAGCGCCTCGTCATCCGCAAGGGCTCCAACTACGGCCTGCGCGTCGGCTCGCCCGTCATCTACGTCGGCGGCCTTGTCGGCCGCGTCTCCGAGGTCCACGCCACCACCTCGGTCGTCGAGCTCGTCAGCAGCCCCGGCCTCCGCCTCGCGGCCGTCTTCGAAGGCGACGACCGGCCTGTAAGCTTCCAGGGGGGCGTCAATCCGCCGCTCAAACCCGCCGAAGCCCTGCTCGAATTCGTCCCGCTCGATGTTTTCGCCACTCCCTCCGCTCCGCGTCGTCTCGTCACCTCCGGGCTGGGCGGAGTCTATCCCCCCGGCCTGGTCCTGGGCGAGGTCTGGCAGCTCGAGCCCAGCACGGACGGCCTTTTCAAGACCGGAAGCGTGCGGCTCGACCCGCGCCTCGGCCGCCTCACCGAGGTCACCGTCCTCGTCCCCCTCGACCCCGCGTTCGCCGCCGGCGGCGCCGCCGCTCCCTGATGCCGCGCGCGCTCCGCCAGGTCCTCGTGCTTCTCGCCTGTACCGGCGGGCTCTCCGCCCTGGTCGGCCAGCTCAACCACGTCCTGTCGCCGCTCGCGCTCACCATCACTCTGCCCGGCTTGCTCGTCGCCTTTGCCGCGCTGCGCCTGCCGTCCGGCGCCGGGCTTGCCGCCGCCCTGCTCACCGGCCTCTGGCTCGATGCCGGCGCGCCCGTCGCCTTCGGCCGCCACGCCGCGCTCCTCGGCCTTTCCTTCTGCTTCGTGTATCGCGTCCGCGCGCGGCTGCCCCGCGAGGAGACGCTCATCGGCGTGGTCGTCGCCCTTTTCGTCAACCTCGGCCTCTTTGTCGTCCTTGCGTTTCTCGACCTCGGCGAGCTTCCCGATCCCGCCGCCGGCGGTCTGCGCCTGCTCGCCGACCTGTTGGTCTCCCAGCTTTTCACCGTCCTGATCGGCCCGTGGTTCTTCGCCCTCCAGCGGCAGGCCCTCGAACTCGCCGGCGCCCTGCCCGCCGCCACGACCAGTCGTTTCGCCTGAAACCGGCCCGCACCCGATCGCCGCCGCCATGGCTTATGCCCCGCAATCCTCCGGCCCCGAGCGCCCGGGCTCCATGGTCGAATCCCACCGCGGCTACGACCCGCGCCTCTGGCTTTTCCAGGGCCTCCTCGTGCTGATGCTCCTCGTGCTCGCCGCCGGCCTCGGTTACCAGCAGCTTGGCCGCGCGGACCAACACCGCGAGCGCGAGACCGTGCAGAGCCAGCGCCGGGTCATCGTGCCGGGCCCCCGGGGCAACATCTTTGACCGCGACGGCCATCTTCTCGTCGGCAACCGCCCCCGCTTCGCCGTCACTCTCAATCTCGACGAGCTCCGCGCCGAGTTCCGCAAGGAATACATCCGCATCCGGAAAAACTACCGCGAAACCAACGACAAGGACCTGCCCTCCGCCGCGCAGCTCGAGCGCCTCGCCCGCGTCTCCGTCGTCCAAGGCTACCTCCACCGGGTAAACCGCATTCTCGGCACCCGATACCGGGTCGACGCCACCCAGCTCGAACGCCACTACCACCAGGCCCGCATCCTTCCCTACCTTCTCCTCGAGGACATCCCGCCCGCGAACTACGCCCGCCTGCTCGAACAGTTGCCCGTCGCCTCCCCGCTCCAGGTCTACACCGCCAGCGCGCGTTTCTATCCCCACGGCTCGCTGGCCGCCCACACCCTCGGCTACACGGCCTCCGACGACGATCTCGACATTGGCGACAGCCTCCCCGGCGCCGAGCTCACCACTTTCAAAATGCGCGGCAGCGTGGGGCGCCAGGGGCTCGAGGCGGCCTTCGATTCTCGCCTCCAAGGCCAGGCCGGAGGCGCCATCTACCGCGTGGACCCCGCCGGCTACCGCATCCAGCCTCCGCTGGAAAAACGCCGGCCGGTCCAGGGCGGCGATGTCGTCGTCAGCCTGGACCTCGACCTGCAACGCGCCGCCGAAGCCCAGATGGATGCCCAGATGGCCCAAGCCGGGGTATCCGGCGCCGCCGTTGCCCTCGACGTCGCGACCGGGGAGGTCCTCGTTCTCGCCAGCAAACCGGACTATGACCTGAATGTCTTCCTGCCCCGACTCTCCGTCGAGACCGCCGCCGACATCAATGCCCGCGGCGCGTGGCTGAACCGCGCCACCCAGGGTCTCTATCCGCCCGGCTCCACCTTCAAGCTCGTCACCGCCCTCGCCGGCCTGCGCTCCGGCCACATCCAGCCCGATTCCAGCGTCGAATGCACCGGCACGTACCGCGTCGCCGGTCGGGTCTTCGTGTGTAACAATCATCGCGACCGTGGGCTCATCACCTTGCCCCAAGCTGTCGAGAAAAGCTGCAACACCTTCTTCTACGACTACGGCCTCAAGACCGGCATCGAGGCCATCGCCGCCGAGGCCCGCCTCCACGGCCTCGGCCGTCCCACCGGCATCGAGCTCCCCCACGAGGCTCGCCGCATGCTCGTGCCCGACCCGGATTGGAAAAGGGCCCGACGTGACGAGGGCTGGTTCCCCGGCGATACCGCCAACGTTTCCATCGGCCAGGGCGACCTTGCCCTCACCCCGCTCCAGATGGCCTGCTTCATCGCGAGCCTTGCCCGCGGCGAAACCGAAACCCATCCCACGCTGCTCCACCACCAGCCGCCCGTCCGCCAGCATACCGGGCCCGACGGCATCTCCCCGCCCAATCGCGCGGCTATCCTCGCCGGCATGGAGGCCGTCACCAACACCGGCACCGGCAGGATCCTGCAAAGCGAGCGCTTCCGCGTTCCCGGTCTGCGCATCGCCGGCAAGACCGGCACCGCCCAAAAGCGCACCGCCGAGGGCACGCTCAATTTCGCCTGGTTCGTCGGTTTCGTGCCGCTCGAGAATCCGCAGGTCGCCGTAGCCGTCATCATGGAGGGCGACACGGGCGAGGAATTCGGCGGCGGCCGCCATGCCGCCCCGGTCGCGGGCGCCATCTTCAAGGCCTGGGCGGACAAAACCGGCCTGTACACTCCGGCCACCGAGCCCATCGCCGAAGCCGCCCCCTGAGGAGCCAAAGGTAGGGCGGGACCGCTGGGCTCGCCGGTTTGGAGTGCATGGCCCGCAGGGAATTCACGGCGCGCTCAGCGGTCGCGCCCTACCCCCAACCGCATTTTCCCCAAGCCGCCTCAGGTCACGCTCGGATAGCTGCCCAGCCACTTCACCAGCGGGCAAAACGCGCGCAGCTCGGCCACCGCCTCCTTCATCGCCGCGTCCTCGTAGTGGCCGCTCACGTCGATGAAAAAGAGGTAGTCCCACGGGCGCTTCTTGCTCGGACGCGACTCCACCTTCGAGAGATTCAGCCCGCGCGAACCGAAGGGCATCAGCATCTTCAGCAGGGACCCCGAGTGCGCCGCGGCGGCCTCGCCGAGCGAAACCACGAGGCTGGTCACGTCACGCCCGCCACCGACCGGTCCCGAAGCCTTTTTTCCGATCACGAAAAACCGGGTCGTATTGTCGTTCCGGTCCTGGATGTTCTTCGCCACGACCGGCACGCCCTGCACCTGCGCCGCCAGCTCCGCCGCGATGGCCGCCGCGCCCGGCTCGGCGCGCGCGATCTCGACCGCCTTGGCCGTGCTCGCGGTGTCGATCAGTTGCGCATTCGGCAGGTGCCGTTGCAGCCAGGCCCGACACTGCGCCAGCGCCTGGTCCTTCGAGTAGACTTTCTCGATCTGGGTCAGCGGCGTCGCCGAAATCAGCGCGTGGTTGATTTCCAGATAGATCTGCGCGACCGCCTTCAGCTCGCTCTCCACGAAGCCGTCCAGCGCCTCGCGCACCGAACCTTCGGTGGAATTCTCGATCGGAATGATGCCGTAATCCACCTCGCCCTTTTCCACCGCCGTGAAAATGTCGCCGATGGTCGCGATGGGCTGGTAGTCCACGCTCGCGCCGAACTTCTTGATCGCCGCCGCGTGCGTATAGGTCGCCTCCGGGCCGAGGTAGCCGATCTGCAGGGGCTTCTCCAGGGCGATGGCCGCCGACATGATCTCGCGGTAGATCGCCTGCAGCGCCTCGTTCTTGATCGGTCCCTGGTTCAGCGCCGCGACCTTGCGCAGGACCGCGTCTTCGCGTTCCGGCACGTAAATCTGCCCGCCCGCGCTGCGCTTCAGGCGGCCGATCTCGCAGGCCAGGGTGAGACGTTCGTTGAGGATGCGCACCAGCTCGCGATCGAGCCGGTCGATGCCTTCGCGGATGGGTTGGAGGGGGTCGGCGGACATGAAAAATGGAAGAGAGGGAAATTTTTAAACGGGTAACACCACCCGACACCGAGCCGGTTGGTGGCAACCATCCTACGCCGCCGGGTCGGCTGGTTTGTCGGCGGGCTCCACCTCGGACGCGAACTCCGCCGCGCTCTCGCCGGCCGGCGCATCGCCCTCGATGCTTTCCAACACCTCGGCCTCGCCCTGCTCCGCGCCTTCGACATGAGCGATCTCCACAGGAGCGAAGGACGGCGAATCGCCCTCGCCCTCCTCCAGGGGCAGCCCCATTTCGGCATCCGCGGGCGGGGTGACGTTCGCGGAACGATTCAGCCACTCGTCGATCTGGCGCGGCGACAACACATCCGAAGCCGGCAGTTCGACGAGCGATTTCACGCCCACGAACTCGAGGAACTTGTCTGTGGTGCCGTACTGCAAAGGCCGTCCCGGCAGATCCGCACGCCCCACGATGTAGACGAGTTCGCGCTCCATCAGCTTGCTCAGGCCGGCCTCTGCCGACACCCCGCGGATGGATTCGATTTCCGAACGCGTCACCGGTTGACGGTAGGCCACCACGGCCATCGTCTCGAGCGCCGACTGGGTCAGTTTCACCGGCGGCGGCTCGTCGCGCTGGATGCGGATCCATTTCGCGAAACGCGGATGCGTCACCAGCCGGTAGCCCTGCGCGCCGTCGATCAGCAGGTAAATGTCGTTCTGCGTCTTCAGTTCCGCCGCCAGTTCATCCATCGCGGCGCGGATCTGGGCCGCAGTCACGAGCGAGGGCACGTCCACGTAAAGCTCCGCATCCACCGGCGCCAGGCCGAGGGGGTTCGTTTCGTCTGCAGTCGTGGCGATGCCCTCGCCGCCCGCCGTTTCCGCGGCACCCGGGCCGGAGGCGGCCGCCGTCTCCTCGTTCACCGGCACCTCCGTCGCCTCGCCGCCCTCGGTCTCCTCGCCCCTCGCCCCCGCCGTGGCCGCGGCGGCCTGATCGTGATAGCGGGTGAACACGGTCTGGATGTCTTTTATCGTGAGCGGCTGGCTCGACGAAAAAAGCAGCGCCTTGAGGACCAGTTTGAGATTGAACGCCATCGCGGTAAAAACGCGAAGTAAGCCCCCCGCCCCGCCCCCCGCGCAATCCCGAAAACCGCGCCGTCCGTCAGGCGTCCGGACATTGAACATTGATCAAGGGCGCGTCCCCGCGTTTTGCTCCGCCCTTCCGACCCTTACTTCCTCACTCCCTCACTCCCTTTCGACCATGTGCCAATCGCTCCCCCGCCCGCACTCCTCCGTCGTCGTTGACGGCAACGATCGCGCCGCCGCCCGCTCCATGCTCCGCGCCGTCGGCTTCACCGACGAGGACTTCAAGAAACCCCAGATCGCCGTCGTCTCCTCGGCGAGCGACATGACGCCCTGCAACGTGCACCTCGGCGACCTCGCCGACCACGCGCGCAAGGGCGTAAACGAGGCCGGCGGCAGGGCTGTCTACTTCAACACCATCACCGTTACCGACGGCATCAGCATGGGCACCCAGGGCATGCGCTACTCGCTGGTGTCCCGCGACGTCATCGCCGATTCCATCGAGACCGCCGTCGCGGCCGAGGGCTTCGACGGCCTGGTCGCGGTCGGCGGCTGCGACAAGAACATGCCGGGCGCCATGATCGCCATCGCACGCCTCAACCGCCCGGCCGTCTTCGTCTACGGCGGCACCATACTCCCGGGTTTCCTCCCGTCCGACTGCGACCACCAGAAGCCCATGGACATCGTCTCCGTCTTCGAAGCGGTGGGCAAACACGCCAAGGGCGAACTCGACGACGCCGGTCTCAAGGCCGTCGAATCCCACGCCATCCCCGGCCCCGGCTCCTGCGGCGGCATGTATACCGCCAACACCATGGCCTCCGCCATCGAGGTCCTCGGCATGAGCCTGCCCAACAGCTCCGCCCAACTCGCCGTCGGCAAGGAGAAACGCGAGGACTGCGAACGCGCCGGCGCCGCCGTGGTCAACATGCTTCGAAAAGGCATCAAACCCCGCGACATCCTCACCCGCAAGGCCTTCGAGAACGCCATCATCGTCTGCACCGCCCTCGGCGGTTCCACCAACCTAATCCTCCACCTCCTCGCCATCGCCCACTCCGCCGGCGTGCCCCTTGCTCTCGACGACTTCAAGACCATCGGCGAAAAAGTCCCCCTGCTCGCCGACGTGAAGCCTTTCGGCCGCTACGGCATGGCCCACCTCATCCGCATCGGCGGCATCCGCCCGATGATGAAGATGCTCCTCGATCGCGGCCTGCTCCACGGCGACTGCCTCACCGTCACCGGCGAGACCATGGCCGAGACGCTCAAGGACGTGCAACCCTACCCCTCGTATCCGGCCGGGCAGGACATCATCCGCCCCTGGGACCAGCCGATCAAGAAGGAGACCCACCTCCGCGTCCTCCGCGGCAACCTCGCCCCCGAAGGCGCCGTCGGCAAGATCACCGGCAAGGAAGGCCTCTACTTCAAGGGCACGGCCAAGGTGTACGAAGGCGAGGAGGATGCGCTCAAGGGCATCCTCCGCGGCGATGTGGTCAAGGGCGACGTCGTCGTCATCCGCAACGAGGGTCCCGTCGGCGGCCCCGGCATGCGCGAGATGCTTTCGCCCACCAGCGCCGTCGCCGGCCGCGGCCTGATCAAGGACGTGGCCCTCATCACCGACGGCCGCTTCTCCGGCGGAAGCCACGGCTTCGACGTCGGCCACATCACGCCCGAAGCCGCCCGCGGCGGTCCTATCGGCATCGTGCGCAACGGCGATCTCATCGAGATCGACGCGGTGAAGAACACGATCAGCGTCCTGATCGACGATGCCGAATACGCCACCCGCATGGCCGCCTACAAGCCGCTCCCGCCCAAGGAAACCCGCGGCGTCCTGGCCAAATATGCCCGCCTCGTCAGCACCGCCTCCGAGGGCGCCGTGACCGACAAGTATCTCTGAGTGCAAATGGAGGGCGGGGTCGCCGCACCCGCCGTGGCGTGACCAGATCTGCGAACGGCGGGATGCGGCGATCCCGCCTTACAATCTCAGCCCGCGCCGGCCGGGCCTACATTTCGCGCCCCAAGACGCCGCACCTCCGCGCGGCGCCTTTTTTCGCCCCACCACGCAAAAATCCTCCATATCGGCGCCAAGCCCGGCCATTGCCGACACGCCCGCGTCCGGTTAGCATTCGCGGCCAAAACCCGCCATGCTGAAGACCGGAATCCTCAATCCGGCGGTCCTGAGCCTCCTCGCCCGGGTCCGTCACACCAACACCCTCGTCATCGCCGACCGCGGCTTCCCCTTTTGGCCGGAAATCGAGACCGTCGACCTCTCGCTGGTGGACGACGTGCCCACCGTGGCGCAGGTGGTCGCCGCGTTGCGGCCGAATTTCGTCGTCGGCCGGGTCTTCGCCGCCGAGCAGCTCAAGGACGCCAACGCCCCCGGCCGGCTCGACCGTCATCTCGCTGCCCTCGCCGGGCTCTCCGTCAGTTTCGAGCCCCATGTCGAGTTCAAGAAACGCGTCCCGCACGCCATCGGCCTCATCCGCACCGGTGACACCACCCAATACGGCAATCTCATCCTCGAATCCGCCTGAGACCTGATACCTTTCCGAACGAATCCGGATTTTAACGCGAAGACGCAAAGAACGATCCGAAGGACGCAAAGCCCGGAATCCGGTCCCTCATTCCCTCACTCCCTCCGGCCCACCGGCCCTCACTCCCAGCTTCCGTTCCGCCCCATGTTCCCAACCCCACGCCTCCTCTCCGGCCTCGCCCTCGCCACCCTGCTTCCGCTCGCGTCCGGCCCTGTTTCCGCGGCTGCCGCCGAAGCCTCCCCCGACGCCTCGCTCGTGCTCCGCTACGACCGCCCCGCGACCACCTGGACCGAGGCGCTGCCGATCGGCAACGGCCGGCTCGGCGCCATGATTTTCGGCGGCGTCGCCGAAGAGCGGCTGCAGTTGAACGAGGCCAGCTTCTGGTCCGGCACCCGCCGCGACTGGAACAACCCCGGCGCGCTCGAGGTGCTTCCTCAGGTGCGCGCCGCGCTTTTTGCGGGCGACTACGTCGAGGCCACGAACCTCAGCAAGAAGATGCAGGGCATCTACAACGAGTCCTACCAGCCGCTCGGCGACCTGCATCTCGCCTTCGACCACGGCGCGGCCGGCTCCATCCCCGAAGGCTACCTGCGGACGCTCGACCTCGACCGCGCGGTCTCGACCGTCCGTTACCGCGTGGGCGACACCACCTTCACCCGCGAGGTGTTTAGCAGCTTCCCCGACCAGGTGATCGTCGTGCGGCTCACGGCCGACCGCCCCGGCCGTATCGGCTTCCGGGCCACCGCCGGCAGTCCCGTGCGCCACACCACCGCCGCCGAGGCCTCGGGCGCCCTCGTCCTCCGCGCCAAGGCCCCCGCCCACGTTAGTCCCAGCTACCTCAAGGCCGCCGAGCCCATCCGTTACGACGAGGGCGAAAACCCCGAAGGCATGCGCGCCGAGTTGCTCGTGCGCGTGCTCGCCGATGGCGGCCACACCACCGCGGAAGGGGCCTCGGTCACGGTGAGCGGCGCCGACTCCGTCACCCTGCTTCTCTCCGCCGGCACCAGCTTCAACGGCCCGGACAAATCCCCCGGCCGCGAGGGCCGCGACGAGCATGCCGAGGCCCTGCGACCGCTGGACGCCGCGGCCGGCCGCTCCTACCCGCAATTGCTCAAGCGGCATCTTGCCGATCACCGGGAGCTCTTTCGCCGCGTCACCCTCAATCTGGGTCGCTCCACCGGGGCCGCCACCCTCACGACCGATGCTCGCCTCGCCCGCTTCGCCGGCGGCGGCTCGGATCCCGAACTCGCGTCCCTGCTTTTCAACTACGGCCGCTATCTGCTCATCGCGAGCTCCCGCCCCGGCGGCCTGCCCGCCAACCTGCAAGGCATCTGGAACGATTCCGTCCGGCCGCCCTGGTCTTCGAACTGGACGCTCAACATCAACACCGAGATGAACTATTGGCCGGCCGAGGTAACCAACCTCGCCGACTGCCACGAACCGCTCTTCGCCTTCGTCGAAAAACTCGCGGTCAACGGCCGCGAAACCGCCCGGATCAACTATGGCGCCCGCGGCTGGGTCTCCCACCACAACGCCGACCTCTGGGGCCAGACCGGACCGGTCGGCGACTTCGGTGGTGGCGACCCCGTGTGGGCCAACTGGCAGATGAGCGCCGGCTGGCTGAGCCAGCACTTCTGGGAACGTTTCGCCTTCGCCCGCGACACCGATTTCCTCCGCAGCCGCGCCTGGCCCGTCATGAAAGGGGCCGCGGAATTCTGCCTCGACTGGCTGATCGAGGACGGCAAGGGCCGTCTCGTCACCGCCCCCGGCACCTCGCCCGAGCAGGGTTTCAAGACTCCCGACGGCCGGAACGCCAGCGTGGCCATCGCTCCGACCATGGACCTGGCCATCATCTGGGACCTCTTCACCAACGTGCTCGAGGCCGCGCGCGTCCTGAAGATCGAGGACGCGTTCACCGCCCGCGTCGCCGCCGCCCGTGCGAAGCTCCTGCCGCCCAAAATCGGCGCCCGCGGCCAGCTCCAGGAATGGTCGGAGGACTTTAGGGAGCAGGATGTCCACCACCGTCACGTATCCCACCTCTTCGGCGTTTACCCCGGCCGGCAGATCACCCCGGCGCAGGCGGAGCTCTTCGCCGCCGCCCGCCGCTCGCTGGAGATCCGCGGTGACGAGGGCACCGGCTGGTCGCTGGGCTGGAAGCTCAATCTCTGGGCTCGTTTCCGCGACGGCGACCACGCCTATGTTTTCGTGAAAAACCTCCTCCGCCCCGTCGGTGTCGCTCGCACGAGCTACTCGGGCGGAGGTGGCGTGTATCCGAATCTCTTCGACGCCCACCCACCCTTCCAAATCGACGGCAACTTCGCCTTTACCGCCGGCATCGCCGAATTGTTGCTGCAAAGCCATCGCGGCGAACTCGATCTCCTTCCCGCCCTGCCCTCCGCCTGGCCGGACGGCTCGGTCAAGGGCCTCCGCGCGCGCGGCGGCTTCGAGGTCGATCTCGCCTGGAAGGCCGGGAAGCTGGAATCCGCCGAGATCCGCAGCCTCGCCGGCTCGCCGCTTCGTGTCCGCTCCGGCGGACGTGCGCTCGACCTCGAGCTGAAGCGCGGAAAGTCCCTCCACCTCGACGCGGCCCGCTTCGCCGCGCCCTGACCCTTGGGCACCGCCGGCCTTCGGACGGCGTCCTCCTCGGGTTCCGCCAGGTTCAGGTCTCGGCGGCTTTCAGGGTTTCTCCCTCTTCTCCCCCTCCCTCCCTTTTCTCCATGCAGTACCGCACTCTCGGCGCCACCGGCGTCAAAGTCTCCGCCCTCGCCTACGGCGGCTCCTCCCTCGGCTCCGCCTTCCGCCCCATCGACGAGGCCGAGGGCATCCGCTCCGTCCACGTCGCGCTCGACCACGGCATCAACCTGATCGACACCGCCCCTTACTACGGCGCCACCACCGCCGAGACTGTCCTGGGCAAGGCCCTCAAGGGTATCGCGCGCGATCGCTACATCCTCGCCACCAAGGTAGCCCGCTACGGCCCGCAGCTCGCTGACTTCGATTTCTCCGCCGCGCGCGTCATTCGCAGCGTGGATGAGAGTCTCGCCCGTCTGGGTGTGGACCACGTCGACTTCATCCAGGTCCATGACATGGAATTCGGCGACCTCGAGCAGATCGTGCACGAGACCCTTCCTGCGCTTCGCCAAGTCCAGGCCGCCGGCAAGGCCCGCTTCGTCGGCATCTCGGGACTGCCGGTGCGCCTTTTCAAACACGTCCTCGACCGTGTGCCGGTGGACCAGATCCAGAGCTACTGCCATTATTGCCTGAACGACACCGCCCTGGCCGACCTGCTGCCCTACCTGCAGGAAAAACGCGTCGGCATCTTCAACTCCGCCCCGCTCGCCATGCGGCTCCTCAGCTCCGAAGGCCCGCCCGCCTGGCACCCCGCGCCCGCCGCGCTTCGTGAAAAATGCGCCGAGGCCGCCGCTTTCTGTCGCGCCCGGGGCGCCGATCTCGGCCGCCTGGCCCTCCAATATGCGATGGCAAATCCCGCGATCCACACCCACGTCGTCGGCACCGCCAACCCGACCCGCGTGCTGCAAAACATCGCCGATGCCGAGGCCCCGCTCGACCGGGAACTGCTCGCCGGAGTCCTGGCGATTCTCCAGCCCGTCCACAACCTCACCTGGCCCTCGGGCCGCCCGGAGAACAACTGAATTGTTTAACCGCAGATAGCGCAGATTGCCGCATCCATCTGCGCCATCTGCGAAATCTGCGATTCATCAAAACTCCCATGCAAACTCTGCTCATCGACGCTCCCGGAGCCTTCTCCTATGGCGTCAAATCCGCACCCTCGCCCGCTCCAGGCGAGGTCCTGCTCCGCGTCCGCCGCCTCGGCTTCTGCGGCTCCGATCTCTCCACTTTCCGTGGCGGCAACCCCCTCGTCTCCTACCCTCGCGTCCCCGGGCACGAAATCGCGGCCGAGATCGCCGCCGTCACCGAGGGCGTGCCGCCGGAATTCGTCGTCGGTCAAACCGTCACCGTCATGCCTTATACGAGCTGCGGCAAATGCAGTTCCTGCCGCCAGGAACGCTTCAACGCCTGTCGCCACAACCAAACGCTGGGCGTGCAGCAGGAGGGCGCCTTCACCGACTTCATCGTCGCCCGCTGGGAAAAACTCGTACCCGCCCCCGGCCTCGGCCTGCGCGAGCTCGCCCTCGTCGAGCCGCTCGCCGTCGGCTTTCACGCCGTCTCGCGCGGGCGGATCGCCGCGACCGACACCGTGCTCGTCTTCGGCTGCGGCATGATCGGCCTCGGCGCCATCGCCGCCGCCGGGCTCCACCGCGGCGCCACGGTTATCGCGGTGGACATCGAGGACGCGAAGCTCGCCCTCGCCCAAAAGGCCGGCGCAACCCATGTCATCAATTCCCGCACCGAAAACCTGCACGAACGCCTCCAGGCCCTGACCGACGGCCACGGTCCAGACGTGGCCATCGAGGCGGTTGGCCACCCCGCCACCTTCACCGCCGCCGTGGACGAAGTCTGCTTCGCCGGCCGCGTCGTCTATATCGGCTACGCCAAGGCCCCCGTCTCCTACGAAACCAAGTATTTCGTGATGAAGGAGCTCGACATCCTGGGCTCGCGCAACTCGACGCCCCAGGATTTTCGCGACGTCATCGCGATGCTCCGCTCCGGCCGCTACCCCGTCGCGGAAACCATCACCCGCACCGTCCCCTTCGCCGCCGCCGGCCAGGCCCTGGCCGACTGGTCCGCCAACCCCGGCGCGATCACCAAAATCCACGTCGAACTCTAAAAATCGACCGCGGATTTCGCGGATAAACGCGGATTATAGATAGCTCCGATCATCCGCGCCGATCCACGCCGTCTGCGGTTAAATTTCCTCCCCGCATGGTCATCGATTCCCACCACCATTTTTGGCGCTTCACCCAGGAAGAATACGGCTGGATTCCCCCGGACTGGTCTGCGCTTCGCCGCGACTTTCTCCCCACGGACCTTGCCGGTGAACTCGCCTCCGCCGGCGTCGATGGCGTTGTCTCCGTGCAGGCTCGCCAATCCCTCGCCGAAACCGACTGGCTGCTCGACCTGGCCGCACGCCACGCCTTCATCCGCGGCATCGTCGGCTGGGTGCCGCTGATCGCGCCCGACCTGGAGGCCCACCTCGACCGCCTCGCCGCCCATCCCGCCGCCGCCCGGCTCCGTTCGCTGCGCCACGTCCTCCAGGCCGAGGCCGACGAGGCCTACATGCTGCGCGACGATTTTAACCGCGGCATCCGCGTCCTCACCCGACGCGATCTCGCCTACGACATCCTGGTCCTCGAGCGCCACCTGCCCAATACGATCGCCTTCGTGGACCGCCATCCCCGCCAGATTTTCATCCTCGACCACATCGCCAAGCCCCGCATCGCCGCCGGCGAGCTCGAACCCTGGGCAAAAACCATCCGCAAACTTGCCCGGCGTCCGAATGTCGCCTGCAAGCTTTCCGGCATGGTCACGGAGGCGGACGTGACGCACTGGACGCCCGAACGGCTCCAGCCCTTCTTCGACGTGGTTCTGGAAGCCTTCGGTCCCGCCCGCCTGCTTTTCGGCAGCGACTGGCCCGTCTGCCTCGCCGGCGTACCTTACGCGCGGTGGAAGCAGGTGGTGGAACACTGGATCGCCCCGCTTTCCGGCACCGAGCGCGCCGCCATCCTCGGCGGCAACGCGGTCGAGTACTACGGCCTGCCCTGAGCCGCGCGGAGAAGACAGGGTTGCCGATCGGAATCGGGTCCGTAACCGTCGCGATCACTCCCCGTCTTCGCTTCCGACCATGCAAAAACTTCTTCTCGCCGTCCTTCTTGCCAGCCCCTTCGCCGTCGTCCACGCCCAGCCCGCCCCTGGTACTCCCCCCGCCGGTCACGAGGAAACCGAACTCGACGGCAAAATGGATGCCATACGCGGCGCCTTTAACAAACTGCGCAAGCAGGTCTCCGACCCCGCCGCCAACGCATCCTCTCTCGAACTCGCCGCAAAGCTGCGCAAGGCCGCCGAGGAGGCGATCGCCCTCGCCCCCGCCCGCGCCGCGGAAGTCCCCGAGGCCGAACGGGCCAAATTCATCGAGAAATACCAGGCGGAGATGAAGGAATTCGTCGCCCTGGCCACCAAACTCGAAGCGGCGCTCAAGGAAGGCAAAAACGACGAGGCCTCCGCCCTTCTGGCCAAGCTCGGCACGATGCAAAAGAGCGGCCACAAGGAGTTCCGCCGCTCCAAGCCCCAGGGCTGATCGACTCCGAAGCGCCTCCGACCGAAAAGCCCCCGCCCCGCGGGGGCTTTTTTCTGCCTCAAGAATCAACGCAGCCCGCCGGGCTACTTCTTCGCGCGGACCGCGAATCTTCCCCCCGCCGAAAGCGAAGCGGCGGGGCTCATGGCGGGTTTTCCGCTACGCGCGCCCCCCGGGCCCCAGCCCTGGCGCGGCGGCAGCCGATGCCGACGCGATTTGCCGCTCGTGCCGGCACGGGCATGGTTCTCTCATGAGAACCGAAACCGATTCCATGGGCCCGGTGGAGGTGCCGGACGATGCCCTTTACGGCGCATCCACTCAGCGTGCCCTGCTCAATTTCCCCATCGGCGGCCGCCCCTTGCCGGAAGCCTTCCTCCGCGGTCTGGGCCTGGTGAAGCTTGCCTGCGCCCGTGCCAACGAAGAGCTCGGCCGGCTCCCCGCCGATCAAAGCCGGCGCATCCAGCAGGCCGCGCGAGAAATCGCCGACGGCGCGCTCTCCGCACACTTCCCCGTCGATATTTTCCAAACCGGCTCCGGCACCTCGACCAACATGAACGCCAACGAGGTCATCGCCAATCGCGTCAGCCAGCTCGCCGGCGAGGCCCTGGGCTCGAAAAAACCCGTGCATCCCAACGACCACGTCAATCTCGGCCAATCGTCCAACGACATCATCCCCACCGCCCTCCACGTCAGCGTGGCCCTGTCCCTCTCCCGGGAGCTCCGTCCGGCGCTCGTCCATCTTCACTCCACCCTCGACGCCAAGGCCCGCGCCTTCGCGCCGGTGGTCAAAATCGGCCGCACCCATCTGATGGATGCCACCCCGCTCACCCTCGGCCAGGAATTCTCCGGCTACGCCGCGCAGGTGGAGAAAGCCGTCGCCCGCACGGACCGGGCCATTGCCGCCCTGCGCGAGCTCGCCGTCGGCGGCACCGCCGTAGGCACGGGCATCAACGGTCATCCGGGCTTCGCGGCCAGGGTGGCGCATATCCTTTGCGAAGAGACCGGACTGGCCTTTGTCGAGGCGCGCAACCACTTCGAGGCCCAGGCGGCCCGCGATGACGCGGTGGAGGTCGCCGGCCTGCTCGCGACGATCTCCGCCAGTCTCACCAAGATCGCCAACGACATCCGTCTCCTCGGCTCGGGTCCCCGCAGCGGCCTCGGCGAGCTCCGCCTGCCCGCCACCCAGCCCGGCTCCTCCATCATGCCGGGCAAAATCAACCCGGTGATGAGCGAAATGCTCGTCCAGGTCTGTATCTACGCCCAGGGCTTGGCGCAGATGGCCCTGGCCTGCGGCGGCGCCGGGCACTTCGAGCTCAATGCGACCCTCCCGCTCCTCGCTCATGCCTTGCACGAGTCCATCGGAGTCCTCGCCAAAGGCGCCCGCCGCTTCGCCGACGCTTGCGTGGCGGGGCTCGAGGCCGATGCCAGCCGGTGCCGTGAACTGGTGGAGCGCTCCCTCATGCTCGTCACCGCGCTGAATCCCCACCTCGGCTACGACGCCGCCGCGGCGGTGGCGAAGGAGGCCTTCGCCACCGGCCGCACCTTGCGCGAAGTCGTGCTCGCCCGCGGGCTCATGAGCCCCGCCGCCCTCGATGCCGCCCTGGATCCCTCCACGATGGTCAGCCCCTCACGGGGATGACGGCAGGCGCGCGTACGGAGACCGTACCCCGCCAGGTGCCAAAGTCGCTTGATCGTCGCCGTCCAATCGGCATTTCCAGCTCCTTTTCCGCCCACATAAACATTGCTCTTACACTTCGTCCGGCCTTTGTTTTCCCCCGTTCGGGAAAAACCGGGATCCAGGCGAAAGTCCCGTCGTAAAAAGCCCAATGCAAGCCCCCCAAGGCCCGCTCTCTTCCTTCGCGGCGCAACCCGGCCAAGCCGAGGCGGATCGCGATCGCGACCGCCTTTTCGACCTTTCACTCGACCTCCTGTGTATCGCCGGGCTCGACGGCTACTTCAAGCAGGTCAACCCCTCGTGGACACGAGTGCTCGGCTGGTCCAAGGAGGAGCTGCTCTCCCGTCCGGTGGCGGATTTCATGCATCCCGAGGACCGCGAGCGTACCCTGCGCGCCCGGGCCGACCTGGCCAGGGGCATTCCCGTGCGCGGACTGGAGAACCGTTACCTCTGTAAGGACGGCTCGTATAGGTGGCTGGCCTGGCAGTCCTCCGTCGAGCCCGGCGCATCCACGATCT
Organism: uncultured Akkermansia sp.; assembly: GCA_966250295.1. Lineage (GTDB taxonomy): Bacteria > Verrucomicrobiota > Verrucomicrobiia > Opitutales > Opitutaceae > IMCC26134_A. The sequence continues at coordinate 16,803 of CBINGR010000045.1, read as the reverse complement.
TTGCGGTGGCCCGCGACATCACCGAGCGGCGCCAGTCGGATCAGGAGCACCTGATCCTGAGCAAACTCGAATCCACCGGCATCCTGGCCGGCGGCATCGCCCACGATTTCAACAACCTGCTCACGAACCTCCAGTTGAACCTGGAAATGATCGGCCTCACCGGCCCGCTTGCTCCGCCCCAGAAGCAGCACGTGAGCCAGGCGCGGGAAACGCTCCATGCCGCGCGGGCGCTCACCGAACAACTGCTCACCTTCGCCCAGGGTGGCGTGTCGGCCCATCGGATCGTCGACCTGAAAAATCTGCTGCAACAATCCCTGGATGTCGCCCTCAGCGGCTCCAACGTCCGCGGCGAAAGCGCCCTCGCCCCCGATCTCTGGTCGGTGGAGGTGGACGAGGCGCAAATCGGGCAGGTCATCCGCAACCTCGTCCTGAATGCCCGCGAGGCGATGCCCGATGGCGGCACGGTGCGCCTGCGCGCGGAAAACGCGGTACTCGACGTCGCGCACAGCGGAGATGCCGCGCCGGGAGACTACGTGCGCATCACCGTGGCCGACGAGGGCTCCGGCATCCCGCCCGAGGTGCTGCCCAAGATTTTCGATCCTTATTTTTCCACCAAGCAACGGGGGGCCCAGAAAGGCATGGGCCTCGGCCTCACGATCTGCCACTCGGTCCTCCAGAAACACGGTGGTCTGATCGCCGTCGAGTCGCGCCCCGGACACGGCACCACGGTGCTCTGCCACCTGCCCGCCGCGCATGCCCATGCGGCTCCGCCCGTCCCGCCCGCCCCCGTCGAGCCCGTCCGCTCCCGGAAAATCCTGGTTATGGACGACGAACTCCGGGTCCGCGAGATCGTGGCCCAGACGCTGTCGCAACTCGGTTACGAGCCCTGCCTCGCCGAGAATGGAGCCGAGGCCATCACCCTTTACGAAGAAGCCGGGCGGCAAGGCACCCCCTTCGCAGCGGTCCTGCTCGACCTGACAGTCCGCGGCGGCATGGGCGGCCGGGAAGTCGTGAAGCTCCTGCTCGAGCGGGATCCCGCGGTACGCGCGGTGCTGATGACCGGCTACAACCATGAGGAAACCTTCCGCGACCACGCCCGGCATGGCTTCGTGGGAGCGCTCGCCAAACCGTTTTCCGTGGACCGCCTCCGCGCCAAGCTGAACGAGGTGCTCGGCACGCATGCGGAGAAGCCTGAGCAGGAAGTTTGAGCGCCGGATCACGGCGTGGCCTGCAGGTAGGGCGGGACCGCTGGGACCGCCGCGATTTACCGGAGACCTACGCCGCCAAACCGGCGCGCCCAGCGGTCACGCCCTACCTCGGAAATGACACCAGATCGTCCGCGGTGAACAGCACGCGGTCGGGGCCGGCGGAACGTACGTCGATAAGGTCGGACGAGCGGGCGTGAAAGTGATAAGGCGTGCCCTCCCGGTCCCGCAACAGGCCGTCGCGCAGGGCCGGATGCGAGACCGGAAGAAACACCACACGGCGCGGGTTGCGGCCGGTAAGCGCGGCGGCGATATCCGCGTTGTCGCCCAAGGGCGGCCGCTCCGCCAGGCGCAGCGTGGTCGTGAACTGGGACAGCAGGCCGCGCAGCACCTCCAGATCGTGCGCAGCATCGAAACGCGCGGCGTGCAGTTCGTCCGCCAGCGGGGAATAAGCCGGCTCTCCGCCCGTCGGCGAGGCATTGGCCGCCAGTTTGCCCTCGGCCGTGGGCAAAGGCGCGACCCTCGCCGGCGGCTGCGGCGCCCGGGCCCGGTTCCAAAGAAAAACAACTCCGACCCCGATCACGAGCACGCCCGCCGAAAACGCAAAACGACGGAATTTCAGCATCATCCTTTGCGTCCTTTGCGATCTTTGCGTTGAAAAATCCCGACTCAGACCGGCAGGAAGCCCACCGGGGCGCCGGAGCCGGAAAGATCGAGGAAGCGTCCGATGTTCGGCAGCACGAGCGGCAGGCTCGCCCGCGGCACGCCAAGCCAGAGGGCCAGTTCGGCGAAATAGCTGTCCACGCTTGTGGTCGGGATGAGCCGCCCGCGGCCCACGTCGAGGGGATTATCGGCGTAGAGATCGGGATAGGAGCCGTAGATCTTTTTGCCGTCCACCGCACCGCCGACGACGAAGGTGTTGCCGCCCCAGGCGTGGTCGGAGCCGCGGCCGTTCGAGCTGAGCGTGCGGCCAAAGTCGGAGGCAAGGAAGAGGGTCACGTTGTTCTGCACGCCGAGCAGCTCGAGCGCGTGGTAGAACGCGCCCACCGCCTGGCTGACCACCGGCAGCATGTTGGCCTGGTTGACCAGGACCTCGTCGTGATGGTCCCAGCCGCCGAGCGACACGAAAAAAGTCTGGCGCAGCGCGCCGAGCGCGTTTCGGCCGGCGATGGTGCGGGTGATCATCTGCATCTGATGCCCGAGGTTGCTGTCCGGGAAGGTCGCCCCCGCGGGGAGAGCGCCCGAGGTGGCGCCGGCGAACAGGTCGTAGGCGTCGAGCGCCGAGCGCTGCGAGCCGGCGAAGGTGCGCTGAAAGACATTGGCGTATTCCATGGCGAGCTGGCCATCCACCGCGGCGCTTCGGGTCTGGCGCGTGCCGTATTCCTGCACCCAGTCCTTCGAATAGCCGGTCAGGCCGACGGCGCCGTCGGGGGTAATGGCGTATTCAAAAACCGAATTCCCGGTCTGCCAGACGTTGCTCCCGGCCAGGGAGATGTTCATCGAGACCGCGGGATTGGCGTTCATCGAGTTGAGCAGGTCGGCGGCGCGCCCCGCCCATCCGATGCCGGCGCGGGTGTCGGGCAGCGAGGTCTGCCACTGCTCGATCTGGTCCGAGTGCGAAAAGAGCCCGACGGGCAGCTTGGCCGCGCCGCTGACGAACCCCGCCTTGGTGACGCCGGGCTCGACCAGGGTGCCGACGTTGGCGACGAAGGCAGCGTGGCCGTCCTCGAAAAGCTGCTGCAGTTCCGGCATGCCGGGATGGATGCCGAGCTGGCGCCCGACCTGGGCGGCGTTGAGGGGGTTGATCGGCAGGAGGTTCGCGGCGGGAAGAGCGAGGTCCTGGCGCACCCCGGCGTATTCGGCGTGCTCGGCGGCGCCGCGCGGGGCGAGCATGTTGAAGGAATCGTTGCCTCCGTTGAGGAAGAGGCAGACGAGCGCGCGGTATTCCGAGCCCGGCACGGTCTGGGCCGAGGCGATGCTGCTGGCGAACTTCAGGTTCAGGAGGGTGCTGAGCACGGGCAGCGTGCTCACCGCGGCGCAACTGGCCTGCCCGAGAAAGCGGCGGCGGGAGATGAGACGGGGATCTTTCATGGTGGCGAGGGCAACGAGCGGGAGAAACGGGATCAGCGGAGGACGCAGTACTCGGGCGAGGTCACGATGAGCCAGATGGCGAGCCGGAGGCGTTCCTGTTCCCACTCCCAGGAGGAGGTGTCGATGCGCAGCACGGCTTCGCGGATGATCTGGAACTGGCGGGGACTGAGCTCGCCGCCGGTGAGCACGAGGTCGAGCCGCCGCAGGAGCGCGTCGAGCTTGGCGGCGTCCACGAGGGTAATTTCATGGGCAAGGTCCAGCTTTACGTTGCGCGCCGGGTCGGCGGTCCCCCAGCGGTGGAGGCCGCTCAGGATGGCGGTGTGATAGTAGTTGGGTGCGGAGATCGCGCTGGTGGCATTGACGATCTGGAACTCGGGCGCGACGAGGCCGGCGGCCTGCACCTCGCCGGGCGGAGAGTAGTTGGGCAGGTAGAAATTGAACACGCTCGGGGAGTTCAGCGGCTCCTGGTAGTGGTCCATGGAGAAGAGGCTGAGCTGGTAGAACCCGGAGGGAGACGAGGCGTTGAACGCCCGGGCGAGGTTTACCACGCGCAGGAAAGGCTCCCGCTGCTTGCCGAAATGCGGGTCGGTTCGCCTGGCCGGATCGCGCGCCTCGGAGTCGAGGAGGATGGCCTTGATCACGGCCTTCAGGTCGCCGCGCTGGCCGACCGCCGGTCCGGGATCGTTGTCGGCGAAGGCCGCGGCCACCCGACCGACATAGGCGGGCGTGGGGTTGGACGTGACGAGACGCTGGATCAGTTGGCGCGCGAGGAAAGGTCCCAGGTTGGGATGGTTGAAGAGATTGTCGATCGCGGCGCCGAGATCGGCCTCGGTGGCCGTGCCGGTGTTGCCGGGGCTGGCGAGAGCGTGGCGGTCGGGCAGCGTGACGCCGTTGAGCAGGGTCTTCGGGTCGAGATCGTGGTAATCGTCCCACAGATCCATGGGCTGGAGCCAGTTTTCGGATGCGAAGAGGAAAGAGTCGCCGCCGGCGTAACTCATGCCGGTGAAGACACGCGCGAAGTTGGTGATGGTGGTGTTGTCGTAGCTGGGAATGGGCTGGCCGGCGGGAACCGGGTTGCCTGCGGGATCGAGATCGGAGCCGTTGGAGAGGTAACGCGTGCCGTCGGCATTGAGCCGCCACAGGCCGATGGAGAAGAGCTGCATGACCTCGCGCGCATAGTTCTCGTCCGGGAAGAGGTGGTTGGCGGGGTCCGGTTTCTGGTTCTTCAAGGCGCTCAGGTAAAAGCCCATCACGGGGTGGCGCGTGACGTCGTAGAGCAGGTCGCGATAGTTGCCGAAAGCGTGGCGAATCAGGACGTCGTAGTAGTTGACCAAGCCCACGGGTTGGACTGCCAGGGCCTCGGGACGGTCGGAGACGACCAGGATCTGGCTCAGGCAGTAAGCGATGCGCTGGCGCAACACGTCATACTGGACCGCGGGACCGCCCGGCACGGCAGGCGAGGTTCCCATCGCACGGCTCCACCAGGCGCCTTGTTTCCTATCCGTGTAAAATTCCGGAATCGTCGCGGCGTACTCGGTGAAAGGCTGGAGATAGGTCGGCGGCAGGGCGAACTGGGCATCGAGCCAGCCCTCGAAACCGAGGGCCATGACCTGCTCGGCGTTCTCCGGCGTGAGATCGGCATCGGCAGGGTCATCCGCATCGGGGCCAAAGGCCGCCTGGATGAGGAACCGCACGGCGGCTTTCGGGGAAGGCGCGGCGTCGGCCGGCTCGTTGAGCAACGAAACCGTCGCGGAGGGCGCGCTTCCCACCGAGTAACCCGCACCTGCTTGAACGGTGAGCGTGACCGTTTCGGCGGCCTCGCCATCGGCTGCGTCGGCAAGCGGCGCAAGAGTCACCCAGGCCTCGCGGGCCCCGGGCGGAAGATAGACGGTCGTCGTGTCGCTCGCGACATAGTCGGCGCCGGACATGGCGCTGCCGGAGAGGGCGATGGTGACGACGAGAGGTTTCAGGCCCCCGCTGCGGCGGATGGCAAAGACGGCGGGGTCGGGCCAGCGCTCGCTGAAGGTGTCGTCCACGGCGGCGACCGTGACGGTGCTGGCGGCGTTCCAAGAAGCCGCGGCGCGGGCGGCGTCCGGAATATCGAAACGCTCCGTGTGCGCACTCGCGACGTCGAAGCCCATCTCCCGTTCCTCCCAGTCGTTGAGCCCGTCGGAATCGGCATCGGTATCCAGAACCTCAAGACGGAAAAAACGCGTTCCACCCGAAAAAGCGTAGGGATGGGAATGCGCCCCGCCTCCGCTGGAAAAATCCGCGAGGACCTGCCAGGCGGCCGGTGGAGTGAGCAGGGAATCCGAGGAAAAAAGCCGGTAGCGTTTGCCGGCGAAACCCGTCCACGCCGGAGTCAGCAGGGAGCCTTCGCCGCTGAGATCGAGGCGCGGCAGCGAAAAGGCATCGAACGGATCGGTGCCGGCAATGGCTTCCTGGGCATTGGTCAGGCCGTCGCCATCGGTATCGGCCGCGGCGGCCAAACCCGTCGTGCCATGGACCGCTTCCCAGACGTCGCTGAGCTGGTTAGCGTTGGTGTCGAGCGCGGCGTGCGCGGAAATCGCAGCCTGCGACAGGAGGCCGAGAACGACAGACCGAAGGAGGCGAGACGAGGTCATGGGGGCGGCTGAACGAGAGCGCAGCCAGCGCGCGAATGCCCCGGCAATCAAGCCATCTGTTTGCGAGTAGGACCAAAGAACCGGGTCGGGGGACCATCGTCCCCAGCCTGGTCCCAGCCGCCGCCCCAGCCGCCGCTCTTCCCGGTGCGGCGGCCTAAACCCGTTTCAGGTGCCAAAGCAGGCTGGTGAAATCCTGGCTCAATCCGTCCAGGGGCAAACCGAGCTCCATCAGCACGTCGCCGGGCCATTCGCCCTCCGGGCCCTGTACGCTGCGGTAGCGCGCCGCCGGATCGAGACCGCGCAGCCGGAGCGGCGCGAGGCGCCAGTTCGGCTCGGCCAGGGCCAGCACGGCGGTGACGACCGCTTCGCCGCGGTCGGGGGCGACGAGCATCCAGGCCGCGAGGTTGCCCGCGAAGGGGTCCGCGAGCCGGTGATGATCGCCGTGGCGCAGCAGGTGGCGGGTGCGTTTGGCGAGCGCGACGAGCTCCTTCGCCTCGGCCAGCTCCTCGGCCGGGAGCCGGGTGAGATCGAGCTCGAAACCGAACTGGCCGGCGAGCGCGACATGGCCGCGGGTGCGGAAGGGCGTGGTGCGGTGAAGCTGATGGTTCGGCACGGCGGAAATGTGCGCACCCATCGTGCAAGGCGGATAGACCAGCGTCGTGCCGTGTTGGATACGCAGCCGGGCGATGGCGTCGGTGTTGTCCGAACACCAGAACTGCGGCGTGTAGTGCAGCATGCCGGGATCGTAGCGCCCGCCGCCGCCTGAGCAGCCCTCGATGAGCAGGTCGGGAAATTCGGTCACGAGCCGTTCGGCAAAGGCATAGACGCCCAAGATGTGGCGGTGAAACACCTCGCCCTGGCGCTCCGGCGGCAGCCCCGCGGAGGCGACCTCGGTAAGGTGGCGGTTCATGTCCCACTTCATATAGCCGATCGGCGCCTCGCGGAGGATCGCGGCCACCTGGGCGTAGATCGCGTCCACCACCTCGGCCCGGGAAAAGTCGAGCACGAGTTGCTGGCGCACCTCGGTGCGTCCCCGGCCGGGGATGTGCAGGCACCAGTCGGGATGCGCGCGGTAAAGCTGGCTGTCCACCGAGATCATCTCCGGCTCGAACCAGAGACCGAAGCGCAGCCCCTCGGCCTGGATGCGGCGGCCCACGTCGCCGAGACCGGCGGGAAGTTTGCTGGTGTCCACCACCCAGTCGCCGAGCGAGGTGGTGTCGTCATTGCGTTTGCCGAACCAGCCGTCGTCGAGGACGAAGAGCTCGATGCCGAGCCGACCGGCGGTCCGGGCGATGGCGGCGAGCTTGTCGGCCGTAAAATCGAAGTAGGTGGCCTCCCAGTTGTTGATGAGAATGGGACGCTCGCGATCCCGCCAGGCACCGCGCACGAGGCGTTCGCGGTAGAGGCGGTGATATTGAGTGGACAGGCCGCCGAGGCCTTGGGCCGAAAAGGCCAGCACCGCCTCCGGGGTCTGGAAACTTCCGCCGGATTCCAGGCGCCAGGCGAAGCCCTCGGGGTGGAGGCCGAGAAAGGCGCGCGCCTGCTGCATCTGGGTGACCTCGACGCCGCCGCGGTGATTGCCGCTGTAGACGAGGCTGAAGCCGAAGGCTTCGCCGCGCGTCTCGTCCGCCGCCGGCTCGAGCAGGGCGAAAAACGGGTGCATCTGGTGGCTGCTCGCGCCGCGCCGAGAAGCGACCTCGTGCAAGCCGGAGCGCAGGACGGCCCGTTCCACCCAGCGCTCGCGCGCCCAGGAGCCCGGCAGCGTGAGCAGTTCGTGTCGACGGTGGGCAAAGTCGACCGAGACGCTCGCGGCGCGCAGCAGCGTGACCGGCCGATCCCCGCGGTTCGTGACGCAGGCCGAGCGGACCACGACATCGCGGCCGGCGTAGACGGTATAGCGGAGCGTCACCCCCACGCCGCCACCGGGTTCACGGGCATCCCGAAGCTCGATCTCCAGCGTCTCGGCCTCGGAGGCCGCCTCCACATAGGTGGCGGGCAGGCCGGGCAGAGTGGGTTTGCCGGCGACCACGCGATGGCCGGCATAGAGCAGGCGCAGGCCGCGCGTGCCGTCGGCATGCAGCACGTCGATGGCCGGTTCGCGAAAGTCGCCGGTGTTCGCCGTCGGATACTCGGAACGAAGAAAATCCAGCGGGGTACGACCGCCAAAGGGCGGCACGCGGATGAGCTCGGGCCCGAAGGCAATCATGCCCGCCTCGAAACGCCCCGCGAGCGCGGGGTCGGGCGCCAGCGGGCCGCCCCAGTGGAGGTGGCAGAGCAGACCGGTCGGGTGCACGCCAAAGACGTAGCTGGAGCCGGCGCCGCGCAGAAAAAACAGCGGGCGCCGGTCGGTTGATTCCAAGACGGTGACGAGGGACATGGGGAGCAGGGAGCAGCGCGAGAAAGCGCCGGCCCGCCAGGCCGCCAAGCGTGAATGCTTGATCCGGAATAAACATTCTGTGACCGGGCCGGCACGCAGCCCTTGCGGTCCCCCCGGAGGCGAAGGCCGGGGCTGGCCGCGCTCAAAGGCAAAGCCACCCCGTCAGCAGGAGGATCGGCAGCAGAATCGGAACCGAGAAACGCAGGATATAGCCGAAGAATCCCGGCGTTTTCACCCCCCGGGAATCCGCGATGGCTTTGACCATGAAATTCGGTCCGTTGCCGATGTAGGTCATCGCCCCGAAAAACACGGCGCCCAGGCTGAGGGCCGTCACGAGGTCCGGCGCCGCGTCGAGCAGCGCGCGGGTGGTCTCCGGCAGGCCGGCGTCGACCGGAAACTGGTCCGGCAGCCCGTTCCGGGTGGACGCGAGGGCGAGTTCGAAGAACGTGGCATAGGTCGGGGCGTTGTCCAACACCGCCGAGAGCGACCCGGCCGCAACGTAATACTCTCTCGGCTTTTCTATCCCGAAACCCCTGCCGTGCTCCGCGACGTAGCCGAGGGCCGGCATCATGGTCAGGAAGATCCCCGCGAAGAGGAACCCCACCTCCTTGATTGGCCCGAAGGAGAACGCATTGGCCTCGTGCACCGCCCTGGGCGTGAGTTTATAGCTGAGCGCCGCCGTCGCGAGCATCACGGCCTCGCGCAGCAGCGGGATCGTGTCCGGGATGAAGACCGCCCCGACCACCACCGCCAGAAGCAGGAGGTTACGCTTTCCTTCGAACCAGAAGGTATCCGGCTCCTCGGACTCCGCCTGTACGATGGGTGCAGCCTTGCGGAAGCAGTGCGAATCCAGCGCGAAAAAGACCGCCAGCAAGGCGCCGATCACGAGCAGCCACTGGATCCCGCCCTGGCCGACGAGCCAGAAAAAGGGCACGCCTCGCAGGTAGCCGATGAACAGCGGCGGATCGCCGACCGGGGTGAGCGCGCCACCGCAGTTGGAGACCACGAAGATGAAAAACACCACGTGGTAACCGCTCATGCGCACCTTATTCATGCGGATCCACGGACGGATCAGCACCATCGATGCACCGGTGGTGCCGACCAGATTCGCCGCCACCGCGCCCAACAGGAGAAACCGCAGGTTTTCCCCGGGGGTCGCCTCCCCGCGCATGCGCAGATGGATGCCGCCCGCCACCACAAAAAGGGACCCGATCAACGAGAGGAAGGACACGTATTCGAGCACGGTATGAGCCACGAGGTCCGGACCGCCCTCGATGCTCCGCCAAAACCAGGCCGCCACAAAAAGTCCGAGGCCGACGGAGACCAGTGGATGATACCTTTCCCAGAGGCCCTTGATGCCCTGCGGGGCCAGGGGCATCGCCGCGATGAGCAGCAGCAACAGCACGAAAGGGGCAAGCAACGCCGAAGGAATCGAGGCGGCGACCCCGGAGCTGGCGAGGACAAGGAAGGGTGGCATGGATACGATTCTTGCACGAAACATGCCGCAAGGCCGCGGGGGAAGCCCGTGGTAGCCGGCGAAGGGGGACGCGGCTCCACGCAGACCTTGGCGGAATAGCTGCCTTGGTTCGGCTTCGTGACTTTTTGCGCCTCTTCTCGACCAAACCAGGGTCTCCGATGAGGCCCCGCGGATCCCGGTAGGCGTCACGACCCGTTGCGAACGAAACGGCCCCGGCGCGCACGAGGCGCGGCCGGGGCCGGAGCGTAGCGGGCGAACGAGGCGGAGCTCAGACGGCGGCTTCGCCGCGCTCGTCGGTACGGATGCGGACCACGTCCTCGACCGAGAGGACGAAGATCTTGCCGTCGCCGATCTTGCCGGTCTTGGCGGCCTCCGCGATGGTGTTAACCGCCTTGGGGGCGAGGTCGTCGCCGACCACGATTTCGAGCTTCGTCTTGGGCAGGAAATCCACCGTGTATTCGGAACCGCGGTAGATCTCGGTGTGGCCCTTCTGGCGGCCGAAGCCCTTGACCTCGGTGACAGTCATGCCTTCCACGCCGATGCCGGCGAGGGCCTCCTTCACTTCCTCGAGTTTGAAGGGCTTGATGATGGCGATGATGAGTTTCATGCGTGATTTGGTTTCAGGGTTGATGCGCGAGGCCGCGGATTAGTCCACGTAGCCCTCTTCGCCGTGCTCGTTGATGTCCAAGCCCTGGCGCTCGACCTCGGCGGTCGGACGGAGGCCGATGACGGCCTTGATCACGTAGGCGATGATTGCGGTGGCGACCACGCTCCAGACGATGGTGAGGGCGACGGCCTTGAGCTGGTTGGCCAGAAGGCCGGGCATGAGGTTCATGCCGCTCTCGCCGAGCACGCCGTTCACCGCCGGATCGGCGAAAACACCGGTGAGAATGGCCCCAAGGGTGCCGCCCACGCCGTGGACGCCGAAGGTGTCGAGCGCGTCGTCGAGACCGAACTTGGCCTTCAGGTAGCTCACGAAGACGAAGGGCACCAGGCCGGCGAGGACACCGATGATGACCGAGGAGGAAGCGCTCACGAAACCGGCACCGGGGGTGATGACCACCAGGCCGGCGACGATGCCGGAGCAGAAACCGAGGACCGAAGGATGGCCCTTGAGGACCCATTCGGCGACGCCCCAGACGAAGCCGGCAGTGGCGGCGGCGAGCGTGGTGGTGGCGAAGGCGTTCGAGGCGATCGCGTCGGCGCCCAGGGCGGAACCCGCGTTGAAACCATACCAGCCGACCCAGAGCATACCGGTGCCCACGGTGCAGAGGACCATGGAGTGCGGGGTCATCTTCTCCTTACCGAAGCCCAGGCGGGGTCCGAGGATGAGGCAGAGGACCAGGGCGGACCAGCCGGAGGTCATGTGAACCACAGTACCACCAGCGAAGTCGATCGCCTTGATCGCGGCGTCCTTGTTGAGCGGACCGCACATCAGACCGTCAGCCGCCCAAACCATGTGGGCGAAGGGGAAATAGACCGCAAACATCCACACTGCCACGAAGGCGAGCACGGCCGAGAATTTCATGCGCTCGGCAATGGCGCCAAGGATAAGGGCGGGCGTGATGATGGCGAAGGAGAGCTGGAACATCGACCACATGATGTCGCTGATCCAGTAGTAGCCTGCGCCCGTGGCAGACGGGGAAACGCCGTTCAGCATGGCGTTGGACAAGCCGCCGATGAAGGGCTTGCCGGCGGAAAACGACAGGCTGTAGCCGACGGCCCACCAGAGAATGGTGACCAGACCGGCGATGCCCATGCACTGAGCGAGCACGGAAAGGACGTTCTTCTTGCGCACGAGACCACCGTAGAAGAGCGCCAAACCGGGCAGGGTCATGAAAATGACGAGCGCGGTGCTGACCATCTGCCAGGCATTGTGGCCGGGGCCGGGACCGGAAACCTTGGACTGACCGGCTTCGGTGACCCGCGCGGCATTGTTCATGTAGGCCTCGATGTCGCCTACACGCTGTTCTAGAGTCGGCTCAGCCGGCGCCGCAGGCGCTGCCTCCTGAGCGATGGAGGAGAATGTTCCGCCGACCAAGGCCAGGGAACAGAGGATGATTTTGAGGAATGTCTTCATGGACGCCGGCCTTGTAAGCAGGCGCCAAGCCATGAACTCACCTCATCATGCATTATTTTCATCGATAACATTAACCACAATATAGGCAGCATATTAGGAAATTTAAAAAAACGTATCCCCTTTAAGATCGCTGGTAATTTTCGCCCATTTTGCCGCATAAAAAAACCGGCTCCCTTTTACGGGAGCCGGTCCGATGCCGAGCAGGTGTTCGAGCTTGGCTTCCGGGCCAAGTGGCGGGCGGGCCAAAATTCGCCTCAGATGGCGGCGTCGCCGCGCTCGTCGGTCCGGATGCGGATGGCATCCTCGAGCCCGATCACGAAGACCTTGCCGTCGCCGATCTTGCCGGTCTTGGCGGCCTTGACGATGGCGTCCACGGTCTTGCTCACGACGTCTTCCGCGACGACGATCTCGAGCTTCACCTTGGGCAGAAAATCCACCGTGTATTCGCTGCCGCGATAGATCTCGGTGTGGCCCTTCTGGCGGCCGAAACCCTTGACTTCGGTGACGGTCATGCCCTCGACGCCGATTTCGGAAAGAGCTTCCTTCACCTCCTCGAGTTTGAAGGGCTTGATGATGGCGATAATGAGTTTCATGCGGTTAATGTATAGGGATTCGTGACGTTGTTAGGTTCCCGGCCGCAGCGGCGCAAGGCTTGTCACCATGCGCCACTTGGGAAAAGGGACGCGTTATTTGTGGGCGGGGGTGAAGTCGGGATAGGCTTCGTTGCCATGTTCGCCCAGGTCGAGGCCCTCGGTCTCTTCCTCGGCGCTGACCCGTATGCCGCCGAAGATGCCCTTGATCAGATACCAGACTGCCAGGGAAGCGGGAAAGACAATCGCCCCGACCAGCAGGACGCCCTTGAACTGGATGATCAACTGCTTCGCGGCCGTGTTCCCGGTGGCGAGAGCAGCGACCGAGGTGGCGACGTCGTTGTTGTAGAAAAGTCCGAGCGCCAGCGTGCCGAAGATGCCGTTGACCAGGTGGACGGAAAGAGCGCCGACCGGATCGTCGATCGTCAGCTTGTCGAAAAAGAGAACGGAGACGACGACCAGCACGCCGGCGATGGCGCCGATGATGCAGCCGGAACCGATGCTGACGAAGGCGCAGGGAGCGGTGATCGCGACCAGGCCGGCCAGGCAGCCGTTGAGCGTCATGGAGAAGTCGGGTTTCTTCAGAAGAATCCAGGCGGTGGCCGTTGCCGAAAGCGCACCGAAGACGCCACCCATGTTGGTGTTGACCAGGATATGGGCGATCGCGGAGCCGTCCATCGCGGCCATGGTGGAGCCCGGATTGAAACCGAACCAGCCGAGCCAGAGAACAAGCACGCCGAGGGCCGCCGAGGTCATGCTGTGGCCCGGGATGGGCTGCACGCCGCCGTTCTTGAATTTGCCGATGCGGGGGCCGAGCACGATGATGCCGGCGAGGGCGGCCCAGCCGCCGACCGAGTGCACCACCGTGGAACCCGCGAAATCGCGGAAACCTGCCGAAGCGAGATAACCGGCGCCCCAGATCAGATGGCCCCCGATCGGATAAATGAAGGCGATCAGGATCAGGCTGAAGAGAATGAAAGCCAGAAACTTGATGCGTTCGGCCACCGCGCCGGAAACGATCGTCGCCGCGGTACCGGCGAACGCGAGCTGGAAGAAGAACTTGGCCCAGAGCGGCACCGGCGTCCAGTTGATGGCGCTGTAAACGCCCTCGTACTTGGCCGTGGAGAAGGGATTCATGGCCTCGTAGCCGGTGCCCAGAGCGGGGGAATTATCCGCGCCGCCCACGAAAAGGAGACCGCTGGTGCCGAAGAAGCCGTTGCCGTTGCCGAACATCAGCCCCCAGCCGATCACGTAGAACGAGACGGTGGAGAGGGCGAAGACGATGAAGTTCTTGGAAAGAATGTTCACGCAGTTCTTGGCTCGGCAAAGGCCGGATTCGACCAAGGCGAAGCCCGCATTCATCCAAAACACGAGAAAAGCGGCGACGAGCACCCAGACCGTATCGAGGCCGACGCGCAGCGAACTCAGCGCGGCGGGATCCACGGGAGCGGGCGCCGAGGCGTCTTGCCCCTGGGCGGCGGATGCGAGTGCGAGCACCGCGAGAACAACGGTCATTTTCAGCAGCCCGGATGCGGGCCTGGTACATGGCTTCATATGCATGCTTTTTATAGGTTGTTGGAACCCGCCCTCGTCGCCGAGGGGGCGATCGTCGCCGTCGAGAGCACGGGCTGTGCCAAGGCCTCCCGCGCCCCCGGGGCCACGGCGGCCGCACGCAGGCCGAAACGTCTTGTATTCGAAAATTAATTACGCCTTCAGGGCGGGCTCCGGCGTGCCGGCCGCGACGCCTCCGCGCTCCTCGCCTTTCGCAACCAGAACCGCGCAGACCAGGTCGCCGGTCACGTTCAGGCAGGTGCGGCACATGTCCAGCAGCCGGTCGATGCCGAGGATGATCGCGATGCTTTCGCCCGGCACGCCGATGGTGACGAGCACGCCCACGACCAGCGGCAACGAGCCGCCCGGCACGCCCGCCGTGCCCAGGCCGGCGAGGATGCACATGAACGCGACCACGAACTGCTGGGCGAGCGAAAGCTCCACGCCGAAGACCTGCGCGAGAAAGAGCACCGTGACGCCCTCATAGAGCGCCGTGCCGTTCTGGTTGGCGCTGGCGCCCACCGTCAGCACGAAACGGCTGACGCGCGAGGGCAGCCCGAGTTTCTCCTCCGCCACGCGCAGCGAGACCGGCAGCGTGGCGTTGCTCGAGGAGGTGCTGAAGGCCGTCAGCATCGCCTCCCGGATGCAGCCGAAAAACCAGCGCGGCGAAACCCCGCCGACGAGGCGCAGGCAGAGCGGGTAAACGCCGAACTGCTGGATAGCCAGGCCGAGCACCACCACGACCGCGTAGAAGCCGAGGCTCTTCACCACGCCCAATCCCAGCGTCGCCACCAGGCTGAAGCCCAGGCAAGCCACGCCGACCGGTGCCAGCAGCATGGCAAAGCCGATCACGCGCATGCAGGCTTCGAAAACCCCTTGCAGGACCGCCGTCAGCGGCGCGATTTTCCCCGGCGGCGACACCGCCATGGCCACGCCGAAGAACAGACTGAACACCATCACGGCGATCAGCCCGCCGCCGGTGTAGTTGGGCGCGAAGGCATTCACCGCTTCGGCCAGCGGATTCTGCGGGATGAGATTCAGCAGCGTGTCCGCGACGGGCTTTTCCTGCGGCGTGCCCTGCGCCACCTTTGGCGCGGCCTCGCCCGCGTAGCGCGCCCGCAGCTCATCGCGCGTTTCGGGCGCGAGGTGTTTTCCCGGCGCCAGCGCGTTCACCAAGGTGAGTCCCACCAGGACGCTCACACCGGAAAGCAGCACGGTGAAACCGATCGAGCGCAGGCCTACGCGGCCCAGTTTGCGCACATCGCCCATCTCGGCCACCCCGAGCGTGATCGCGGCGAAGATCAGCGGGACCACGATCATGAAGATGATCCGGATGAACAGCTTTCCCAAGGGCTGAATCACCTGCACGAGCCAGCCCTGCAAGGCGGCGGCGCCCGCGTCGGTCTCCACCAGGCCGTTCACGATCAGGCCGGCGACGATGCCGAGCAGCAAGCCCGCCAGGATCTGGTTCGCGAGCGGCCACCGCCAGAATTTCCACGTCAGCTTCGGCATAGTGGAAACGCTCGTTGGCAGAGGCGGCCCCCGCCTTCGACCTCAAACTGCGGGCCGCACGCAGATAGACGCGGTCCGGGGCATGAAAGCTTTCTATAGGTCCTAAGTGCCCATGGGACCTATAGGACCTATAATTTAAACGCTCCCGGCCAGGGTGGCGTCGGTCAACGGTCGCTCACTCCGTCACCGGCAGCACGGTCTGGATGTGCAGCTCCTTGAGCTGCTTCTCCGTGACCGGCGTGGGCGACTGGGCCATGAGGTCCTGGCCCTTCTGGGTCTTCGGGAAGGCGATGACGTCACGGATGCTGGTCGTGCCGCAGAGCAGCGCGCACAGGCGGTCGAGGCCGAAAGCGATGCCGCCGTGAGGCGGCGCGCCGTAGCTGAAGGCCTTGAGCAGATAGCCGAAGCGGCTCTCGACCACGTCGGCCGGGATCTTGAGCACGTCCTTGAAAACCTTTTCCTGGATCGCGGGCTGATGGATGCGGATCGAACCGCCGCCGAGCTCCATGCCGTTCAGCACGAGGTCATAGTGCTGGCCGCGCACCTTTTCCGGTGCGGTCTCGAGCAGGGGGGCATCCTCCGGCACCGGCGCGGTGAAGGGGTGATGGGTGGCGAGGAAACGCTTCTGCTCCTCGTCGTAAGTCATGAGCGGGAAGTCCACCACCCAGAGGAACTTCCAGTCGTCATGGCGGATCGTGAGCTTGCCGCGTTTCACCAACAGTTGCGCGGCTTCGAGACGGATGCGGCCGAGAATGGCGCAGGCCTTCTCCCAGGGCGCGGCGGCGAAGAACACCATGTCGCCGTCCGCGATGCCGAGTTGCGCGGTGAGCGCGGCCTTCTCGGCCTCGGAGAAGAACTTCACGATGGGCGACTTCCACTCGCCGCCCTCGCACTTGATGAAAGCGAGGCCCTTCGCGCCGAGGCTCTTCGCGATGTCCTCGAGGTTCTTGAGCTCGCCTTGGGTGAGATCGGCGAGACCCTTCGCGTTGATCGCCTTGACGACGCCGCCGCCGGCGACCGTGGCCTGGAATACCTTGAAGGCCGAGTTGCGGAAAGTCTCGGAAAGGTCGCTCAGCTCGAGGCCAAAACGCATGTCTGGCTTGTCCACGCCGAAGCGGTTCATCGCCTCGTGGAAGGGCATGCGCAGGAAGGGCGCGGGGATGTCGGTGCCGAGTACTTCCTTCCAGATCTTCCGCACCATGCCTTCGAAGATGCGGTAGACGTCCTCGCGGTCGATGAAGGAGGCCTCGACGTCCACCTGGGTGAACTCCATCTGGCGGTCGGCGCGCAGGTCCT
>CBINGR010000044.1:0-44149 GCA_966250295.1 uncultured Akkermansia sp. | reverse complement strand
CAACCCCGCCATCGCCCACCCCATCATGTGGCAGCGGGTGATGATGAACAAAAACGCCCCGCACATCATCGTCCTCGACCCGCGCCGCACCGAGACCGCCATGGCCGCCACCTGGCACGTCAACCTGCGGCCCAAGTCCGACCTCTGGCTCCTTTATGGGGTCGCCAACGTCCTCGTCACCGAAAATCGGATACGCCGCGATTTCATCGACGCCCATGTGACCGGCTACCCGGAGTTCGCGGCCTTCGTCGCGGACTATCCGCCCGAGCGCGTCGCGGCGGAAACCGGCATCTCCGCCGACGAGGTCCGCCGCCTCGCCCGCCTCATCGGGCGCGGCAAGGCCGTCTCCTTCTGGTGGACCATGGGCGTCAACCAGGGCCACGAATCCACCCGCACCGCCCAGGCCCTCATCGATCTCGCCCTCATCACCGGCAACATCGGCCGGCCCGGCACCGGCGCCAACTCCATCACCGGCCAGTGCAACGCCATGGGCTCGCGCCTCTACGCGAATGCCACTTCCCTGATCGGCGGCCGCGATTTCGCCAAGCCCGAGCACCGCGCCCACGTCGCCCGCATCCTCGACATCCCCGAAAAATCCATTCCCGACAAACCGTCCTGGGCCTACGACCAGATCATCGACGGCATCGAGAGCGGCGCGATCAAGGGACTCTGGGTCATCGCCACCAACCCCGCCCACTCCTGGATCAACCAGGACCGCTTCGCCCGCCTCCGCGAGAAACTGGAGTTCCTCGTCGTGCAGGACATGTACCACACGACCGAGACCGCCCGGATGGCCGACCTCGTCCTCCCCGCCGCCGGCTGGGGCGAGAAGGACGGCGTGTTCATCAACAGCGAGCGCCGCCTCGGCCTCACCCGCAAGATCGCCCGCGCCCCCGGCCAGGCGCTGGCCGACTTCTTCATCTTCAAGCTCATCGCCGAGGCCTGGGGCTGCGGCGATCGTTTCCGCCGCTGGAGCACTCCCGCCGCCGCCTTCCAGATCATCAAGGAACTCTCCGCCGGCCAGCCTTGCGACATCACCGGCATACGCGACCACGACCACATCACCGCCGCGGGAGGCATCCAGTGGCCATATCCGGATCGCAGCAGATCCGACAGATCAGCCCCGTCCGTCTCGTCCGACCCGTCACCGGAGTCGCCCCAGGAGCGCCGTTTGTTCGCCGACGGGAAATTCTTCACCCCCGACGGCAAGGCACGCCTCTTTTTCGACGCCCCGCGTCCCATGGCCGAGCCCCCCGACCAGGCCTTTCCTTTCCTGCTCAATACCGGCCGGGGCACCTCCGCCCAGTGGCACACCGGCTCCCGCACGAACAAGAGCGACGTCCTCCGCAAACTTTTCCCCGCCGAGGCCTACGTGGAACTTCATCCCGACGACGCCGCCCGCCTCGGTATCGTCGCCTCCACGCCCGTCCGCATCCGTTCCCGCCGCGCCGAGATCACCGCCACCGCCCACCTCACACCCACGGTGCGCCCGGGCGAGCTGTTCATCCCCATGCACTATCCGGAGGTGAACCGCCTGACCTTTCCCTCCTACGATCCGCATAGCCGCCAGCCCTCCTACAAAGCCTGCGCAGTCTCCGTCGTTCCCGCCTGACCGGCCCCCGGGCGGGCCACGGGAGCCGACGGCGCTTTCCGAATCGTGCCACCACACGAGCCCGGCTGCCCCGGTCGGAAAGGCCCCGGATGCTTACCGTCGCACAAACCCGCTAGACTGTCGGGATGAAGCGATTTTTTCGGAACAATGGCCTTTCCCTCCTGATCGGCGCCTTGTTTCTGTTCAGCTACTTGGGTGGCCAGCTCCTCACCGGCTGGCACGTGCACAACGAGGAACGGACGGAACGCGGCGAGCCTGCGCTGTCCCTGACCGCCTACGTCGCCACCGCCCACTTTTTCGAAACCACCTCGGAAAATTGGGAAAGCGAGTTCCTGCAGATGTTCGTCTATGTCTATATCACCGCGTTCCTCTTTCAGAAGGGTTCGGCCGAATCGAACGATCCCGACCAGCCGGAAGAAACCCGGCCCGTGACCGCCGATTCACCCTGGCCGGTGAAAAAAGGCGGCATCTGGCGGGGCATCTACGCCCACTCGCTGTCGCTCGCCTTCGCCCTGCTCTTCCTTATCAGCTTCACCATCCATGTCGCCAGCAGCACGAAGTTGGAAAACGAGGAACGCACCCGCCGGGGTCAGGAGCCGCTTTCCGTCGGCCAACACCTGGTGGGATCGAAGTTTTGGTTCGAATCTTTCCAAAACTGGCAAAGCGAGTTTCTCGCCATCGGCAGCATGGTCGTACTTTCCATTTTCCTCCGCGAAAAGGGTTCGCCCGAATCGAAGCCGTTGGAAGCCGCCCACTCGGAAACCGGCTGCTGAGCCCGCCCGGTCATCGCGACAGCGGCGTGGCCGCCTCGCCTTCCTTTTTCCCGTAGGCATCTTTGAGCCGCGCGTATTCCTCCTTGGTGAGCGACAACACGCCGCCGTGGCGAAAACGGAAAGGGAAATTAAAATCGCCGACGGACTCGAAGTGCCCGCTGTCCAGGTTGCTCGTCACATACGGCTGATACCCCTGACCTTTGCTGTAATAATCGAGCAGCAGGCACCAGGCGGCGGGCCGGCCGGCGGTGGCGGGCTCGAGCAGAAAGCAAGCGGGCCCCTCGTAGCCGTGCATCCGCGCCAGGGAAAAGTCGGAGACCTCCGTCCAAGGGCCCATGAGCTTCTCGCTGGATTCCATGGTGATGGCCTTGAATTTCTCGTCTTTGGAAAAGCGGTAATACCGGCCCTTGTCGCGCACGATCGTGGTGTCGATCACATGCCCGCCCTTGTCGATGTAGACGAAGGGCTTGCCGAAGGTCCGAAAATCCTTCGTGCGGCAGGCCCAGATACGATGCTTCGCGAATTCGTCACGACGGTTCATCGAAGCCCAGAACACGAGGTAATCACCCGTTTCCTCGTCATACACCGCCTCGGGCGCCCAGGTGCAGCCGGCATCGTCGGCCGCCACGCGCACCAGGCGCGGCTCGCTCCATTTCACCAGGTCGGTCGACTCCCAGATGACGATGGACTTGCTGCCGGCCCGGACCGCGCGGCCCCAGTTGTGGTTGAGGTGAATGGAAAGATCGGTGGCCAGCAGGTAGAATTTCCCGCCCTCGTGGGCGCGGAGGATATACGGATCCCGGACACCCTTTTCCCCGAGCTTGCTGACCAGCACCGGCTTCGCGTCGTTCAGTGCCTCCCAATGACGGCCGTCCTGGCTCAGGCCGAAATAAATCTGCTCCGTCATGGGGTTCGCCTCGCCCTTGAACGTGACGAATAAAAAACCGTCGGGCGCGGCGAACGCCGCGACGGAGGACAACAGGGCGGCCAGCGGGAAAAGAAGGGATTTCATGAAATGCCCAACCGAAAGGAAGGCGGACTGGAATGGCACGAGCAAAGCCGGGACGAACGCGATTTTTCCGGCCGAGCGAAGACGCGACTTTCTTGCAGCGTCTCGAGGTGAAGCGAGACCGCCGGGCGCTCCAACTTGGGCCGGAGGAAAGGGGGTCACTGGGCAATCGCAGCGGGGCCTTCCCTACCGTTTGGCCGCGCTCGGGTCGCCAGTCGGAGCCGGAGCGTGGTCCTCGGTCGCTGGAGGACCCAGCAACTCGGTCAGCAAGGGCACGAGGTTGCGCGCCCAAGTCTCATAGCCTTTGAGCGAGAGATGGAGGCGATCGACGGTCATGCCCTCGAAAAGCGTGCCGTCCTTGTCCGCGAGCTGGTCGTTTATGTCGAGGAAGCGGACTTTTTTGCCGTCCGCCAGCCGCGCGATGCCGCGATTGGCCTCGGCGATGAGAACATTGCTGGCCGGACTGTCGTTGCGGGGGAAGATCGCCATGACGACGATCGTCGCCTCGGGCGCCATGGCCCGGCAGGTCTCGACGAGCGCGGCGACACCTTCGACGGCGTCGGCGGCGCGCTCGGGCTTTTCGCCCTTGCCGATGTTGTTCGTGCCGCCAAGGAGGACGATGACCTTGGGATTCACGCCGTCGAGTTCACCGTTCCGGATGCGCCAGAGCATGTGCTGAGTGCCGTCGCCTCCCCACCCGAAGTTGGCCGCGTTCCAGCCGAAGAAAGTTTTTTTCCAGTGCGCGAGGAACTCAGGATAATCGGTCGCGCCCCAGCGACGGGTGATCGAATCGCCGAGGAAGTAGAGGTCGATCTTCCCCGAGCGGGCTTTCGCGACCAACTGCTCGTGCCCGATACGGCCGTTTTCGTTCCAGGGCGGGTAGGCCGGATGCCGGGACGCGGCTTCGGCGGCGATTGCAACCGGCGTGGCCGAATCGGCTGCGAGCGCCTGGGCCGGACCTGCAAGCGCGAGAGACAGGCAGAGAACCGGAACAGGCCAAAGGGAAGCTTTCATGGGAGGGGCAACAAGGAGCGTGAAAAGATACAGCGTCATTCGGCCGACGGTCCGAAGTAGCTCGGGCGCACCGTGCCGGTGTGCACGACGAGTTTCTGCAACACGATGCCCGGATCGACCATCCAGACCTTGAGCGTGCGCACTCCGGGTTTGGCGATCTGGTGGACGGACTGGAGCGTGATGGCGTTATCCTTCACCCAGGAGTGCCAGTCGCGGATCGCCGGGGCCGACTTGTCCCCGCGCTTGGTCGGATCCGCGTAAGTCTGGCCCTCGAAAACATCAAGGATCCGCGGTGCCTCCTCGTCGAAAGACACGGCCAGGCGCACGCCGCGGCCGGGCTGGAGGTCGAGCGCCACGCCGGTGATCAAGTCGACCCGTACCCTGCCGGAACGCGGAATCAGCACCTTGTATTCCAGCCGCGGCGAATTCTCCGGCGGACGGACGCTCGCCGCGGTCACGGGGAACACGCTCATGCCGGAAGGACCGCGGCCGTAGTCGGGAATCTCCTCCCAGCGCACGCCGGCGGCGGGAATGCTGGCGGAGGCACGCCCCGCCTCGATCGCCATCGGCCCGGTGAGATCGCCGAAAAAGGGCTCGCCGCCCTTTCGGACAAACTGGTCGGCACGCAGGGCATCGACCCGCACCCGCACGCTTTCGCCGCCGGCGCGCGCGATGGTGATCTCGGCCTGATTTTCGCCGACCGGAACGCGGGCCCAGTCCACCTCCACCCAGAGGCGTCGGTCCTCGGCGAGGGAACCGGAGCTGGCGCTCAGCTTGACCCAGGACTGGCTGGCCGCCGCGGTGAAGGAGACCTCCGCCGCGCCGCGCCGGAAAACGTCGATCCAACGGCGCTGCCGTCCAACCGAGTCGAAGGCCGGAAGCACCGCCGGCTCAGCCGAGCCGGGCCAGGCCATTTCGCAGCCTTCGATCGCCACGCCGAGCGAGGCTCCGGGCGGAATGGCTGGCTCGGCCAGTTCGGGCATCACGTTGGTTTTCGGATCGGACCAGTTTTTGTATCCGATGCGCGTCTGGGCCATCAGGTGATTCCACTTGCCGCCGGCGATGCGGTGGTAGGCGTCGGACAGTTCCTGGTCGCGGCGGAAGAGAGCGCGGGCCAGCCCGGCCTGCCCGGCGGCGCTGGCGCGGCCCTGCTGGGCGTAAAGACGGTTCCGGCCGGTCGCGAGGTAGAGGCGCACGACCGTGGCCGAGGCCTCGACCGGATACTGCACGAGTTGGAAATAGGCGTCGCGGAATTCGGCGGGCAAAACATCCGCGACCCTGTCCGCCCGGGCGACCAGTTCCTCCCAGGCGGCGAACACACGCTCGGCTTCGCCGTAATTCGCGAAGCTGAAGGTCGAGGGTTCGAGCAGCTCGGGTTTCCGCCAGGCATTGTATTTGGCGTATTTCGAGACGAGGCCGGCGATCTCGCCGGCATGGGCGGGGCCAAATTCGCGCGCGGCCCAGCGGCGGGTCCAGCCGGCGATGCCCTCCTTGGGCAGGGACTTCGGATCCCAGGCCATCCGGAGGAAAAACTCGATCGGCAGCTCCATCGGTTTCAGATCGCCGACGTTCACAACCCAGACGCGCGTGGCATCGTATTCCGCCGCCAGATTCATCTGCTCCCAAATCTTCGGCAGCGGATTCGTGTTGAGCCACTTGTAGGAACGCGGGGACCCGACGTAGTCGAAATGGTAGTACACGCCGGCTCCTCCGGAACGCGTCCGCTCGGCGGGCGTGGGCAGGCGGCGGATGTTGCCCCAGTTGTCGTCGCACCAGAGAAGCGTGACGTCGTCCGGCACCTTCATGCCGTGGGCATAATAATCGGCGACCTCCTTGTAGAGGGACCAGACCTGGGGAACCTGGGCGGGGTCCCGGCCGAGGACGTCGCCGATGATACCGCGCTGATCGGCCACGACCTTCTCGAGCAGGGCGATGTTGGCCGGCATGTCGTCGTCGCCGGCCATGGGTTCGTCGCCGTCGCCGCGCATGCCGATGGTGATCAGGGTCTCGTGGGTTTTGTTGCGCTCGATGCCCTCGCGGAAAAACTGGCGCAGGCCCTCGGCGTTCGTCGCGTAGTTCCATTTGCCGTTGCCGATGGTTTCGTGCCGGGAGGTCCAGTCCTTGTGCGCGCGCATCATCGGCTCGTGGTGGGAGGTGCCCATCACGATGCCGTATTGGTCGGCCAGGCGGGCGCTTTCGGGATCCTCCTCGTAGTGGGATTTTCCCCACATGGCCGGCCAGAGGTAGTTGCCGCGCAGCCGGAGCAGCAGCTCATACAAATGAACATACATCTTGGAGTTCACGCCGCCGAACTTCTCGCGGGCCCAGGGGCCGAAGGCCGGCTCCTCGTCATTGATGAAGATACCGCGGTATTTCACCACGGGAGGGCCCTGCACGTGCGCACCGGCCCTGACGAATAGTTCGGAGCGGTGCGCGGGAGGAACGTCCGCCCACCAATACCAAGGCGAGACGCCGATCTGTTCCGACAACTCGTAAAGGCCGTAGATGGCGCCGCGTTTGTCCGATCCGGCGATGACCAGCGCCTGCTTCACCCCCGGAAAGGGATCGTCGACGGTGGCGATCACGAAAGATTCCCAGCGGCCGGCGATGGCGCTCACGTCGATCTTTCCGGCTCGGACGAGGCCGTCGACGAGGGCGCTACGGCCCAGGGTGCCCGCGATCACGGCCGCCGTGGTCCGGGGGACCGAAACCGTCGTCACCAGCTGAGGGCCCCGACCGGTGACGCGGGCAATATCGTCGCGCAGGTCGCCAGCCGCCCGGATCACCCCGGCATGATCGGCGGCATCGAGGTAAAGGGCCGCGGCGCCGCCCTGCGCCACCAAGGGAAAAGCTCCGGACTCCGCCTGCCCCCGACCCAGGACGAGCTCGGTTTGCAGCCCGAGGCTTGGACCCGCCGAAGCCGCGGCCCCGAGGCCGAGTGACACGAGCATGAGCAAAACGAGACGAAGGGGATTTCTCATCTGGGACGGGGACGTGGGGATGACAGAAAGATATCCGTGGGGGGAAGCGGGCGGAGCGGATTGCGACTCTTCCGCGCCGAACCTGGGGGAAGAGAACGGTTCCAACTCTCGGGGGTCCGCCCGCAGGGCCAACGTTCCCAGTGCGCTAACATTAGCCCGCCGTGGCGCAGGCCGATCTGGAGATGTAGCGGCGAGCGCCAGCGATCCCAGTTCGCTCCGCGCTCGCCGCTACACTATCCGGTGGGCCTCAGGGCGTCCCCTTCATGAGGCGCAAATCGTAAATGCCGCCGGCGACCCAACGCGTCGCGGAGAACTTCACCGTCACGCGGCCGTTCCGCGCCCTGGCCAGCACGGCGGCGGGGATCAGAAAGCGCTTCTCGACGAACTGGCCGGGCCTTTCGCGCTCCAGCTCCACGTTGGCGATGAGATTGCCGTCCACGAGGATGTCGAAGGCCCGGCCGGTGTCGCCACCCCAGCAGGTGATCACCAAATCGACCGTCTTTTCGCCGCGGGTATCGAGGGTGTATTGGAACCAGCTGCCATCGCGCCAGCGGCGGCCCTCGTGCAGGCCGGTCTTGGTGCCGTCTCCCTGAAAATCGTGCTCCACCTCAGGCTGCTGCTCGCCGACGGCCACGCTGTCGAGCGTGGCACCCTCCTTCGCGGCCCTGGCTCGCTCGGCCGCAGCGACCTGCTCACGACGGGCCGCGAGGTTCTCTGCCGTGGTGACCTGCCAATACATCTGATAGCGCGCGTCGTGCAGGGCGAAGAAGGGCATGAGCGGGATGCCCTGGGGCTCCGCGGGGGTCACGATGTCCTTGAGCCGGAAACGCAGCGGGCCGGCGGCCGGATCGGGCACCACATGGGCAGGCACCTCGGCCTCGGTGGCGAGCAGGGAGGGAACCTGGTCCATCGGGATAAGCGGGCCATGAGCGACGTGGCCCATTCGGGCGGAATCGGCCCGCAGACCGACGAGGTTTTCCGTGCCCCGGGGAGCCGCAAGCAGGATGGGACCATGGAAGATCGCCACCCAGTTGGAACCGTCGGGGAGGCGCTCGACGGTCGTGCGCATCGGAAGCCCGATCTCGACCACGTCTCCGTCGCGCCATTTGCGCCGGATATCGAAATAGGACAGAGGCCGGGAGCCGGCCGCGTCCGGGAGCAGCTTGCCGTTGACGGCCACCGTGAAGCCCTGCGCGGCGACCCAGGACGGGTGCCGCACCCGCAGGGCGAAGGTCGCGGGCTGCCTGAGCTTCAGGCGCAGACGCGTGCCACCCTCCTGGGGAAACGTCGTCTCCTGCCGGAGCGTGGCGCCGTCGCCGAGGTCCAGCTCCGAGGGAATAAAAAGGTTCACGTAGATGCCGCCGTCCTTCGCGCGGGAGTAGATGAACTCGCCGTATTTGCCGGGATTCTCCATGCCGGTGCCGACGCAGCACCAGAAGCTGTGGTCTGGCTCGGAATAGACGCGGTAGTGCCCGGGACGGATCGGGGTGAAGTAAACATAGCCCGGCTTGTCGGGATTGATCGCGGAGAGAAGGTGATTGAAGAGGGCGCGCTCGTAATAATCGGCATAGGCGGCGGTGGGCGCCGTCGCGAAAAGCTGCTCCGTCAGCCGGAGCATGTTGTAGGTGTTGCAGGTCTCGGGGCCCTCGCGGTGCTCGAGCATGCGGCGGAAGTCCTTCGGATCGTTGAAGTGTTCGCCGACGCTGTTGCCGCCGAAGGCCACGCTGCGGTGCTGGGTGACGGTTTCCCAAAAGAAGCGCGCGGCGGCATCGGTTTCCTGGTCGCCGGTAAGCGTGGCGATGCGCTCGAAACCGATCACCTTCGGGATCTGGGTGTTCGCGTGCTTGCCGGTCAGGCGGTCCTCGTGCCGAAGGAGGGGATCGAGCAGGTCCCGGTGGTTGAAACGACCGGCCGTCTGAAGGTACTTCTTATCGCCGGTGAGGGCGTAGATGTCGGCCAGGACCTCGTTCATGCCGCCGTATTCGCTGTCGATCATCTGCTGCATCTGGCGGTCGCTAAGGCTGGAAGTGAGGCTGACGCACCAGTCGCCGAAGCGCACGAGCAGGCCGCGGGCTTTCTCCTCGCCGGCAACGACATAGGCGTCGCGCAGGCCGGCGTAGGTCTTGTGAATATTGTACCAGGGCACCCATTTCTTCCTGACGAGGCCGACCTCGCCCTTGGCGATCCCGGCCCAGAAGGCCTTGCTGCCGGGAACGCCGCCGATGTAGCCGTCGCCATTTGCCTTCTGGCAGCGCTCGAGTTCGTCGAGCATGTAGTCGAGGCGACGCCGGAGCTCGCCGTCGGGCGTGTCATTGCCCGAGGCGACCATGAAGGCCAGGGCCGAGAGGTAGTGGCCGGCGGTATGGCCGTCGAGACCGCTGCTCTCCCAGTTGCCGTAGGGGGGCTTGCGCGGTTCAAGCCCCGCCTCGCGCAGGAAGGGCGCGAGCAGGCGGTCGGTGTCGAGCGCGAGCAGATACTCGCGATTGGCGGAGGCAGCCTTGGAAAAGGGACTGTCGAGCAGATGGACGGAACTCAGCGGAAAGGCACGCGCCAGAGTATCCGGAACGACCGGGGCGGCGGCCGCCGGCAAAAAAACAGCGGCCAGCAGCGGGGACATCGTCAGCCAGGAGGGGAGTTTTAGGATACGCATGATCAAAGATGGATTTCAGGGGTGAAGGCAGGGACGTGCCTTTTCCAGTACCTTTGCTGCTACGCAATTCATCAGCCGAATCCGCAAAAAAAACCTGCGGAACACTCGCAGGGCGCGTTCCCGCCAAGTGAGGCCACCGAGCCAAGCCCTGCGGATGGGTCACGTCCCTCCCGTTCCGGTCAGAGAGACGTGGACGGGGACAGCGCCGGAAACGGCTCGTAGGATTGAAAGCGCCCCGAAGTTTGGAGCAGCCCGAGCATGGTCAGCAGCCCGTCGTAGTAACGCCAGCGGCCGGTCGGCGCGGGAGCATCCCAGAGCCGTTGCACGAAAGGCCGGGCCAGTTCCGGATCGGAAGCGGCCACACCGGCCGCGGCCGCCATGGCGACGAGGCCGGGCGAGTAGTCGGAGCCGAGCGGGCGACCGTCGAGCGTGTAACGGTTGACGAGACCGTCGCCCTGCCCGGCGAGAAAACGGAGCACGCGATCGGTGCGCTCGACCTGCCAGGCGTCGCCGCTTCCCCAGGCGTGGTCGAGCGCCACGAAGGCGAGCGTGCGCCAGGCGTCGAAACCGAATTCATCCTTGCCCGGACCGAACCTGGCGCCCGCGTAGGGACGTCCGTCGAAGTGGGCGTACTCCGACATCAAACCGGTTTCCGGATGAGCGTTACGGTGGAAAAAGGCGCGGCTCTCGGCCGCGGCGCGATTCCAAAAAGCGCGGCTCGCCGGATCGCCGACAAAGGCCGCCCAGTGCATGTAGAACGCGGGCAGGTGGTAGGACGGATCGGTGATCCGGGACGCATCGCCAAAGGGACAGAAGGTGACCTGGCCATAGTCGCGGTCGAAGATCGCGGTGTCCTTGCCCCGCCTCGGTTTCTCCCGCATCGCACGGAGCAGCGCGGCAGCCTCGGCGGAGTAGTTGAAAATCCCCTCGCCATCACCCCAGCGGCGCGAGGCGAACAAGAGCGCGGTCGCGATCCAGACCTCGCCGTCGCTCGCGGAGACGGCGCGGCCGATCTTCGTCCCGTCGTAGCGGCACTGCCAGGCAAAGTAACCGCTTTTCGGGCCCTGGGCATGGCGCATGTGCCGGCAGGCCCAGCGCCAGAGCCGGTCGAACTGCTCACGCCGGTCGAGTTGGACGGCGATCATCATGCCGTAAGACATGCCTTCCGAGCGCACGTCGCCGTTGCCGATGTCCGCGATGTAGGCGCTGTCCTCCGGGGTCTCGTAGTAGAGGCGCTCGGTCGAAGCGTCGCCTTGGGTGAACTGCCGCCAGACCGCCTCGATGTGCGCCGTGGTCTCGGCCTCGGTCTTGCCGAGCAGTTCGCCGAACAGATTGCGCGAAACCGAGGCGGCGCCGCCGCGCGAACAAGCCGCCATCGAGAGAAACAGGAGGAGACAAAGGCGGATCATCGGGGGCAGAATCGCACTCCCGCGCTCAGGATGCCGAGGAATAACGGGCGCGCCGTTCCGCGAGTTCGCGCCCGATGCGGAGGTTCAGTTCCTTGGTGATCGGGTAACGCAGCAGCGCGAACACCGCCAGGGCGATGCACACCGCGGGGTAGACGGCGGCGGTCATGCGTATGCCGCGCAAGCTGGCCGCGGTGGTCTCCGCGCCCTCGGCAAAACCATGCGCGGCGAGGACCTGGCCGCCGATGAAACCGCCGACACCGAGCCCGGCCTTGAGCGCGAAGACCACGCCCGCGAACACGAAACCCGTGGCGCGCCGGCCGGTCGTCCATTCGCCATAGTCGGCGGCGTCCGCAATCATCGACCAGAGCAGGGGAATCGTCGGCCCGTAGGTCGCCGACCAGACCAGGCCCTGGAAGAACTGCAGGCCCACCGCGTCGCCCGGAATGAAGAACAGCCAGAGCGTGGCGGCGCCGGTCAGGCTCAGGCAGACGGTGAAGACGCCGCGCTTGCCGAAGCGCTGGGACAGGGGTTTCGACAGCAGCACGCCGAGGATCGTCACCACGCTGCCGCACATATTGCAGAAACCGAAGCCCACCGCCTGGACGTTGGAGAGATCGGGGCGAATCAGGTAACCGACGGAATCGAGCACGCTCTGCCAGCCCGTCGGCCCGCTTCCGGCCGACTGCACGAAGCCCAGCTTGCGCATGAACTCGCCCAGCGCGGCGTGGTCGACCACGAACTGCGTGAAGAGGGGCAGCGAGCCGCCGCGCACCGAGAGCATCATGAAGACGGCGAGGGTCGCGAGAAAGAGCACCACCCAGGGGCGGTTGGCGAAGGCGTCGGCCAGGTCCTGCTTCACCGAGCTCTGCTGCGCGGGGTCGGGCTGCACCCGCTCCCGGGCCGAGAGAAAGGTGACGACGAAACACACGACGGTGATGGCGGCGAAAATCCCCATGGTGACCGACCAGCCTTTGGCGTCGTCGCCGCGGCCGAATTTTTCCACCAGCGGCCAGGTCATGCCCGAGACGATGAAACCGACGGCCATCGCGGCGAAGAAGCGGTAGGTGGAGAGGCTCGTGCGCTCGTTGACGTCGCCCGTCATGACACCGTTGAGCGCGCAATAGGGCACGTTGTTCACGGTGTAGACCGTCATGAGCCCGAGATAAGCCGCCCACGCGTAGAGCAGTTTCCCCTGCGGCCCGAGGTCCGGGGTCGTGAAGGCGGCCCAAAACACGAGCGCGAAAGGCAGCGCCGACCAGAGCAGCCAGGGACGGAAGCGGCCCCAGCGGGACTTCGTGCGGTCGGCGATCACGCCCATGAGCGGGTCGGTGATCGCGTCGAAAAGCCGCCCGATCAGGAAAAGCCAGCTCGCCGCCGCGACGCTGATGCCGAAGACCTTCGAATAAAAGGTCATCTGGAAGACCATCAGCGTCTGAAAGACGAAATTGGCTCCCGCATCGCCCAGCGCATAGCCGGCTTTTTCGCGGAAAGAAAGTTTGGCGGAGGGGGAGTCGCTCATCGACGTGGGTGGGGAGAGGCGGAAAACAAAAAGACCGGCCGGCCCCCGTCCGAGGTGCGGAAAGGAACCCGCGCGGAAGGTCCGGAGGGCGGGAGGAAGGAGAAGGCCAACGGGCAATCAGACGGGTAACCGCACCTCAACGCCCACTCTGGGCTAACAGTAGACCAGGCTGTTTCGCAGGCATGATCGTCGACCCAGTCCGAAATGTAGCGCCTAGACCGCGTCAGGGAACGAAGAGGCCGAGGTCGATCGCGTTGGCCATGGCGGCGTAGCCGGCGGGAGTGATGTGCAGGTTGTCCGAGTTGTAGGCCGGCAGCAGGTTCGACGGATTGGCGGGATCGCGCACGGCGGCGTCGAAATCGATGCAGGCGTCGTAGACACCGCTCGTCACCGCCGTCGTGCGGATCCAGTCGTTGATCGTCTGGCGCGCGGTCTCGTGGTCGGTCGAATAGTAGCTGCTGCCGCCGAAGGGAGTGATGGTGGCGCCATAAACCTTGAGGCCGCGGGCGCGGGCCTGGCTGGCCATGGTTGTATAGGCGGCGGTGACCGTGCTCGCGATGGTCGCGGGCGCCGCGCCCGAAGCCCCGATATCGTTCACGCCGATAAAAAGAATCACCCAGCGGACGCCGGTTTGATCGAGCACGTCGCGGCGGAAACGATCCTGCGCCAGGGCGATGCCGGTGCCGCCGATGCCGAGGTTGACGACGCCGGTCTTCGCGGTGGGCGCGTTGCCGGCAAGCCGCGCAGCCAGGTAGTCCGTCCAGCGGTCGTTGCCATTGGTGGTGGAACCGCGCCCATCGGTGATGGAATCGCCCAGCGCCGCCACCGCGCCGCCGGAAGCCGAGGGCGTCAGGACCTCCAGCCCGGCGATGAGATACCAACGGTCGGTCAGGGTGGCGCCGCTCAGCGTCGCGGACCGGGTGGCATCTCCGGTCTGGATAAAGGAGGTCGTGCGCGAACCGGCATGGCCGGTGATCACGGTACTGGAGATGGACCCGAAATGTACGCTGACGCCGACATTCGCCAAGGCGGGCAGTTCGAAGGCGAGAGGGTCCGACCAAAGCACGCCTCCGGGCGGAATGACCGCCCCGGGGGCTCCGCGGAAACGGAAGCCTCGATCGGTTGCCGCCTCGATCGCGCCGGAGCCCGGGGTGCCAGCCGCGAGCGCGAGGCGGGCGGACTGGATCACGACCGGCGAGGTGCCGTAGGCGTTCGAGAAACGAAAGCGCACGAGTCCGCCGCCGATCGAAACCCGCAGGAACTGACGGAGCGTGTTGTTGGCGAGGGGCGCCGGGGGCAGGTTATCCGTGCTGGTGAACTGGGGCGCGGTGCCCCAGGTGGTCGCCCAGCGCCCGTCGGCCGCGCGGAGGGGCGTGGCGACGAAGCCGGCAAGAACCATCAATCCTAGGACGAGAAAATGCGGGAGGCTCGCGATCGGAAACACGTTTCGCATGGCGACGAAGAAGCTCAGGGGTTGGCGATGATGCGGAAGAAGCGTCGCGGGGCAGTCTGATTGAACTCGGTGTAACCCAGACGCCCGCTGGCGTCCGCCGGCGTGGTGAGCAGGTCTTGCCAGGCGGTCGGCGAAGCCAGGTCGCTCGTCGCCTGGATGGTGTAATTCGAGAAGGGGGCCCCGAGGCCGTCCACGGTCAGATCGGTTCCGCCGAGTGGATTGGCCGCCGCGCGGATGCCGGCGTCCAAGGGCAGCGGAAGGGCGAAGACCACGCCGGTGCCCCCCGGTCCTCCGGAAAAGGCCGTGCCGTAAAGCGTGTTGCCCGTACGCAGGAGGCCGGCGACCGGATGGGCGCCGCGGGCGTTGGTGCCGTCGGCCGCGAGCGGGTCGAAGTGGTGCAGCGTGCGCAGGACCGGATGGGTGACATCGAGGGAAAAAACGGTCCCTGCGGCGCCGGTGCCGCCGCCCGAGGCCGCGCCGTAAAGGAGATTGCCCGAGACGGTGAGCCCGGCGACCGCGCCGGTGCCATCCCCGTTGACGCCGGTGGCGGGATCGAGCGCGGAAAAATCGTGCAGCACGGCAAACCCGCTTCCGTCCGTCTCGAGAGAAAAAAGCGTGCCCTGGCCGCCCGCCCCGCCGGACAAGGTGGCGCCGCAGAGCCTGCCGCCGGAGAGAACGAGCCCGCTGCAAGGGAAGGCCCCGCCGAGGTTGGTGGTCGTCGTGGCGTCCAGCGGAAGGAAGCTGCGCGACACGGAGTAAGCGGCGCCTGTCGGTGCGAGGGAGAACACCACTCCCGTCCCCCCTGCCCCGCCAGCCGCGGCGACGCCAAAGAGTCTGCCGCCGGAGAGGACGAGCCCGCCGCAGGGCTGCGCGCCGTCGGCGTTGAACCCGGTGAGCGGGGAAAGCGCCCCAAAGTCCCGCAACACGGTGAAACCGGTCCCGTCGACACCGACGGAGAAAAGCACACCCTGGCCGTTCGCGCCCCCGAGCGAGGTCCCGCCATAGAGCGTAGAGCCGGAGAGGAGGAGCGGGCCGGAGGGCGCGGCGCCCCCGACATTGAAGCCGGTGTGCGGCGCGAGCGCGGCAAAGCTCCGCAAGACGAGGAGCGAGCCGTCGGCCTGTCGCTTGAAGATCGTGCCGGTGCCGGCGGTGCCGCCTGTCTGGCTCGCGCCATAAAAAACACCGCCGCCGGCGGCGGTCAGCGTCCCCTGGGGCCGGCCGGGGCCGCTCTCCGCCGACAAGGTGTTGGCGACGTCGAAGGTCGTGCCGTCCGGCGAGAGTTGGAAGAGCGTGCCCGCGCCCTGCAGTCCCCCGCCCTGGGTCATGCCCCACAGGAGGCCATCCTGAAGCGCGAGGCCCGAGGCCGGCTGGGCGCCTTCATAATTGGTCGCCTGATATGGCTCGTCGAAACGATGGATCGCGACGCCGTCCGGCCCCTCGTAGACTTCCGTGGACGGTCGCTCGGGCAAGAGGCCCGCGTCCAGCTCGGCGACCGTGAGCGGGATGTCCGCGGGAGCGAAGACCAGCTTGTCGAGGTAGAAGCCATCCTCGCGCGCGCCGACTTGGAAAGTCTGCGTGAGGGCGCCCTCGTTGACGGTGAAAAAGGTGCCGAATTTCACCCATTTCCAGACTTGGATGCCGGCCGACCCGCCGCCGGCCACGACCTGCTCGGAGGCTGCCGTGTAACCGGTGTTGGCGAGGCCGGAGAGGACCGCGACCCAGTCTGCGTTCGTGGTCGGCGACTTCGTGCCGAAGCCGGCGCCGTAAAAGAAACTGTCGTCGTTGAAGCTGCCCGCGCCGACATAGACACGGGCGTAGAGCTGGTAGAGACTGGCCGAGGGAAATTGGACGGTGTAGGAGGCGATCCGCGCCGCGCTTCCGGGATTGGAGCCGGCGCCGTTGGTGGAGGGGGTGATGCCCGTCGCGCCGGCCACGGTGGCGGATGCATACTCCGCTCCCAGGGTGCCTGACTCGGCCTCGAGCGTGGGCAGCTTCTGGCCACCGTAGGCCGAAACGCGCAGCCCGCTGACGAAAATGTTTCCCAGCCCGGACGATCCTCCGGCGGCGGCCGCCACGGTGAGCGTGATGACACCGGCGGCGTCCGACTGGACCATGAGCGTCGCCACACAATCGGCCAGGGAGGCCGGCACCGGCGTGGTATCGCCGTTGAAGGAGCTCGTCACCCGGTTGCCGGTGCCCCCGTCCGTCCAGGTCACGGCACGATTGCCGGTGGAGTTCTTGTCATAGCCCCAGATCTCCACGGTGTATTTCGTGTCCGCCGCAAAACCCGAGAGTGTCGCGGTCGCCTGCGCGCCGCCAAGCGTGCTGTTCGAGACGAACCAGAAATCGCGCCAGAGACCGGGATTTTCCGCAAAAAGCGAGGCGTTGCGATCGCGGTCCTGCCCATCGCCCGAAGTCGAGAGCACGAGCGTGCGTACGCCGTCCGTGCCGGTGAGGGTGTCGGCGTTGTCGGCCGAACCCATCACGCGCACCCATCCCGGCTCGGTCGGCGAGGGGCCGACGTTGTCGTCGATATCGAATTGGACGATGGCCGCCGACACGAAGTTCAAAGCGGCCAAAACACCTGCGACAGCGCAGGCGCGAAGAATCCGGGAAGGGAACATGGGCAAAAAGGGGGGCAAAAATCGGCGGCTTCAGATGGCGGCGGAGCCGTTCAACACCACGCGGAGGCGATAAAAAGCTCGGCCTCCGGCGAGATCGGCCCGGACGCGCACGACGTTCGTTCCGCCGCCGCCAGCCGCCGTCTCGACAGGCGCGAGGCCGGTCCAGGAAGCGGCGCCCTCCTTGGCGGCAAGCTCGGTCCAGGTGACGAGGTCCGCCGAGCGCTCGATCATCCAACTCAGATCGGCGGGAGCGGGATCGGGAACGGGAAACTCGAAGAAGAGGTTCCCGTCCTCCGAAGCAAACCGGGGGTGCCGCCCCGAGGCCAGGACCTGGCCGGGCGCGCCACCAAGCGCGAAGGCGAGAAGGTTGGCGAAGCCGTCGCCATCGGGATCGAGTTCGGGCAGGTTCTGCCCGGCGGGGAGCGGAGCGGACCAGTCCGCGTATTCCTGGGGGTCATCCTGCAGGACGATCGCGAAAGATTGCTCGAACGAGGCTCCGAGCGAGTCGTTCACCCGTATCCGCACGCTCCTTACGACGCCCTTTTCATGGTCGAGCTCCGCGGCGGTGCGGAGCTGGTTGCCGACGACCGCAAAGGCGGCGTTGGCCGCGTCTCCCGCGCCGGCGACGAGCGTGAAGGTGAAGGTTTCACCCGGATCGAAGTCCGTCGCGGAAAGCGCACCGACAACCGTTCCGGCAGGGAGATTTTCCCGGACCATGCTTCCCGAAAGGACGAGGGAGGCGGGAGGGCGATTTAGCGAATCGCCGAGAAACGTGGTAATGCTCCGCGCGGGCAGCGGCAACGAGAAGGAACCGTCCTCCGCCGGGCTGATGGGGGCGAGCGCGGCGAGCGAACGAGCCTCCGAGGTTTCCCAGGGCGTGAGGGAGAGCACGCCGCCTCCGGAAAGGGCCAGCGGGACCACCCGCTCCGAGCTGTCCGAGTTCACCGCGACGATCGCCAGGCGCCGGCTGGCGGGGGCCACGAAGGCGGTGGCGCGGACCGTTTCGCCCGAACCGTAGAGATTGATCCGGCGAAAACCGGGGCGGACGAAGCGCGACCAGTTGCCGAGCGCCCAGCCGCGCTTGGCAAGGGCGCCGAACTCCGTGAGGGCGCCGGTGCTGCCGGTCGAGTTTCCCTGGGTCAGCCACCAGTAGTGCCAGGCGTTTCCCTCGGCGACCGCGAGGAAATCGTGGATGGTGGACGCCACGCGCAACGCGGAATCCATGCCGGGATCGGAGTCCGCGCCGGAATCGGAGTACTCGGTCATCCAGAGCGGCTTCCCCTGGGCTACCAGCGCGGCATAGGCGAAGGGCGATCCCGAGTATTGATGGG
The DNA here is from genome assembly GCA_966250295.1 of uncultured Akkermansia sp. GTDB lineage: Bacteria > Verrucomicrobiota > Verrucomicrobiia > Opitutales > Opitutaceae > IMCC26134_A. The sequence goes on along the minus strand of CBINGR010000044.1, from coordinate 25,774 downwards.
TGGCGATTTGGGAGACGTAGGGACGGGCGTTCGCGTCGCCCAGCAGGGCGTCGCCGTAGGCGGCCAGCGAAGTCCAGCCGATGGGCTCGGCGGCGAGCACGCGCGTGGCGACGCCTCGCGAGACGAGCGCGGGTCCCAGGTGGTCGCGGACGAAAGCGGCGAGCTCCGCGGGCGTCCAGATGCAGCTCTCCCAGGTTGCGGTGTAGTCCGGCTCATTCTGTGCGGAGATCGCGAGAAGCGGAACGCCGGCGACCTGCATGTTCACCGCGAAATCAGCCAGGCGCGCGGCCCAATCGGCCCGACGCTCCGGAAGCAGCGTGCCGCCGTTGTTCACGTCGTTGTTGCTCTTCCATGCAGCGGGCGGGGACCAGGGTGTCGCCCACACCTTGACACCCCGGGCGACGGCTTTTTTTGCGGTGCCGGTTTCGACCGTTGTGCCGTCCGGGGCGATGCGGATGCGCAGCAGGGAAAGGCCGATGCCGCTCGTCGGCGAAAAAAAGAGGTCGGTCTGCGCGTCCGTGAACGGGGTCGGATTCCACGCGCTGGATGCGCCGAAACCGTCGATGATCTGTCGCGGCTCCTCGAGCGCGGCGGTGAACACGGGAGCGGGTGATGCGGCCGCGCCGAGGGCGCCGGCATCGAGCAGGGCCACGGTGTAGACCCTGCCGGCCGGAGCGAAGACGATTTTGTCGATGGCGAGACCATCCTCCCGCCCGCCGAGATCGAAGGTCTGTGCCAAGCTTCCCGTCGGGACGGTGAAGGTGGCCCCGGCGATGGCGGAAAGATCGATCCATTTCCAAACGCCGGTGCCGGCGGTGCCTCCGTTGGAAGCCTCGACCACGTCGCCGGAGTCGGCGTAGCCGGAAAAGGCGAAGTTGTTCGCGGTCCGCCAGTCCGCCGCAAGGGCGGGGTCCTTGGCGCCGAAGCCGGAGCCGACGAAGAGGCTGTCATCGCCCGCGCCGCCGGCACCGATGCGCACCCGAGCGAAGAGGCGGTAGGAACCGGCGGCGGAAAAATTCACCGAAAACCGCACGACGCGGGCCGCCGTCCCCGGGAGCGAGGCGTTGGCTGTCGACACGGTCAGGTAGGCCGGCGTGCCGGAAGTGCGGAGGAGTTCCGCTCCGTATTGGCCGGCCTCCGCCTCGAACACATGTACCGAAGGGGAAGGCGCGGTGCCTCCGCTGCCTTGCATGAGATCGTCGACCGTGACGGTGTTGGCCGCGGGGCCGAAGACGAGCTTGTCGATGTCGAAGCCGTTTTCCCGGCCGCCGATATCCATTGTCTGCACCAACGCCGCGGAGGGCACGTTGAAACTCACGCCCGCAATGCCGGTGACGTCGATCCACTTCCAGATGCCCGCACCGGCGGTTCCGCCGGTGGCCTGCACGATATCGGACAGGGCCGCGAAACCGACTCCGCCCAGACCGTTCAGTGCGCGCCAGTCCGAGTTGGTGGCAGGGTTTTTCGCGCCGAAGCCGTTGCCGACATAAAAGCTGTCGTCATCCGCGACAGCGGGGCCGACCCGCACACGGGCGAAAAGTCGGTAGGCGCCAGCGGCGGGAAAGGTGACTTGATAACGCGCCACCCGGGCCGAGCTTCCCGGACTGCCGCTGGCGTTGGTCGCCGACACGGACACATAGGCGGGAACCGAGCCGGCGAACGCCGGGAACTCCGCGCCGAGCGTCCCCGCCTCGGCCTCGATTACCACCGAGGCCGAGCCAGTTGACGCTCCGCCCCCGGCGACGGCCACGCGGCGGCCGCGCGGGCTCTCAGACGGCCCGAGGTAGCTTGGTTTCAGGCCGCCGGTGTCGATCTCGAGGCGCTGAAGCACGACGCCCGGATCGACCATCCAGAACTTGAAAACATGGTGCCCGACGGTGTCCGCGATCACGGCGGCGGACACGGCTCGCACGGAGTCGCGCACCGAGTCGGTCCAGACCGCGGATTCGTAGTCCGCGCCGACGGCGATGAGCTGCGGAGCCTGATCGTCGAGGGAGATGGCACAGCGCAGAGCTTGGCCGGGGATGTAGTTCATCGTGGGCGAGACGACGACGCGTACCGCCAACTCGCCCCTGCGACGGAGGTAGACGTCGTACTCCAGGCGCGGACTGTTTTCCCCGGGCGAGACCACGCTGGGCGCGGTGACCGGAACCGGTGTCACCCCGCCGACGCCCCGGCCGTGGTCCGGCAGGATCTGCCACCCCACCCCATCCGCCGAAACCTCCCGGTCATAATGCGGGGCCTCGATGGCCACGAAGCCCTCGGGATCGAGGAACCCCTCCGGCTGCGTGGCCGGGGCGGGCGCGGCCTTGACGAAAGGCAGGCGCACGGTGCGGCTCGCCGGGGAAGAGCCGCCCCGGATGCTGAGTTGCACTTCGCCGGACCCGATCGGGACGCGGGCCCAATCCAGGCTCACGTCGACGCGCACGTCGTCGCCCAGGATGCCCGAGGCGGGAGTGATCGTCACCCAGGGCTGGTTGGCGGTGACGGAATAGTAGGCATCGAGCGTGCCGCGACGAAATACCTCAAGGTAACGCGAACCCGCGCCTCCTTCGGAGTGAAGCAGGGGCAGGACGCCCGTCGCGCCATGGGCCAACGCCGTCGCCGAGCCTTCCAAAGCGACACCGAGGTCGGAAGTCGCGGGCGCGGCGTAGGACAGGACGGACGGCATGGTGTTGAACGGCGGATCGCTCCAAGTCGTGTAGCCGATGTGCACCTGGTCCATCAGGTGGATCCACTTCCCGCCGGCGAAGCCGTCGTTCCAGTAGGCGGTGAGATCGGCGTCGGCCTGGAACAAGGTGCTCACGCGTCCGGCGGAGGCGTTGGTCGAGGCGCGCGACTGGCCTGCATACGCGGCGTTGCGGGCCGCGACGACATAGAGATCGTTGAGGTTCGCGCAGGCGAGGATCGGATGGACCACGAGCTGGTAAAAGGCGTCGCGCGCGGCGACGGGCAGCGCGAGGTGAAGCGCCTGGGCCCGGGCGGCGAGATCGCGCCACTGCGAAAGCACGCGCTCGGCCTCGCGATAGTGGAGCAGGCTGTAGGTCGAAGGCGCGAGCAGCTCGGGTTTCCGCAAACCGTTGAGCTTGGTATAGCCGCCGACGAGCGCGGCGACCTCGGCGGAGTGGACGGAGCCGAATTCCCGGGCGGCCCAGTCCAGGAGAAAGTCGTCGCACCGCTCCGCTGTCCAATGAGCCGGGTCCCAGGCCATGCGCAGAAAAAACTCGATGGGAACCTCCATCGGCTTGAGATCGCCCACGTTGACGATCCAGATGCGGTCGGCGCCTGTCTGCCAGGCGAGGTTCATCTGCTCCTGAATTTTCGGCAGCGGATTCGTGTTGAGCCACTTGTAGGAACGGGGGCCGCCGACGTAGTCGAAATGGTAATACACGCCGCTGCCGCCCGCGCGATTGCGCTCCTCCGCGGTCGAAGGGAGGCGGCGGATGTTGCCCCAGTTGTCGTCGCACCAGAGGAGCGTCACGTCCTCCGGCGGGCGAAGGCCGCGGTCGTAGTAGTCCTGCACTTCCTTGTAGAGCGCCCAAAGCTGGGGAATGGCGGCGGCGGGGCGGCCGGTCTCGGCGGCGAGGATGGCACGCTGGTCGTCCATGATGGCCTGGAGGAGCGCGGCGTTTTCGGCGATGTCGCCGCCCACGATCATGGGCTCGTCGCCGTCGCCGCGCATGCCGACGGTGACGAGATTCTCGTAGTCCTTGTTGCGGACGATGCCGTCGCGCCAGAAGGCGCGGAGCCCCTCGGCGTTGGTCGCGTAGTTCCACTGGGCGTTTCCGTAGGCCGACTTGTGGCGCGCCCACTCCTGCTGGGCGCGCATCATCGGCTCGTGGTGGGAGGTGCCCATCACGACGCCGTATTCGTCGGCGAGACGGGGATTCCCGGGGTCGTCTTCGTTGAAGGCGTCGCCCCACATGGCGGGCCAGAGATAGTTGCCGCGCAGGCGAAGCAGGAGCTCGAAGACCTTGGCGTAAAACGCGCCGTTGCGGTCACCGAATCTGGCGTTGGTCCAGCCCGTGAGCGCCGGCGCCTCGTCGTTGAGGAAGATGCCGCGGTATTTCACTGCGGGTTCGCCGGATGCGAAGCGTCCGGGAACGATGTGCAGCGAGGAACTGGTCCGGGCTGGCACGTCGGCCCACCAATACCAGGGCGACACGCCGATCTGCTCGGAGAGCTCGTAGAGGCCGTAGATCGTGCCGCGCTTGTCGCTGCCGGCGATGACCAAGGCCTGGTCAACGCCGGGAAGCGGTTGGGTCACGACGGAGATGACGAAGCTTTCCCACTTCCCCATCAGATCGGACGCATCGAACTTGTCCGCGGCGACAAGGCCGTCGATGAGCGCGCTGTGGCCGACCGTGCCGATAATGACCGGCCGGCCGGCCGGAGGAAAACCGGCGGCGGCCGTGCTGAGCGCGGGCATGAGGCCGCTCACGCGGTCCACGTCGGCCCGCAGATCGCCGATGGCGCGTATCACGCCGGCGTGATCATCCGGCGAGTACCACAGCGGAGCGGCGGAACCGCCGGCCACGAGGGGAAAATTCGCGCTCCCCGGCTGATCGGTCACGATTTCGGTTCGTAGCCCGAGCGAGGAACCCGCCAAGGCGGTGAGGCCGGCCAGAAAAAAGCAAAGCACCGAGCCGAAGGGAAACAGCCGCGCCATGATCGATGCGAACGCGGGCCGGCCCTCGGACGACGAGCAGGCGAACACGATGCGCCGGACGGAGCCCCAAAGCCCGGCGCAACGGAGAGCCGGCCGGGGGAATGGCTTCTGAGGCCGGCCCGAGGAATAGCCGATCATGGGGGAGTGGTTGGGATTTGATATCGTCAGCCGCCCGATCCGAGACGGACCAGCCTGGGCGAAAAAGGGAATGCGCCATGGGCAGGAGGCGTGTCCGGGGAGGGAGCAACCCAAGCCGTGGAACGGTTCGCAAAACCGTTTTCGGTCTAACATTAGTCCAGCATGACCCCAGGATCAAATGTTAGACCAACACGCCTTTTGACGAACCCGGAGGGAGGGATTAAACGTGAAGGTTCATGAGACTCGCCGATGTTCCTCTCATCACCCATATTTATACAGCAGACCCCTCTGCCCATGTCTTTGATGGGAAACTATATATATATCCATCGCATGACCGGGAAGGAAACATCCCCGACAACGACCTCGGCGATCAATACGACATGGTGGACTACCATGTTTTTTCGATGGAGGAAATCGGCGGGAAGGTGAAGGACCATGGCCTCGCCCTGTCGGTCAAGGATGTACCGTGGGCGAGCAAGCAGATGTGGGCGCCCGATGCCGCTTCTAAAAATAATCTGTATTATCTCTATTTTCCGGCCCGCGACAAAGCCGGGGTGTTCCGCATCGGAGTCGCGATAAGTAACAAACCCACCGGCCCGTTCCATGCGGAGCCCGAACCGATCAAAGGCAGTTATAGCATCGATCCCTGCTGCTTTATCGACCACGACGGCCAGGCCTACCTCTACTTCGGCGGACTGTGGGGCGGGCAGTTGCAAAACTGGGGCGGGAAACACTTCGATCCGGAAGGCCGGGAGCCCGCCGGCCAGGCTCCGGCGCTTTTCCCTCGCATGGCTCCGCTGGCCGCCGACATGAAATCCTTCGCAGGCCCGGTCCGTGAGCTCCAGATTCTGGACGAAGAGGGCCGGCCTCTCCGCGCGGACGACCATGAACGCCGCTTTTTCGAGGCCGCCTGGATGCACCGGCGCAATGGCATATATTATTTTTCCTATTCGACCGGAAACACCCACTACCTCGTTTACGCCACCTCCGACAGTCCCTACGGTCCCTTCACTTACGCCGGCCGGCTTTTGGAGCCCGTGATCGGTTGGACGACTCATCACTCGATCGTGGAGTTCAAGGGGAAATGGTATCTTTTTCACCACGATTCCTCACTCTCGGGCGGCCTGAATCACCTGCGCTGCGTCAAGATCAAGGAATTGGTGTACGACGAAGAGGGTAAAATGAGGGTCCTGGTCCCCGCCCCGACCGATTGCGCGGTCTGATCCGGGCCGCGTTCGGCGTCTTTTCCGGCAACTCGAATCGTGCGCTCTTCGTTCCATAACCAACAGGTCTCGAACGACAAGCCCCCGGCCCCCTGACGGACAATACTGGCTTGAGACGAGGTGTGCCTCGTCTTGTAACTAGGTTACCCATGGATACCCCGCGTCGGACCACCCTCTCCGACATCGCCCGCGCAGCCGGCGTGCATGTCACCACCGTGTCCCTTGCCATGCGCAATCATCCGCGCATCCCGGAGGCCACCAAGTCCCGCATCCGAAGCTTGGCCGAGCAGATGGGCTACACCCCCGATCCAATGATGCGGGCACTCATTTCCTACCGCGCCAAAAACCGCCCCCGCCGCAATCCACCCACCCTGGCCTATATCACCAACTGGAAAACCCGCTGGGGCTGGAAAAAAATCACCGCCCACCCGGATTTTTACGCCGGCGCGGAGACGAAAGCGCGGGAGTTGGGCTTCAAGCTGGACCATTTCTGGCTGGGGGAACCCGCGTTGACCCACGAACGGCTGAGTTCCATTTTTCAGAATCGGGGAATCACCGGACTTATCATTGCCTCCCACGGTTTCGCCCTGGGCGACACCCTCAAGCTCGACTGGTCGCGCTTTAGCGCGATCAAAATCGATTATTACCCGCATCAGCCGTTGTTGCACAATGTCACGAACAACCAATGCGATATCGCGCGCCTGGCGATGCAGCGCGTCATGGAAGCGGGCTACCGCCGCATCGGCTTTGTCATGCATCGCGGCTGGGACCATGCGGTCGACAATTATTGGACCGCGGGATTTCTTTGCGAGCAGCAGCATCTGGCGGAACACGAACGTATACCCGCCTATATCTTTCCGGGGCCCTTGCCGGTAGAAGGCTGGTTTAACGAATATGGAATGCCCGGCCTGGTGGATCCCGAGGATTTTCAGCGCTGGTTCGACCGATACCGGCCCGAAATTCTCCTGAGCAAGGCGGAGTTTGTCATGCCGGCGCTCAAGGCGTTGAAACTGCGCGTCCCCCGCGATGTCGCTTTCGCCGACTTGTTTTTGGAGGATTTTTCCGGAGGCACCGCCGGGGTGCGCCAAAACCACCGGACCGTCGGAGAACTGGCGGTCGAGCTTCTGGCCGGACAACTTCAACATAACAAATACGGAGTGCCCGTCATTCCGACCACTACCTTCGTCGAGGGAACGTGGTTCGACGGTGAGACTTGCCCGCGCCGGGCGTAGGCGTTTGGGCAGGCGCGACCGACTGTACGCGCCGACTTGGGGGAAGGCCGGCGACCCGGCTTCGAACCCGGTTCGCTCGGCGCTCGCCGCCACACCCGGCCCGTCACCGGGCCCAGCGGGCCCGCCCTATCTTTGGCCAGATTGGTCCGTCGCCCCACGGCACTGCTTCCCGCAGTCAAATGTTAGATCATACGGCCTGTTTAATCGTCCCGGAAATCCCTCCATAGTCCTCGAATCCCCCTGTCAGGAATGCCCGTCCAGTCCAAGCTCCGCTGATCTGCGCTCCGACGGCCCGGCGTCATTCCCCTCTTTCCCAGTCACTCTTGGAGAATACCCACATGCCCAATTCATCCTTGCTACCGTTTCGTCCGTGGTGCCGCCCCGCGCGCCGCGGCTTTACGCTCATCGAATTGCTTACCGTTATCGCCATCATTGGCATATTGGCGGCAATCCTTATCCCCACCGTGGGTTTGGTACGAAAAAAGGCTCGGGCTGCGGACTGCCTCAGCCGCCTTCGCCAGATGGGCGTCGCGGTCCAGCTGTTTTCCGACGAAAACAAGGGCATGGTTCCGCCTTGGCGCGGCAAAATCACCGATCCCTCCATATCGGGCGCCCAGGGCGTCCTATGGACCCAGGCGCTAATCAGTTACATGAGTATAAAGGCCGGCAATTCCAGCGGCTCCCCCGTCCTGCCCAATCTGCCCGATGGCTCCGACTATTCAAAAGTCCCCGCCTATTTCTATATGTGCCCCGATAGCCCGCTTCCCGTCAAGGGCCGCTCCTGGGGCAATTACGCCGTTCACCCCATTATCATGCAGGCCAACGCGGCGGGGCCTTTTTATAAATTGTCCAAGGTCGTCCGCCCTTCCCAGGTGATCTTGATCGCCGACGGCTCCCAAAACGACCAGGGGGACGACGCCTTCTTCAGTCTCTACGGCTCCGCCTCCGACGGCGCCGGAGGCTATTTCAACCGGACCTACACCGCGGCCGACTCCAGCCAAAACCTGACCAACGTGCTCGACCGCATGAACCCCAACCGGGACAGCCAGGCCACCTACGGCTTTCTTCGCTACCGGCACAATAACAACGTCCACTGCCTGTTCGTTGACGGACACGTCTCCGCCAAAGTCCGCGGATCCCTTACTTACGCGAACGTTATCGAAAGCAGGTAACGATGTCTGCCTCGGTCGAGCCCGCCGGCTCCGGCAAAGCGGAAAAACGCCGCGCGCGTTCCGGTCGCCTTTGTACAACGTGGATCGGCCCGCCCGTATTTTATTTTTACGCGCCGCTATAAACAACATTCCGCCGAGGTGGACAAATCGTCGCCTCTTTCTCTCCCCGTTTTTTTCATGACCCGATTCCCCGTCCTCGCCCTTCTCGCCCTTGCCGCGCTGGCCGGCCCTGCGCCGCGCCTTCGCGCCGACTATCCCCTCGCCTCGCATCGTTACCTGGCCGACCCCGCTTCCTTCGTCGTCGGAGACCGGGTCTATCTGTACTGTTCCGACGACGACGAGAGCCCCGTCGAGGGCAGCTACAACATCCCCGACGTCGTCTGCGTCTCGAGCACCGACCTGAAAAACTGGACCGATCACGGAACGGTTTTCCGCGCCGCCACCGAAACCGCGTGGGCGAAAAAAACCTGGGCCCCCGCCGTGACCGGGCGTGACGGCAAGTTCTATCTCTATTTCGGCAACGGCGGCGGAAACATCGGCGTGGTGGTCGCCAACCATCCCACCGGCCCCTTCAAGGACGTTCTGGGCAAATCCCTCATCGAGCATGGCACCCCCGGCGTACAGCCGGCGAAGAACATGTGGCTCTTCGACCCCGGCGTATTCGTCGACGACGACGGCCAGGCCTACCTCTACTTCGGAGGCAACGGCGACGACAACGTGCGTGTCGCCAGGCTGAAGCGCGACATGGTCACCCTCGACGGCGAGATCATGAAGATGAACGTGCCCAACTTCTTCGAGGCCGCCTGGGTCATCAAACGCAACGGCCTCTACTACTTCGCCTACTCGACGACGCCCAAGGCAGGCATGCGCATCGACTACCTGACCAGCGGCCGGCCGACCTCCGGTTTCACCTACCGGGGCATCCTCGCCGACCAGCCGCCCCTCAACCACAACAACAACCACGCCGCCGAATTCCTGTTCAAGGGCCGCTGGTATCACGCCTACCACAACCGCATCGTCGCCACCGAGGCGAAGATCCCCACCGGCTTCCGCCGTAACCTCGCCCTCGAGGAACTGGATTTTAACGAGGACGGCAGCATTCGGCAGGTAAGCTACACCACGGACGGGGTCGCCCAGCGCGGCCATCTCGATCCCTACGCGTTCGTGGAGGCCGAAACCTTCGCCGCGCAAAAGGGAGTCGAGACCGGGCCCTGTTCCGAAGGCGGCATGAACCTGACCGATCTCCAGGATGGCGACTGGGTAAAAATTGCCGGCGTCGATTTCGGTGCCAAAGGCGCGAGAAAATTCAAAGCCCGCATCGCCGGCGAGGGACCGGCGGGCGCCATCGAGCTGCGGCTTGGCGGCCCGGATGGAACCCTCATCGGCTCTTGCACGGTCAGAGCAACCGGCGGCGGGCAGACGTGGGCCGACGTTTCCTGCAAGATCGCCGGCGCCACCGGAGTGCAGGACCTGTATCTGAAGTTCACCGGCACCGGGAATGGCGGCCAGACGCTGTTCAACGTAAACCGGTGGGCCTTCGAATGACCGGCGCCCCCGACTTTCTCCGCCCCTTTTCCGTCCTCCTCTCATGCCTGTGCTACCTTCGTGTCTTTGGAGCCGCCGGCCTTCCCCTGCGCTGCTCCTCGCCGGCCTGCTCGTGAGCGGGGTGGCGGGCTTCTCCGCCGTGGCGGCCGACCGGCCCCTGGTCAGCCCGGTCTTCGGCGACCACATGGTTCTCCAGCGCGGCAAACCCAATCCCGTCTGGGGCTGGACCGTCCCGGGCGCCGAGGTTCGGGTGAGGTTCGCCGGCCAGGAGGCGCGAACCGAGGCCGCTGCGGACGGACGCTGGTCGCTCACCCTCGCGCCACCTCCGACCGGCGGTCCCTATACGCTCGAGATCGACGGCCCCGGCCAGGATCTTGTGCTTCACGACGTCCTGGTCGGCGACGTCTGGCTCTGCGGCGGCCAGTCCAACATGGAAATGGGTATCGGCACCACCAGCGACGCCCAGGCGGACCTCGCCGCCGCGGACCGGCCGAAGCTCCGGCTTTTTATGGTGCAAAACCAGGTCGCCTACGCGCCCGCCGCCGTGGTCAAGGGCTCGTGGAGAACCTGCACGCCCGCCAACCTTGCTGCCGGAGGCTGGGGCGGCTTCTCCGCCGTGGGCTACCATTTCGGGCGCCGCCTTCAGGAGGAACTCCACGTCCCCATAGGCCTCATCCAGAGCTGCGTCGGCGGCACGCCGGCCGAGGCTTGGGCTGGCGCCAGTGCCCTGCGCGCCTTGCACGATTTCGACCCTGCGCTCGACGAGGTGGAGCGGCTCCGTGCCCGCGGCGGTCCGCAATACGGCAACTTCATCGCCCACTGGTATGACGAGTTCGACCTCGGCCAGCGGGCCGGCGCCGAGCCCTGGTCCTCGCCCGCCTTCGACGATCGCGATTGGGCAGTCGTCAACTTGGCCGATGCCTTCGCCCGGCTCGAGGTGCCCGAGACGCCCGCGGTCGTCTATTTCCGACGCACCGTCGAGCTGCCCGATCCCCTGCCCGCCGGCGCCGCCCGCCTGTCGCTCGGCGTGGTCGAGCGCATGGATACCGCCTGGATCAATGGCCGCTGGGTCGGCGCCAGCGCCTGGGTCGAGAACCCCCGCGTCTACCCCGTCCCCGACGGCCTGCTTCGCCCCGGCGCCAATACCCTGATCGTCCGCGTGCTCAAGACCCGGCCGGACGGCGGTTTTCGCTCTCCGCCCGACCAGCTCAGGCTCGTCCTCGGCGACCAGTCCGCCGTGCCGCTGGCGGAGGGCTGGCGCGCTCGCGTGAGCGTGGACGCCCGTCCGCCGCACCCGCTCCCCGCCGGCTACGAAAACTGGCCGACGATGCCCGGCGTGCTGTACAACGGCATGATCGCCCCGCTCGCGCCCCTCGCACTCACCGGGGCCATCTGGTATCAGGGCGAGGCGAACGTCGGCCGCGCCGCGCAATACCGGATCCTCCTCCCGGCCATGATCGCCGACTGGCGCCGCGCCTTCGGCCAGGGCAATTTTCCCTTCTACCTCGTCAGCCTGGCCGCCTTCACCGCCCGCCGCGATCAGCCCGGCGACGATGCCTGGGCCGAGCTGCGCGAGGCCCAGGCCCTGGTCGCCCGCACCGTGGCCCACTCCGGTCTCGCCCTCGCCATCGACAAGGGCGAGGCCGGCGACATCCACCCGCGCGACAAGCGTCCGATCGGCGAACGCCTCGCCCTGCAGGCCCTCGCCGGCCACTACGGCCGCGGCCTGGTCGCCTCCGGCCCGGTTTTCCGCTCCGCCGAACCGGTGGAGAACGGCTCCGCTCTGCGCCTGCGCTTCGACCACGCCGAGGGCGGACTTGTCGTGCAGGGCGACAAACCCGCCGAGTTCTCCCTCGCCGGCGAGGACCTCCGGTGGGCCTGGGCCGAGGCGCGGGTCGAGAACGACACCGTCGTGGCCTCCTCGCCCGCCGTGCCGCGGCCCCGCTTCGTTCGCTACGCCTGGCAGGGAAATCCGCAGGCCACCCTGTTCAACGCCGCCGGCCTGCCCGCCGTCCCCTTCCGCACCGACGGGCCTCTCGCCGCCGATGCCGAGGGAGCTCCCCCCGGAAACCCGCTCTTCCGCGACTCCTTCACCGCCGATCCCGCGCCGCTCGTCGTCGGCGACACGCTCTACGTCTATGTAGGGCAAGACGAGGCGAAGGACGGCGAGATGTTCACCATGACCGGCTGGCGCTGCTACTCCACGAAGGACATGAAGACCTGGACTTCGCACGGCGTGATCCTCCGCCCCACCGACTTCAAGTGGGCGGTCCGCGACGCCTGGGCCGCCCAGGTCGTGGAACGCAACGGCAGGTTCTACTTCTACGGCACCGTCCAGCACGACGACACGAGCCCGGGCAAGGCGATCGGCGTCGCCGTCGCCGACCATCCGCTCGGCCCCTTCGTCGACGCCCGCGGCTCCGCCCTCGTCACCGATGCCACCACGCCAAGCGACAAGCCTTGGAACGACATCGACCCGACCGTCATGATCGATGACGACGGTTCCGCCTACCTCGCCTGGGGCAACCCCTACCTCTACCTCGCCAAGCTCAAGCCCAACATGACCGAACTCGACGGCGAAATCCGCCGGATCGACCTGCCCAACTACACCGAAGGTCCCTGGCTTCACAAACGCGGCGACACCTACTACCTCACCTACGCCGCCTTCGCCCACCAGGGCACCGCCGAGAAAATCTGCTACGCCACCGCCCCGAGCATCCACGGCCCGTGGACCTACCGGGGCATCCTCACCGGCTTCGCCGAAAACAGCTACACCATCCATCCCGGCATCGTGGAATTCCAGGGCCGCTGGTATTTTTTCTACCACAACGCCACCCTCACGCTCAACGGCCTCAAGGGCGCTCTCGGGCGGCGCGCCGTCTGCGCCGAATACCTCGGCTACAAACCCGACGGCACCCTCGAGCCCGTCGTCCAGACCGCCGGGGGCCTCAGGCTGCCGCCTCGTTGATCGCCGCATGAAACCCCGCCTCGCCCGCCCCGCTGCCCTGGCGTTTTCGCGCATCGCTTTTGACTCGTCCGTGCAGGCCGCGGCCCCGGCGCCGCGCGGCACGACCAGGCATCCGACCCCGGACCAGCCGTCATGAAATCCGCCGGCCTGGTCAACCGGCTTTTCCGGCGCCGCGGGCAAACGCGCCCGCGGCGGATGACTTTCCCGCATCCCCCGATGCAGCGGCTCCTACCCGAAGAAGGGACCGGTTCGCTTTCGCGGCGTTCCGGTCCCTTCTTCCTGGCTGTCCCCCCCGGCTCTCCCCGCTTATCCTCCGCCCGATTTCCCATGTTCCGAGTCCTCGCCCTCCTTCCGCTCCTCGCCCTCGCCGGTCGCGCCGAAGCGGCGCCCGCCACCGCCCTGCGAGCCGCCTACGCCGACGACTTCTTGATCGGCGTCGCGATCAACCGCTCGATCGTCACCGGCGAGAATCCGCGCGCCGCGGAGATCGTCGCGCGCGAGTTCTCCGCCCTCACCGCCGATAACGACATGAAATGGGAACGCCTCAACCCGGAGCCCGGCCGCTATGATTTCGGCGCGGCCGACGCCTATGTCGCCTTCGGCGAGAAACACCGCATGGCCGTCATCGGCCACACTCTGGTCTGGCACAGCCAGACCCCGCGCTGGGTGTTTCAGGACGAGAACCAGCAGCCCGCCTCCCGCGAACTCCTGCTGCAGCGCCTGCGCGACCACATCCGGACCGTCGCCGGCCGTTACCGCGGCCGCATCAAAGGCTGGGATGTGGTCAACGAGGCGATCGCCGACGGCCCCGCCGGCCGCGAGGTCCTCCGTGACTCCCCCTGGCGCCGCATCATCGGCGACGACTTCCTCGACCACGCCTTCCGCTTCGCCCGCGAGGCCGCCCCTGAAGCCGAGCTCTATTACAACGACTACGGCCTCTTTCATCGCGAGAAACGCGGACGCGCGCTCCAGATGCTCCGCGGGCTGATCGAGCGCGGCGTGCCGGTCGACGGGGTCGGCCTGCAAGGCCATTACGGCATCGCCAAGCCCGCCGCCGGCGAGGTGGACCAGGCGATCAAGGATTTCGCCGCGCTCGGCCTCAAGGTGATGATCACGGAGCTGGACGTGGACATGCTGCCCTCCCGCGGCGAAGCCGGCGTGGCCGACATTTCCCGCCTGGAGGAATACGAGGCCGCCCTCAACCCCTACGTCAGCGGCCTGCCCGACACCGAGCAACGGCGTCTCGCCGACCGCTACGCCGAATTGTTCCGCGTCTTTCGTCAAAACCGCCGGCATCTTACCCGGGTCACCCTCTGGGGCCTCGACGACGGCCACACCTGGCTAAACCACTTTCCCATCCGCGGCCGGACCAACCATCCGCTCCTCTTCGACCGCCTGCTCAATCCCAAGCCGGCCTACACCTCGGTGCTTCAGGCCGGGCAATGACCATGCCCGCGCCACTTCTCCGCCTCGCCCTCTTCGCCTCCCTTCTGCTCGCCGCCGCCGGCGCCGCGTTTTCCGAATCCCCGCGTGAACGCGTCTCCCTCAACGCCGGCTGGCACTTCCAGAAGGGCGATCCTTCCGGGGTCGATTCGTGCACGCTGCTTTACGACGCGCGGCCGGAATCGCGCGGAGAGGACCAGCAGGAACGCCTCGCCGAAGCCACGGCGGACGCCGAGAAGGTCCTCGCCGGGCCGCACCGCGTCCTTAAGCCGTGGATACTTCCGACCGGCGACCGCTTTATCCCCGATCCGGCGAGGCGCCACGCCCGGCCCGGGGGCGATCCGGGCGGCGAACTCGCGTATGTGAACGCCGCCTTCGACGACAGCGCCTGGACCCTGCTGAATCTTCCGCACGACTGGGCCATCGCGGGGCCCTTCAATTCCGGCGGCGTCGGCGGAGGCATGGGCCGCCTGCCGAGCCCCGGCGTCGGGTGGTATCGCAGGAAGCTGGCCGTCTCCGCCGGCGACGCAGGCAAATCCCTCTTTCTCGACGTGGATGGCGCCATGTCCCATGCCGCCGTCTGGGTGAACGGCAAACTCGCCGGCGGCTGGCCCTACGGCTACGCCTCCTGGCGGCTCGATCTCACCCCTTATCTCGCGCCCGGGGAGGATAACCAGATCGCCATCCGGCTCGACAATCCACCCGACTTCTCGCGTTGGTATCCCGGCGCCGGACTTTACCGCAATGTCTGGCTGGTAAAGACCTCGCTGGTCCACGTCGGCCTGTGGGGCACCAGCGTGACCACGCCGGAAGTCTCCCGCGAACGCGCCACCGTGCATCTCGCGGTCACGGTCGACAACGACTCCGCGCGGCCCTCGGAAGTTTCCGTGGCCACGGAGCTTTTCGCGCTCGATGCCGAGGGCCGGCGCAGCGGCCCCGCCGTGGCCCGCCTGGAGCCCGTCCGGCTGCGGATCCCGGCGGGAAACAGCGCCCTCGCCGAGGGCACCGCCGTGGTCGATGCTCCCCGGCTGTGGGGCCCGCCGCCGACCCAGCAGCCGCACCGCTACGTCGCGATCACGACCGTATCGCGCGGGGAAAGCCTTCTGGACCGCTACGAGACCCCCTTCGGCATTCGCCGGATCGAATACAAAAGCGACGGTCTCCACGTGAACGGCGAGCGCCTCCGCATCCAGGGCGTGAACCAGCATCACGACCTCGGCGCCCTGGGCACCGCCTTCAACGAACGCGCCGCCCTGCGCCAACTCGAGCTGCTGCGCGAGATGGGCTGTAATGCCATTCGCCTCGCACACAACCCGCCCGCCCCCGAACTGCTCGATCTGACCGACCGGCTGGGCTTTCTTGTCGTGGACGAAATCTTCGACAGCTGGGTGCGCCGCAAGACGCCCTTCGATTTCCATCTGAGCTTTCCCGACTGGCACGAACAGGACCTGCGCGCCTTCATCCGCCGGGACCGCAACCACCCCTCGGTGATCCTGTGGAGTCTGGGCAACGAAGTCGGCGAACAATACACCGGCGAGGAGGGCGCCCAGGTCGCGCGCGAGTTGGCTGCGCTGGCCCGCGAGGAAGACCCGACGCGCCCGTCCACCTTTTCGATGAACTGGGCCAAGCCCGATTCGCCCTTCGCCGCCGCCGCCGGGGTCATCGGCCTGAACTACCAGGGCGAGGGCATCCGCGACACCGCCGAGTTCGCCGAGTTCAAGGGCATCAAAACGCCTCCGCTGTATGTCGCATTCCGCGAAAAGTTTCCCGACCGTATGATCGTCAGCAGCGAAAGCGCCGCCGCCTTGAGCAGCCGCGGGGTCTACCTCTTCCCCGTCGCCGCCGGGATCAGCAATCCGGTGCGGGACGGGCGCGGCGGCGATTCGAAGGAGCAGCAGGTCAGCGCCTACGAACTTCACGCCGCCGACTTCGGCTCCTCCGCCGACAAGGTCTTCGCCGCGCAGGACCGCCATCCTTTCGTCGCCGGCGAGTTCGTATGGAGCGGCTGGGACTACCTCGGCGAGCCCACGCCCTACTACTCCGCGCGCAGCTCTTATTTCGGCGTCATCGACCTGGCCGGCTTCCCCAAGGACCGCTTTTACCTCTACCAATCGCGCTGGCGGCCCGGCCTCCCGATGGCGTACATCCTTCCGCATTGGACCTGGCCGGAACGTCCCGGCCAGGTGACGCCGGTGCATGTCTTCACCTCCGGAGACGAAGCCGAGCTCTTCCTCAACGGCCGCACGCTCGGCCGAAAAAAGAAAGGCGCTTACGAATACCGCCTGCGTTGGGACGAGGTCGTATATGAGCCGGGAAAACTCGAGGTCATCGCCTACAAGGACGGTCGTCGCTGGGCCGATGCCGTCGTGGAAACGACGGGCGAACCGGCCGCGCTCACCGCCTCCCCCGATCGCTCCACGATCCGCGCCGACGGCCTCGACCTCGCCTTCGTCACCGTACGCGTGACCGACACCGCAGGCCGGCTGGCCCCGCGCGCGAAGAACCCGCTGCGCTTCTCCCTCGAAGGCTCCGGCGAAATCGTCGCCACCGACAACGGGGACCCCACCGATCTGACCGCCTTCCCCTCGCCCGAACGCCGGGCTTTCCAAGGGCTCGCGCTCGTCATCATCCGCGCCCATCCCGGCGCCAAGGGGGAACTCCGCCTCACCGCCGCCGGCGACGGGTTGGGCACCGCCAGCGCGACGATCGGACTGCGATAGGAATATAGGCCATGCCGCCGGCCTGATCCCGAAAGACCCCGCCGGCGGTCGGGCCTGCAGCGGCGAGCCCGCCTGCGCTACTGTTGGACCACAATACGTTTTGAGGCCGCCGGCCTCCTGGCCTTTTTAAACGCCGTCGCTCCCCCGAAGCTCGCGACGATTCAACCCCACCGTCCCGGGCCGGCTTCCCCCTTTCCGGCAG
The DNA here is from genome assembly GCA_966250295.1 of uncultured Akkermansia sp. Classification (GTDB taxonomy): domain Bacteria; phylum Verrucomicrobiota; class Verrucomicrobiia; order Opitutales; family Opitutaceae; genus IMCC26134_A. The sequence continues at coordinate 8,462 of CBINGR010000044.1, read as the reverse complement.
GCCCGGCGGAACAACCTCGAACAAAACCCCGCCATGATTGGTTCCTCCACACCTGCGCGCACCCAGGGTGCGCTTCTGGCCCTCGGCCTGTCCGTCCTCGCCTCCTCCCTCGGAGCGGCGACTTGTAACATCGATCTGTCCAACACCCGCATGTCCTTCCGCGGCATCGGCGCAGCCAGCGTCTGGCTGGGCGAATTGTCCGACACGGTCATGGACAAAGCCTACACCACCAACGGAGGCTGCGTCGGACTCCAGATAAACCGCGTCCGCATCGATCCGGGCAAAAACTGGACCACCGAGCTCAACAACGCCAAAAAGGCCAAGGCCCGCGGCGCCATCGTCTTCGCAACCCCCTGGACGCCGCCCGCGTCCATGAAGACGAACGGCGCCACGATCCATGGCTCGCTCAGCACCAGCCAGTACGGGGCCTACGCCTCCTACCTGAACGAGTACTCCGCCTACATGTCGAACAACGGCGCCAGCCTCTTCGCCATTTCGGTCCAGAACGAACCCGACTGGGATCCCGACTACGAAAGCTGCACCTACACGCCCACGCAGATGCTCAATTTCGTGAAAAACAACGCCGGGGCGATCTCGACCCGGCTGATCGCGGCCGAATCGCTCAAATTCACCAAGACCTACACCGATCCCATCCTCAACGACTCCACCGCGCGCAACAACGTCGAGATCATGGGCGGCCACCTCTACGGCGGCGGCCTCGCCGACTACCCGCTCGCCCGCACCTACGGCAAGGAGGTGTGGATGACCGAGCACCTCAACACGGACGTCTCGATGACCGGCCAGATGCAGGTCGCCAAGGAGATCCTCGATTCCTTCGCCGTCGCCAACTTCAACACCTACACCTGGTGGTATGTGAAACGTGCATACGGCCCCATCGACGACAACGGCAACCGCACCAAACGGGGCTGCTTCATGGCGCAGTTCGCCCGCTGGGTGCGCCCCGGTTACAGCCGTGTCGCGACCACCTACAATCCGAGCAGCGGCGTCTACGCCACCGCATTCAAGTCAGGCTCCAAGGTCGTGGTCATAGCCCTCAACAACAGCACCTCGACCGTGAGCCAGACCTTCGCCATCGGGGGCGGCACGGCTCCGACCACGGTCACGCCCTACCGGACCTCGTCCAGCCAGGATCTGGCGACGCTCTCCAACATCGCGGTCTCGGGCGGTTCCTTCACCGCCTCGCTTCCGGGCCAGAGCCTGACCACCTTCGTCTCGCCCTGAGGCTCCGGAAGCGGCGCCTCCGGGTAGGGCGGGACCGCTGGGCCCGCCGCGAATGTCTCGCAGCCATGCGCCCGAACCGGCGCGCCCAGCGGTCGCGCCCTACCTCAAAACGGCCACGCCCATGTCTTCGTCGCAGCTTCTCCGGCTCTCCCTCGGTGCGAACATCCTCCTGGCCGCCCTTGTGGCGGGCCTCTGCCTCCGCCGGCCGGCTCCGCACGTTTCCGGACCCGCCATCGTTCCCGTATCTTCCCTGCCCCCGATCGAAGCCGCGCCTTCCGCCCCCGTCCCCTGGGAAGATTCCCTGGCCGAACTCCGCCGGATGGGAGTGCCCGACGCCATCGTCGCCAGGCTCGTGATCGAAAAAGTCGCCCGGAAATGGACGCCCATCGAGGCCGGGCTCGAAAAAAAATACCTCAACGGCGAGATCGACGCCAGGGGCCTTGCCGAATTCCACGACCAGCGCGCCCGCGAGCAGGAAGCCGAGTTGCGCGCCGCCCTCGGCAAGGGTTTCCTCGCGTGGGACATCGAGACCACCGTGGGCAACATGTACCTCGGAGGACTCGTGCCGGCCGAGGCGCAAAAACGCCCGCTCTACGATCTCCAGAAAGGCCATCTCGAGCGTTTGCACCGGCTCGAGGTCGCGCAACGCGAGGGTCGCCTCGCCCCGGAGGCCTTCGAGACCGTGCACGCCCGCGAGATATTCGACTTCAAGACCAGCCTCGCCGCCCTCATCGGCGCCGACCGCGTGGACGGACTTGCTCCGGCCTCCATGCCCCAGATCCGCGCCGATTTCGCGCAACTCGGGCTCGACGACGACCAGATGCGCGCTCTCGCCGGGGTACATGAAAAGTGGAGCGCCGCCCGCGCCGATCTCGCCCACTCCCTCGCGCAGACGGCTTCCCTCGACTCTGCCTACGAGAGCGACCTGCGCGCGCTCGAACAGGCCCGGGACGAGGACTATCGTCGTATCCTCGGCGACGAGCGTTTCGACGCCTGGCAACGCGCCGGCGACGATCGCCATCGCCGCATGCAGGAAAACGCCGCCGCGTGGAAACTCGATCCGCCGGCGATCGCCTCCGTCTACGCCACGCTCCGGGCCTACGATCTCGCCGTCGCCAACCGCGAATACCAGGCCCAACTCAGGGAACAGGCGGGCGAAAGCGTGGACTGGACCGCGGTCCAGGCCGAGATCGCCGCCTATACCCGCGACACCGAAACGTCCCTGCGCGCCCGTCTCGGCGAAGAGCGTTTCGCCCGGCTTAGAGACGCCAGCGTGATCGCCCTCCGCGAGCCCGATCTCGCCAAAACCGCGCTCGGGGAGCGCCCGCGCAGGTAGGGCGGGACCGCTGGGCCCGCCGAAACGCTCCACGGACGGCCCGGCGGTCCGTGCCTACCTCAGACGCTTGTTTTGATATATCTGAATGCGAATAGGTATGAGGCGCACCGCCGCGAAACGGCGCCAGAGCCCGGGGCGGTCAAATGTTAGCCCGCCGATACGCTAGATTCCGGAGGTAATCCGGAATGAAATTTGGCTGCCGGACGAATCACGTTCGCATCGCCCCAAGCTCTACGCTCGCCCGTTCAAAAGCGTACAAACACCGCATCTGTTTCGAGTTTTACCATGGCTACCCCAGTCTCCCAAACCCGCAGAGGCTTCACCCTCATCGAACTGCTCACGGTGATCGCGATCATCGGAGTCCTCGCCGCGATCCTTATCCCGACCGTCAACAAGGTGCGTGAAACCGGCAAGCGCGCCAAGTGCATGAGCAATACGCGTCAGATCACCTTGTCCGTGATCAACCAAGCCAACCAGAACAAGAATCAGAACTTCCCCAAAAACACCGCGGGATACTGGGCCTGGGACATGAGCCACGCGGTGATCAAGGACGTGGTCGGCACAGCCGGCCGCGAGGTACTCTACTGCCCCTCTTCGCGAATGCTCAATTCCCTCGATGTCGAGAGGATGTACAATTTCAGCCCCAACAGTTATGCCGTCACCGGCTATATCCTCCTGCTCGATGGCACCGCCCAGATCGAGGAGAAGTGGAAAAATTATCGGATCCAAAGCAGCTACACGGCCACCGTCGGCTCGGCTACGGTTCAGGTGGCGCCCAGCCAACGCCTCCTCGTGGTCGATACGGTGATTTCCACCGGCGTGTCGCAGGCCAGCTTCGCCAGCGTCGACATAGGCGGCCTTCCGGTGAACACCAGCAACCACATGGAGGGCAAAATGCCTTACGGCGCGCACGGAGGCTACGTCGACGGGCACGTTCGCTGGCGCAAGTTTGTCCTGTCCAGCACCCCAGGCCCGGACGTCTTCGCCATCGGCACCACGGGAAATCCCAGGTTCTGGTTCTGAGCGAGGGACCTATCGATCCGACCGAGGTTTCAGCCCGGTCCGGAAAAACAGGAGGGGCCGCCATTTTCATGGCGGCCCCTCCTGTTTTTAGGTCAGAGGTCCGGGGCGACGAGCCGAGGCTCGCCGCCGAAAGCAGCGTCTTGCCGCCGCACTCCAAAACACCGGCATGAGGTGATCCCATTCTTCCGTCGGGGCTCCGGAGGTCCGGGGAAGGCCGACGTCTCGCCGGCTGTCCTCGGCGTCCCACCGAGGGCGGTTCGGACAGGCCCCGTGAGACGCGGGCGCTCCGGAGCTTAACCAACAAACGCACCGCCAGACCGCCGCCCGGTCATCGGCATCGGGCATAAAAAAGCCCCTCGGCGAACCGAGGGGCTTCGGGAACAAACGGAACCCATCCGGAGCGTTTACTCCGGAGTTGTGTAGGACACCGAGAGGCGCAGGAAGCGGCGCGCGCCCGGGGCGCTCAGATCCACGGTGTCAGTATAGGTCGAAACCGAACCCGTCGTCTGGGTGCTGCCTGTTCCGGTCGCGAAGCTCGCGAGATCGTTGCTTGCCTGGACGGTGTAGACCAGCGACTCGTCGGCCGGAGAGCGGCGCGGATACGACAGCGTGAGGAAGTTGCCCGACCGGTCCACGGTCACGGGGCTGGCGTTCGCCGCCTTGGCGTCGACGCCAAGCGCATACTCCACCAGGTTGGCGAGACCGTCGTTGTCATAATCCTCGGCATCGCCCGCCAGTACCGAGCCATCGTCGTCATACACGCCGAATTGCTCGAAGCGCCACAACTGCAACGCAGTGTGGGACGTGCCGGCCTGCGGCGTCGCGGAAACCTCCGCCGAAGCGGCACCGGTCAGGCCCGAGGCGGAGTCCTTGGCGATCACGACGTAGTAGTAGGTGGTGCCGTTGATGACACCGGTGTCGGTGTAGCTGAGACCGCCGAGACCGTTCGCGATGGTCACGTAAGGTCCACCCGAGGTGGTGGCACGCCGCAACACGTAGGTGTCCGCGTTGGCGGCAGCTCCCCAGCTCAGGGCGACCGAGGCGTCGCCGGCGACGGCGGCAAGCGTGGTCGATCCCGGGGTGACGGGGTTCGTCGCTCCCGTCACGGTCAGCACGCCGGTAGCCTGGTCGAACGAGTAGGTGATCGCGCCCGACGTCAGGCTCCAAACCGAGCCGGATTGAACGAGCGGAACCTCGGTTTCCGTGGTGGTGGTCAGCGTCACCTGCGAGAAGGAACCGTTGGGCGTTCCCGTCAGTTCGAACAGGGTATAGTTCCCGTTGTAGATCCCGGAGGTGAAGTTGAGCTTGAGCCAGCCGCCGTAGTTCACGCCCGAATTCAGGGTGGAGCTCACGCCGGTGAAAACCGCACCCGCCAGGTCAAACTGCGTGGTGGAGAAGCTGTCGAGATTGAGCGAACCGTCGAAACGCAGGCGCCCGCCCGGCTCCCCTCCGCCAGCACCGGGGCGCAGGATGCCGTACACTCCCGTGTTGCCGGCGACGGAACCGGTTCCCCCCAGGGTGCCGTCGAGCTCGACGGTGAGCTCCGAGGCGGTTCCCGCGGTGGCGTTGAGGCCGAGCGCGCCATCCAGGCGCAGCACTCCGCCGTAAACGAAGGTGGGCCGGGTGTAATCGCTCGTCCCGGTGAGGGTGAGGACGCCGGTGCCCTCCTTGTTCACCCCGATCGTGGCGTTGGTGCCGTTGTGAATCGCACCGGAAACCACCGTATTGCCCGCGCCGGTAAACAGGAAGGTGCGGTTGGCCGTGCTCCAGTTCAACGAAGCGGAGATGGTGAGATTCCCAGCCAGGGTGAGGGTGTCGGCGGCCGAGTTGATCGTGGTGGCAACATTACCGACGTAGGCGAACTCGTAGGCTCCGGTGAGCGTATTGTTGCCGGACAGGTTCTGGACGGAGGCGCCGCCGCCGGCGTTGATCGGGTTGGCGAGGGTAACGCCGCCCGACAGCTGCAGACGGTTGCCGAAGCCGTTGATATTTACCGCACCGGTTCCGATCGCGCCGTTGGCGGCAACCTGGAGCGTGCCCGCGGAGATGGTGGTCACGCCGGTGTAGGTGTTGGGCGCGTTGAGGGTGGTCGTGCTGAAACCGCCCTGGGTGAAGCCGCCCGCGCCAGTGATGGTGCCGAAGTCGGTGCCCTGCACGGTCGCGACAACGCGGTTGACCGCGAAAGTCGCGCCGGATGCGACCGTGATCGGGCTGGCCGGAGAGATCGAGCCCGTGTCCTCGCCGATACCGAGTTGAAGCGTGCCGCTCGTGACCGTGGTCGCGCCGGTGTAGGTGTTGGCGCCGCCCAGCGCGAGCACGCCGCCGGCCCCGTTGTGGGCCACCGAACCGTCGCCGGTCAAAACGGCCGAGATGGCGGCGGTGCCGCTAGTCAGGGTGCCGACGACATCGGTGTTGTGCAGCGTGCCGTTTTCGACGGTGCCCGCGCCGGACATGGTCACGATGCCGAGCGTCTGCGTCGTGCCGCCCAGATCCCAAACGCCGCCCGCGACCGTCAGGCTGGCATCGGTGCCGCCGAGGGTGCCCGAGCCGGACAAGGCAAGGGTGCCCGCGGAGACGGTGGTCCCGCCGGTGTAGCTGTTGGCGGCCGTCAGGGTCAGCGTGCCGCCGGTCCCGTTCATGGTCACGGTGCCGGTGCCGCCCACGGTGGCGGCGACGGTCGCGGTGCCCGAAGTGTTGGTGCCGACCAACGAACTGGCGAGAAGCGTGCCGTTCTGGATCGTGCCCGGGCCGCTCAGGGAGACGGTGCCCAGCGCCGGGCTGGTCGCGCCGAGATCGAAGGTGCCGCCCACCACCGTGACGGCCGCGGAGGCGCCGCCGAGCGTGCCGGAGCCGCTGAGCGCGAGGCTGCCGGCGTTGAGAATGGTGCCGCCCGTATAGCTGTTGACGTTGGAAACCGTGAGCGTGCCTGTGCCGTTCTTGGTCAGGGTGCCGGTACCCGCGATGCCCGAGGCGCCGGTGAGGGTGTAGTTGAGCGAGTTGTTCTCGAAGAGCGTGACCGAGGGGCTCACGCCCGGAGCGGGCACGCTGATCGTCGTGCCCGTGGCGCTGTCGTCGAACAGGGCGACGTCGCCGTTGACGAAGGTGGTCGGGGTGCCGGCGATGACGAGCTGCCAATTCCCGGTGGCGCTGGTGCTCCAGATGCCGCCGTTGGCGCCGGTCCAGCGGGGCGTATCGCCTTGGATGTAGAGCAGAACGCTGGAGGCATTCACCTCCACGGACGCGCTCTGGCGGTTGGTGAGGCCGGACAACGTGCCGACCTGGAAATCGGAGGCCACGCTGGAGCTGCTGCCGAAGTCGATCACCCGGTAACGCGTCTCGCTGGACCAGAAGGGCTGGGTCGCATTGATCCGAACCTTGCCGGCGGAGGGCGTGGTGGCGAGGGAACCGCTTACCACGATGGGGGCCTGCGTGCCGTTGCCCACGGCGGTCACGTCCACGGTCGCGTCGCCCTGGAAGGTCAGGTTGCCGAGGGTAAAGGAGGCCGCCGTGCCGTCACCGTGTTTGATCGTATTCGCCACGTTATCCGCGACCGTCACGCCGGAGACCGGCTGGGTGCCATCGAGCGTCCCTTGCTGAAGCGTGATCGGGATGGAGAAACCGGCCGTACTGTTTTGGACCAGCTTGGCGCCGGAGCCATTGAGCGTGACGCCCGAGGAGGAATTGATAGCCCCGTTCGCCCCGGTGAGTTTGAGGGTCCCGCCGGTGACCGTGGTGGCGCCGCTGTAGGTGCTGCCGTTGGTGAGCGTGAGCGTGCCCGCGCCCTGGGTCAGGGAACCGGAACCGGAGATGATACTCGCCAGCGTCTGACTGGCCGAGCTGTTGTAGGCCAGGGTGCCGTTGTTGGTGATGGGATTGGAGAAGGTCGCGTTCAAGCCGAGGACCCCGGACCCGGTCACGGCCAGCGTGCCTTGGTTGATGGTCACGGACGAGGTGCTCGCCAGGTTGTTGATGGCGGAGAAGCTCACCGTGCCCGTGCCGTTCTTGATCACCGCCACGTCGGTCTGGCCCTGGGTCGCGTCGATGCGGAAAGGAGCGTTGAATACCCAGTTTCCGGAGCCGGCGAAGATCACGGTCTTGGCCGTGCCGCCGCCGGCGCGCCAGAGGATGTCCGAGGCAAAGGTGGCCGGATTGCTGCTGTCGTTGGTGTAAGTCTGGGTGTTGGACGCGCCGCGATACACCAGGATGGTGGACTCCGCACCGTTGCCGAAACTGAACGCGCCCGCGCCGCCCGCGATGGTGATGTTGCCGAGGCCCCACTGCACGGTGGTCCCGGGCGCGCCATCGAGCGTGAGATTATTGGTGCCGGTATAAGCGACATGCAGACCGTCCGTGGCGCCGAAGCCCGGCCCGATGTTGGCGGACCAAGTCAGGGTTCCCAGGGCGGTCGCGTTGTCGAAGGTGGCGACGTCCCCGCTCACGAAAGCGGCCGATCCCGTGCTCCAGTTGGTACCGGTGCTGAGGTTGGTCTGCAGCCCGTCGGCCCCACCGGTCCAGGTCGCGCTGGCAGCACGCGCCGAAGGGATACCAAAAGCGGCCAGGGCGGTGCAGAGGCCCAGCGCAAGCAGCCTGGAGCTGCTTATATAACCGGAGCATCGAGGATCGCTGTTCGTTAACAGCTCAACAGGGTATTTTTTCATAAAACAATTCGGCGTGGACTTGATTTATTGGGGAGCGGGGGGCGTGGGGGGCCCGCAGCGGGTCGCCTCCGTGGGCGACAATTACTGGGGTGTCCCTGTATCAGACCGGCGGTTTTCTGCTTAAATCCAAATTTAAGGCTAACTTTAGACTAGGCGCTGTCTTCGAAATAGACCGGTGCTCCGTGGTCGGGAAACCAGGCTCG
>CBINGR010000043.1:0-44816 GCA_966250295.1 uncultured Akkermansia sp. | reverse complement strand
AACGCCTGCTGCCTTCACTACGTCGCCAACGACCAGGCCTGCCGCGACGGCGAGCTCCTCCTCCTCGACGTCGCCGGCACCCACGCGAACTACAACGCCGACATGACCCGCACCATCCCGGTCAGCGGCCGCTTCACCCGGCGCCAGAAGCAGGTCTACAACGCCGTCCTCCGCGTCCTCCGCCAGTGCACCGCCGGCCTCGTCCCGGGCAAGAAGACCAAGGAGTGGCAGAAGGAGGCCGAAAACCTCGTCGAACACGAGCTCCTCCATCTCGGCCTGCTCAAGCCGGAGGATATCAAGCGCCAGAAACCCGATTCTCCCGCGGTCAAAAAATACTTCATGCACGGCGTCGGCCATCCGCTCGGCCTCGACGTGCACGACGTCGCCATCACCACCGAGCCCATGCAGGCCGGCTGGGTCATGACCGTCGAGCCCGCCATCTACATCCCCGAGGAAGGCTTCGCCGTGCGCCTCGAAAACGACGTGCTCCTCACCGACGCCGGCCCGGTCGACCTCATGGCCCACATCCCCATCGAGGCCGAGGAGATCGAGGATATCATGGGCCGCCGCCCCGGCGCCCGCCGTCCCGCCAAGGGCAAGGCCAAGCCCCGTTCCCGCCGATGAGCCGCGTCCTTCCCTTCCTCCGCCTCGCGGCCCTCGCGTTGCCCATCCTTCTGCTCGCCGCGGTTCTTGCCCCCGCATTCACCGCGTCGGCAGCCGAGCCTCCGCCCCGCCTCTACCGTGACCGGGTCGAGCCCCGCTGGCTCCCGGGCGGGGACAAGTTCTGGTATCGTGTCGACCTGCCCGGGAAGCGGAAGGAATTCGTCCTCGTCGACGCCGCCCGCGGCGAGCGCGCGCCGGCCTTCGACCACGCCCGCGTCGCCGAGGCCCTCGCCCGCCTGCTCGGCAACCCCGTGGACGCCCAGGCCCTCCCCGTCGATTCGCTCGCCTTCGCCGAGGACGGCAAAAGCATCACCCTCCAGGGCCGCGCCGGCGCCTGGAAGCTCGAGCTCGAACGCTACGAGCTCACCGCCCAGCCGAAAGCCGGCGGCACCGACAATGCCCTGCGCCCGCGCCGCAACCCCCGGCCCTCGCGCGCCGGCGGCCGGGAGAGCGCCATCACCTTTGTCAATCAGCGCGCCGAGGAGGTGGACCTCTACTGGCTGCGGGAGGACGGCGGCCGCCAGTTCTATGGCAGCCTCGCCCCCAGGGCAGAACGCGAGCAGCACACCTACTCCGGCCACGCCTGGCTCCTCGCCGCCAAAAACGGCGATCCCATTGCCACCTTCGAGGCCCAGGACGATCCCGGCACCGCTACCGTCACCGATCCCATGGAGTTCGAGCGCCCGCCGCGCGAACGCAACGCGGACCCGGCCGGCATCCGCGCCGAAACCACCCGCTCCCCGGACAAAAACTGGGAACTCATCGTCCGTGGCGACAACCTCTTCCTCCGCGACGTCCGCAGCGGCGACGAGCGGCAGCTCACCTACGACGGCAATCCCCGCGACAGCTACGCCCGCAACGTCGAGGCTCTCCGCGCCATCGAGATGGAATACGAGGCCCGCGCCCCCGGCAGCCCCACCCCCGAGGTCTACTGGTCGCCCGACTCGAAACGCTTCGTCGCCCTGCGCCACACCCCCGGCGCCCTGCGCCGCGTCGCCGTCGTGCAATCCTCCCCCGAAGACCAGCTCCAGCCAAAGCTCGTCACCTTCCCTTACCTCAAGCCAGGCGACGAGGTGCCGCAGAAAAAACCGCACCTCTTCGACGTGCAGGCCAAACGCGAGATCCCGCTCAACGAGGCCCTCTTCGCCAACCCCTGGTCGATCGACGACCTGCGCTGGACGCCCGATTCCTCCGAGTTCACCTTCGTCTTCAACCAGCGCGGCCACCAGATCCTGCGCATCGTCGGCGTGAACGCCCAAAGCGGCGCGGTGCGGCCCGTGGTCGAGGAGACGAGCAAGACCTTCATCTGCTATTCGGGAAAATTCTTCGCCGAGTATCTCGATGCCACCAACGAGGTCGTCTGGATGTCCGAGCGCGACGGCTGGAATCACCTCTACCTCTACGACACGAAAACCGGCACGGTGAAAAACCAGATCACGAAGGGCAACTGGGTCGTGCGCGGCGTGGACCGCGTCGACCGCGACAAGCGCCAGGTCTGGTTCCGCGCCGGCGGCATGAACGCGGGCGAGGATCCGTATTTCGTCCACTATTACCGCATCAACTTCGACGGCACCGGCCTCACCGCGCTCACCGCCGGCAACGGCACCCACTCCGTCCGCTATTCGCCCGATAACCGCTTCCTCATCGATACCTGGTCGCGCGTCGACCAGCCGCCCGTCAACGAGCTGCGCCGCACCGAGGATGGCGCCCTGCTCTGCCGCCTCGAGGAGGCCGACATCGGCGAACTCACCGCCGCCGGCTGGCTGACGCCCGAACCCTTCGTCGCCAAGGGCCGCGACGGCACGACGGATATCTATGGCGTGATCATCCGCCCGAAGAACTTCGATCCCGCGAAACGTTATCCCGTGCTCGAGGACATCTACGCCGGGCCGCACGATTCCTTCGCCCCCAAGGAATTTCGCGTGAACTCGCGCTCCCAGGGCCTCGCCGACCGCGGCTTCGTCATCGTGAAGCTCGACGGCATGGGCACCTCCAACCGCTCCAAGGCCTTTCACGACGTCTGCTGGAAAAATCTGGGCGACGCGGGCTTCCCCGACCGCATCGCCTGGATCAAAGCCGCCGCGGCCAGATACCCCGCCCTCGATATCGCCCGCGTCGGCCTCTACGGCACCTCCGCCGGCGGCCAGAGCGCCCTGCGCGGCTTGCTCGACCACGGCGACTTCTACAAGGCCGGCGTCGCCGATTGCGGCTGCCACGACAACCGCGTCGACAAGATCTGGTGGAACGAGCAGTGGATGGGCTGGCCCCTCGACGAGAGCTACGTCCGCAGTTCCAACGTCGTCGACGCCCACAAGCTGACCGGCCGGCTGCTGCTCATGGTCGGCGAGATGGACAAGAACGTCGACCCCGCCAGCACGATGCAGGTGGTCGACGCGCTCGTGAAGGCCGACAAGGATTTCGAGCTGCTCGTCCTGCCCAACGCCGGCCACGGCGTCGCCGGCACGCCCTATGGCGCCCGCCGCCTGGAGGACTTTTTCGTCCGCACCCTGCTGGACGCCCCCGCCAAATGATCGCCGCCAAACCGAGAGTCATGTGCGCCGTCCTCTCCAGTCTCGCCGCCGCCGCCCTGACCTTTGCCCAGCCCTCCGAGGACCAGAAGCTCCACGTCTTCTTCAAGGACTACCTTGAGGAAAATTTCCGCCAGCAGCCGACGAGCGCCACCGGCCTCGGCGACCACCGCTTCGATGCCCGGCTCGACGACATCGCGCCCGAAGCTCGGGCCCGGTGGCGCGAGTTGGCCCGCCGCACCCTCGACGAGCTGCCCCGGCAGATCGACTACCCTCGCCTCTCGCGCGACGGCCAGGTCGATTTCCAGATCCTGAGCAACGACCTCGCCACCCAACTCTGGATCATGGACGAGTTGCGCCCCTTCGAGACCGACGCCCGCACCTACGGCCGCTACCTGAACGACAGCGTCTACGCCCTCGTCGCCCAGTCCACCGAGCCGAAGGAAACCAACATCGCCAACGCCATCGCCCGCATGGACGCCCTGCCGGCGGTCGTCGCCGAGGCGAAACGCTCCCTCACCCGCCCCATCCGCCCGATCCTCGAAACCGCCATCCGCCAGAACGCCGGCGCCATCGCCTTCTATGAACAGGAATTGTTCAACTACACCGGCGAGACGCCGCAGGCCGGGGCCCTGAAAGCCGCCGCCGCCCGTGTCGCCGCCGCCCTGAAGGATTACCAGGCCTTCCTCGAGGGCCCGGCCCGGGAGCGCGCCACCGACGAGTGGCGCCTGGGCCGCGAGAAATTTGCCGCCAAGTTCGCGCTCGAGACCGGCGCGGGCGTGACCGCGGAGCAAAACCTCGCCGACGCCGAGGCCGAGTTCGCCCGCGTCCACGACGAGCTCTACGTGGTCGCCCGCCAGCTCTGGGCCGGCTATTTCCCGCGGCGCGTCCTGCCGCCCGACGACGAGGCCGGCCGGCGCGAGACGATCATGGCCGTGATCGCCGCCGTGAACCAGGAGCACGGCACCGCGGAGGAAATGGTGGCCGACGTCCGCGCCACCGTGGCCGACATCCAGGCCTTCATCCGCCAGACGGATTACCTGCGCCTGCCCGAGCCCGACCGCTGCGCCATCATCGAGATGCCCGAGTTCCGCCGCGGCAATTCCCTCGCCTACCTCGAAAACGCGCCCCCCCTCGACCCCCGCGCCGCCAGCTTCTACGCCGTCAGCCCGCCGCCCGCGGATTGGACTCCCGCGCAGAAGCGCAGCTTCCTCGAGGAGTACAACGGGCACATGCTGAAGATCCTCACCATCCACGAGGCCTTCCCCGGCCACTACGTGCAGCTCGACTACGCGAACCGCCACCCTTCCCTCATCCGCCGCGTCCTGCAGTCCGGTTCCTACGTCGAGGGCTGGGCCGTCTACGGCGAGATCTCGATGCTCAACGAAGGTTACGGCGGCGGCGACCTGCGCCTGCGCCTCATGCAGCTCAAGTTCTACCTCCGCGCCGTCGCCAATTCGATCCTCGACTACAAGATGCACTGCACCGCGATGAGCGACGAGGAGGCCATGCGTTTCCTCACCGCCGGCGCCTTCCAGTCCGAGGGCGAGGCCAAGCTGAAGCTCGTCCGCGCCAAACAAAGCTCCGTGCAGCTCTGCACCTACTTCGTCGGTCGCATGGCCCACTACCGCCTCCGCCAGGCCATCCAGCGCGAGCTCGGCAACCGCTTCGAGCTCGGCCGCTACCACGAAGCCGTGCTCTCCATCGGCTCCGTGCCGCCGAAATTCATGCCCGAACTCGTCCGCCTCCGCCTCGCCCAGCCGCGCTGAGGCGATGGGTCCAGGCAATTGGCCACAAAAGAACACTGAGAGCACAAAGAAACAGACCTATGGGATCGAATCCGGCTCAGCGTTCTTTGTGTTCTCTGTGGCCAATTTCCGGCCCCCCGACGCCGCGCCAAGGACGCGAGCACAGCCCCCTTCTTTGTCCTCCTCTTCGCGTTCTTCGCGCCCTTCGCGGTTAAAAATCTGAATTAACCCGCCCCAACTCCCCATGCCGTCCTCCGCTTCTCCGGCCTCCGCTTCGCAACCCGCCTCGTCCGGAGAAGCCGTCTCCCGGCGGCACCCGCGCGGCCTCGCCACGCTCTTTTTCACCGAGATGTGGGAGCGTTTCAGCTACTACGGCATGCGCGCGCTCCTCGTGCTCTTCATGGTGGACGCGATCGATGGCGGCCTGGGGCTCGACGACAAGACGGCCACCGCGATCTACGGACTCTACACCGCCGCCGTCTATCTCATGTCCCTGCCCGGCGGCTGGCTGGCCGACCGGCTCTGGGGCGCGCAGCGCGCGGTCTGGATCGGCGGCATCGTCATTGCGCTCGGCCACTTCACCCTCGCCCTGCCCTGGACGCAGACCTTCTACCTCGGCCTGGTCCTCGTCGCGGTGGGCAGCGGCACGCTCAAGCCCAACATGAGCGGCCTCGTCGCCGACCTCTATCCGGAGGGCGGCGCGCGGCGCGACGCGGGCTTCACCATCTTCTACATGGGCGTGAACCTCGGCGCCGCCCTCGGCCCGATGCTCTGCGGCTGGCTGGCGAAGACCTTCGGCTGGCACTGGGGTTTTGCCGCCGCCGGGGTCGGCATGATCCTCGGCCTCGTGCAGTTTCATTTCTCCCGCGCCTGGCTCGGCGAAGCCGGCCGCCGCCGCGGCGACGAGCGGCCCCTGCACGTGTTGGAACGGATCCTTCTTTTCGGCGGCATTGTCGGGACCGTCCTGACCGTGGCGCTGGCGATGACCGGCGTGCTGCATCTCGACCCGGTGGCGATCTCGCGCTGGGCCACCTCGGTCATCCTGACCATTGCCGTGGTGTATTTCGTGGGCACCTTCACCCTCGGCGGCCTGGGCCGGGAGGAGAAAAAACGCGTCGGCATGATCCTCGTGCTTTTCCTCGCCTCCGCGCTCTTCTGGGCCGGCTTTGAGCAGGCAGGCTCCTCCTTCAACCTCTTCGCCGAGCGCTACACCGCACGCCACCTTGGCTGGCTCGACTACACGGTGCCGGCGGCCTGGTTCCAGGCCTTGGGCCCAGTCTTCATCATCGCCTTCGCCCCACTCTTCGCCGCCCTCTGGGTCGCGCTCGCGCGGCGCCATCTCGATCCCTCGATCCCGGTAAAGTTCGGTCTCGGGTTGCTCCTGCTCGGCGCGGGTTTTCTCGTGATGGCCGGAGCCTCGCGCGTCGTGGCCGCCGGCGGCCAGGCCTTGCCCACCTGGCTGATCGCCACCTACCTGCTCCACACCTTCGGCGAACTCTGCGTGAGCCCCGTCGGCCTCAGCTCGGTCACCAAACTCGCGCCCCGCCGCCTGGTCGGCCAGATGATGGGCATCTGGTTCCTCGCGACCTCGCTGGGCAATCTGATCGCCGGCCTGCTCGCCGGTGAATTCCACGCCGACCGGGTGCAGGAATGGCCCGCGATGTACCTCAAAATCATTATCCTCCCCGCCGCCGCCGGCCTCCTCCTGATCGCCTTCTCCCGTCCCCTCAAGCGACTGATGAACGAAGTCCGTTAACGGAGGTTAACCGCGAAGATCGCGAAGGATCGCGAAGTCCGCCCCCTCATTCCCTTACTCCCTCATTCCCCCACTCCCTCACTCCCTTGCCCCCGTCCTTCTTCGCGCCACTTCGCGCCCTTCGCGGTTTATCCTGCCTTCTGCTCGTTTTTTCGTCCGCGCTCCTTCGCGGCGAGGAACCGTCGCCTTTGGCCGACGGGCTCTATGCCGAGGTGACCACGCCCGCCGGCATCGTTGTCGTCGAGCTGCACTACCGTGAGGCGCCGCTGACGGTCGCGAACTACGTCGGCCTGGCGGAAGGCACGCTCGGACCCCGCGAAGGGGTTCCCTTCTACGACGGGCTCACCTTCCATCGCGTGGTGGACGATTTTGTCGTCCAGGGCGGCGATCCCACCGGCACCGGCGAGGGCGGACCGGGCTACGAATTTCCCGACGAGATCGTGCCAGGCCTGCGCCATGACCGCGCCGGGGTCGTGCAGATGGCCAACGCCGGGCCGGACACCAACGGCTCGCAATGGTGCTTCATGCTGCGGGCCACACCCCGGCTGAACTACCTGCACAGCGTGTTCGGCCACGTGGTGCGCGGGCTCGAGGTCCTGCCCCGAATCCGCCAGGGCGATACCATGCAGGTGAAAATCCTCCGCGTGGGCCTCGAGGCGGAAGCCTTCCGCGTAACCAAAAGCGCCTTCGCCGCGCAGGTGGCCGCCGCGAAAAAATACGCCGGTCCCGTGCAACCGGGTCCCGTTGCCCCCTTCGACGACCCGGACAAGCTGCTTCCCACCGATTGGGAACGCGCCCGCAGCTTCACCTTCAAGCTGGCCAACTTCGAGCGCTTTACCGGCCGCCGCCTCGCCGCTCGTCTCCTCGCCCGGACCCCGGAACAGGGAATCGACCATTACCTCCAGGAAACCGCCACCCAGCTCGGCACCGACCGAAGGGGAGCGCTCGTGGTCTACTGCGCCGACACCGCCCGCTGGCACTGCCGCCTCGACGACCCGAAGGGCGAAGTCCTGGGCAGGTCGGAAGACGCCTTTTTCGCCGCCGCCCGCCGCGACGCCGAGGCGGCCGAGACCTACGCCGAGGCCCGCCTCCCCGCCGGCAAGACGCTCACCGCCGGCCAGAAGCTCAAGCTCGAGCTGGACGCCATACTCGACGCCCTGATCTTCCGCCTGGAGAGGGATTGAGGGATTAAGGGATTGAGGGATTAACCGGACGGACGACGTCGCAAGTCGAACGCCGAATCCCCACTGAACGTCCGTCCGCGAAGCGATTGAACCGCGAAGTAGACGAAGCATCGCGAAGTCGATCTCCGCTCCCTCATTCCCCCACTCCCGTCCTTCGCGTTACTTCGGATCGGCTTCGCCGTTAAAAATCACCAAACGCCGTTGCCCTGCACGACAGATCCGGGCGCAAATCCGGCTTCCGCTCCACTCCCATGTTTACCGTTCCCCCCTCCCGTCTCGGCCGCGACTATTTCGCGGGCCTGTCGATCGTTCTGGGTCTGGCCTCGGCATCCCTTGCCTCCGCCGCCGCCTATCAACTCGACGACGGCGTGACCGTGGGATCTGTCCAGCTCGGCGGGAGCTTCAACGGCGTACTCGTGAACCAATTCACCGCGCAGCCCGGTTCTCTGACCATTACCGGGATCGAGTTTGTCTGGGTAGCCGTTGGCGGAAGCATGAACAACGCCGCCTTCAACCTCCTCGTGTATTCGGATCCGACCAACGACGGCATCTTTAACGATGCGATCCTTATTCATAGCGAAGCGGCGCAGGCTCCCGCCGAAGTGACCACCGCTCCGGTGGCCTACCATTTCACCAGCGGAATCACCTTCAACCCGGGCGATGTCTTCTTCGTGGGTTACGAGGAGTTCGCCGACAGCCCCATCTCGATCGGCCTCGATGCGGCCGGCGGCACGCAAAGCTGGGTGGCCTGGACGGGCACCAACCCTGCCACGGCCGGAACGATCGGCACCCTTTCGACCTTTGGCCCCAATTTTACGAAGGATTTTATGATCCGCGCGATCACCACCGCGCCCATCCCCGAACCTGCCACCGCCTCGGCCCTCGCCGGCAGCCTGGCCCTGGCCGGCGTCCTGCTCCGCCGGCGGCGGCGCTGAGTTCCCCACGGCGAAAGCCGGGAGGCTCCCAACGGAGTTTCGACCCAACAGGCCCGCGAAGCCCTGCAAAGGCACACCAGAAGGACGGCGCCGAGTGCAGCCTGCTGCTTGCACACCGTCCGCCTCTCCTCCGGCGCGTGCGCCCTCCATTGGTCCTTGGTCATTGATCTTTGGTCATTCCGATGCCGCCGCGGCATCGGAGATTTCCCGATGCGCCCTTGCCCCCGGCCCCGTGCGTCTCCACATCCTGTCAGGCAAGCAGTTGCCTCTTCTCGCTCCCGGCAACTTCTGCGCCGCGCTCTCATTGCCGCCGCTGTACTCAATTCGCAGCAAACCAAGCTACTTCCCTTTCGCCCGAGCAATGTCCCAATCCTCCAACAACCTCGCCGCCTACTCCTGGTCCATCGCCGACCTCCTCCGCGGCGACTTCAAGCAGAGCCAATACGGCCGCATCATCCTCCCCTTCACCCTGCTCCGCCGCCTCGAGTGCGTGCTGGCGCCGACCAAGCCCGCCGTCCTCGCCGAGGCCGAAAAGCTCGCCAAGCAGAAGCTCCCCGAGGAAGCCCAGGAAAAGCTCCTCCTCCGCGCCACGGGCGGCCTATCTTTCTTCAACACCTCGCGGATGGACCTCTCCACCCTCGGCGAGACCGGCATCAAGGCCAACCTCCTCTCCTACGTCTCCGCCTTCTCCCGCGACGCCCGCGAGATCTTCGAGTATTTCAACTTCGCCGAATTCATCGGCCAGCTCAACGACGCCAACCTCCTCTACAAGGTCGTCCAGCGCGTCCGCCAGTCCGACCTCAGCCCCGCCGTCGTCTCCAACCACGAGATGGGCCTCGTCTTCGAAGAGCTTATCCGGCGCTTCGCCGAAAGCTCCAACGAGACCGCTGGCGAACACTTCACGCCGCGCGACATCGTGCGCCTCACCACCTCGCTCGTCTTTATGGAGGACGACGAGGCCCTGACCAAGCCCGGCATCATCCGCACCATCTACGATCCCACCGCCGGCACCGGCGGCTTCCTCTCCGCCGGCATGGAGTATGTGCACGAGCTCAATCCCCGCGCCGTCATCCGCGCCTTCGGCCAGGAGCTCAATCCCGAGAGCTACGCCATCTGCAAAGGCGACATGCTCATCAAGGGCCAGGACGTCTCTCGCATCAAACTCGGCAACACCCTCTCCAACGATCAGCTCTACGCCGACAAGTTCGACTACATGCTCTCCAACCCGCCCTTCGGCGTGGATTGGAAAAAGATCGAGGGCGATATCCTCAAGGAGCACAGCGAAAAAGGCTACGAAGGCCGCTTCGGCCCCGGCCTGCCCCGCGTCTCCGACGGCTCGCTGCTCTTCCTCCTCCACCTCCTGAGCAAGCTCCGCGACCCTAAGGACGGCGGCGCCCGCATCGGCATCATCCTCAACGGCTCTCCGCTTTTCACCGGTGGCGCCGGCTCCGGCGAGTCCGAGATCCGCCGTCACATCCTCGAGAACGACCTGCTCGAGGCCATCGTCGCCCTGCCGACCGACATGTTCTACAACACCGGCATCGCCACCTACGTCTGGCTGCTCTCCAACAAAAAAGCCCCCGAGCGCCGCGGCCGCGTCATGCTCATCAACGGCGTCAACCTCTGCGGCAAGATGCGAAAATCCCTCGGCTCGAAACGCCAGGAGATGAGCGAGTCCGACATCAAAACCATCACCCGCGCCTTCGGCGACTTCGCCCCCGTCGAGCCCACCGCGCTCGACAAACCCACCGAGGCCAAGAGCAGCCGCGGCCGCCCCGCCGCCACGCCGAAAGCGGAATCCGAAAAAACCTTCGCGGCCAAAATCTTCAAAACCCACGAATTCGGCTACCGGCGCATCACCATCGAGCGCCCTCTCCGCCTCTCCTGGGAATTCAGCGACGAGCGCCTCGCCGCCCTCCGCTTCTGCTCCGGCGCGCTCGAGGCCCCCATGCGCTGGATCTTCGAGACCTACGGCCAGTCCTGGACCGACGACCCGAAGGACAAAACCTACGGCCACCTCACCGAGCACGAGACCGAGATCCGCACCGCGCTAAAGGCCGACTTCCCGGAGCTAAAGGAGAAGCACGTCAAAGACCTCCTCGCCTCCGCCACCTGGCGCGACCAGCGCGCCGTTCTGCTCAAGGCCCGCCAGCTCCAGGCCAAGCTCGGCACCGCGCAGCACGACGATTTCAACGGCTTCGACGACGCCCTCGCCGCCACCGGCATCAAGCTCGACGCCTCGGAGAAAAAACAGATCACCGCCGCCGTCTCCTGGAAAAACCCCGCCGCTGCCAAGGTCGTCAAAAAAATCCACAAGACCGGCAAACCCGCGCCTTTCTACGGCCTCTTCGCCGTCGATAAACAGGTCATCGAATACGAACCCGACTCCGACCTCCGCGACTTCGAAAACGTCGCGCTCGACCCCAGCCAGTCGGTGGACGCGCTCAACGAGGCCTATTTCCAGAAGGAAGTCCTTCCCCACGTGCCCGACGCGTGGATCGACGCCACCAAGCGCGACCCCAAGGACGAGCAAGTCGGCCTCGTCGGCTACGAGATCCCCTTTAATCGCCACTTTTATCAATACCAACCCCCGCGCGACCTCGCCGACATCGACGCCGACCTCGACGCCGTCAGCGCCGAAATCATGAAGCTGCTGCAGGAGGTCCACTCGTGAGCAACGGCCGGTATCGGGCGTATCCGGAGTATAAGGATTCCGGTTTGCCGTGGATGACCGAAGTTCCCGCGCATTGGACCCAGGCGAGGTTCAAACATGTCTTGGCAGATAAAAAGAAGGTGCTGCGGCCCGATCTTCCCGCCGGCTCCATCAGCTTTGGGCGCGTCATCTACAAGGACGCGGAAGTTTTTTCCGAGGAAACAAAGGCTTCATATCAGGAGGTGCTCTCGGGCGAATTCCTCGTTAATCCGCTAAATCTAAACTACGACCTATTGAGTCTGCGGACAGCGCTCTCGTCGATTAATGTCGTCGTGAGCACAGGGTATATCGTCCTGCAAAGCACGGGCCGACTGCATTCGAATTACACGCGGTGGCTGCTCCAGCAATTCGACGTTGCGCACATGAAGACGCTCGGAGCCGGCGTGCGGCAGTCTGGATCGACGAAAAAGCCTATAATTACCTAAGCAAATCGGCTCTTTTCGGCGGCGAATTCTTGATGGCGAACGTAGGAGCGCATGCCGGCCTCTTCTACCAGATGCCGCATAATGCGGGTAAGGCGTCCCTCGCACCCAACATGATGATGGCAAAATTCGATGGTAGCCGTGTCGCTCCCGCATTCATGGCCTATATCGGCCAAAGCACCCCCATAAATAGCCAACTCGTTCTCAGCGCGACATCCGCTTCCGCTCAGCCGAAACTAAACAAAGATGATTTCAAATCGGTGAGCTTCGCTTATCCGACAATCCCAGAGCAGCACGAGATCTCCGCGTTCTTGGATAGCGCCACAAAGAAAGCCGATGCGCTCATTGCCACCGCAGAATCGGCAGCAGGAAGCGATGATCTTCCCCCGCTACCACCAGTGGGACGTCGTGCGGAAGCTCCTGGAGACCTCGCGCGCCGAGGGGCCCGGCCACAAATACCTCATCCAGCACAGCGCCGGCTCGGGCAAATCCAACTCCATCGCCTGGACCGCCCACCAGCTTTCCTCGCTCTACACCGCCAAGGGCGAGAAGCAGTTTCACTCCGTTATCGTCGTCACCGACCGCACCGTGCTCGACGACCAACTCCAAGAGACGATCTACCAGTTCGAGCACACCGACGGCGTCGTCGGCCGCATTAACCGCGAGGAGGGCGAAGGCTCCAAGTCGGAGAAACTGGCGGCGGCGCTGGAGGGTGCGCAGCCCATCATCATCGTCACCATCCAGACCTTCCCCTTTGTGCTCCGCGCTATCGAAAACAGCGTGAGCCTTCCTACACGCTGGAATATATCCCGCCCCGAACCTTGCGCTACACGCATGCCGACCGCGGCAACGTTATCGAGTCCACCCTGCTCGATTTCGATCCGCGGCATTGGGAGTCCGTGTACCTTCAGATGGAAGACGCCGGCCTTTTTAGCTGGCGCGACCGCTACGTCCGCAAGGGCGTGCATGACGGAACGCAGTGGTCGCTCGAATGCACGTTTCCAGCCCGGCGGAAGACAATATGGGGCGACAACGCCTATCCGCCATACGACGAATTCAAGGCCTTCTTAGGGCTCGTTTCCAAGATGGCCGGCGAGAGGAGGTTCGAATGAAGGCGGAACGTGGCGCCGGAACGTTCCAAGGCTCCAAACGATAGAGCGCCACGAATTCCCGCCTAAACCGAACTCATGCAATTGTGCCGGTCGCGCGCTGGCCAAAAGGGGGCGGCCGCACCAAGCACCACACCGCGGCATAAGCCGCACGCCTATCACATTGTCGTCTTTTGCGTCTTCTGCGCCTTTTTGTGGCCAATCCTCCAATGTGCCTCTCCCGCTTCCTCGAAGCCCAAACTTCCGTTTACGCCGAAGCGCTCGCCGAGCTTCAGGCCGGCCGCAAACATACCCATTGGATCTGGTTCGTTTTGCCGCAGCTCCGTGGGCTCGGGCACAGCCGGAACGCGACTTACTACGGGCTGGCGGATGCCGGGGAGGCCGCCGCTTACCTCGCCCATCCGATTCTAGGGGCACGGCTGCGGGAATGCGTCACGGCAACGGAAAGTCGACCTTGGCGTCACCACCCTGTTTTACTACGAAGGCTTCGAGATGGAGTACGATTCGAAAACCGGCTGGCAAACCTGCTCCCCCGAGCCGGGTTTCCCGCTGCAGGTCGTGCCGCCCGAGCATCGGGTGCTTCGCGGCTTCGATGTCGTCACTTTTTCGCAGGGCAATGCTCCCGAACACTCCCCTTTGTCCTGCAACGGCCTGGCCGAGCAGATCGGCACGAATGCGTTCTGTCTTTTGGGCTCGCTCGAAGAAGCCAAAGCCCTGCTGGAGGCCGGACGCTTCACCCACTCCGAACCCGGTCCCTATCGCATCCTCGCTGTCTATACGGTGCCGACACCCGCCTGAATTTGACTGCGGAGGGCACGGAGGAATTTGACCGCGAAGACGATCCGAAGGATCGCAAAGGGGTGGATCGATGCGATAGACAAATCCACTTACCCCGCCTTTCATCCGTTTCTTCGCGACACTTCGCGTCCTTCGCGGTTCCAAACCCACCCTGAAGCCGGAGTGATTTCCCCCGCTCGAATTCTCCAAACCGACGACAAACCTCATGACTACCCCCGTGGAACCCGACAGCCCGTGGCTGGCGATCATCGATATGCAACGGATCTTCTCGAAGTATCCGAAATGGTGGGGTTGCCCAAAATTCGATCAGATTATCCCGCCGATCCTGCAGCTCGCGGAAGTCTTTGGAGATCGCACGCTGCTCACGCGCTACGTCGCGGAGGCCGAGCCGCAGGGATCCTGGGGGCCCTATTTCGAAGCGTTCCCGTTTGCGCGGGTGCCCGCCTCGAGCCCGCGCTACGGCTTGGTCCCGCCGATCAAGCGCCTGGCGGGGAAAGACAATGTCGTCACGATGACGACCTTCAGCAAATGGGGCGATGCGCGCCACGGACTTCGGGCCAAGACAGGAAAATGCCCGCACCTTGTCCTGGCGGGAGTGGCTACCGATTGCTGTGTGTTGTCCACCGCGACCGCCGCCGCGGAAGCGGGGGCCTTTGTGACGGTGGCGCTCGATGCCTGCGCCGCCTCCTCACCGAAGAATCAGGCCGCCGCCAAGGCTATCTTTCAAGGCTACGCACCGCTGATCCAAATCGTGAGTTACCGGGACCTGTTGCCAGATTAAGGCCCCATCCACTTAACCGCAGATGACGCAGATTGCCGCAGATATTCACTACCCGGAAACTCTGTAAGTCCTGCGTCTATCGGCGTTCTCTGCGTGATCTGTGGTCAAAACTCAGTCGCTTGAAACTGGGGGCTGCAGCGAGAAAGGGAGAACCCTGTCCGGCGGGGCTTGTCTCGTTCGTTATATCTCCATGAGCAAACCAATCCCAAAAAACACCATCTGCCTCTGGTTCGACAAGGACGCCGAAGCCGCCGCGAGTTTTTACGCGGCGACTTTTCCCGACAGCAAAGTGACCGCGGTGCACAAGGCGCCAAGCGACTACCCCTCGGGCAAGGCGGGCGACGTCCTCACCGTCGAATTCACCGTACTCGGCATCCCTTGCCTCGGCCTGAACGGCGGGCCCGCCTTCCCCCACAGCGAGGCCTTCTCCTTTCAGGTCGCGACCGACACGCAGGAGGAAACCGACCGCTACTGGAACGCCATCGTCGGCAACGGCGGCGCGGAAAGCGCCTGCGGCTGGTGCAAGGACCGCTGGGGGCTCAACTGGCAGATTACCCCGCGCACCCTCATCGAAGCGATGGCCGCCGGCGGTGCCGAGGCCAAGCGCGCCTTCGACGCGATGATGGAGATGGGCAAGATCGACATCGCCAAAATCGACGCCGCCCGCCGCGGTTGAGCGCGAAGCGCCGGAATTTTTACCACGGAGGGCACGGAGTCCACGGAGAGAGGGAAAGACAGGGAGGGGAATGAGGATTGAGGGGTGAGCGGGCTTTCTCGTCCCCCGTCGATTTGTGTTTTTCGTGTCTTTCGTGGTTCAACTCCGAAAGCCGGGTTGACTGCAGACGGCGCAGATCCAAGCTCCAAACCGGCCGTGTCGTTCCCATCAGCCTCTTCCTCCGCGACGGAAAGCCGCTCCAAAGGTTTCGGCCGGGTTCATCTGCTCACCTTCCTTGGCTTCTATCTGGTGTTTGCCGCGCTCACCTTCTTAGCCTTGGCCGGAGGAACGGAATCGGACCGGCGCGAATACCCGCTGATCGCGGCGACGCTCGGCACGATATCCGGGCCCTTCACCGGGGCGATCGCGCGGAATTTTCAGCCGTGTTGCCGGAGCTTCTCGCTCGCGCTTTTTCCGTATTGCGCAGCCATCCTGGCAGCCGGTGTCGTCGCCCAGGTCATCCCGCTTCCATTTCAACGCTTCGCGCATCCCCTGCGGCTGGTTTTCTGGTGCGTCGGGCTGCTCGGCTGGTTCGGCGGAGCGCTCTTGTCTTTCGCCCACGCCTTGTCCTGATCGTCTCCACGCACCGTAAACCCGGCAGTCCTGTCTTCGAGACGAGGGCTACTCCCCTATGAGCTCCGGCGCCCCGGACCTTCGCCAGAATTTTTGCGCGGTTTGGCCTTCGCCGGGTGTTAGAGGGTAAAGCCGATGCCCGAGGACCATGACCTTCTCCACCAGTATGCGACGACGCGCTCCGGGGAACCCTTCGGAGAACTGGTGCGGCGGCATATCGATCTGGTCTATGCCGCCGCCCTGCGGCAGACGCACGCGAACACCCATCTGGCCCGGGAAGTGGCCCAGAGCGTCTTCACCGACCTGGCCCGCAAGGCGGGCACCCTCGACCGTCGGACCGTCCTCGTCGGCTGGCTGCATACCGCGGTCCGCTTCGCCGCGGCCAAGGCGATGCGCGGCGCCGCCCGCCGCGAACGCCACGAGCGCGCCGCCGCCGAAATGAACGGTTGGATGCACGCACCCGAGTCCGAACCGCCCCTCGATCCCGGGCGACTCCAGCCCGTTCTCGACGCCGTCATCGGCGGACTCAAGCCGCGCGAACGGGAGGCGGTGCTGATGCGGTTCTTCGAACGCCGCGAATTCGCCGACCTCGGCGCCCGGCTGGCCCTCAGCGAGTCCGCCGCCCGTTCCTGCGTGGATCGTGCCCTCAAAAAGATGCGCGCCGGTCTCGAACGACGCGGGGTTAAATCCAGCACCGCCGCGCTCGCCCTGGCTCTGGGCAGCCAGCCGCTCGTCTCTGCACCGGCCGGGCTCGCCGGCCTCATCACCACCCAGGCCTCCGCCGCGGCCGTGCTCATCCCGACAGCCCTCCTTTCCCTCACCATGACCAAACTCCACTACGCCCTCCTCGGGGTGCTCGCGATCGCCAGCGGCGTGGGCGTCACCCTCAGTCTTCGGCTAGCCGACCGCGAGCGGGAACTCGTTCAACTCCGCGCCCAGGGTGATCGTTTTACCGAGGTGCAGCGCGAAAATCTTGCCTTGAAAGGACGCCTCGCCACCGCCGCACCGAAGCCGGCCTCGACGCTGGTTCCACTCGTCAGTCCCACACCGGCTGAAACGGTCACGGAACCGGCGCCCGTTCCCGCAGCGCTCGCCTCCCCCACTCCGCCACTCGCCGCAAAACCCACCAACACCCTGGAAACCGGCCTGATGAAAGTGGAGGACTTCCAGAATGTCGGCGCCTCGACGCCGGCCGCCGCCTTCCAGACCTTTATCTGGGCCTGCATGAAGGGCGACGCCGAGACCCTGGCCGGCCTGATGATCCTGGATCCGGAGGCCGCGGCGCTGGGCGAAGCCTACCTAAAGGGGCTCCCCGAAGACATGCGCCGGACCTACAAGTCCACCGAACACCTGGCCGGGCTCATGTTTGCGGAGAATATCCTGAACATCGCGCTGGAGGCACAGGTGCTGGAGACCACCTTCAAGGGCGACGCGAAGGCCATGCTTCGCGTGCGCCTGGTCGATACGAAACGCGAATTTCCCTATCAGCACGAATTTCCCTGGGAGCGGGTTGGAGCCCGCTGGGGCCTTCCGATAAGCAAGGAACGCGTCGAAGCCTGGATCCGGCAGCTTCGCCAGGAGTAGGACATGAAAGTCGGAGAAGACGTTTGAACCGCGAAGACGAACCGAAGGGCCACGAAGAGAGAATAGAGGAGGAAATGAACGCGGATAGGCGCCGTGCCGGTTCCTCAGTCCCCTCCGTGGTTTCCGTGCGCTCCGTGGTTAATAATTTTTGGCCTTCGCGCCCCTTTGCGCCGCTTCGCGGTTAAAAATCTCCGTGCCCTTCACTCCCTTTCGCCGACCGGTTCGCCGCGGTAAAAGGCGTCGAACAGGGCGAAGGCTTCGGGATCATACTTCCTGAGCCCCTCGGGGCCGTCCTCCGGTTTGGGCCCGCTCATGGTCAGGTCCCCGCGCGTGCCGAAGTACCACATCGAGAGCTCCGCGAAAAACTCGTCGGGATTCGAGCCGGCGTAGCTCTTCACCCAGAGTCCCCGCCCGAGCGAACGGCGGTATTGCCGCTCGAAGCGTCTCCGCTCGGCCCGGCTCATCCCGTAGCCCTGGATCGCGTGCGCGAACTCATGGACGCAGATGTCGCGCCCCCGGTAGCGGTCGTCCTCCAGGCGCAGCAGGTTTTCCTCGCCGCAGGACACCTCCCGCCCGCCCATGCCACGCGTGCGCTCGTCGCGGGTCTGCCCATTGTACTCGGCGAGGGGTTTGCCCTTGTCATGCCGCCATTCGGGCAGGTCGGTCGTCACCTGGGCCCTGCCGATGATGTGCAGTTCCACCCCGGACGCGGCGAGCTTCGCACGGATTCCCGGCAGGTGCTTTAACAACGCATCCAGCCGGTCGCGCGCCGCGTACAGCGCCGCGTCGGACACCACCGCATGCGCCTTAATCGGGATCCCATGGCAATCGAGGCGCTTGGAAAAAAACTCCCGCTCGGGTGGCTCGATCCGGACGATGGCCGGGGGCGGCATCGTGTCCCCGCCGGCGGGCGACGCAGACGGAGCCGTTGAAACCAAGCCGGCGCCAAGGGCGGACAGCACAACAAAAAGCGTCAAGGCGGAGCGGGGCATGCGTCGGCGGGAGTCTTCCGGCCTGGCCGCAGGAGCGCCAGCGCAAGCCGCCGGCCCCGAAGTTGTCTGTTAAAAATACATCCCGTTTCGACCGGGCGAGGATTGCGCGATGGCCGCCGCCGAACCGACATTCCCGGCCCTTCGCCCGCCGCCAACCCGCCGCTCCGCTCATGCCCCTCCGGTTCCGAATGCGCTGATATACGCCTCCCCCGGTTTCTTGCGCCACCTCCTCCGGAACGATACCTTCCGGCTTCCCCGTCGCCTCTCCTCCGCCACCCCGCCCTCGTTTCACCTGCCGCCCGCACCTCCGATGATGCCCGGTGAACGGCCGCTTCCTCCGCAACCCTTTTGCCCACGCCTCCGCTCATGTCTCCCCGGTCTCCCCGCGTCCGTCTCTGGATCGCTCTCTTCGCGCTGCTTGCCTCGATCGGCGCCGTCCTGCTTTTGCCCAGCCGCCGGTCGCAGCCTCGGACACCGGCTCCGCCGCCCCTCGCCGCCGCGCCCCAGCCCGCCCCGGCGCCAGCCGGGGCCCTACCGCTTCCTCCGACAGGGCCGGCCGGGCTTCGCCCGCTGGCGGCGGCGGTGGAAACCGCTCGGCACGCCTGGGCCCGCGAAGACGCCAAGGACCTCCGGGTGCTCGAGCGGCTGGCCCACAACCCGGAGGAGCTGGCGCGGATGATCCAGGAAAACGACCGCATCAAGCGCCGCCAGCTCGTCTACCGCAAGGAGCCGGTCGCCCTGCTCCTGGAAAAGGCACGCGCGGCCGGGCAGGCGCTGACCCATTTCACCCTGCCTGCGATGGACGGGCAGGAGGTGGAGGTCGAGGTCGTCGAGACCCAGATCGACGGTCACCGCGGCGCGGTGATGGGCCGCGTCGTGGGCCGCCTCGACTCGGTCGCCTGCATCGGTTTCTCGGGCGGCTGCGAGTCCTTCAACATCCTCTCGCCGCAGGACGGCCTCTACATCGCGGCCGATGCCCGCGAACCCGGCGAGGTGATCCTCAAGGAAATCGATCCCGCCGTCTATTCTCCGATGGCCTGCGGCGGCCCGCTCACCGCCCAGAACTGATCCGCCCGCCCCGATGTCCCCCGTTTTTTTCTCGCTCCCCATGCCGCTCTGCTCGCTCCGCTCCTCCGCCCCCGGCACCGCGCCCCGGCTCCTTTCCGCCAGGCTTCTCGTTTTCCTCGCGACCGTGCTCGCCTGCTGTCTGCCCTCGGCCGGCCGCGCAGAGGCCGAGGCCGACCTGCTGGTGGGTTACCCGGCGACGTGGAAAAACAGCATGGGCGGCCAGGCCCAGCTCGAAGCCTACGTCTATGCCCAGGTGGCGAGCACGAACTGGTCGCACATGGCCAGCGGTTCGCCTGCCCGGATCCGGGTGGCCGGCTTCAAACAATCCGCGGTGGACGCCACCGGCATGACCAGCACCGCCGACATGTGCGGCTGGCTCTACAACTACAACGCAAACGTCGCGGACGTGGTAATCTACGGCGACCAGATCGGGGCCGATCTCGTGGCGTATGTGTTCGACGCCTACGACAGCGGCGCCGCGGCCAACGCGTTCCAGCCGGGGCGCTACTCGGCCTTCGAATCGCAATGGTTCTGGTATCACGTCGCCGCCCACGAGTGGGGCCACAACCTCGGCGGCGACCACCGCGACGCCACGATCAACCCCAAGACGATCATGGCGCACAACTACTGCGGCGGCGGCTCGCAGAGTTATTTCACCAACCCGAACATCTGGCTCAACGGCGTCAAACTACTCGGCACCGGCAACTGCCTCGGCTCGCCGGTCTACGGCGGCGACGACGCCTATCTCTTCAGCACCGCGGCCCAGGGCCGGGCGGACGCCCTGGAACGCCCGGTCGCCGGCTCCGTGCTGAGCGCGGTACTGCGCCGCTGGCAGTTCACCCAGGCGGCGGGTTCGGCTCCCGCCGGCACCGTCGTCAGCGACTCGGTCTCCGGCGCGCCGGCCATCGTGCGCGGCCAGGGCGCGACCTTCACCGGCGCCGGCCTCCGCCTGCCCGGGGGCACCACCGGCAATACCGCCGCCAGCTCCATCGCGGCCTACGTCGACCTGCCCAACGGGCTTTTCTCCACGCTGACGAATTTCACCCTCGAGATCTGGGCCACTCCGCAGTCCGCCCAGAACTGGATGCGCGTCGTCGACATCGGTCGCGCCACCGAGGCCGGCGACGGTCTCGGAGCCGCCGGCGAATACACCGGCACGCCCGGCAGCGCCGCGCCCGGCGCCACCTCCGCCTCCGATAATCTCATGCTCAGCGCCACCGTCGGCACCGACCTCGGCCAGCAACGGCTGGAGGCCCGGCTCGACGGCGCCGCCGTGACCGCCAACTCCGGCGTGCCCACCGCCGCCGGCGTGCTCCGCCACTACGCGCTCACGTTTACCGACACCGCTTCCGGCGGCACCGTCCGCTGGTATCGCGACGGCACCTTCATCTCGTCCGTGGACGTGCCCTTCCACCTGGCCCAGTTCGAGGACGTCAACAACTGGCTCGGCCGCGCCCAGTGGAGCACCGATGCCATGGCCAACATCGACTACCACGAGGTACGCCTCAGCAACGTCGCCCTCACCGACAGCCAGGTGCGCGGCAACTACCTGCTCGGCGCCAACTGGGACAACGCCAAGATCATCCTCAAGGGCAACGATCCCTGGGGCGGCGCCTCCTCCTTCACCGCCGCCGGCCAGTGGAGCGACGGCCTCGCGCCGTCGTCGGGCAAACACTACGATACCCGCGGCCTGCGCCTGATCACGCCCGGCTCCACCGCCTCGCCTTTCACCTTCGGCGGCGCCTCGCTCACGATCACCGACGGCCTGTTCGCCTTCGGCGGCTCCGGCAGCACCACGATCACGGTCGGCAGCCTCACCTTGCAAAACGCCGAGCTCGTCCATGCGGGAGCCGGCACCTGCAATCTCGCCGGCAGCCTCGCCATCGGCCCGGCCGGGGCGACCGTACGCGCCGCGGGGGGGTCCTTCATCCTGCCCGTCACCCTCAGCGGCACGGGCAGCCTGCTCTTCCTCAATAACCCGGTCTTCATGAATGGCTCCAACGCCGCCTTCACCGGCCGGATCACCATCGGCGACGGCCGCTTCGGCACGCTGGTGATCGACTCCGAGGCGCGCCTCGGCGCCAACCCCGCCGCCTTCACCGCCGACCAGCTCACGCTCAACCGCGGCATCCTGCGCACCACCCAGACCATGACCATCGACGACGCCAACCGCGGAATCCGCGTGGGCGTCAGCGCCGCCCTCTTCCAGCCCGCCTCCGGCACCACGCTCACCGTCGCGGTTCCGCTCTCCAGCCCCGCCTCCGGCGCCACGTTGCAAACCGCCCCCTTGAGCAGCAACCCGGTCTCCGGCCTGCTCGTCAAGGAATCCGCCGGCGCGCTCGTCCTCACCCACCCCAACAACTCCCACAATGGCGAGATCGTCATCAGCGCGGGAACCCTCGCCGTCGGCGGCGCGGGCCGCCTGAACAACGGCGACCACGGGATGCCCATTACCGACAACGGCGTTTTCGCCTACAACAGCTCCGCCAGCCAGGTCCTCTCTGGCATCATTTCGGGCACCGGCACGCTCACGGTAGGCGGCAGCGGCACGTTGGTCCTCAGCGGGGCCAACACCTACTCCGGCGCCACCACCGTGAACGCCGGCACCCTGGTGGTGAACTCTTCCTCCAGCGCCTCCTCCGTCACCGTGAGCGGCAGCGGCACTCTCGCCGGCAACGGCACCGTAGGCGGCGGCGTTTCCATCCAGTCCGGCGGCACGCTCTCGCCCGGCCAGGGCATCGGCACCCTTTCGGTCGGCGGCAACGTCTCCCTCGCCTCCGGCTCCACGCTGCGTTTCGAGCTCAACAAAGCCTCCTCGACCGCGGACCGCCTCTCCGTCGTCGGCACGCTGAACTGCAACGGCACCCTGCAGGTCACCAACGCCGCCGGCACCCTCGCCCATGGCGATAGTTTCCAGCTCTTCACCGCCGGCACGGTCGGCGGTTCCTTCTCGTCCCTCTCGCTGCCCGCCCTCGCGTCGGGCCTGGTGTGGGACACCAGCGCGCTCGCCAGCGGCGTCCTCACCGTCAGCACCTCCGCGCCCTCCGCCCCGCCTGCGCCCTCCGGCCTGGCGGCCATCTTCCCCTCGCCCTCCCAGGTGCGCCTGAGCTGGAGCCCCGCCTTCTCGGCCCAGAGTTACGTCGTGAAGCGCGCCACCGTCAGCGGCGGCCCCTACACCGTCGTCGCCAGCGGCCTCACGGGCACGAGCTTCATCCATAGCGGCTTGGCCGCCGGCACGACCTACTACTACGTCGTCGCCGCCGTGAACGCCGTCGGCACCGGTCCCGACAGCACCGCGCTCGTCGTCTCCACCCCCCTCACCATGGCTTATTGGACCTTCGAGGGCGGCGCCGCCGACACCTACGTACCCTACCTTCAGTCCACCGCCGGCCTCTACGATGGCAGCATCGCCGACGTCTCCGGCCGCGGCAACCACCTCTCCGCCTGGTCCACCAACTGGCACTGGTACCGCACAGCCGTCCCCGCCGCCGCCACGCCGCAGACCGGCGCCGCCAACACCCGCAGCGTGCAAAACGCGAACAGCTTCCCGGCCCTGTCCGCGATCGGCACCGCGCTGAGCGCCTGGCGCCCGGCCCGCTGGACCATCGAGGCCGCCATCCGGCCCGACGATGCCACCAACGGCTACCAGACCATCGTCGGCCGCGACAGCCAGGGCGCTTATTCCACGAACACTTCTCTCTCCGCCCTCTACTTCTCCGTGCGCCCCACCGGCAACCTCGCCCTCCAGTTCACCGACAGCTCCGGTCGGAATTGGAATCTCGAATCCGCCGCCAACGCCGTCACCGACGCGCAGTGGCACGCCGTGGCCGCCACCTCGGACGGTAAGACCCTGTCGCTCTACCTGAAGAACCTCACCGGCGGCGCGACGGCCTACACTCTGCTCGGCACGCTGGACCTCTCCACCAGCACCAATTCGTCCCTCACCATCGGCCTCGGCGACGGCTCGTCCTGGGACGCCGGCGTCTTCACCGTCGGCCGCGGACTCTACGGCGGCAACCACACGGATCGTTTCTTCGGCCACATCGACGACGTCCGCCTGACCCAGGAGGCGCTCTCGCCGGCCTCGTTCCTCTACTCCACCCCCGCGGTTCTGCCCGCGGCCCCCGCCAACCTGCTCGCCACGCCGGCGGCCAGCCGGATCGACCTGAGCTGGAACGCCTCCGCCGGCGCCGCGGGCTACTACGTCAAGCGCGCCACCGCCAGCGGCGGCCCCTATGCCGTCGTGGCCGAGGTCTCCACCCCGGCCTACAGCGATACCGGCCTCACCGCCTCGCCGGTCCATTACTACGTCGTCAGCGCGATCGACGCTTCCGGCGAAGGAGCGGCCAGCGCGGAAGCCTCCGCCGCCTCGCTCAGCCCGGCGCAGACCTGGCGGATGACTCACTTCGGCACGACGGACAACGCCGGCCTGGCCGCCGACGACGCCGATCCCGACGGCGACGCGGTGAGCAACCTGTTCGAGCGCGCCTTTGCCGGCGACCCGCTCGTCGCCGAGTCCGACCTGCTGCCCGCCTTGGACAGTTCCGCGCCCCTCCTCTCGTTGGTCTACCGGCGCGCCAAGGCCGCCACCGACCTCGGTTTCGCGGTCCAGGAAACCACCGACCTCTCCGGCTCTCCCTGGTCGGCCGCCGCCGGTTCGCCGACCGTGATCGAAGACCACGCGGACTACGAACTCGTCCGCCATACCCGCCCCCTCGGCGCGGACACCCATCTCTTTCTCCGCCTCCAGGTGTCGCAACCTTAGGCGAATCGTCTCCTGGAGGCGCCGGCTTCAGGCCGGCTGCCGGCTCCTCCCGTGCCCCGCGATCCCCATTGCCGTCCTTCCGTCTCCATCCTAAACGCGACCCCCATGCCCCTGACGCCCGCCCGCCGGTCCACCCCTCTGTCGTTCGCCCTCGCCCTGGTTCTTGCCTTCCTGCGCCCCGCCGTCACGCGGGCCGAGGACTCGCCGGACGCCTCCACCGCCAACCTCGCCCTCGTGGCGGCCCCGGCGGCTTCCTACTTCTCCGGCGATACCCACCCCGCCGCGCTGAACGACGACTCCCGGCCCGACAACTCCCGCGACGCGAGCCGCGGCACCTACGGCAACTGGCCGCACACCGGTACCGAGTGGGTCGAATACACCTGGAGCCAGCCGATCTCGACCAAGGAGATCGCCGTCTACTGGTGGGCCGACG
Organism: uncultured Akkermansia sp.; assembly: GCA_966250295.1. Taxonomy (GTDB): domain Bacteria; phylum Verrucomicrobiota; class Verrucomicrobiia; order Opitutales; family Opitutaceae; genus IMCC26134_A. The sequence continues at coordinate 20,049 of CBINGR010000043.1, read as the reverse complement.
GCCGCGGCGTGGGGCTGCCCAAGTCCTGTCGCCTGCTGTATTGGAACGGCCAGGACTTCGTATCCGTCGCCCAGGCCTCGGGCCTCGGCGTGGAGCGAAACACATTTAACCGGACCCGCTTCGACGAGGTGAGCACCACCCGGCTGCGCTTGGAAATCGTCTCCGATGGCAAGCTCTCCACCGGCATCCTCGAATGGGCGGTTTACGATTCCGGCCGCTCGCCGGCCTTCCCCCCCTCGGTCTCCGCCGGCCCGGACCGCTCCGTGGTGCTCGGCGGAAAAACCTGGCTCTCCGGCCGCATCAAGACGCTCAAGGGCCCCGCCCCGGCCCTCGAATGGGTGACGGAATCCGGCCCCGGCAAGGTGGTCTTCGCCGACAAACACGCCGCCGAGACGACCGCGACCTTCTCCAAGGCCGGGGACTACCGCCTGAAGCTCCTCGCGCGCGCCGGCGAGCTCGAGAGCGCCGCCTCGCTCCGCGTACGGGTGGGCGCGCCGCCGCCGGAGGAGCGGCTCGATGTCGTCTACACCAAGCGCTACCGAATCGACAGCCCGCTCTGGAACTCCCGCGCGAAGGCCCTGATCGTGAACTGGATTCCCCACTGCATCGACCAGATCAACCGCAGCGACCTGAAGGAAGGCCAGGGCGGCATCGACAACTTCGTCGAGGCCGGCAAGGCACTGCGCGGCGAGCCGCACGGCAAGCACCGCGGCTACGTCTTCTCCAACGCCTGGGTTCACCAGACGGTCGAATCCATCTGCATCGCCCTGATGGTCGACCCGCAGGGCGACCCCGAGATCGTCGCCGCCCAGGACAAGATGCGCGCCACGCTCGAGGACTGGATCCCCAAGATCCTCGCCGCCCAGGAACCCGACGGGTATTTGCACACGCCCTACACCCTGGCCGGACGCGACACCTGGCCCGAAAAGTGGGATCCCCGCCATCGCGCCGACCACGAGGGATACACCGCCGGCTATTTCATCGAATCCGCCATCAACCACTACACCCTCACCGAGGGCAAAGACCTGCGCCTCTACGAAGCCGCCAAGAAGCTCGCCGACTGCTGGGTCGCCAAGCTCGGCCCGGGCAAGAAGGACTGGTATGACGGCCATCAGGAAATGGAGCAGGCCCTCGTGCGTTTCGGCCGCTTCGTGAACGACATGGAGGGCGGCGGCCGCGGCGACGGCTACACGCGGCTGGCGAAGTTCCTCCTCGATTGCCGCCGCGACGGCGAGGAATACGACCAGAGCCACCTGCCCGTCACGCGGCAGTACGAGGCCGTCGGCCACGCCGTGCGCGCCACCTATAGCTACTCCGGCATGGCCGACGTGGCCGCCGAGACCGGCGACGTGGATTACGAGAGCGCCGTGCTCTCGCTCTGGGACAACATGGTTAACAAGAAATACTACGTCACCGGCGGCATCGGCAGCGGCGAGACCTCCGAGGGCTTCGGCCCGGACTACTCGCTGCGCAACGAGGCCTACTGCGAATCCTGCTCTAGCGCCGGCCTGATCTTTTTCCAATACAAGCTCAACCTCGCCTACCACGACGCGAAGTACGCCGACCTCTACGAGGAAACGATGTACAACGCCCTTCTCGGCTCCATCGACCTGCCCGGCAGGAACTTTACGTACACGAATCCGCTGGTCGGCGGCCGCCGCGGACCCTGGCACCCCTGCCCCTGCTGCGTGGGCAACATCCCGCGCACGCTTCTCATGATCCCCACTTGGACCTACGTGAAGGGCAACGGCGGCATTTACACGAACCTCTTCATCGGCGGCAGCGTCCGGATCGAGAACGTAGCCGGCACCGAGGTCGAGATGGTGCAGAAGACCGACTATCCCTGGAGCGGCGAGATTTCGCTCACGGTCAACCCGAAGGAGGCGAAGACCTTCACCGTCTATGTGCGCGTCCCCGACCGGAAAACCAGCGAGCTGTATTCGGCCGCGCCCGAAGTCCGCGGCCTCAAATCCCTCGCGGTGAACGGCAAACCCCTCCGGCCGAAGATCGAGAAGGGCTACGCCGCCATCACCCGTAAATGGCGCGCCGGCGACCGCATCGACCTCGTGTTGCCGCTCGAGCCACAGCGCATCACCGCCGACGAAAAGATCGCGGCCGACCGAGGCCGGGTGGCTCTGCGCTACGGCCCGCTCATTTATAGCGTCGAACGCGCCGACCAGCCCGACCTCGCTCAACCGCTCGGTTCCGCGCCCCTCCGCCCCGAGTGGCGCGGCGATCTCCTCGGCGGCGTCGTCACTCTCGCCGGCGAATGGGCGAACGGCACGCCGATGCTCGCGATTCCCAACTATGCCCGCCTGAACCGCCTCGACACGGGCGCGACGGCCGATGCCCCGGCGGCGCCCGCCGTCAACTACGCCCCCGGTGCCACCACCGGCACGCCCGCCGCGTCCGCGCCCGCGGCCGCGCCTAAACCGGCGGAACGCCGCCGCCCGGCCGGTCCGGAGTCCCTCGTGTGGATGAAAGCGCAACCTTAGTGGCGCAGACACTCCTGTCCGTGCTTCCCTGGGTTTGCCAAAGCCCCCGTCTCCCCGGCAGGAATGCCTGTGTCACCGAAGCCATCCATCATGTACAAACGCCTTCTCGCCCCCTTGGGCGCCCTTTTGCTCGCCTTCGCGCCCGCTTGCACGACCCGCACGGCGCAAACGCCGCCGCGGCCCGCCCGGCCCGCTCCGTCCGTCAATATTCTTGCCGCCCCTCCGCCGGCCGAACCGGCCTCCGCTTACCTCTTTGTCCACTTCACGGGGGAGTCACCGACCGGCGAGCAGATCTACTTCGCCGTCAGCGAGGACGGCCTCAACTGGCGTGACCTGAACAACTCAGACCCGGTGCTCGTCTCCACCGTCGGCGAAAAAGGCGTGCGCGATCCCTCGATCGTCCGCTCCCCGGACGGGAAAAAATTCTTCCTTCTCGCCACCGACCTGCGCATCGCCACGGGCAAGGGCTGGGGCGACGCCACCACCCACGGCAGCACCTCGCTGGTCTTCTGGGAATCCACCGACCTGGTGAACTGGTCCGAACCCTGGATGGTCGACGTCGCCTCCGCCATCCCCGAGGCCGCCTGCGCCTGGGCCCCGGAGGCAATCTATGACGACAGCGTCGACGAATACCTCGTCTACTGGGCCACCATCTCCCCCCGAGACGGCGTGCGCGAGGCCCGCATCTATGCCTCCTGGACCAAGGATTTTCGCGCCTTCTCCGCCCCGGCGCTCTACATCGAGCGCGTCGGCGAGGGCGTGAATGCGAAGGACATCATCGACACCCAAATCATCGAGGTCACAGGCGCCAGGCACCGTTATTACCGCGCCTCGCGCGATGCCCACATCACCTTCGAAGGCGCCGATTCCCTGCTCGGCACCTGGGAGCGTGTCGGCGACCTCTCCTACCTCCGCTACACCGGTGCCCAGGTCGAGGGGCCGATCCTGTTCCAGTTCAACCAGCAGCAAAAATGGGGCCTCTTGGTCGACCAATACGCCGCCGGCCGCGGTTACCTGCCGCTCACCACCACCGACCTCGACGCCCCCCAGGGCTACCAGGTCGCACGCCCCGCGGATTACTCGCTCGGCTCCAGCCGCAAGCGCCACGGCGGCATCCTCAACATCACCCGCCGCGAATATGAAGCCCTGCTCGCCAAGTGGCCCAGCACTCCGGTGCAGCGGCTCGCCTCGCTGGCCTCTCCCGGGAATTTCGTGCGCCACGCGAATTTTCGCGTCCGGCTCGATGCCGACGTCCGACCCGCCGAGGACGCCCGCTGGCGGCTGATGCCCGGCCTCGCCGGCGGCGAGGGCACCGTCTCGCTGCGCGCGGTCAACTTCCCCGACCACTACCTGATCGTCACCGCCTCCGGCCTGGCCCTCGCTCCGGTGGAAAACGACCCGGCCTTCGCCACCCGCGCCACCTTCCGACGCGTGCCGGGCTTGACCGACTCCGCCGGCGTCTCCTTCCGCCTTCCCGGCGAGGCCGAGGTCTATCTGATCGAGCAGGGTGCCGAGCTGGCTGCCAGCCCGGCCATCACCGGAGACGAGCGCGAGCGCGCCACTTTCCGTGTCCTGGAGTGATCTGATCGATCAACCCGGCCACAAAAGGCCCAGAAGGCGCACAATAAGCCTTCCAGGCTTTTGCGCCCCTTGAGCCTTTTGTGGCCATAGCTTTGAAAGCGCATGACCTGGGTTGTCTTGTGAAAAGACACCCAGGGATTCGCTTGGCCCCTCCGGAGCGCCGGCCCAGCGTCACCGGGCGTCGCTTCACGCCCGTCCCTTTCCCATGCTGCCCCTGCCCTTGAAAGCGGTTTCCCTCTCCGTGCTCGCGCTCGCCGGTTCCCTGCCCGGTCTTGCCGCCGCCCCCGACGCTGCCGCACCGAAGCCCCAGGCCGTGCCCTACCTGGCCCGCCCGCTGCCGCTCTCCGCCGTGCGCCTGACCGGCGGCCCGCTCAAGCACGCGCAGGATCTCGACGCCGCCTACCTGCTGCAGCTCGAGCCCGACCGCATGCTTTATCACCTCCGCGAGCGCGCCGGCCTCGCGCCCAAGGCGAAGGAAGGCTACGGCGGCTGGGACGGCGGCGGACGCCAGCTCACCGGCCATATCGCCGGGCACTACCTCTCCGCCGTCAGCCTCCTGTATGCCGCCACCGGCGACCCGCGTTTCAAGAAACGCGCGGACTACCTCGTCGCCGAGTTGAAGGAGATTCAGGACAAGCAGGGGGACGGCTACATCGGCGGCCTCCAGGCCGAGCTGCGCCAGGACGGCAAAAAGGTCCTCGTGGACGGCAAACGACGCTTCGAGGACCTCGGCCGCGACGTCATCGTCAGCGGCGGCTTCGACCTGAACGGCATGTGGTCGCCCTGGTATGTGCAGCACAAGCTCTATGCCGGCCTGCGCGATGCCTACCGCCTCACCGGCAACCGCAGCGCCCTCGAGGTCGAGATCAAGTTCGCCGCCTGGGCCGACGACATCCTTTCGAAACTCGACGACGCGCAGATCCAGAAGATGCTCGCGACCGAGTTCGGCGCGATGAACGAGATCATGGCCGACCTCTACGCCGACACCGGCGACGAGCGCTGGCGCCGCGCCTACCGTCACTTCGAGCACCGCGCCATCGTGGACCCGCTCGCGGAGCACAAGGACATCCTGCCCGGCAAACACGGCAACACCCAGGTGCCCAAACTTTACGGCGACCTGGTCTACTACATCCACACCGGTACGGAGAAAAACGGCGCCGCGGCGAAGTTCTTCTGGGACACGGTGGTCGAGCACCACAGTTTCGCCACCGGCGGCCACGGCAAGGACGAGTACTTCGGCCCTCCCGACCAGTTGAACGACCGAGTGGACGGCCGCACCGCCGAGACCTGCAACGTCTACAACATGCTCAAGTTCGCCCGCACCCTCTTCGCCCTCCAACCCGACACGAAGTATGCGGAGTTCGAGGAGCGCGCGCTTTTCAACCACATTCTCGCCTCCATCGACGACCAGGACGGCCGCACCTGCTACATGGTGCCGGTCGGCCGCGGCGTCACTCACGAGTATCAGGACATGGCGGAGAGCTTCACCTGCTGTGTCGGCACCGGCATGGAAAGCCACGCCCTGCACGGCGACGGCATCTACTACGAATCCGGCGACAAGCTCTGGGTGAACCTCTACGCACCCTCCACCGCCAGCTGGGCCGCCCGCGGGATGAAGCTCTCTGTCGAAACCGACCTTCCCGAAGGCGGGTCCGCCACGCTCAAACTCGATCTCAAGACGCCGGCAAGCTTCACCCTCGCACTCCGCCGTCCCGCCTGGGCAGGCGAGGGTTTCGCCGTCACGGTCAACGACCAGACGGTCGTCGCCCTCCCCGACCCGGGCCGCTACGTCGAACTCACGCGCGAGTGGAAAACGGGCGATGCCGTGACGCTCGCGCTGCCAAAAAACCTCCGCGCCGAGCCGCTGCCCGACAACCCGCGCCGCGTCGCACTCCTCTGGGGCCCGCTCGTGCTCGCCGGCGACCTCGGTCCGGAGGATCGCCAGGGCGAGGCCCGCGCCAACGTGCCGGTCCTCGTCACCGACGAGCACCCCGTCGCCGACTGGCTGAAGCCGGTCGAAGGCAAGCCCGGCACCTTCCGCAGCGCCGGAGTCGGCCGCGAACGCGACGTGGATTTTATTCCCTTTTACCGCCTGCACCGTCGCACCTACGCGGTGTATTGGGACCTGTTCACCTCGGCCGATTGGGAAAAGCGCGCCGCCGAAATTGCCCTCGCGCGCGAACGGCAGCGCCGGCTCGAGCTGGCCACCGTCGCCTTCGTCCAGCCGGGAGAGATGCAGCCCGAGCGCGACTTCAACCAGCAGGGCGAGGACAGCTCGCCCGACCGCGTCCTCGGCCGCGCCGGCCGCCGCGGAAAAAACTGGTTCTCCTTCGACCTGCCCGTCGATGCCGCCCAGCCCGCCGCCCTCGTCGTCACCTACTGCAGCGACGAGTGGCGCAAACGCACCTTCGATATCCTGGTGGACGGGGCGAAGGTCGGCGAACAAACCGTCGAAAAAGGCGGCCCGCCGCGCTTTTTCGACGTGCGTTACCCGCTGCCCGCCGATCTGGTCCGCGGGAAGGAAAAGGTGACCGTCCGGTTTCAGGCCACCCAAGGCAACGAGATCGCCGCCGTCTTCGGACTGCGCAGCATCCGCGCCGCGGAAGCGGAGGCAGCCGCCACCGCCGGCCACGAAAAATGAGCCTCGCTTTTGTCGATATCCAGGCCGCTGCGAAACGGATCCGGGACCGGGTCCGGGTGACGCCCTGCGCCCATGCGCAAACCCTGTCGGAGATCACCGGCGCCGAGGTTTACCTGAAATTCGAAAACCTCCAGTTCACCGCCTCCTTCAAGGAACGCGGAGCTCTGAACAAGCTGCTCTCTCTCACGCCGGAGGAGCGGCGGGCGGGCGTCATCGCCATGTCGGCCGGCAACCACGCCCAGGGCGTGGCCTACCACGCGAAGCACCTTGGCATCCCGGCGGTGATCGTGATGCCCCGGCACACGCCGGACGTGAAGGTGGAGCACACGCGCGCGCACGGCGCGGAGGTGATCCTGCACGGCGACACCTTTCACGAGGCGGCGGCCTTCACCCAGAAGCTGCAGCACGAACGCGGGCTCGTCCTCGTGCACCCTTATGACGACCCCTTCGTGATGGCCGGCCAGGGCACGCTCGCCCTGGAAATGCTCGCCCAGCAGCCCGCGCTCGACGCCTTGTTCGTTCCGGTCGGCGGCGGCGGGCTGCTCTCGGGCGTCGCGGTCGCGGCGCGAAACCTGAAACCGGAAATCGAACTCATCGGCGTGCAATCGGAGCGGTTCCCCGCCATGGCGCAGGAGCTCCGCGGCGAGCCCGTCGAGTGCGCGCCCTACACCGTGGCCGAAGGCATCGCGGTGAAAAATCCGGGCCGGCTCGCCCGCGAGATCCTGCGCGAACGCGTCAGGGAGATCGTCCTCGTGAGCGAGCGCGAGATCGAGGACGCCATCCTGATGCTCTTGCAGATCGAGAAGACGCTTGTCGAGGGCGCGGGGGCCGCGGGACTGGCTGCGCTAACCAAGCTCGCCTCCCGGTTCCAAGGCAAAAAAGTCGGTCTCATCCTGAGCGGCGGCAACCTCGACCTGATGAGCCTTTCGTCGATCATCCAGCGCGGCCTGGCCCGCGGCGGACAGTTGGTAAGGCTGCGAGTGGAAACCCGCGACGTGCCCGGCGCACTGGCCCAGGTTTGCGGGTGTATCGGCGAGACCGGCGGCAACATCGTCGAGGTCCACCACCAGCGCGCCTTCAGCGACCAGCCGCTGCAGACCGTGACGCTCGATTTCGTGATCCGCACCCGCGGCCCGAAACACGCCGGCGAAATTGTCGACTCGCTCCGCGCCGCCGGCTGCCGCGTGTCCCTGGGCGGAGAGATATAGGGCGGGCTTCGCCGCACCCGCACTCCCTCATTCCTCACTTCCTTTCCACCCTACGCCGGTTTCAAGGCGTCGTGCAGGTAGCCGGTGAAGTGCGTATCGCTTCCGAAAAACACGCGCGAGGCGCCTGCAGCGTAGGCCCGTTCGTGCACCTTGGGGTCGCTGCTTCCGGTCACCATGAGGATCGGGCAGGACGCCCCCCGGGCACGGAGCCGCCGCACAAACTCGCCGCCTTCGGCGTCCCCAAGATGATGATCGGTGATCACGGCATCCGGAGTGTGGTCCGCGCTCGCCGCCAGCGCGTTCTCGATCGAATCGCACTCGACCACGGTGCAGCGCGGAAACTCGTTTTCCAGCAGGCACCGGTTGAGAAACCGCGAACTCGGATCGTCATCGAGAACGACGAACGTGAATGGCTTCGAGGCCGGGGACGCCGGCAAAGCCTCTTTCAAGGCGGCCTCCAGGCTCTTGCGAGAGAAAGGCTTGGAGATTACGGCCGCGGCCCCGAGCTTCTTCGCAAGGTGCAGGTAACTGCCGGGGGAGTTTATCCCGCCGCCGGACATGGCGACGATCTTCACCCCCGGGTCCAGGCGTCTGAGAGCCTGAATGGTCTCGATGCCCTCCATCTCAGGCATGACGAGATCGGTGACCACCAAATCAGGGGGATTCTGTTTAAAAAGGAAGAGCCCGGCTTTGCCGTTCGCAGCTTCCTCCACGTCGTGCCCCAGGGCGGTCAAGATGTCCTTGATCGCCACGCGCAGCCGGTTGTCATCCTCGATTAATAAAATTCGTGCCATACGAAGCTCCGTTTCCCCAACCGCGGAAAGACTATACAGTTCCGAGCGCGCCGAAACAATCGGGGGATTCCCCCGCGCCGGCGAGGAAGCTGAGCGCGGCCAAGCTCCGGCCGCTTCGCGACTTTCGCGGACTTCGCGGTTAATAGTCGGCACGGTCCCACGCGATCTTTCCGCGTGCGTCTTCCGGGCTGGAAGGTCACCGCCCGATCTTGGCCAGCCAGGCCTTGGCGGCCTCGGGTTCGCTCCTCAGCCAGCCCCCCACGCTCTCGATCGCGCTTTCGCGTTGCAGCGGATCTTGGATCGAATCGATCCGGCACTCGTCCTCGAGGCGCCGCGCCAGTTCGCCGACCGTGAGCTTTCCCGCCAGGACTGTACCCGCAGAACCGTCAGCGGCGCGGAGCGGGCGCCGCTCCAGGGACCGTGCGGAGGGCGGACGGATCGTTTGCTGCCGGCCGACGCCCCAGGCCGAATCCGACGGCGAGGGCGGCAAGCGAAACGGTCCAGAGCAGGGGCGTTTTCATGGGTGGGGTAACGGGCGAAATTCTTCCGGGATCGGACGGACGAAGGAGCAAATCAGGGCTGGCCGGGCGCGGGGCGGGACGAGGCAGCTTCGAGTCCGCGACGAATCTCCCGGACGCGCGCGAGGCTGCGGTCCGCCTCCTCTCTGCGCCCCAGCATCGCCAGGACCTCGCCCAGGCAGAGATGGGCGTTCAGATAATCGGGCTGGGCCTCCACCGCTTGTCGAAGCTGCGCGATCCCCGGCTCCATCGCGCCGGTCTCGAGCAGGCACAGGCCGAGGTTGTAGTGCGCCTTGGCATGCGCGGGCTGGAGCACCAAGGCGGTCCGGTAGCACGCCATGGCCTCGGGCAGACGCTGTTTCCGCACCAGGGCGTTGCCGAGGTTCACGTGGGCGTCGGCGTCGTCCGGCCGGATTTCCCGGGCGCGTTCGTAGTGGGACAGCGCCTCGTCCACCCGCCCTTGGGCCAGCAGGGCGTTGCCGAGATTGCCGTGCGCGTCGGCGTAGCCGGGATAGGCCGCCAGCGACTGCCGGTAATGCTCCATCGCTTCCTCCACCTGCCCGCGCTCGAAGAGGAGCGCGCCGAGGTTGTTGTGCACGACGTAATTGTTCTTCGTCGCCGCAAGAGCATGACGGAAAAGCGCCTCGCTTTCGCGCCAGTGCCGGAGCTGGCCGCGGGTCAGGACAAGGCAGGCCAGCACCGGCAGCGCAGCCGCCGCGGCGAGGAGCGGTGTCGGCCAGCGCCCGCGCTCCGCCAGGGCGGTCGCGCCCCAGGCGAGGACGATGAAGACACCGATGAGCGGCAGATAGGTGTAGCGGTCGGCGAGGGCCTGGTTGCCGACCTGCACCAGCCCGATCACCGGCATCAGCATGCCCAGGAACCAGAACCAGCCGGTCGTCACGAAAGGCTGGATACGCGCCGTCCGCAGCGCGAGGAAGGACAGCGCGGCCAGCAACCCGACGCAGGCGAGAACGACGAATGCCGGCCAGCTTCCCGGGTGCGGGTAAAACACCGCCAGGTTCGCGGGCCGGACCGTGTTGCGCAGATAAAGCCCGCAGGCGACCGCGGCATTCGCCAGCCGTTCGCCGAGGGAGAAGCTTTCCAACGAGCGCACCGAACCGCCGCGCTGCTGCACCAAGAAAGTCACGACGCAAGAAACGAGACTGAGCGCGAAGAAGGGAATTTTCTCCCATAGCAACGGTCCCGCCCCGGCTCGGAAGTCCGCCCAGGAGCTCAACCGGACCCGGCGCAGCGGCCAATGGTCGAGCAGCAGCAAGACGCAGGGCAGCGTCACCAGCATCGGCTTGCTCATCAGGCCCAACGCGAAGAGTCCCAAGGCCAAGGCATACCAGGCCCGCGCCCTGCCTTGACCCGTCTCCCGCCGCTTCGCGTAGAAGCCATAGGCGCCGAGCGTGAGCAGGAAGAAGAACGCGCTGAGCACGTCCTTGCGCTCCGACACCCAGGCCACCGACTCCACGTGCAGCGGATGCAGCGCGAACAGCGCCGCCACCCACGCGCTCCGCCAGCGCGCCTCCGGGCAAAACAGCAGCAGCACCCCGAAAAGCAGCACCGTGTTCAGCGCGTGCAGCACCGCGTTGACCAGGTGCGGACCCGCCGGCCCGGAGCCGAAAACGCTCACGTCGGCCATGTGCGAGATCCAGGTCAGCGGATGCCAGTTGCTCGCGTGCCCGGTCGTGAAGGCCCACCCCGCCCCGCGCCAGCTCAGGCCGGCCTGCACGATGGCGTTGCCGGTCACGTAGTCGGGATCGTCATACGCCACATAGCCGTATTCCCGCACCGGCAGGTAGACCAGCACGGTCAGCGCCGCCAGACCCAGCGCCACCAGCCAGGGCGGAAGTGTCCACCCGCCCGCCGGCGCGGGTCCGGTGGCGCTGGGGGCATCCGCCCCGTGTTCTTTTCTCATCGTCGTCATCAGCCGCCGATGCCGGGGATGAGGTCCCGCGCGCCCACCGAACGCAGCCAGGAGATGGCGGCGGCACGGTTGGTCCTCAGCCAGTGGCCCGCCACCGCCTCGATGGCGTTCTGGCGCTGCCGGGGATCGGCGATGGAGGGAATGCAGTCCGCCGCCAGCGACGGTTTCTGCTGGGCCACCGCCTCCGCGTAGGCGGCGAAGGCGGCGATGATGTTGCCCTGGGCCTCGCCCGGCGGCATCGCGGCGAAAAAGGCGGGGGCGAGGCCGAGGGCGTAGGCCGCGGCGGAAACCGGGTAGGCCGAGGCCCAGACACCGCAGATTGCCGCGTAGCCCGAGGACCGCCTGGAACGGGCCAGCGACTCCAGCAGGGCGAAGGCCGCTTCGGGGGATTGGGCGGCCAGCGCGGGCGGGGCCAGATTGACCGCTTCGTTTTTCAAGGCCCCAGCCGGCAGCGTCTTGATCCCGGCCACAGCCTGGTCCGGCCGGGTATAGAGCCAGCTGCGGAGCACCGCGACGGAAGCGAGATGGCGCCAGGGCGTGTCGGGCAGGCCGCCCACGAAGGCGATCGCGGCAGGGGGCTCGCCTCCGGCCCAGCGCGCGAACAACACCTGACGCAGTTCCTCCTGCGCGGGCTGCAGCAGGAGATGACGAACCTGGCCGGCCAAACGGCCGGTCGCGGCCGGGTTGAGCGCGTCCAGCAACAGCGCCCATTCCTTGGTCTGCCGCCAGACGCCGCGCCCGCAGGCCGCTTCGAGACGCGCGGCGAGTTTGGTCACTTCGCCGGCCTCGGAAACCAAGGTCGTCTCCACGGCAGCCGGCGCCACCGCGACCCGGCCTCCGCGCGGCGAGGCGAGACGGCCGAGCCCATAGCCGGCGGCCAGCAGCAGGGCCGGGAGCACACACAAGGGGAAAAGGACCTTCTTCATGGGGCAGCACAGACGGGGTATAACGGGAAAACCACGGTGATCTTTCGACTGCCGCGGCAGGGGAAGCGAAACCGGGGGACGATCGCCCGGCCGATCTTGGGCGGGGATTCTCCGCCGGCAAGGCTGGTAAACGTGCCAACGGGCAGCGACGGAGCGCCGCCCTTCAGCGGAGAACGGCACCCATGGCCAAGTCTGGAAGGCGGTCCGGTCCCCGCCGAAGGCCTCAGCGGCAGGTGACGATCACGGTGTTGCCGCCGAGATCCTGGATGATCGCGGAGCAGGGATTGCAGGACGTGATCGTGCCGCCGTTGACCTTGGTGTTCTTGGTGGTCTGGAGCCAGACGCCATGGCTGGTGCAACTGGTGGCGTTGACGCGATTGACGGTGGTGCCCTCGCTGTCGGACACGCTGAAGAAGCCGCGGCCGCGGCCGCAGGCGTTGGCGGTGACGGTGCCGAGGGTGGTGCTCTTGTTGGTGTTCGCGGTGCGAAAGCCGGCATAGCCGCCGCCGTTGTCGCACCGGGTGGCATTGACGGCGGTGCCATTGGCCGACTGGACTGGTTCAAAAGGAGGCCGCAGCCGTCGGTGCGGTCGCTGGCGGTGACGACGCTCCAGGAAACGCCATTGATGCCATAGGTTTCGAGGAAATGGCTGCCCGTGCTGCCGTTGGTGTTGCTGCCGGGGCTGCCGAAGGCGAGGGCGGAGCCGGAGCCGCCTTTGCAGTTTTCGCGGTAGGCGAGATTCGAGGTGCCGTTCACGCCGCTGAAAAAGCCAAGCCGCTGGGAAAAAGGTTACATCCACGATGATCGAGGCGGAGAAGGGCCAAACCGAAGCCGATTCACCTCAACTGCTTCACTCTGAACAAAGTATTACCCGATCTGGTTACGGGCCGGCCACAGGCCGCGGTCTGCTTAAAAACAGAACAGGTGCCGGCAACCTGGATTCCTCCGTATCCTATTACAAAATAGAATTTTAATTACTAAAATATGAGCCGGTACGTCTTGAGAAAAAAGTGCGCAAAATCCGACATCGGGAGGTGGGATTTAAAATCTTACAGTCGGATTATCCGGCGTTTTCCACATTTATCCTATCATCCAAAATTGACACTTTCATGATTGAATTTGTCAACGACGCGCGTGCTTCTGACACTTGATGGCGTAGAGGGGGGGGCGCATCCAAACCTTAGCCCCTCCCCTACCTCCAGCTCGTCCAAGCACCCCCGGCGCGCCACCCCTCTTCGTTTGCGCGCTTTCCCGTGCCCGATGCGTCTTCCTCGTTTTGCTTTTCCTCCAAGCCCGACGGCCCCGAAGTGGGTCCGTTCAGGCCTGCTTTTGTGTCTGTTGTGGGCGGGGGGGATTCTCGGAGCGGCGGAGGCTTCGTTCGTTCGCGATTACCTCACGCAAAGCTGGACCACCGATCACGGCCTGCCGCACAACGCCGTTCATCGTGTCGAGCAGGACCGCACCGGCTATCTCTGGCTCGCCACCGCGGGAGGGCTCGTGCGTTTCGACGGACGAGAGTTCCGAACCTTCACCCCGCCGCCGGAGCTCAGTCATGGCGACCATGAGATCCGCGATCTGGCGGTGGATCGGGACGGCGGCCTGCTCGTCGTCTCCGGCACCGGGGGCGTGCTCCGTTTCGTGGACGGCGTCTTCACCGTCCATCCCATCGCGCAGGGGCTCGCGACCGGCTCCGTCCGGGAGCTTTTCGCCGAGCCGGATGGCGCGCTCTGGATCGGGACCAGCGAGGCGACGCTGCTCCGCTGGCAGGACGGCCGGCTCGAGACCTACGGCCAGGCCGAGGGCATCAGCCGGCGCGGGCTGGGCTTTTATTTCGCCCGCGACGGCCAGGGCGTGACCTGGATCGCGGTGGCCGATTTCTTCGGCTGCCACCGGGACGGGAGGCTCGTGCGTGCCGCCTCGCCCGCCGGACGCATGATGCAGGTCGCGCCCGCGCGCGATGGCGGGCTCTGGGCGATCGTCGACGGCCACGTGATGAAGCGGGACGCCGCCGGAAGCTGGGCCCGGGTATCGACGGGGGAACCGCCTTGGATCGCCGAAATGTCGTCGGTGCGTCACCTGCGCGAGGACTCCGCCGGCACGCTGTGGTTCGGCACGACCAGCGCCGGATTGTTCCGTTTTGGCGAGGGCGCGCTCACCCGGGAGTCGCCCCCGCATCCGTCGATCTCATGGCTCTCCGAAGACCGCGAGGGCAACCTTTGGATCGCGACCGACGGCGCCGGCATCCGGCGCATGCGCCCGAAGGCCTTCGTCCACTTCGCCCAGGCCCCGGGGGTGCCGGTGATTGTCGGCACCAGCGTGTGCGAGGACAGCGCCGGCCATCTATGGTTCGCCAACCGCGTGCACGGTCTCGTGCGCCATCGGGAGGGCGGCTTCGATGTCTTTCCCTGCGAGGACCGCGGGCGCCGGGTGTTCGCCAGTTGCGTGGCGCCCGCGCCCGGCGGCGACGTATGGGTCGGCGCGCCGACCGGGGTTTACCGTTTTTCCCCCGGGCCCTCCGCCTCGTTCCAGCGCCTTCCCTGCGAGCCGGGCAACGTCCAGGTGATGTTCACGACCCGTGCCGGAGACCTCTGGGTGGCCGGGCAGGCGACGCCGCTGGGCCGTTTTCGGAAGGGGGAATGGCAGGCCTTCGGGACCGCGGAAGGTTTCGGAGGAGAAATCGTCACCACGATCGCGGAGGACCGCGACGGTGCCGTCTGGCTCGGTGCCAAGAGTGGCGCCCTGCTCCGCTTCGCCGGGGAAACCTTCACCGCCATGGCGACGCCGCCCAGCCTGCCGCGCTTGCGGATCCATGCCATTCATCCCGACGCCGACGGAAACCTCTGGATCGGCACGCTCGGCGGCCTCGTCCTGCGGCGAGGCGAGCGTCTCCATGGTTTCACGAGCGCCGACGGACTGCCCGAAAACGACATCGGCCAGATCCTCGAGGACGACGCGGGCCGCTTCTGGTTCGGCGGCGCCCGCGGGCTGTTCACCGTCCCCAAGGCCGACCTGCTCCGGATCGCCGACGGCGCGAAGGAGCCGGTGCGCGTGCAAACCTACGGCTTGGAAGAAGGGCTCCCCGGCATCTCCGCCTCCACCCGTTTCTGCCCGTCCGCCTGTAAGGACCGGCACGGCACGCTCTGGTTCTCCACCTACCAAGGCATCGTCGCCCTCGATCCTGCCGCGGTACGGGTAAACCCTCTCCCGCCGCGCGTGCTGGTGGACGGCATCCGGGTGAACAACCAGCCGCTCTCGCCCGCCGAGGGCCTTCGTATCCCGCCCGGCGCGGGACCGGTGGAGTTTCATTTTGCGGCGCTCAGCTTCACCGCGCCGGAAAAGGTACGCCTGCGCCACCGCATCGTCGGCATCGACCCGGGCTGGGTCGACACGGCCGAATCGCGCTCCGCACGCTATCACCGCCTCCCGCCCGGCCGGCACCAGCTGCTCCTGATGGCCGCCAACAACGACGGCGTCTGGACGGAGAAGGCCGCCTCCTTCACCTTCTTCCTCGCCCCCGCCTGGTGGCAGACCCTCTGGTTCCGTATTCTCGCCGTCACGGCCGCCGCCGGTGCCCTGGCCTGGATCGCGCACCGCTGGACGCGCCGCATCCTTCTCCGGCGCGTGGAGCGCCTCGAGCGCGAACATGCGGTCGCCCACGAACGTGCCCGCATCGCGCGCGACCTGCATGACGAACTCGGCGGCGGCATCACCGCTCTCGGCTTCGTCATCGAGCGGCTGCGCGCCGAGCCGGCCGCGAACCCGGCGCCCGCCTTTCGCCAGCTCGGCGAACGCGTGCGGCGCCTCGGCCTCGATCTCGAGCGAGTCGTCTGGACCGTCAGCCCTCGCAACGATTCTCTCGACCGCTTCGTCTCCTTCGTGGTCCGCTTCGCCGGGGGCTATTTTCACGAAACCTCCGTGCATTGCCGCGTGCGCGTGTCCGACCGCATCCCCTCCCGCCCGATCGCGCCCGAAATCCGCCATCACCTCGTCGCCATCCTGAAGGAAACCCTGCACAATGTCCTCAAGCACGCACAGGCGCGCAGCGTGGAGATCGAGGTCGATTTCAACGGCGGGCGCCTGCTCCTGAGCGTGCGCGACGACGGCGTGGGCTTCGATCCCGCCTCCCGCTCGGAGGACGACGGCAACGGCCTGCCCAACTTGCGCGCCCGCGTGGCCGAGCTCCGGGGCGAATTTCACCTCGGCTCCCAGCCTGCGGCGGGCACCGCGATCAACGTCAGCGTTCCCCTTTAACCCAACCCCAAGCCCATGATCACCCCCGTCGCCATCGTGGAGGACAACGCGGAAGTCTGCGAAAACCTCCGCCTGCTCCTCGACCAATCCGCCGATTTCACCTGCGCCTGCGCCTGCCGCAACGGCGAGAGCGCGCTGCGCCGCATCCCCGCCGCCGCACCCGTCGCCGTCATCCTCGACATCCAGCTGCCCGGCATGTCCGGCATCGACTGCCTCTCGGCGCTCAAGCGCCGAATGCCCGCGCTCCGCATCCTGATGTTCACCGTCTGCAGCGACTCCGAGCACATCTTCCGCGCGCTCGAGGCCGGCGCCGACGGATACCTGCTCAAGAGCACGCCCCCCGCCGATATCCTGGGGGCCTTGCGCGATCTGCTCGCCGGAGCCGGACCGCTCAGCGGCGCCGTCAGCCGCAAGGTGATCGAGCGCTTCCGTCGCGACACGCCTCCGCCCTTCGCCGCCGGCGCCGCTGGCACGCTGACGCAGCGCGAACGCGAGGTGATCGAGCTCCTCGCCGTCGGCCGCTCGTCGAAGGAAATCGCCGCCACGCTCGCGATCAGCGGCGAGACGGTGAACGTCCATCTCAAGCACATCTATCAAAAGCTCGACGTGCGCTCCCGCGTCGAAGCGGTGATCAAATACCTCGGCTCCCCCTCCGGTTCGCCCTTTGCCGTGGCCGGCTCCGGCCGCTAAAACCGCCTCCGCCCGAAAAGCGCCCCGCCCCCAGTCTCCATGTCCCGATTCCTCGCTCCGCGCCGGCCTGCGCCACCCCGCCTCGCTTTTGTACTGTCCGCCTTTCTGCCGCTGTGCGCTTCGGCCCAGTTGCACTTCGACGAGCCGCGTGCCGAAGCCACCGCCGCGCCGGGCGAAAAAACGCTCGAGGTGTCCTTCTCCTTTCAAAATACCGGGGAAAAACCCGTCCGTGTGCTGGATCTCTCCGCCAACTGCGGCTGCACGGTACCGGAACTTGCGGAAAAGAACTACGCTCCAGGCGCCAAGGGCGTGCTCAAGGCCCGCTTCGACGTCGCCGACCGCAAAGGCACCCACGTCAAACTCATCACCGTACGCACCGACGCCGGCGACCATACGCTGGAACTCGTCGCCCACATCCCCGAACGGGTCGAAATCAGCCCGCGGCTGATTGTCTTTCGTCCCGATGGCCCCGAAGAAGCGCGCGTCAAGGTGTCCTTCCGAAGCGACGCCCCCGTCACCGAGGTCACGCTCGAACCGCTGGCCGGTCCCTACGAGGCCGCGCTCGAAACCGGGCGACAGGGCACGGACTACACCGTCGCAGTCCGCCGCGTCCGCGAGGCCGCCACCTCGGAAGAACGCCGCGCCGCCCTCGTCATCCGCTCGCGCGGCGCCTCGGGCACCGCCTATACCGACACGGTTTATATCCGGTATCGCTGAGAGGGAAATCGTGCGGCGGGAGCACCCGCGACCGGGATAAATAAAGATGCCTCTTCGCCCGGAGGGCTGGCTTCGCGCCGGCCGGTTCGGGCTCGTCCGCGTCTCGCAAAAACCGGCGGGACACCGGCGCTCCCGGTAACACGGCGGAGGCCGGCGCCCGCCCGAGATTTTCATGCATCCTTATTTGGAATTATTCCAATTCCCACTTGCCGCTTGGAATGATTCTCGTTCTCTACGTCTTCTCTTTTCCGCCGTTCCCCCTTTTCACCCATGCGCTCCACCGCCCAAGACCACCCCTCAAACTTGGCTGAACGTTTGGCGCACAGCGGGTTAAGAAATACCCCGCAACGCGAAGTCGTCTATCGAGCCCTGCTGGCGCGGCGGGATCACCCCACGGCCGACGAGGTTTATACCCGGGTGCGTCCCGAGATGCCCTCCATCTCCCTCGCCACGGTCTACAACTGCCTGGAAACGCTCGTGCAGTGCGACTTGGTGCGGCAGGTGAATTTCGAGCGCGGCCCCAGCCGCTACTGCCCCAACCTCCACCCTCACGCCCACTTCCACGACGAAAAAACCGGCGCTACCCACGACATCGCGCTTCCCCCGGACCTCCTCGAACGCATCCGCGCCATCCTGCCTCCGGGATATGTGGCCAAAACCGTGGAGATCACCTTCCACGGCCAGTCCCCCGCCGATCCCGCGGCCTGAGCAGCTTTCCCAAATCGTAAATCATCCATCGTAAATCGTAAGTTTTTGTCCATGCCCTCCCTCGAAATCCGCGATCTGTTCGTCGCTCTCGCCGCGACTCCCGACAAGCCCATCGTCAAAGGCCTCAACCTGACGATCCGCACCGGCGAGGTGCACGCCGTCATGGGCCCGAATGGCACCGGCAAGTCCACCTTCTCCAAGGCCATCGCCGGCCATCCCGACTACGTCATCACCGGCGGCGATGTGCTCCTCGACGGCAAGTCGATCACCGAGATGGAGCCCGACGAGCGCGCCCGCGCCGGCATTTTCCTCGCCTTCCAATATCCCTCCGAAATCCCCGGCGTCTCCATCGCCAACTTCCTCCGCGCCGCCGTCCAGGCCCGCCTGGCCGAGGGCGAGGAAATCGACGCCACCGCTTACTACAAGAAGCTCTATGCCAAGATGGACCTGCTCAAGATCGACCGGAAGTTCACCTCCCGCTCGGTCAACGAGGGTTTCTCCGGCGGCGAGAAAAAGCGCTGCGAGATCCTCCAGATGGCCATGCTCGAGCCCACTTTCGCCCTCATGGACGAAACCGATTCCGGACTCGATATCGACGCGCTCAAGGTGGTCGCCGAGGGCGTCGGCGCCATGCGTGGCGACAAGCTCGGCGTGCTCCTCATCACCCACTACCAGCGCTTGCTCGACCACATCGTCCCCGACTTCGTCCACGTTATGTACGACGGCCGGATCGTGAAGTCCGGCGACAAGAACCTCGCCCTGGAACTCGAGGCCAAGGGCTACGACTGGGTGAAGCAGGACCTCGCCGTCGCCACCGCCTAACTCCGGACTGTGCCGCGCTCCCCTCTCCGCCCGCCCGGCTTCAAATCATCAATCATAAATCGCAGATAATAAATCAGTCATGAAGCCTCCCTCCGACACCCTCGCCGCGCCCGAGGAAACTCCCGCCGACTTCGCCAACGAAAACCCGGCCGTCGGCATCGATCAATCCGTCGGCGATTTCACGTACGACGTGAAGTACGAGTTCGATGCCGGCAGCGGCCTCAACGAAAACGTCATCCGCTACATCAGCGGCGTGAAGAAGGAAGCCCCGTGGATCCTCGAATTCCGTCTCAAGGCCTACCAGACCTTCCTCGAAAAGCCGCTGCCGACCCACTGGGCGACCAAGGATCTCGAGAATATCGACTTCCAGAAAATCCGCTACTACCTCGCCCAGGGCCAGAAACCCAAGCGCACGTGGGATGAAGTCCCCGACGACATCAAGGAAACCTTCGAGCGCCTCGGCATCCCCGAGCAGGAGCGCAAGTTCCTCGCCGGCGTCGAGGCCCAGTTCGACAGCGAAGCCGCGTATTCAAACGTCAAGGACATCGTCTCCAAGCAGGGCGTGATCTTCCTGAACTCAACCGAGGCGCTCCGCGAGCATCCCGAGCTCTTCCGCAAGTGGTTCGGCAAGGTGATCCCCACCGGCGACAACAAGTTCTCCGCCCTGAACTCCGCCGTGTTCTCCGGCGGGTCCTTCATCTACGTGCCCAAGGGCGTGAAGGTCTCCATGCCCCTCCAGGCCTATTTCCGCATCAACGCGGAGAA
>CBINGR010000042.1:0-45386 GCA_966250295.1 uncultured Akkermansia sp. | reverse complement strand
AGCAGGTGTTCGAGGCCTTCGGCTATCTGGTCGGCCAGCGCATCGGCATCGCCGATTTCGACCTGACCCCGGGCGAGAAGGCCGCGGCCCTGAAGGGCCTCGAGGCGGCCTTCGGCGGTGAGAAGGGCAAGTTCAGCCCCGAGACCTTCGGCCCCGAAATTCAGCGCGTGCTGGGCGGGCGTCAGCAGGCCGCGCAGGCCCGTGCCTCGGCCAAGGCCGAGAGCGAGTCCGCCGCCTTTTTCGCCGAGCTGAAAAAGAATCCGAAGGTCCTCTCCACCCCGAGCGGCCTGCATTATGAGGTGATCCAAGAGGGGACCGGCGAGAAGCCGAAGCCCACGGACACCGTCAAGGTCCACTACACCGGCAAGCTGGTGGACGGCACCAAATTCGACAGTTCGGTGGACCGCGGCGAGCCGGCTGAGTTTCCGCTCAACGGTGTGATCCCCGGCTGGACCGAGGGGCTCCAGCTCGTCGGCGTGGGCGGCAAGCTCAAGCTCTACATTCCCTCGAAGCTCGGCTACGGCGAGCAGGGTGCCGGCGGCTCGATCCCGCCGAACGCCACGCTGATCTTCGACGTCGAGCTGCTTGAGATCAAGCCGCCGGCGGCACCTGTCACGGAGTCCGCCACCACTCCGGCGGCCACCGCGACTCCCTGATCGCTCGCTTACAGGATTTCTCGCGAGCCAAGAATACAAAAAAGCCCGCCCCATTTTCGGGGCGGGCTTTTTTGGTGTCACGTGGCAGTCGTCGTTGTCTTCCGACACCGCTTTGGATTCAGGGCGAGGAGCGTATTTCCAATTCGACCCAACGGGCCACAAGGACCCAGGCCGCGCAAAAGGTGGTGAGGATGGCGACGTTGTAGAGGGGAAAATCGACCCAGGAATGGGCCAGGGTGAGCCCGAAACCCAGGATCATCAGGAGAAAGGCCGGATGGGCCAAGGCGCCGAGCCGGCAGAGCTTTGTCAGAAGCCATAGCAAGGCGATTGTCGGAAACAGCGTTCCGATGAGCCCCAGCTCGGCCAGGGCTTGAACATAGTCGTTATGGGCATGATCCCAAAAGAGGACCTGACCGCCTGGGCCGCGAAAAATTTCCGGATAGTTTTGCTGATGGATGGGAAAAGCATGCCGAAAGCTGCCCGCTCCCCAGCCTGTGACCGGCTGGTCCTTGAAGAGCTCGAAGGTTGCGGTGCGGGCGGTGACGCGAGAGTCGATGGCCGCCTCCCGACCCGCCCCGAAGGCATTCTGAATCTGGTCGATGCTTTGGTCTAGGTTGAGAAAATAGGCGGCGGCGGCGGCGATGGCTGCCGCCCCGAGCGCCAGCAGGGCGGAGGCGGCGGGACTGGTGACCGCAGAGCGATCACGCCCACGCCAGATGAGGTAGACGATGAGCGCCAACACCAGGTAGCCGCCGAGAAGCAGCATGGCGGTGCGCGAATCGCTCATGAAGACGCAGGATCCGATCACGACGACCCCGAAGGCGAAAACCGGAGCGGGGCTGCTTCTTTCCAGGCGCCGCAGGCTGCGCACATGGTGCCAGATGCCCAGACCGAGGGTAATCGCCAGGAGCAAATTAAAATAAGCGCCGGCATGGTTCTTGTAGACGAAGGTGGAATGAAAGGAGGTGGCAGGGACTTTGATGAACCAAAGCATCGTTTTTGCGTCGGCCATCTTCTGGATGATACCCAGCAGGGCGAGGACCATGCCATTGACGATCAACGCGGTGAGGATGGTTTGGACTGCGGCGCGGCGCGTCAGGGCCGTCCAGAGGCCACAGACGAGGAGCCAGCACGAGCCGTAGATGACGAGCATGCGCCCGGCGTTCATGCGCTCGAAGGGCGCCTCGATGCTGGAGGGCAGCCAGGCAACATGGTCCTTGCTGCGGATAAACCAGACGACGTTGGTGCTGACCCGTTCCCAGGCGGGGTTGAATGCGCCGATCGCCACGTACCCGATGAGGCCCAGCCCGAGCCAGAAAAGAGGAAAACGCAGCAGGCGCGGCCAGGTATGCAGCGTGAAATCGCCGTCGGGGGCGAGGTCTCCCGCGTAGCGCCGGGGCCAGAGCGCGATCAGGAATACGAGAACGGCAAAACCGAGCGACACAACCTGGGCCCACGGAGCTCGCGTTCCCATCGCCCAAGGCAGAAAACAGAGATGCAGCGAAGCGACGGCGACCAAGGCGCGTTCCAGCGGATGGAGCGGGACCGGGGCGCGCACTTCGCCGCGGAAGGCCTGGACGAGGTTGGCCTTGGGCGAGGGAGAGCGTACGGGATAGGTGGGCACGAGTGAGGAGGATGGACGCGGAAATACGAGGGATCAGGCGGGGGCGGCCTCCGAACGGGCGAGACGGGCGCGGACACGGGCAAGCATCTGCGCCGGAGAGAGCCCGTGGGCGGCGCGAAGTTCGGCGACGGTGGAGCCGTGACCGACGAAGGCGTCCGGCCAGCCGAGGCGTTCGACCGGGGTGGAGATGCCCGCGGAGGAGAGGGTCTCGAGCACCGCGGTGCCGAAACCGCCGGTGACTACGCCGTCTTCCAAGGTCACCACGAGGCGGGCTTCGGCTGCCTGGGCGAGCAGGAGCTCGTGATCGAGCGGCTTGGCAAAGCGGGCGTCCACCACCCCGACCGCCAAACCATCCTCGGAGGACAGCTTTTCGGCGAGAGCGAGCGCGTCGGCGCACATGACGCCCAAAGCCCAGAGCACCACCTCCGTGCCCGGGCGGAGAATCTCGGCTTTGCCCAGAGGGATCGTCGCGGAAAGGGCGGCCGGGGCAGAAATCCCGGTGGCGGAGCCGCGCGGGTAGCGGATGAAAACGGGACCTTCGTGCGCGACCGCGGTGCGGAGCATGGAGGCCAGGAGATGCTCGTCGCGCGGAGCCATGACGACGGCGCGGGGAACGCAGCGGAGGTAGGCGACGTCGAAGAGCCCGTGATGGGTGGGTCCGTCGTTGGGGGACAGGCCGGCGCGATCCATGCAGAAGGTCACGGGCAGGTTTTGCAGGGCGACATCGTGGATGATGTTGTCGTAGGCGCGCTGAAGGAAGGTGGAATAGATGGCGACGACAGGTCGGAACCCCTGGGTGGCCAGGCCGGCGGCGAAGAGCACGGCGTGTTCCTCGGCGATGCCGACGTCGAAGAACTGGCGGGGAAGCGCGGTGGCGAGGTGATTGAGGCCGGTGCCGGAGGGCATGGCGCCGGTGATGCCCACAATTTTCGGATCGGCGGTGGCGAGGCGGACGAGTTCGCGGCCGAAGACGTCCTGATAGTTGGGTGGCGAGCCGGCGGGGCCCGATTTGGCCTCGCCGGTGGTGGGGTCGAAGGCGCCGAGGCCATGGAATTTTTCCGGATGGGCGCGGGCGGCCTCGAGGCCGCGGCCTTTTTCGGTGATGACGTGGAGCAGGATGGGCGTGTCGGTATCACGCGCGAACTCGAGGTTTTTGATCAGTTCCTCGAGATTATGGCCGTCGATGGGACCGATGTAGCGAAGGCCGAATTTCTCGAACAGGGAAGATTCGACGAAAAAGTCCTTGGTTTCCCGTTTCCATTTGTTCCAGAGCCGGTTCATGTCCTGGCCGCCGGGCAGGCCGAGGAAGAACTTTTCCATGTCGTGATGGACCTTGTTGTAGGTGCGGTTGGTGGAAAGTCTGGTGAGGTATTTGGCGATGGCGCCGACGTTGCGGGCGATGGACCATTCGTTGTCGTTGAGGATGACGACCAGGCGCTTGGTGGAGGTGACGACGTTGTTGAGCGCCTCCAGGGTGATGCCACAGGTGAAGGCGGCGTCGCCGCAGAGGGCGACGACATGCTCGTCGGTGCCGGCGAGATCGCGGGCCGTAGCCATGCCCAGGGCAGCGGAAAGGGCGGTCCCGGCGTGGCCGGCGCCGAAGGCGTCATGGGGGCTTTCCTCGCGGGTAAGAAAACCGGAGGCACCGCCGCTCTGGCGGACTTTCTGGAAACTGGCGAGGCGGCCGGTGAGGAGCTTGTGAACGTAACCCTGGTGGGCGACGTCGAAGACAAACTTGTCGCGGGGGGTGGAGAAAACGCGATGGAGGGCGATGGTGAGTTCAACCACGCCGAGATTGGGACCGACATGGCCGCCGTTGCGGGCGGTGACACGGATGAGTTCTTCGCGGATCTCGGCGGCGAGCTGAGGAAGTTGCGTGGCGGAGAGGCCTTTGACGTCGTCGGGCGACCGAACGAGATCGAGGAGACGCGCGGCACCGGAAGGGGAGGAAGCGGAGGAGGCGGACACGGAAGAAGATTTTTGGGCGCGGAGAGCGAAAGATTGGGGGCGGGAACAGGGCCTTGGTTCGATGAAAAGAAGCGATCAGGAAGAGGGGGCCCCGGTTTCCGGGCGTTCGGACGGAACAAAACCCTCCAGAAACGAGCTCCCATCCTTCCGGCGTTTGAGTTGCTCGATCTTCAGCTCGGCGGTTTTGAGGCGTTGTTCGCAGTGGGTGAGCAGCCTGCCGCCTTCCTCGAAGCGGGCCAGTAATTCGGCCAGCGGAACCTCGCCGGATTCCATCGCGTCGACGATGGCTTCGAGGCGGTCCATGGCATCCTCGAAGGACAGGGCGGAGACATCGGCGCCGGCGGAGGAAACGTTGGGTTGGGTGGCCACGGTAAAGCAGGGAAAAGTTGGGCGTGGGAACGCGCTTTTCAATCTTCCGTTTGAACGGGTCCCGCGAGCCGGGCAGGCCCGGGGAGGGCCGGAGGGAAGCGGCGGGAAACGGGCAGCTTTATTTTTTAGAAAAATCGCTTGCGCCGTGTTTCCGAACCTTGCTTCCTCTCGCCTCCCATCACGCAGCTGTAGCTCAATTGGATAGAGCATCTGACTACGGATCAGAAGGTTTGGGGTTCGACTCCCTACAGCTGCGCCATCTTAGAAGACCCGCGATACGAAAGTGTTGCGGGTTTTTTATGGACTGAAAAGCGAGACGTGGCCCCGTGCGTTTCGTCTAGGCGCTGTCTTCGAAATACCTCAGACCGCCGAGCCCTGCGGGTGAGAGCTAAACCAGGCTGGGCCGGCGTTGTCCTCGGTGGCATGGGCCTCCGGCCCACCTCCACCTCGGCCGCCTTGGCCGAGCCAGGTTTTGCTCCCACGCCGGCCTGATCTATTTCGACGACACCGCCTAGGGGAACAAAGGAAAAACCCGCCGTGACCAAGGTGGGGCGGCGGGCTTTCGGGCGGTGTCCTGACCCCGACACCGAAGGGTAAAACGCTAGTCGCGCGAGGCGCGGTGCGGCGGGAGGGGCAGTACCGGGGCGGTTACTGCCGCGTTTCGGACCTCTAACTCAGGGAAGCGGCTTCGGAAGCCTGGTGGCGCTTGGCCTTCTTGAGCTGGGCGCGGCGGGCAAGCATGCGGTCCAGCTTGTCGACCAGGAGGGCGACGGCCTTGTGGCATTCGTCGGTGCAAACGGTGGCATTCATGTCCGGACCGTAAATGGAAATATGTCCCTTGGCGGTGAAGCGGTGGGCGACATCCTGCTTGGGGTCGCACTCGAGTTCCACGCGCATGCGCACGATACGCTCCTCGTGGCGGAAAAGACGGTTCACCTTGTCCTCGACGAACTGCTTCAGGGAGGGCGTGAGGTCGAGATGAATGCCGGAAACGATCAGGTCGTGGGTGTGATTCATGATATCTGTGGGATCTGGGTTTACCTTGGCCAGAAGGGGTGCGAAGCCGTGCGGATGCAGACGCTCCGTGAAATGCTGTCCGAGTATGCCGTCATCGTCGTGACGGGGGGCTCCTCCGGAATCGGGAAGGCATGTGTCGAACACATCACGAGGTTGAATCCGGAGGTGGTCATTTGCAATCTTTCGCGGCGAAGGCCGGAGGGTTTTTTAGGTCAGCTTAAGCTGCGCCATGTTCCCGTTGATTTGAGTTCTTCCGCGGCGCTCGGAGGAGCGGCGGCCGAAATCATTAGTTTTCTTCACGACACGGCTCCGAAGGGTAAGCTGATGCTGATCAATAACAGTGGGTTTGGGGGTTACGGGCGGGTGGACGAACTGGGGAAAAACCATCAGTTGGAAATGATCGACGTGAACGTTCGGGCGGTCGTCGATCTCACCACTCGTCTCTTGCCGGAGCTGAAGGCCCGCGGGGGAGCGGTGGTGAACATCGCCTCGACTGCGGCTTTCCAGCCGACCGCCTGCATGGCGACCTACGGGGCGACCAAGACGTTTTTGCTGCATTGGAGCCTGGCTTTGGGCGAAGACCTGCGCGGCCTGGGGGTGCAGGTCCTCGCCGTCTGCCCCGGGCCCACGGCGACGGAGTTTTTCAAACGCGCGGGCCTCAAGCAGGGCGCGGTGAGCGACCGTTGGGGCCAGACCAGCGACGAAGTCGTCGGGGAAGCGTTGCATGCGCTCGCCCGGGGCCGGCGCCAGATGGTCTGCGGCTGGGTCAACTGGGCCATGGTGGCGGTGGCGGCCCGGCTTCCGAAACCCTGGGCGGCGAGGGTGGGAGCGATGGTACTGGCGAAATTCCGGATGAGCCGGGTCGAAACCAGCCCGGCGGGAGGGGGGACATGACCGTGCCGGGCGATGCGGAAGACGAGGCGGGCCGGGACCCGGCGGAGGAGGCGGACGGGACCTACGGCGGCAGGCTGCGCGTTTGCGCCTGGCCGCCGCGAGTACAGGACCCCAGCCGGGTGCGTCTCATCGGGTGCGAGGAGCTTTCGGGCTGGGTCCTGGAAAACGACGAGGAGGTCCTGGCGATCGACAAACCCGGCGATGTGGTCTGCCATCCCTCGAAGGCCGGCCCCTGGTCGAGCCTGGCGGGCGCGGTCAAGGAGGGTTTTGGACTCGAAAAGGCGCATCTGGTGTTCCGGCTGGACCGTGAGACCAGCGGGGTCGTGCTTTTCGCGAAGACGGAGCGGGCGGCGAGCCGATTGCAAAAAGCGATGCAGGCGCGGCGGATTAAAAAAACCTACCTCGCGGTTCTGACCGGGGAACTGCACGAAGCGGTGTCCGTTGACCAGCCCCTGGGCGATGACGAGCGCAGCCCCGTGTTCGTCAAGACGACGGTGCGGCCGGACGGCAAGGAGGCGCGGTCCCACTTTCGCCCGCTGGCCGCAGCCAGAGGCTTCACGCTCGCGGAGGTGCGGATTGAGACCGGCCGCAAGCACCAGATCCGGGCTCATGCTCAGTGGCTGGGTCTGCCCGTCGTGGGCGACAAGATTTACGGGCCGGATGCGCGGTGTTATCTGGAATTCATCGACCGCGGGTGGACTCCGGCGCTGGCGGAGCGGCTTCTGTTGGAGCGGCAGGCCCTGCACTGCGCCCGGATAGAACTGGAAGGTAACGCCGAGGGGCTCGGGGCCTTGTCCTGGCGTGCGCCGCTGGCCGCGGACCTCGTGGCGTTTTGCCGCGCGCGGCTCGGCGAGGCGGCGGAGATAGCGCTGGCGACGATTCCCCGGACGCCTGAAGGGGACGTGGAAACTTAAGGATCGCCGGCGGGCAGCGGGCTGGCGTGCGGAGGCTGGAGCGAAAAATCGAGGTGGCGCAGCGCGGCTTTGCGCGTTTGGTGACGGAAAATCCCATGCGCGCCGTCCAACTCACCGCCATCAATCAAATCGAAGTCCGCGAAGTTCCGGATCCCGTGCTCGCCGCCGGCGAGGTCTTGGTGAAGATCGCCGCCGCTGCTCTGAATCACCGCGACGTATGGATAAAGCTCGGGCAGTACGCGGGGCTGAAGTTCCCTTCCATCCCGGGTTCGGATGGGGTGGGCGAAGTAGTGGCCGCGGGCGAGGGCACGGACGCTGCCGCCTGGCTGGGCCGGCGCGTGATCGTCAACCCCTCCTTCGGCTGGGGACCGGGCGAGGCCGCGCAGGGCGAGGAGTTCTCCATCCTCGGCCTGCCGCGGGACGGCACGCTGGCGGAAAAAATCGCGGTGCCGGCCAGCCAGCTCGCGGAGGCGCCTGCACACCTTTCGGACGAAGAGGCGGCGGCCCTGCCTCTGGCGGGCCTCACGGCCTGGCGCGCGCTGATGGTGCGTGCCGGGTTGCGCGCGGGCGAGCGCGTGCTCATCAGCGGAGTGGGCGGAGGCGTGGCTCTGTTCGCCCTGCAATTCGCCGTGGCGGCGGGAGCGGAGACTTGGGTGACCTCCAGCAGCCCGGACAAAATCGCCCGGGCCGGGGCGCTGGGGGCCCGCGGCGGCTTCGACTACTCGCGTCCGGGCTGGGCGGAGAGCGCGCGGGCCGAGGCGGGGCTTTTCGATGTGATCATCGACAGCGCCGGGGGAGCCGGTTTCGAGTCGCTCGTGGACCTGGCGGCGCCCGGTGCGCGGATCGCGTTTTTCGGCGCGACGCGGGGCAATCCGGCGGTTCTGCCGATGCGCAAGCTGTTTTGGCGACAGATCAGCCTGCTGGGCACAACGATGGGCAGTCCCTCGGATTGGAATGCGATGCTCGGAGCGGTGGCGCGGCATCGGCTTCGCCCGGTGGTGAGCGGGATTTTCGCCTTCGACGAGGCGCCGCAGGCTTTTGCATTGATGGAGCGGGGCGGGCAGTTCGGAAAAATCGTGCTCAGGCCCTGATCCTTCTCGCGGAGGAGGAAACTTCGGGAGCGCGTCGGCGTCACATCGCAAAGACAACCTTCGTTTTCGTTCTCCTTCCGATGATTTTCCCCGACCTCAAGACGCTCAAGCTTTTCGGCGTGTTTTTTCTCCTCGGGATCGGTGCGGACGCGATGGCCGCGGACCTGCAGACCCTGGTGGATCGCCCGCCCTTCTCGCCCGCTCCAGGATCGGCTGCTGCGAAGACCGAAGCGGCGCCCGAAACCCTGGAATTTCGGGGCCTCGTGGTGGATGAGCGTGGTACCACCTACAGCCTTTTCGACGTGGCGGCCAAGCGGAGCTACTGGGTGAGGGAAGACGGCAAGGGAAGCATCCGCTTCAAGGCTTTCGACGCCGAGGAGTGCGTGCTGGAGGTGGAACAGAATGGCCAGGCGCTGACCCTGCCGCTCAAGAGCGCCACGATCGCGACCGCCGCGGTCTCCCCGCCGACGCCGCCGGTTCGCGCGGGCAGACCGGTGCGGATCCTCTCCCGGCCGGCTCCGGTCTCCGCCGAGGGGGCCCGGATAATGAAAATCGCGGAGCAGGTGCGCCAGCGCCGCGCTGAACGCCAGGCCGCCGCGCGCCGGCGCCAGACGGCGGGGGCAGCGGCGTCGAATCCAGGCTTTTAGGCTTCGCCGGGATGTATATGGTGTCCGTTTGTATCTGTTGACGCCTGCGTGCGCTTCCCCGGATTCTTTTCCATCACCCACCCTTTTTTCCCCTTTCTTGTGAAACCCTTCGGTTACTTCTTCCTGCTCGGTTTTGGCGCGCTTGCCAGTGCCGGCCTGAGCGCCATGGACCTGCAGACGCTCGTGGATCGCTCGCCTTTTTCCCCGCCGAAGTCGGCGGTCGCCGACAATGGGCAGCAGGAGCAGCCTGGGACCTTGGAGTTTCGGGGCATGGTAGTGGATGCGGCCGGCACCTCCTACAGCGTTTTCGATGTCTCGGCCAGCCGCGGTTATTGGGTGAAGGAGGGCGGCGACGGTCCGATCCGCGTCAAATCCTACAATCCCCAGGACAGCCAGCTCGAGGTGGAGCAGAACGGGAAGCCGGTGAAACTTCAGCTTAAGCGCGCGACTATTCAGAATGGCGCGCCCATGGCGGCGGCGGCTCCCCGGCCGCCGTCGCAGCCCGGCGTTCCCCCGCCAGGCGGCGGCCCTGCGATCGCCCGTCCCAATGGAGACGGCGGCGCCGATGCCCGCCGGCTTGAAGCGGTGGCCGCCGAGGTGCGCCGTCGCCGCGCCCTGCGCAACGCGGCGGCGAATCCCGCCGCGGCCCAGCCGGCGGCCAACCAGCCGGCCGCGCCCACGCCTCCGCCGGCGCAGTAACCGGCCTCGCCCGCGCGAGGCCTCTCCTCTTCGTTTGCGGTTACCAGGCTTGGTTTGTTTCGAACCGCCTGTTTCGATTTCCGACCTCCTTTTTGTTTCAACCCCCTACCTGAGTTTATTTTTCACATGTCACATCTCACCCAGTCCCTTCGTCGTCCGCGCGCGACCTTGCGCCGCGGTTTCACGCTTCTCGAGATCCTCGTCGTGCTCGCCATCCTGGGCATGCTCGTCGGGGTCCTGATCAACAACGTCAAAGACAACTTCACGAGCGGCCAGGAACAGACCGCCAAGATTTTCGTGAGCAGCACGATCGACACCAGCCTCATGCGCTATCGTCTGCACATGGGCGATTTTCCCTCGACCGCCGAGGGCTTGGAAGCCCTGGTCGCCGCCCCGGCCGGCAAGGCCGAAAAATGGCAGGGGCCCTACGTCAAGGACGGCAAGCTGCCGATGGATCCTTTCGGCGAGCCCTACGGTTATCGTAATCCCGGCACCAAGAACAAAAATGGCTACGACGTCTTTTCCAAGGGCAAGGACAAGGTCGCCGACACGCCGGACGATATCGGCAACTGGGAATAAGGTTCCGCCACATGGGGGAGGCTGGGCACACGATTCCGGGCAGGGCTGACCGGCGGCGCGGCTTCACGCTGCTCGAGGTCATCGCCGTGCTGGCTTTGATCGGCCTTATCGCCACGGTGCTGATCAAGGGCGCCTCCGGGATGCTGAACAATTCCGAAGACCGCGATCCCGAGTCCATCTTGCTGGGGATCTTGCAAAAGGTTCGGGAGCAAGCGGTGGAAACCGGGCAGGTCGTCGAACTGGTGCAACTGCCCGAGGACAAGGGCTTCCTGTGGGGCGCCGACGGCGTGGCGGAACTGCCGCAGGTCAAAGGCGGCCCCGTTGCCCGCCTGCTCCTGCCCGAGTTTAGCGGCGCCTCGCTCATCGGCGGGCAGATGCAGGAGAAGCTGCTGGAGCGCATGCGTTTTTATCCCGACGGCTCCTGCGACCCCGCGCGCATGGAAGTGCGCCGCGGCGACGCGCGGCGGGTCTTCTCCATCGATCCGTGGACGGCCGCGCCCCTGCCGGGCCCGGGCGGAGGGGCTGCGTCGTGACCAGGCGGATACGCGTTTTTCCCCGCGGTACCCGGGATGCCTTCACCCTCATCGAGGTGCTGGTCGCGCTCGCCATCTTCGCCCTTGCCGCGGTGGCGCTCGGCGCGACCTACATGAACCTCCTCCAGCTCCATGCCGAACTGCGCGATCGGGACGGTTCCGGCGACGACCTGCAATGGGCCCGGGCGGTGCTGCTGGTCGAGCCGGACCGCGCGACCGCCGAGCGTGGCGGAGACGTCGTCTTGCCCGACGGCCGGACCGCGCATTGGAGCGCCACCATCACCGATACCCCCGTGAGCGATTTGTTCACCGTGCTGCTCGAGATGGATGCCCCTCCCGCGGGCGGAAAAGTGGGCAATTTGGTGAAGAGCCAGTGCACGCTGACCCTTCTGCGGCCAACCTGGTCCACCGAGGCCGATCGCGAGGCGATCCGCAGCAAGGCGAAAACCCGCCTGCAGGAACAGCGGGGGGCGATGCGATGAACCGGCCGGCGACGATTTCGAGCCTGGACCGGGCGCCCTGGCCCGCCGGGACGACGCGCGGCCGGGCACGGGCTTTCACCCTTCTCGAGGTGCTGCTCGCGTTGTGCCTGATGGCCGGCCTGCTGGTCGCGTTGAACAGTTTCGTGTTTTCGATGGCGGAGATCTGGGGCAGCGGCCGCGACGAACGTCTTTTCGCCCAGCACGCCCGTGCAGTCTCGACTTATGTGGAGTCCCTCCTCCACGAAGGAGCAGCCGGAGCCTCCGGCGGGGGACTCACCGTCAAGGAGGTGCGCCAGGAAAGCGGCGGCGAAGCGCCCGAACTCGCATTTACGCTTGCGGAAGGAAGCCGCCTGATTTCGTGGCCGGACGCACCGCTGCCCGACGTGCAGATGTCCCTCGCGGTTGACCAGCGCGAGAACAAGGGCCTGATCCTGCACTGGCAGTCCCTGTTGGAGACCAGACGCGCCGACGAGGCTCCTCGCACGACGGTGATATCGCCCTTTGTCGCCTCGGTGGGTTGGGATTATTACGACGAAAGTTTTCGCCGTTGGGAGACTCTGGACGAACCCAAGCGCGAGACGGACGGCACCTATCTCCTGCCCAGGCGGCTGCGGCTGCGTTTCGCGCACGGCAAGATGAGCCTGGAACGGGTTCTGCGGGTGCCCGCTCGCGCAGAAGGAGCGACGGACTACTGACATGCGAACCGTCTCTTCCCGTCACGTCGCGCGCCGCGGCTCGGTCATCGTGGTCGTGCTGGTCACGCTCCTGCTCGCCTCGATGATGCTGATGAAGTTCATGGAGAGTAGCGCGGTGGAGCTGACCCTCGCGACCCGCGAGGCGGATCAGGAACGGCTCCGCGCCGACGCCTACGGGGCGCTGGAAACGCTGCTTGCGGTGATGGCCGAGATCAAGGCGGTGGACGACGACAAGCTGAACGCGCCCGGACAGGGCTGGGGCGATCCCTATGGTTATGCCGGCATATCGCCGCGCGAAGGGGTGACGGTGTCCTATGCCTTCACCGACGAAAGCGGTAAACTGTCGCTGCCCAAGATGACTTTCGAGGACATGGTGGAGCTGGCCCAGGCGCTTGGCTTGACGGACATCGAGGCGAAACGCTTCAGCGACGGGCTCTACGCCTGGATGACGGCCGACCACATACCGCAGGATATCGAGGCGGAGGCCTCGCGCTACGAGAGCCAGGATCCGCCGGTCACGATCCCGAAGCGTTCGCTCCGATCTTGGGACGAGTTGCGCGCGGTGCGGGTGGCGCGCGAATACATCTACGACGAGCAAGGCTCGCTGACGCCCTTTGGCGCGGCGCTGCGCGAGAATGTCTCCCTCTATTCTTTCGAAGGCACGAACGTGAACGCGCTGGCGCCGTCCCTCGGCACGGCGCGCGGGTGGGATGCGACGCAGGTGGAGCAGGTGGCCGGCTACAAGGCGGGGCTCAGCTCGCGGCCGGCCGGCGCGCCGCCCTGGTTCCGTTCCGTCGAGGACCTCACGCCCGTGATCGGCGCCAATGCCGACGTCGAGGGCCTGGGCGCGGAGGTGAAGCTCCTGCGCGTTGAAGTGACGGTCGCGGAGCGCCTCGCCTCGATGAAGCTCGTGGCCTTGGTCGCCGTGGATGACAGCGTGGAGTTGCCCGCCGCCGTGGCGGCCGAGGAAACGCAGGCGGGCGGCGCGACCGGCGGGGCCGGTGGAGCCGCTGGCGGACCAGGTGGGGCGGCGGCGAGCGGCGCGGCCGGTGCCGGCCGCGGGGGCCGCAGCGGCGGAGCCCGGGCCGGGCAGGGCGGCACGGGCGGCCAAGGCGGGCAGGGCGGCCAGGATGCCCAGTCGGGGGGCGGCTCGGGCCAGACTGAGGAAAAGTTGGACTACCCGTTCGGCATTCTTGAAGTGATTGAAACCAGCGGCCCCCCGCCTGTCGTCTCCCCCGCAACTGAAGAAGAAACCCCTCCCACCCCTTGATGTCCGCGCTCTCGAAATACCTGCCCTCCGCCCCGCCCGCCCCTCCAGTCCTGCTTGCCCGCGGAGACTGCTTTTTCACGCGGCGGGCCCCGCTGGCCGCCGGCGAGCCGGTGGCCGACCAGATCGCGCTCGCGCTGGAGGGAATGGCACCGTTTCCCCCGGAGCAGCTCTATCACGGGCACCTGCCGTCCGCGAACGGACAGTCCGCCCTGGTTTTCGCCGCGTTTCGGCGTCGCTTCAACGCCGAGGAAACCGATGCCTGGGCGGAGGCGGCCTTGGTCACGGCCGAGTTCGTGCCCCTGCTGGCGGCGCGACCGAAAGGGGACGGGGTGACTTTGCACACCGGCGAAAGCCGGGTCACGGCGCTCGCCTGGCGCGAAGGCGATGATCTGCCGACGATTGTTCTGGTGCGCGGCGGCGGCCCGGAGATCGCGGACAGCGTGGCGGCCGACGCGTTGCGCCGGGCCGCGTTGCCCGCTCAGGCGGAGCTCGTACGCATCGAGGGCGTGCTTTCTCTTCGCCCCGCGGGCGAGGGCGGTTACGAAGCCTGGGCGGGAGAGGTCCTGCTCGGCGCCTTGCCCCTGGGCTGGGCAGCGGGCGCGGACGTGCGCGATCCGGATTTTCTGGTCGAACGGAGGCGTGCCCAGCTGCGTGACCTCTGGCTTTGGCGCGGCTTGCTCGGCGCGGCGGCGCTGCTTGTGCTGGCCGCCACGCTCGACATCGGTGGAGGCCTGCTGGGCATGCTGAAGACCCGCCGCGAGCGGCAGGTGGCGGAGCAGACGCCCCAGGTCGATCAGCTCCTGGCCGCGCAAGGCCTGACCAACCGCATCGCCGAGTTGAGCGAGAAGCGGCTGCTGCCCTTCGAAATGCTTGCCCTCATCAATCCCGCGCGGCCGGAAACGATCGTGTTCCAAAACCTCGTCACCCGCGACCAGCTCGGACTCCAGATCACGGGGCAGGCCGGAAGCGCCGAGGAAGTCGGCGTTTATGCCAAGGCGCTTCGTGAACTCCCCGCGCTCGCCAAGGTGGAACCTCGGGACGTGCAATCGCGCAATGGCGTGACGACTTTCGTGCTTTCGCTCGACTTCAAGGCCGAGGCGCTGCGGAACGGAGGTGCTCTGTGAACGTCCTCAAACTCTGGTTCCTCGGGCGTCTGTTGCGCGAAAAGTTGCTGGTCCTGGTCTTGGTGCTCTCGGGCTCGCTGATCTGGCTCTCGTCGGCATCCGGTCGACTGACGGCAACGATGCGCGGTTTCCGCGTCGCGGACTCCGAGTTGGAAACCCAGTCGGTCATTCTGGGCAACCGGGATGCGATCGAGGAAGCGGCGAAGGTCGCAGTCAGCCATCTGGACCCCGCCAAGACCTATGATGCGACCTTCCTGGTGTCCGAGGTAGACAAGATGGCCAAGCGGGCCGGCCTGACGGCGAACATCGCCCCGCCGCGTACGCAGCGCTCGCCCCAGTTCGCGATGCACACCGTGCAGATGCTCTCGCCGCGAGCCGAGATGGCTTCCGTGCTGAGGTTCTATCAGGAACTGGCGAGCAAGGCTCCTTACCTCGGTCTAAAAAAGGTCACCATCCAGGGTGACCGCACCACGCCTGACATGGTTCGGGTGACCTTCGATATCGAGTCGGTCGAGCTCTCCAATGGCACCGGCGCCCAGCCGGCGCGCTGAGAGCCGCAAACGAGAAAGCATATCCCGATGTCCACGGTGGTAATCGCAACCTTCGCCACCGTTGACGAGGCGCAACTCCTGGCCTCGCGCCTGCGCAGCGCGGGCATCGCGGCGGAAGTGCGGGATGAGAATACTTTGGCCACCTACGCCCTCGCCATCGGCGGTGCGAAGGTGGCCGTGCCGGAGGCGGATGCCGAGGACGCGCGCACGATCCTTGAGGCGGAGCCGGACGAGGATCCGCCGAGCCAATCCAATTAGCCGAAAAAGAACGCAGAGAACGCATAAATGCGTTCTGATTTGGAGCAGTTACAGCGGTTTAAGAAGAACTGTAACCGGGATGTGTGTGGATGTCTTGTAGGCTTGGACGTGAATCCAAGTGATCGGTTCAGTTTCATCTAAACGCAAAGATCGCCAAGAACGCGAAGAAAGACCGGGGAAGCAGATGAGAAGGGGGCTTTTGTCTTTGCGTCCTTTACGAACTCTTCGCGTCAAAATCCGGAGGCTTGAACCGCCGTTCTGATCCCCTTTCGCTTTCAATAATATCCAGAGCAATTGATATCAGGTGCGGACGAAAACGGGTCATCGAAGAGCTGTTTTTGCAGTTCCGGGCTGAATTCGGCGAGATCCTCCCGCCTAATTCATTCCGGCCGCCTTCATATCCATTAACCGAAATAACATCTTCGAACGCGAATAGTCGTCCAGACAGCGTTGCAGCGTCTTCGCTTCTCGATGAATCAGTTCCTCGGCCTGCCAGAATCGATCCGTTTCCGATTTCGTCGCATCGGTGAGTATGCGGGCGATGCGTGCATTGCGCTCCGCCAGATAACGTTCCCGCCAGATCGAGAGCATTGCTCCAAATTTTTTCCAGTCGGATTCCATGTTGGTTTTTTTGGTGCCAGGTGAACGGGCAGGTTATTGATCCGAGCCGGCAGCCGCGCGAGCGGCTGCCACCGCGGCTCTATGCTGGGCAATGACCTCCGGTGGGATGCGGTTCACGGCGAGATACACGAGAAGTGGGATAATCACCACGTCGTCGAGCTGCCCGAGGATGGGTATAAAATCGGGCACGAGATCGAACGGCATGGCGAAATATCCAATGGCGCAGGCCAAAAGCCAGCGCGCGGAACGGGGTGTCCGCGGGTCACCAATCACACGTCGGTAAACGTCGAGCTCGTCTTTGAATCGAACGGTGATTTCGCGAAGACGCATTCGTACTTTGGCTTAAATAATGGAACAATCTGCCCGCCATATACCGGTCATATCATCTTGCGCGGCTTCTTCACTCGGCCGCCCGAGCATCCGGTAAGCCATATACATTTCAACCGCTATGATCGGCAGGAGTGCCACGAGAATAGCCGAAACATGTAAGAACAGCATCGGAACACCGGCGTTTGCGAGGATCGGGGGCATTCTTGTTTGGCCAACAGGGCATCCGGCTGAGCGGGGGCAGCATTATTATTTGCAGAGCTCGGCTCCGAAAAAATCACGCAATTACTCGCGATTGAAATGGGGTGTTCTGATGCAGTGTTTCAGCGACAGACCACGGTATAAAGCGGCGCCGGGGTGGTGAGGTTGGATGGCGATTGCGGCGTGGCGAAGATGGCCAGTTGTCGTTGGCAACCGGCCCTCCGTTTTAGGCGACCGCGTGCCCGAACAGCCCCCGTTTCTTGATGGCGGCGGCGACGGGGGCGGGGACCATCGTCTCCCAACTCGCGTCCTTGTTGCGGATGCGTTCGAGGACGTCGCGCGAGAAGATGTTCAGGATGGTGCGGTCGAAGCCGACGATGCACTCGAGGTAGTGGTTCTCCATCAGGTGGTCGTAGAGGTTGCGCAGGTGGGGGGCGACCTGCACGTTGCGGGCGCTGATAAGCACGTCCTTGGCGAAGGGAGAACTCTGAGGCGCGTGCGGGTGGGCGAAGGGCGCGGCGGTGGCGGCATGATGGCCGGTGTCGAGGTAGCGGTCGTAGGCGATTTGCTGCATCGGGTACACGTAGAGGCGCACCGCGTTGCGGAAGAGCCGGCCGAAGTTCTCCAGGATGCCGCCCTCGAGGTGCTCGTAGTACTTCTCGTTGAAGATCTCGAGGAGGTTGTTGATGCCCATGGCCACGCCGATCATCTCCTTCGTGTAGCGCCGGAAATAGGTCGTGAGGCGGTAGTATTCGCTGTAATTGGAAATCAGCACGGTGCAGCCGATGTCGCCCAGCAGGTCGACCCGGGAGAGGAAGTCCGAGGGATCGAGCGCGCCGCCGGCAAGGAGGTTGTTCATCGTGATCTCCATGAGAACCATGATGTCTTTCCCCTGCACGGCCGGCTCCTGCATGAACTGGGCGCAGGCGCAGTTGAGCATGTCCACGTTCACGTGGGTGACGGGACGGAAGCTGCCGCGCTCGACCAGGATGGCCTTCTTGTAGAGCACCTCGGAGGGTTGGAGCACGTCGCCTCCGGGGCCGAACATCACCGCGTTGGTGAGGCCATGGCGTACGAGGTGCAGCGACATGAGGCGGTTGTCCACATGGGCGAAGGCCGGGCCGGAGAACTTGAGCATGTCCACCTCGATGCGGTCGGCGCCTACGTTGTCGGCGAGGGACTGCACGAACTTCTCCAGATCGTCGCGCAGGTAGAGGGCGGCGTAGATGAGATTCGTGCCGACGATGCCGATGGCCTCCTGCTGGCGGGGGTTGTCCTTGTCCCACATGCGGACGTGAAGGACAACGTCGCTTGGGGTTTCGCAACCGGGCTCGGGCTGGAAACGGATGCCCATCCAGCCGTGGCATTCGCCGGTGCCGCGGTAGGACTTGGCGGCGACGGTATCGGCGAAGACGAAAAAGCGGGTGGTGGCGCCGCGTTTTTCACTTAGCCGGGTGATCAGCAGCTCGTACTCGTGGTCGAGCATGGTCACGAGCCGTTCGCGCGAGACGTAGCGCGGGGCCTTGCCATAGATGGCGTCGCTGAAAGTCATGTCGTAGGCGGACATCGACTTGGCGATGGTGCCGGCCGCGCCCCCGGCCTGGAAAAACACCCGTGCGACCTCCTGGCCGGCGCCGATCTCGGCGAAGGTGCCGTACTTGGAATCGTCCAGATTGATGGTAAGCGCTTTCCGGTTGGTGGTGAGGAGGGTGGCGACGGGCTGGTCCATGGCGGGCGAGATTGAGCGGAAGCGGGGCGCGTGCAAAGCGCGGAGCGGCGAGGGCTTCGCAAATGTCACCGTCGGCTGAAAAGCGGCGGATTTACGCGAAGAAAGTTAACCACGGAGACCCCGAGGGAGCGGAGAGGCGGACGGGCGCCGGGCACGTCGTTCGGGACGCGAAAATTCGGGGGGCGTCCAGCGGACGCTCCCTCTCACGAATGCGACGCCTCGCGGCGTATCGGGACCGTCAGGGCTCGGCGAGCCAGTGGCGGAGCGCCGCGTGGGTCTCCTCCAAGGTGGCGCGCAGGCAGGCTACTTCCTCGCAGGTGAGCAGGCGGCCGGTGGCGCGCAGCTCCTCCTCCAACCGGGAGCAAAGGGCGACCAGTTCGTCCGTGCCGAGCTGAAGCGATCCGCCGCGCAAGCCGTGGACGGCGCGGCGATGATCCTCGGAGGTGGCCAGCGAGTCCGTCAGGTCGAAGGCGAGCAGGATGCTCCGGGTATGCTTGAGGTAGAGCCGCACTAACGACGCGACTTGGGCGCGGCCCATCGCGGATGACAGTTCCTCCAGGACAGATGAATCTATCAGCATGGCGGGTAACGGGACAGGCAATCACGGCGAGCCGTAAATGCGGGGGGTAGGGCTTGCCAGAACGGCCCAATTCCGCGCCGGTTGCAAGCTTTGGCTGGTGGGCTCCGTTGACCTGCCCTAAGTTTTTTTCCCGCGCATGAAATCGTTTTTCGCCTCGTTTATCGGCACCCTGCTGGCTCTCGCCGCCTTTTGCATCACGGCCGTGGTGCTGCTCTTCGGGGGCCTCGCCATCCTCGTCTCGCTGGGGCAGCAGGCGGTCGTCGGGGTAAAGGACGGGTCCTACCTCGTATTGAACCTCGATGGGACCAACCTGACCGACGCTCCGCCGCCGGTGGAGGAGGACGGCCTGGCGCGCCTGTTGAAGGGTGACGCGCCCCGCCCGCTGGGCCTGCGTCAGGCCACCGCCGGGCTGCGCCACGCGGCGCACGACAAGCGCATCCGCGGCGTGTTCATCACGGGCATGTTCGCCCCCGACGGCTACGGCACCGGCTTCGCGGCCTTGGAGGAACTGCGCGGCGCG
Source organism: uncultured Akkermansia sp. (assembly GCA_966250295.1). Lineage (GTDB taxonomy): Bacteria > Verrucomicrobiota > Verrucomicrobiia > Opitutales > Opitutaceae > IMCC26134_A. The sequence continues at coordinate 26,037 of CBINGR010000042.1, read as the reverse complement.
CTGGCCGAGGTGAAGGCGGCCGGCAAGCCGGTGAAGGCCTACTTCGACGAGATCGGCACGGCCGAGATGTATCTGGCCTCGGCGGCGCAGGAGATCGTGCTCAATCCCTTCGGCCTCGTGGTCATGCCGGGACTGGCCAGCGAGCCGATGTTTTACGGCGCGGCCTTCGAAAAATGGGGCGTCGGCGTCCAGGTGACGCGTTCGGGCAAGTACAAAGGCGCGGTGGAGCCTTTCATGCGCAGCGACCTCAGTCCCGAAAATCGCGAGCAGCTCACCGTGCTGTTGAACGATCTCTGGACCGTGGTGCGCGGCGACATCGCCGAAGCGCGCGGGCTGAAACCGGAGGCGCTGCAGGCGCTGGTCGACGAGGAGGGCTTGATCGCGCCGGAATCGGCCCATGCAGCCGGCCTCGTGACGGCGATCGGCTACCGTGACGAGATGCTCGGTCTGCTGCGCACGGAGACCGGCGCGGATGAGGGCGAACCCTTTCGGCAGATCGCTTTCGCGGACTACCTGAAGACGCTGCCCGCGCGGCACGGCGGCCACGACACCGTGGCGGTGGTGTATGCGGAGGGCGAGATCGTGGATGGCGAGGGCTACGAGGGCGAGGTGGGCGGGGCGGCATTCGCGCGCGAGCTGCGCGCTTTGCGCGAGGACGAGGACATAGCGGCGGTCGTGCTGCGGGTGAACAGCCCCGGCGGCTCGGCGAGCGCGGCGGAGGAGATGCTGCGCGAGCTGCGGCTGTTGCGCGAGGTGAAGCCAGTCGTGGTCTCGATGGGCAGCTACGCGGCCTCGGGCGGCTACTGGATCTCGGCCTACGGGGAACGCATCTTCACCGAAGCCTCGACGGTCACCGGCTCCATCGGCGTGTTCGGGGTGCAGTTCGACGTCGAGAAACTCGCAGCCTCGATCGGGCTCACCTGGGATCGGGTGCAGGTTGGCGAAAAGGCCGGCATGCTCACGGCGGCGCGCCCGAAGACGGTCGCCGAGCTCGCGGTTTTCCAGCGGCTGGTGGACCGCACCTACGACGGCTTCCTCGACCGCGTGGCGGAGGGCCGGGAGATGGAGAAGGCGGCCGTGCACGCGCTCGCGCAGGGCCGGGTCTGGTCCGGCGCGCAGGCCGTGGGGCTCGGGCTGGCCGACGAGCTCGGCGGGCTGGACAAGGCCATCGCCCACGCGGCCTCGCTGGCGAAGATCGAGGGCGAGCCCACGCTTTACGAGTATCCGGGCACCTTGCCGCTGGCGGAGGCCTTGAAGGATATCTTCGGCGGCGAGACGCAGCCGGAGACCAGCCTGGCCGCCGGGATGCGCGGCCCCTTCGGCCGGGCGGTGCGGCAGGCGGAAACACAGGTCCGGATGCTGGACCGCTTCAACGACCCCCGCGGGGTATATGCGCGCCTGCCGCTTGACCTGCGCGTGCGATAGGCTGCCGTGGGAGACATGAGCACCACGCGCCTTCTCGAGGATATTCCCGCCACCGTCATTCCCGCCGGCACGCCGGCCACGCTGCAGGCAGGCGAGGGCGTGCACATCGTGCAGACTTTGGGCGGCAACGTGACGGTGCGCACGGACCACGGGCTCTTCCGCATCGCGCGCGAGCACGCGGCCGCCATCGCCGGGCTGGACCTGGAAAAACTCGACCGCGAGTCGGGCGCCGAAGCGGCCTCGGAGTTTTCCGAGCAGGCGGTTTGGGAGGCCCTGAAGGGCTGTTTCGACCCGGAGATACCGGTGAACATCGTGGACCTCGGCCTGGTGTACGATCTCGACATCGGCGATGCGGCGGCGGGCGGGAAACGAGTGGACGTGAAGATGACGCTGACCGCGCCCGGCTGCGGCATGGGCCCGGTGATTGCCGAGGACGCACGGCAGCGCGTGGCGGCGCTGCCCGGGGTCACCGAGGCGCGCGTGCACATCGTCTGGGATCCGCAGTGGACCCCGCAGATGATCTCCGAGGCCGGCCGCAAGCAGCTCGGCATCGAGTAGGGCGGGTTTGGCCGGTCGCTCCCGCCGCATGAAGCTCGCGCTCGTCACCGAGACGTTTCCACCCGAGGTCAACGGGGTGGCCATGACTCTCAGCCGCCTGGCCGGGGGCCTGCGCGCACGGGGCCACGAGGTGGAGGTGATCCGGCCGCGCCAGAAACACGAGCAGGGCGCGACCGAGGACTTTCTGGTGCCGGGCATCGCCATCCCTTTCTACGATTCGTTGCGCATCGGCCTGCCGGCGGTGGCCCGCCTGGAGGCGCGCTGGCGCGGGCGGCGGCCCGACGTGGTGCACGTGGCCACCGAGGGCCCGCTGGGGCTGGCCTCGCTCACGGCGGCCGGGCGGCTGGGCCTGCCGGTGACCTCGAGTTTTCACACCAACTTCCACGCTTACGGCGGGCACTACGGCGTGGCGGCCCTGCGCGACGCCACCCTGGCCTACCTGCGCTGGTTCCACAACCGCACCCGCCTCACGCTCGCGCCCACCCGGCAGATGGTGGGGGAACTGGCGGTGCAGCGGTTTCGCTGCCTCGCCGTGATGTCGCGCGGGGTGGACGTCGGGTTGTTCGACCCCGCGAAGCGCCGCGCGGCGCTGCGGGCGGAATGGGGCGCGGGGCCGGACGATCCGGTGGTGCTCTATGTCGGGCGGATCGCGGCGGAAAAAAATCTCGGGTTGGCGGTAGAGGCCTTCCTGCGGCTGCGGGCGGTCGAGCCGCGGGCGAGGTTCGTGCTGGTGGGCGACGGCCCGGCGCGGGAGCCGCTGGCCCGGGCGCATCCGGAATTTCACTACGCGGGCATGCGGCGCGGCGAGGAGCTGGCGGCGCACTACGCCTCGGGCGACCTGTTTCTTTTCGCGAGCGTGACGGAGACTTTCGGCAACGTGGTCACGGAAGCCCTGGCGAGCGGCCTCGTGACGGTGGCCTACGACTACGCGGCGACGCGCGAGCACGTGCGCGAGGGAGTGAACGGCTTCGCGGCTTCTTTCGACCGGGCCGGGGATTTCCACGCCGCGGTCGGGCGGGCCTTGGCGGCTCGCCCGCGCTGGCCGGAGATCCGGGAGGCCGCCCGGCGGACGGCCCTTACGCTGACCTGGGACGAAGTGGTGGCGCGTTTCGAGGCCGACGTGCGCGAGGCGGCGCGGCTGGGGTAGGGCAGTTGTCCAATGTAGGGCGGGATCGCCGCATCCCGCCGTGGCCGGACTACCCATCAACGAACGCAAAGGAGGCCGGGGGCGAAACGGGTCGCGGTGCTCTGCTGCGGATGTCGTTCGGTTTGCGAACGGCGGGGTGCGGCGACTCCGCCCTACACGGCGAGCAACGAGCGCAGGGTGCGCTGATGGGCGGCGAGGCCGATGTCCTCGGTGGTTTCGAGCAGGGTGGAGAGCAGGAGCGCGAAAGCCGCGTCGGCCTGGCCGGCGCGGTGGCGGGCGACGGCGAGAAAGGCGGCGAACTCGGCGTGCTCGGGAAACTGGACGCGGGCGTGCTCGAGCGCGGTCACGGCTTCGCTGGCACGGCCGAGCCGGAGCAGGCAGACCGCGTGGCCGGCGAGGGTGTTCGCCTGTTCGGCGGCGGAGGGCAGGCCGAGGGCGAGCGCGCGTTCGTAGGCGGCAAGGGCTTCGGCCGAAGCACCGGCGGCGGCGAGGGTGAAGGCGAGCTCGGCGGCGATTTCCGGCACGTGCGGATGACGGGCGTCGAGCCGGCGCAGGGCGGGCAGCACGGCGTCGGTGCGGCCGCCGTGACGGGCGCCGACGATCGCGTCGAGTTCGGGTTTCCAGGCGGTGGACATGCGGGAGGGTCTTTTCGAAATTCACGGCCCCGGTGCGAGCCCGGATTTTGCCGCGGAAGGAGAGGGGGAGCGGGGCTGCGGCTGGCGAAACGCGGGGTCCTGGCTATACCAAAGGCAGCCGGCGTTCTCGCGCCGGCTTATCCTTTATGCAAATCGGCGTGGACAGTTTCGTGGCGACGGCAAAGGGCGGCCCGGTGGGCGATGCCGGCCGGGTACGGGAACTGCTCGAGGAAATCGCGTTGGCTGACCAGGCCGGCCTCGATGTCTTCGGCGTGGGCGAACACCACCGGCCGGACTATGTCGCCTCGGCGCCGGCGGTGCTGCTCGCCGCCGCGGCCGCCCGCACGGAGCGCATTCGTTTGGTGAGCGCGGTGACGGTGCTGAGTTCGGACGATCCCGTGCGGGTTTTCCAACAGTTCGCCACCGTCGATCTCATCTCGCGCGGCCGGGCCGAGATCGTCGTGGGCCGCGGCTCGTTCATCGAATCGTATCCGCTTTTTGGTTTCGACCTGGACGATTATGACGAACTCGCGGCCGAGAAACTGGAGCTTTTGCTGAAGCTCCGTGAACGGACGCAGGTGAGTTGGTCGGGGAAGCATCGTCCGCCCCTCACTGGCCAGGGTGTCTATCCGCGGCCCTTGCAGAATCCGCTGCCCGTTTGGGTCGGCGTTGGCGGCACCCCGGCGTCCGCCGCGCGGGCGGGGCGCCTGGGCCTGCCTCTGATGATCGCGATCATTGGAGGGCAGCCGGGACAATTCCGGGAACTGGTCAGGCTCTATCGCGAGGCGGGGCGGAATGCCGGCCATCCGTCGGAAGCGCTGAAGGTCGGCGTCCACAACATCGGCTTCCTCGCGGACACGATGGAGGCGGCGCGGGAGACTTTCTGGCCGGCCTATCGCGACGCTTTCGGCCGGATCGGCCGGGAGCGCGGCTGGCCACCGCCCACGCGGCCGCAGTTCGACGCGCAGTGCGGGCCGCAGGGCGCGCTCCTGGTCGGCGATCCCGGGGCCGTCGCGGAGAAGATACTAGTCCAGAACACCATCCTGGGCGGGCTTTCGCGCCTGACCGTGCTGCTGGACAACCGGGTGCTGCCCCATGCGCAGATCATGCGGGCGATCGAACTGCTCGGCACGCGGGTCGCCCCCCTGGTGAGGGCAGCCTTGGGGCGGCCGGCCGACCGGGCCCCGGCTGCCTGAAAACAGGCAGGACGTCCCTTGGTAGGTCCTGACCGCCCGGCCCGGAGCGGGAACCGCCCGATGGCGGCAGGCCTCGCCGGCGGGCATCCTGTGGGGGCATGAATACCCTGCTCCTCATCATCGTTCTCCTGCTCCTGTTCGGCGGCGGCGGATTTTATTTCGGCGGTCCCGCAATCGGGGGAGGCGGCCTCGGGCTGGTCCTGCTGATCGTGCTGATCATCTATTTCATGGGCGGCTTCCGCTCGAGGCCTTGAGCTGGCCGCCGCCGGGCCGGTTCCGCCGGTTCAGTTCCACGGTCTGGCGCAGAAACAATCCCGCGGTGAGGGAAAATCGCCGCTTCCGGGCCGAAGGTTCCGATGCCTGAATAATGACTGGCCCCGATGGCCATCGCCGGGCGGGCGTGCGTTACTGAGGCATGCACGGCTCGTCGCACGATCCTGTGTCCCATTCCGCGGATGCGAGCCCGCAGGAGGACGGGCGTGGAGGGCGCAACTATTGGCCCTTGGTGATCGTCCTCGCGCTGGCTGCGCTTGCCGCCGGCGCCAAGCAATTCGCCCCGGTGCCGCGGGCGGCAGGCGCCGGGGAGTGGATGCATGATTTCATGGGTTTCTTCCTGGTCACGTTTTCGATGTTCAAGCTCTTCGATCCGAGAGGCTTCGCCGATGGCTTCCAGATGTACGATCTGCTGGCGCAGCCGGTGCGGGCCTATGCCTACGTTTACCCCTGGATAGAACTGGGGCTGGGGCTCGGTTACCTGGCGCGTGCTCCCTTGCCGGCCGTCTATGTCGCTACGGTGGGAGTGATGGGGTTCGGCGCGCTGGGCGTCGTGAAGGCCCTGCGCCAGGGTTTGGACGTGGATTGCGCCTGCATGGGCTCCGTGCTGCGCGTGCCTTTGTCCACCGTCGCGCTGACCGAGGATCTAACCATGGCCGCGATGGCGGTCGTGATGTGGGCGCGGCACGGTTGACCGCGAACGCGAACAGTGGTGCACGAACGAAACGCCGGCCGACCGTCAATCCAACATCGAGGGCGGAAGAAACTCGAAGTAGCCCACTCGAAGCTGGCCGGGCGTTTCTTCCACGAGCACCAGTTTTACGTTGAGGTAGGGCGCGAACTCGGGGTCCTTGTCCAGCTCCTCCGGGGAGACGTCCGCCGCCTCGGCGGCCTCCGTCAGTTGTTTGGGCGTGAGCTTCACGCCGATCTGCCCGCGCAGGCTGGCCCGACGGATCGAGGCGGGAGCGAGCGGAGGCATGTTGCCGATGGCGAACATGATTTCGAGCGCGTCGAGATCTTCCTTTTTCACGCCGGCCAGGATGCCGGGATCGGCCGAGAACACGTGGAGATCCATCGCCTTCGCGGGCTGGCCGCGCGCCTTTTCCATCGCAGCCATCAGCTCGAGAAACTCAGGCAGCGCGACGTCGGTACGGGGTGCCTGTTCGTGGCGCTGGAAGACGGCGTCGTCCTCGGCGGGCGCGAACTGGTTCAGCGACATCCGCGCGACGGCATGCGAGGACAGGGCGCCGTGGAAGCCGGCGTAGTCGCGGGCGGCGAGCTGGAGCATGACGGTGCGGCCGAACTCCAGGTAGCGGCGTTCCTCGGGGGTGGTCTCCCCGCCGAGCTGCACGAAGTCCTCGCTCGAAGCCGGGGCGGACGCGGGTTTTGCGGCGCCATCCGAGGTTTCGCCCGGGGCGGAGGACTTGGCGCAGCCGAAAAACGAGGCCGCCAGCGCGAGGACGGCCAGGAAGCGAAGCGGGATGGTTTGCATGGAAACGCTCTTGGGGACGTCTTTGCCTGGCGGACAAACCAAACCGGAGCGAGCCGGGAAACGCTCTTCGGTTCGAGGTTCCCTCACCCGAGACGCTCGAGCGCTTTCAGCGGCGGAAGCTTCTGTTTCAGGCTCAGCACCGGGGCGAAGAGATCGCCGTGCTTTTTGACGCGGCGGAGCACCTCCTCCGTTTCGAAGGTCATCCGGCTCGCGTCCTCGTGCTTCGCCGCGGCGGACACTTCCTTCCAGGTGACGGGCGTCGAAACGGTCGGGCGGGGCTTGGCCCGCAGGGAGTAGGCGTTGATCGTCGTCTTGTGGTCGTCGTTTTGGCTCCAATCGATGAACACCTTGCCGCGGCGCAGACTCTTTTGCATGCGGGCTACGACCTCCCTGGGCGATTCGCGCTCCAGCCGCTCCGCGAGCGCATGGGCGAAGGCCTTGGTGCGCTCGTAGGTGACGGGGGTGTTCAGGGGCACGTAGACCTGCATGCCTTTCGAGCCGGAAGTCTTGGCGAAGCACTCCAGGCCGAGCGCCGCGAAGAGTTTTTGGAGCCGCAGCGCGACCCGGCAGCAGTGGATGATGTTTGCCGGTGCGCCGGGATCGAGGTCGAAGGCGAGCGCCCCCGGCCGGCCGAGCGCGGGCGCGCGGTGGAGGAAGGTGTGCAGTTCGAGGTCCGCCAGGTTCGCCGCCCACACCAGCGCGGGCAGGTCGTTCATCACGCAGTAGTGGATGGTACTGCCGTCGCTCTTGGGCACGTCCGCGGTCTTTACCCAGCGGGGGCGGTGCGCGGGGCATTGTTTCTCGTAGAAGAAGAAGCCGTTCACGCCGTCGGGGTACCGTTTGAGCGTAATCGGCCGGTTCTTCAGGTAGGGCAGCAAGACGGGCGAGATGCGCACGTAGTAGTCGATGACCTGGCCTTTGGTGAAACCGGCCTCGGGATAGAGCACCTTGTCGAGGCGGCTGACCTCGACCTTCGTCCCGGCCACGTTGAGTTGGGTGGAATTTGCCATGGTCAGACGGCCTTCGCCTTTTCTCGTACGACCTCGCGCGCGTCCTTGTCCTCGCGCAGCCCGAGGAAAACCGGCTGGCGCAGGCTGCCGTCGCGCGTCCATTCGGAAAACCGAAGCTGGCAGACGAGGACGGGCCTCACCCAGTGGCAATGGCGGAGCGCGGAGGCCGTCAGGCCCTTGCCGAAACGGGAGGCGCGAGTCGCGGGGAGATTGGCGAAGGGGCAATCCGGCCGGCGGATTTTTTCCAGACGGGCGTGGAGCGCGCGCAGGCTGGCGGCATTGAAGCCGGTGCCCACCTTGCCCGTGCAGAGGAGGGCGCCGTTTTCGTCATGCACGCCGACGAGCAAGGCGCCGAGATGCGGGCGGCTGCCCCCCGGGGGCGTGTAGCCGCCGATGACGAACTCCTGCTCGCGATGGAGTTTGAGTTTGATCCACGCGCCGCTGCGCCGGCCGCTTTCGTAGCGTGAGCCGGCCCGCTTGCCGATCAGGCCCTCCAGGCCCAGTTTCCTTGCCTGGCGCAGCAGGGCGGGGGCGTCGTCGCCCAGCGAGGCCGAATAGCGGAGCGCGTCGGAATCCGTCTCGCTCAGCAGTGCGGCCAGCCGCGCCTTTCGCTCCTCCAGCGGCAACTCGCGGAGATCGATTCCCTCCAGGCGGGGCAGGTCGAAGATATAGTAGACGAGGGCCGGAGGCGTCTCGCCGAGTTCGTAGGCCTGGAGCAATTGGAAGGAGGACCGGCCCTTGGGATCGAGCGCGACGATCTCGCCGTCGAGGACGCAGTCGCGCACGGCGAGCCCGGCCACCGCCTCGGCGATAGCGGGGAATTTTGCGCCGAGGTCCTTCTCGTTGCGCGAGAGGAGGCGGGTTTCGCCCGCACCCTTGAGCGCCAGGGCGCGAAAACCGTCGAACTTGATTTCGTAGTGCCAGTCCCCGGCCGGCGGCTCCGTGACGAGGAGGGCCTTCATCGGCTCGAAAAAAACCGGCGCGGCGATGCGCTTTTTGGCGGCGGAAGTTCGTCCGGCAGTGCGGCCTGACGCAGGCGGGATCGCCGCGTCCACGGACGCCTTTCGCCGAGCATCCGACGCTCGCGCCCTGCCTTTGGCCACCGGGCGTTTCCCGGTCGTCGCGGCGCGCGGCTTCGATTCCCAGACGCGGCCGGTCTCGCCGAGCTGGCGCATGGATTTGCCGGAGAGCACGGAGCTGTCGTCCGCCTTGCGGGAAACGGGCCGCATGTCCTCGCCGCCGCGGATCAGCAGCCACTGGTTCTCCCCGCGGATCTGGACCAGGTGCCATTCGCCCTTCAGTTTTTTGCCGGCGAGCACGAGGTGGAGCCGGCCGCGGGCGTAGTCCTTCGCGGGCGAATCGCCGAGTGTCTCGAAGGTGCCGGTGTCCCACACCATCACGGTGCCGCCGCCGTACTGGCCCTCGGGAATCGTGCCCTCGAAGTCGATGTAGGAGACGGGGTGGTCCTCGACATGCACCGCGAGGTGTTTTTCGCCTTTGTCAAAGGGCACGCCTTTCGGCACCGCCCAGGATTTCAGGGTGCCGCCGATCTCCAGGCGGAAGTCGTAATGCAGGCGCGAGGCCGCGTGTTTCTGCACGACGAAGCGGTGCGTTTTGGCTTTGGCGCCGGCCGCCCGGCGGGGGCGGGCGGCGGCGGGTTCCGGGGTGCGGCGGAAATCGCGTTTGCGCTTGTAGGCGGCGAGCGACATGGATGCGAGGCGGCTGAGACGCTCAGGCGGCCTTGCGCCGCGCCTTGGTCGCGCCGGCCTTCGCGGCGGGCTTGCGTTTGCCGGCGCGGGTCTCGCGCAGGCTCTGACGCAACACCTCGGCCAGGTCGATGACGTTGGAGGGACGTTTGGCCTTGGGCGCCCGTTTGGTTTTTCCGACCCCGGGGTGCTTCACCTTTTCGGCGATCACCGCTTCCAGCTTCTCGTGGTACTCGTCCTGATACTCCTCGGGTTTCCAGGGCACGGTCATGCTCGCGATCAGCTCCCGTGCCATCGCCAGCTCGGGACGACTGACGGAGCGGGCGGGCGGCAGTTTGAACTCGGCCGGCTCGAGCAGCTCCTCGGGAAAATGCATCAGCTCGAGCATGAGGCCCTTGTCCTGGGGCTTGATTGCGGCGAGGTGCTGGCGGGTCTTCAGCACGACCTTGGCGATGCCGATCTTGCCGACGTCGAGCAGGGCCTCGCGCAGGAGGGCGTAGGCCTTTTCGCCGCCCTTGGAGACCTCCATGTAGTAGGGCTTGTGGAAAAGCAGCGGGTTGACCTCATCCAGCCCAACGAAGTTGACGATGTCCACGGTCTGGGTCGCCTCGATGTCGACCCGGGCAAAGTCCTCGTCCTTCAGGACGACGAATTTGTCCTTCTCGTACTCGTAGCCTTTGACGATTTGCTCCCAGGGCACCTCTTTGCCGTCGGCTTCGGCGACGCGCTTGTAGTTGACCGGGCTCAGATCCGAGGCGCGCAGCAGGCGGAATTTCAGCTCCTCGCGCCGCAGGGCGGGGAAAAGCGCAACCGGGATGTTTACCAAGCCAAAGCTGATCGCGCCTTTCCAGATGGCCCTCATCCGCAAAAGCGTAGCGGGCCGCGGTGGGGCCCGCCATCCGAGGATTTTCGCTGGTCCGGGTGGGGCGGTCTCAGGACGCCGGGCGGCGGGCGCCGGGCCGGGTTGACGGGGCGGATTTTCTCATCGTTCTTTCCCGGGCGAAGCCCCGTTTGGGGACGCCTCGTTCCCACCCCGCATGACCGCTCCGGCTCTTTTCACCCTGGTCGGCTACCTCATGGCCGGGGTGGCGCTCGTTCACCTCGTTTCGTTGCGAAAGCCCCCGGCCTCCACCCTGGCCTGGGCCTGGGGCATCCTCCTGTTTCCCTATGTCGGCGTGTTTCTGTACTGGGCGGTCGGGGCGGACCGGCTGCGGCGCAAACGGCTGCGCCGCCGCGCGGGCTTCGCGGCTTTTCAGAAAGGCCGCCGGGAGGGCCGGCGGGAAAAGGCGCTCGCTTCGGTGCCGAGCGACGACGCCGCGCTGGCGCGGGTGCTGGCGCGCCTGAACGGCATCCCCCCGACCAGCGTGGAGACCCTGCGCCTCCTGCCCACCGCGGCGACCTTTTACGACGCGCTGGTGGAGCGCATCGAGGCCGCCCGGCACCACGTGCACATCCAGTTTTTCATCTGGCGCGACGACGCCGCCGGCGTGCGCCTGCGCGACGCGCTGGTGGCCGCCGCGCGCCGCGGTGTCGAGGTGCGGGTGCTCATCGACGAGATCGGCTCGGTGCTGCTGCGCGCCCGCCATTTTGCCCCGCTGGTCGAGGCGGGAGGGGAGTTCTCCTGGTTCCTTACCCTGAACCCGCTGCGGAACCGCTATCTCGTCAACCTGCGAAACCACCGCAAGGTGCAGATCATCGACGGCGCCGTGGCCTTTGTCGGCGGCATGAACGTGGGCATCGAATACCTGGGCCTGGACCCGAAGGTGGGTCCCTGGCGCGACCTGCAGGCGGAGTTCACCGGCCCGCTGGCCTGCACCTTGCAGGAGTGTTTCGCGGACGATTGGTATTTTGCCACCGGCAAGCGGGTGGAGAAGCCCTGTTACTACCCGGAGGCCGAGGCGAAAGGCGGGTACCCGGCGCTGGTGCTCGCGGGCGGGCCGGACGATCCCATGGAGCCGATGCAGAAGTCGCTCATGGCGGTGCTCAATCATGCGCGCAAGCGGGCCTGGCTCACCACCGGCTATTTCGTGCCCAACGGCGCGACGCTCTCCGCCCTGCAGCTTTGCGCAGCCCGGGGCGTGGACGTGCGACTGCTCGTCACCGAAAAGACCGATCACCCGGCCCTGCTGCGCATGGGGCGCTCCTACTACCCGGAGCTGTTGGCGGCGGGCGTGCGGCTCTTCGAGTTCTCGGCCGCGCTCAACCACACCAAGGCGGGCGTGTTCGACGAGGACTGGCTGCTGGTCGGCTCGGCGAACCTCGACAACCGCTCCATGCGGGTGAACTTCGAACTCAGCGTACTGGTCCGCCAACCCGGCGCGGCGGCGGAATTCGCCGCCTGCCTGGAGAAGGACTTCGCCGACTGCGTCGAGATCACGCCCGCGGTCATCGCGAGCCGCCCCTGGCGGGAAAAGGTGCTCGAATCGGCGCTCCGGCCCTTTGCGCCGGTGTTTTGAAGGCGGCGTGAAATGCTCCGGGCCGCCGGCAAGGATTTCAGCCAGACAAGCGTCGGAGGCCCGCGAGGAAGGAGGCTCGTTTGCGGGGGGGGGAGCGCTGGCATCGTGACGGAGAGATGCGAAAGAAATTCCGGTTTTTTTCCAATAAACTTGGCCGTGGTGTGTCTTAGAAGATGAAGGTCATGTCCGCCCGTTCCTCCCGCTCCCATGGATTCTCCCGCGTTCCAGCGTCTTGCCGCGTCCGCCTCGGCTGAGGCCGCGAGGTCGGCTTCCGGCGGCGCGGGCACTGCGCCGGTCCGCTCCGGCCCGGCGTCGCTGGCGGCTTTGTTCGAGGCGGAGGAGGGGCCGCTGTTGCAATTTGCCTTTGGCCTGGTGGGCCGGCGGACGGTGGCGGAGGAACTGGTGCAGGAAGCCTTCCTGCGGCTGCATCCGCTGTGGAGCGAGGTGGAGAACCCGCGTGCCTGGCTGTATCGCAGCTTGCGCAACCTCGCGCTCAACCATCTGCGCGACCACCGGCGGGAGACCGGGCTGGACGACCTGCGGGAAGAACCGGCGCACGAGGCGGAGGCGGCCGGCGAGGACTTGGGAAAACTGGAGGCGATGGGGGCGGTGCGGCTGTTACTGGCGGAATTGCCGGAGGAAGACCGCGCTCTCATCCGGCTGAAATACAACGAGAACTTGAAATATCACGAGATCAGCCGGCGGACCGGGATCAGCACGGGCACGGTGGGTTACAAGTTGCACTGCCTGCTCAAGGGCCTGGCCGACGCGTTGCGCCATGCGGGCATCGAGGGAAGCCGCGGCTGAGCGAAAAAAAAGACGGAGGCACCATGAACGACGACAAAACCCATTTCGATCCAAGCCATCCCATCGAGCCCGAGCTGGAGGCCCGGGTGGTCGCCTGGGTGCTGGGCGAGGCGTCGCCCTTCGAAGCGGCGGAACTGGAGCGCCGCTGCGCGATCGAGCCGGAACTGGCGATTTTCAAGCGCCGCACCGAAGCGGTGCACGGTCTGCTGGGGGAGGCGGCCCGTCCGGCGGACGTGGCTTGGCGGCTGGCGCCGGAGCGGCGGGCGGCATTGCTGGAAAAACTGCGGGAAGGCGAAAACCACCTCGCGGGAGCCGACGGGGCCGGTGCTGGTCCCGGCGCGGCCGGCAAAGTCGCGGTTTTGCCGGTGGGGACACGCCGGGCAGGGACCTGGTCCGCCTGGGTAATGCCGCTCGCGGCCTGCCTGGCGCTGGGGGGCCTGCTGGCGGCGGTCGTACTGCCCACGGTGGGGAAGGTAAGGGGGACCGCACGCGGGCCGGCGCAGGCCCTGGCGGATGCGCTGGAACCCATGGAGTTGGCGGAAGGCCAGGCCTCTCTGCAGGTAATGAGGCAGGATCCCAGGGTGGTGCAGACGGAATCGGTGGTGGACAGTACCGTGCGGTCCGCAGGCATCGGGGAAGTGCGGGTGTTGGAGTGGGCGGAGCCGTCGGTGGGGACGGGGTCCAAACAGCCGCCCCAGGCGGCCTATGGAATCGAAAGCCGGACGTCCGGGACGGACCACCGCTGGGCGGCGAACGATTCGTATGCCCTTCGGGTCCCCGCGGCGGCCAGTGCGCCGGCCACGCCGGCGGCACCAGCGGCGGCACCAGCGCCGGCCCAGGAAACGGCGGCGCGGGCCAAATCGTCCGTGACGGCCCAAACCGGCACCTGGCGCGGTGCCTTTGACGGCGGTGCCGGGCAGGCGCCGCAAAAGCTGGCGGAAACGGAGGGCCGCCTTCAGGGGGCTCGGGAAAGGAACCGCCAGGGCAACGCCATGGGCGGTGCGATGCTGGCCGACAACAAAGCGACGCCCCTGGGCACGGAGGTCAGTGGCCGGAAAACCTCGCGGGATGTTTCCGCGCTGCAGCCCGGCACCCCCTTGGCCGAGGAGAAATCCGACCAGAACGATCGTGCGTCCCAGGTATTTTTCGAGTCCCTGACGGCGACCGCCGGCGCGAAACAAGAGCAGACGAAGCTGGGGCGGAACGAACTGGCGAAAGAGCAGGATGCGGCGCCAGTCGTCACGTCGGACACGCTGACGAATGTCCTGGCCTACAACAGCGCGCTTGCGGACGGCGGCAAGGCGACCGATGGCCTGAGCGACGAAGCCGTAGTGGTGGCGGGAAAACTCGTCGGAGCGCTGGGCGACCTGCCGGCCGTGCGGCCCGTTCTCGTGGCTCCGGCCGACGAGTCGCTGCGGGCCGAGATCAGGACCGAGGCGGAGGCGGTCTCGACCTTTTCGCTGCACGTGGGCGACGTTTCCTTCCAACTCGCCAAGGCAGCCCTGGAGCGCGGCGAGGCCCCCGCTCCGGCCACGATCCGGCCGGAGGAGTTTTACAACGCCTTCGACTACGGCGACCCGGCTCCGGCGGCGGGCGAGCCGGTGGGCTGCCGCATCGAGCAGGCGGCCCATCCGTTCCTGCAGCAGCGCAACCTGGTGCGCATCGCGCTGCGCGTGCCGGCCTCGGGCCGCGGCGCGGGTACGCCGCTGGACCTCACGGTGCTGCTCGATACCTCCGGCTCGATGGAGCGCGAGGACCGGGCGGCCACGGTGCGCGCGGCGGTTTCCTCGCTGACCTCCCTGCTCGGGACGCAGGACCGGGTGACGCTGATCGGCTTCGCGCGCCAGCCGCGCCTGCTGGCGGAGAACCTTCCGGGCGACCAGGCCGGCCCCCTGACGGAGCTGGCGGAGCGCACTCCCGCCGAGGGCGGCACCAACCTCGAGGAGGCGCTCCGGCTGGCGGAGGAGCTGGCGCGGCGGCATGGGCGGACCGGCGCGCAGAGCCGCATCGTGCTGCTCACTGACGGGGCGGCGAATCTGGGCAACGCGGATCCGGCGCGGCTGGCGGCGCAGATCGAGTCCCTGCGTCGGCAGGGTGTGGCTTTCGACGCCTGCGGCGTGTGCGCCGACGGGTTGGACGACGACATGCTGGAGTCGCTGACGCGCAAGGGCGACGGGCGCTACCTGGTGCTGAACTCGCCGGAGGAGGCGGATGCGGGTTTCGCGCGCAAGCTGGCGGGCGCCTTCCGGCCGGCGGCGGAGAACGTGAAGGTGCAGGTGCGCTTCAATCCGGCGCGGGTGGCGCGGTATCGCCTGATCGGCTTCGAGAAACACCGGCTGCGCGAGGAGGACTTCAGGGACGACCGGGTGGACGCCGCCGAACTGGCCTCGGAGGAGGCCGCCGTGGCGCTCTATCAGGTGGAACCGCTGCCCGGGGCGGATCTGGGCGAACTGGGCGAGGTGGCGGTTCGCTTCCGGGACCCCGCGAAAGGCGAAATGACCGAGCGGAGTTGGACCCTCGCCTACGAGGCGCAACCGCCGGCCTTCGACCGTGCGCCGGCCGCGTTGCGGCTGGCCGGTGCGTCGGCGCTGCTCGCGGAAAAACTGCGCGGCGGCGCGCCGGCGGGAGTCATCCGGCTCGACGAGCTGGCGCCGGTGGTAGCCGGCCTGCGCGGGGCCTACGCGGGCGACGCGCGGGTGGAGGATTTCGTCCGGATGTTCGACCAGACGCGCCGGCTGACCGGCGAGTGAGGGAAGCAAACGCCTGACAATACCCTGACAACTCCCGGCCTGAGTCCCCGTCGGGACGGGCCTAGTGACTTACGTATCCAAAAACAAAGGACACATCCATGCATGCTCAAGTGAACGGAAATCGTAGCGGGAAGCGCGGAGCGACCCGGGTTCGGAACGGGTCGCGGGTGCTCCCCGCAACCTGGCGGTCGCTGGCGCTTGGGCTGGCGGTCCTCGGCTCGGCCGCCTGCGCCGCCGCCGCCACGGCGGACGGCGCGCGCGTCTCCACCGCGCTCGCTCCCGACGGCGGCGGGCGGATCGTGGTCGAGGCGACCGGCGTGAAGGCGGAGGCCCCCCTCTTTTTCACCGCCCGGGCGGAGCAGGCGCTGCGGGCGGGGGCGGAGACGGTGACCGGCGAGGCCCGGCTGGCGCTCCGCATCGTCCAGGGCCGGGCCGAGGTGCTGACCCTCGGGCTGGCGGGCGGGGGCGAGGTGACCGAGATCACGGGCGCGGGCTTGCTCGACTGGGCGGTGAGGCAGGGCGTGGGCACCGAGGCCGGGAAACGCTTTCTCGATCTCCGGCCGGCCCCGGCCGGAAAGGAGGACGGGCCAAGGTCGCTCGACCTGGTGGTCCGCACGCGGCTGGCGGTGCCGGCGGTGCCGGGCAAGGTGGCGCCCGCCCTGCTCACGGCGGGGGCGGCGGTGGGTTTCGAGTCGCGGGTGAGCGTGACGGGGGATGGCTCGGTCGAACTGCGGCTGGCGCAGGCCTCGGGCCTGATGGCGGTGGGCGACCCGGCGCGAACCCTGGAATTCATCGGCGGCGGCGAGGCGCGGTTGGAGCTGGCGCTGACCCGGCGCGGCGGCGCGGCGGCCGAGGCGGAGCTGACCGGCACCAGCGTGGCGGGCCGGGTGGACGAGGCCTCGGGGACGGTCGGGTTTCACCTGGGCGGGCAGGCGCGGGTGGAGCGGGCCGGCGCGCGGCTGCGCGTGCTGGCGGGACGGGCGGCGCTCACCGGCGCGACCGCCGGCGAGGGATGGGTGGCGGAGTTGGTGAAGGACGGGGAAGGTTTCGCCTACGAGCTGGTTTTCGACCGCAAGGGCCTGGTGCCGGTCGCGCTGGATTTCGCGGCGGCGCTGGAGGACCGGGGCGACTGGCGGCGGGTGGAGTTCCGCATGCCGGCCGGCGCGGTGGTGCCGATGACGCTGAGCGGCCTGGCGGAGGGCGTGGAGTTCGATGCGGGAGCGACGGTGGTGCCCTTCTTCGCGGGGGCCTCGGAGGGAGCGGCCCGGGTTTGGAAGGGATTTTTGCCGGCGGACGGCGCGGCGGAGCTGGAGTGGCGCAACACGCGGGCGGAGGGCGAGGGCGCGTTGTCCTTCACCAGTTCGGAGCAGACGGAGGTGAGGGTGGGCGCGGGCCTGCTGCGGCAGAGCTCGCAGATCGCGTTCCGGATCCTGCAGGGCAAACTCGGCGGGGTGCGGCTGCGGGTGCAAGGACCGGGGGAAATCGTGGGCGTCGACGGCGCGAACGTGACCGGCTGGAAGGTGCTGCCGGCGGACGAGACCGGGGCGCGGCTCCTGGAGGTGCGGCTGAGCCGGCCCTTCGAAGGGCGGGGCGCTGCGTCCGCCCGGGGCCTGGCGATTCAGAAGGCTATCTATCGCGGCGGTCCCGGGCAGGAGGCCGATGTCACCGAACACGTGGCGAGCCTGGTCCGAGGCCGGGAGTTGAAGCTGAAGGTGGAGAATGAGGTCCTGGGGACGGATCCGGCGCCCGGCCTGGCCAAGCAACTGGAAGTCGGCTACACGCTCGACGGCGTGGCGGGCACGGTTTTCGGCAACGAAGGCGGGCGCATCGAGATCGGGCGGCCGGCGACCGGCGGACAGGAAACGGCGGAGCCGGGAGCGGCCGGAACCATCACGGTACGCAGCCAGGTGGCGCTGGGCAGTTTCCCCGCGCCGGCGGAGCCCTGGGTACTAACGGGGTTTCTCCACCCGCAGGCCGCGCAAGGCAGTTTCCAGGTCCGGGCGGAGCCCCTGCGGCTGACCCCGGAAGGCGGGGTGCGGCACTCGGGTTTCGTGCGGGTGGCGAACAGTGGCGCGGTGCGGCTGGAGGTCGCGGACGTGCAGGGGATGATGCAACTCGCGCCGGAGCAGTTTCCGGGCGCGGCGGCGGAGCCGGGGGCACGGCAGGTGTTCGTCTACCGGTTTCCGGCGGCGGAGCACGCCTACCGCATCGTGGCGGGGCAGATCCTGCCGGAGGTGGGAGTGTCGGAGGTGACGACCTACGAACTGGGCGAGAGCGACCGGGTGATCCAGGCGGACATCGAGCTGGATGTGCGCGAGGCGCCGCTGCGCGACTGGTCGCTGGAGGTGCCGGCGGATTACACGGTGGCGGCCGTGCAGGGCGCGGAGGTGGCGGACCACGCGGTGGAAAGCGAGGCGCGCGAGGGCCGTCGGACGGTGAAGGTGATCTTTTCGCAGGCGGTGGAGGGGCGGCGGCTGCTGCGGGTGCGGCTGGAGAAAAACGAGCCGGCCCGGGCGGGCGAGTGGGTGCTGCCGGCGCTGGTCTTTCCCGGGGCGAAGTCGGTGCGCGGGCACGTGGGCGTGGTTGCGACGCCGGGCTACCGTCTGTCGCCGGCGCGCTCGGAAGGGCTGGCGGAGGTGCCGCTGAGCTATTTCCCGAAGCAGGCCGCGGGCTTGCAGCAGGCCTGGCGGCTGCGCGAGGCGGTCTGGTCGGCCGCCTTGAAGATCGAGGCGCTGGGGCAGAGCGTGCAGGCGGACGTGTTTCACCTGTATTCGCTGCGGGAGGGCGCGGTGCAGGCGAGCGTGTTGATCAACTATTTCGTGGTCGGCGCCCCGGCGGGCGAGTGGCGGATCGCGGTGCCGGCGGAGGCGGGCAACATCGACGTGACGGGGCAGGGCGTACGGCGCGACTGGCGGCGGGAGGGCGGCGAGCTGGTCGTGACGCTGCACCAGCCGGTGCTGGGGGCGGCGACGGTGCTGGTGACCTTCGAGGAGCCGATGAGCGCACGAGGCGGGGCGATCGCGCCCGGCGAGGTACGCCCGCTGGGCGTGCAGTCGGAGCGCGGCTACGTGGAGGTGGTGAGCCCGCTGCAGGTGAAGCATTCGGTGCGCAAGGCGGAGGGCGGACTGCTGAGGCTGGAGCCGTTGGAACTGCCGGCGGAGTTTCGGCTGCTCACGAGCTCGCCGGCGCTGGCGGTCTACCAATACACCGCGCGGCCCTTCGCGCTGGAACTGGGCGTGGAGTGGTACGCGCCGGGCGAGACGGTGGACCAGGTGGTGGATTTTGCGCGCTTTTCCAGCCAGATCGCCCGCGACGGGCAGGTGGTGACGGATGCGCGGTTCTTCGTGAAAACCCGCGGGCGCAAGGCCCTTCGGCTGGAGCTGCCGGCGGGCGTGAAGCTCTGGGAGGCGCGGGTGGACAACGCGGTGGTGAACGCACGCGCCGACGGCGCGCACACCCTGGTGCCGCTGCCGGCGCGGCTTAACCCGAACGAGTCGGTGGAGGTGGCGCTGCGGCTGGGCCAGGCGGCGGGAGACTCGGCGGAGCGGGTTACCCTGGCGGCGCCGAAACTTTCCGCCCCGCTGGTGATCGGCGAATGGACGCTGCGCGGCGATCCGGGGCGGCAGCTGACGCCGCGCGGTGGCGATGCGGAGCCAGTGCGGCCGGTGTTGACCGAGACGGGTTTCGAGTGGCTGGGGAAGCGGCGCGTCCCCGTGGCGGGCCTGCTGGCGCTGATCGCGACGGCGGTGGCGGGGCTGCGGGCGCGCTCGGCGCGCTGGCTGCCGCCGGCCCTGCTTGCGGGCATGGCGGCCACGGGGGTGGCGGGCGTGCTGGCTTTCGATGCGCTGGCGAACCGGCGGGTGAACCTGGCCGAGCTCACGCTGGCGGCCACGGTGGTGCCGGCGGACGGCGCGGTGGCGGTGACGGTGGGCAACGTGGCCCCGTGGCGCGCGATGCTTTCGGGCACGGGCCTGCTGGTGCTGGCCGCGGGCCTGGCGCTCGCGGTGGCAGGGTGCGTGCGGCACCGCCGCGGGGCGGGGACCGGGATGGAACTGACGGGGATGCTGGCGGCGGGCCTGGCCCTGGCCGCGGGCGGCCTGCTGGCGCAGCGCGTGGGAGGCGTGTTCTTCTTTGCGATGCTCGCGGCCGGAGGGCTTTTCGGGCTGGTGGCGCCGGGCCTGCTGAAGGCGAGAGAGGCCTGGCGCCGGAGCCGGGCGCCCGCGGCGCCGGCGGCCGCGACCACGGCGATGCTCGCGCTGGTCGTGGCCCTGGCTGGGGGCGGGGGAGAGGCGAAGGCGGCAGACCTCGGCGAAAAGGCGGCGGAGTCGCTGGTGCAGCGCTGGGAAATCCGCGGCGGACGCCTGTTCGCCGAGGTGGACCTCACGGTGCACGGCGAGCCGGGCGAGAGCTTCGCCTTTCTCCGGGCCCCGGCGGTGCTGACGGAGTTTGCCGGCGACGGGCTGCGGGTATCTAAATTCGCGGGCGAGGGCGGCACGGTGTACTATGCCACGCCGGAGCGGGCGGGGCGGCTCACGGCGCGGGCCAAGTTCGAGCTGCCCGTGGCGGACCTGGCCAAGGGTGTGGAACTGCCGACCGGGCCGGCGGCGGTGCGACGGGTGACGGTGGGGCTGGACCAGGCGGGCTGGGAATTCTCCTCGCCGGCGGCGGTGCAGGTGTCGCCGGTGGCGGAGCCGGGCCAGGGCAGGAGCGGGGCGACGCTCGTGCTCGGGCCGTCGGGCGCAGCGGTGATCCGCTTCAGCCCGCAGCGGCGCGACCTGGCAGCCGAGGCGACGCGGTTTCATGTGGAGACGGCGAGCCTCTACCTGCCCGGACCGGGGGTGGTGAACGGACGGGCGCGCGTGACGGTGCGGCCGGTCCAGGGCCGGGTGGCCGCGCTGGAACTGGAGGTGCCGGAGGGCTTCACCGTGGGCGAGGTGGCGCACGGGCCGGTGGGCGCGTGGCGTTTCGACCCGGTGACACGGCGGCTGCGCGTGGCGGTCGAGCCGGCCCAGGCGCAGGCTTTTTCCTTCGTGGTGGAGACCCAGCGGGGCGCGGCGGCGCTGCCTTTCGACCTGAGCCTCCGGCCGCTGAAGGTGGACGGCGCGGCGGGCGAGGTGGGCATGCTGGCGCTGGCCTTCGGCGGGGACGCGCAGCCGGAAGGCGTGAAGGCGGAAGGCTTGTCGGCGGTCAACCTGGAGGATTTTGACGCGACGCTGGTGCCGCGCGGGCGGGACGGGCAGCCGCTGGCCCTCGTGCAGCAGGTGTACCGGCATGGCGAAGCGGGCGGGCTGGTGACGCTGCGGGTGGCGGCGGTGGCGCCGGAGGTGCGAGTCGCCGGCCGGCAGGTGTTCTCGCTGGGCGACGACCGGCTGGTACTGGCGGCCGACCTGGCGGTGACGATCCTGCGGGTGGGCCTTTTTAAGCTGAGCTTTGAACTGCCGGCGGGCCTGGAAGTGGAGGCCTTGAGCGGGCCGGCCTTGAGCCATTGGACGGAGGCGGTGGAGGCAGACGGGCGGCGGGTGGTGACGCTGCACCTGAACGGCCGCACGATCGGCGAACAGGCTTTCGCGCTGGCGCTGGCGGGGCCGGCGCCGGCGATGTCGGGGCAGGGAGTCTGGGCGGTGCCGCGGGTCTCGGTGCGCGAAGCCACGCGGCAGACGGGAGAGCTGCAGATCGTGCCCGAGAAAGGGCTGCGGTTGCGGGCGCTGGAACGCGGCAACGTGTCGCAGCTCGATCCGCGCGCGGCGGGCAACGCGAAGCCCGGGGCGCTGGTGTTCCGCCTCCTGCAGGCGGATTGGTCGCTGAGTGTGGGCATCGAGGCGCTGGAGCCGTGGGTGACGGTGCAGGCCCTGCAGGAGGTGACCGCGCGCGAGGGCCAGACGCTGACCCGCCTGGCCTTGCGCTACAAGGTGGAGAACGCGGCGGTGAAACAGCTTCGCGTGCGGCTGCCCGGGCTCGGCGCGGAGCAGGCGCGGACGCTGCGCGCGACCGGGCCGGCGGTGAGCGACTTTGCGCCCGTGCCGGGCGAGACGGAGGTCTGGGAGATCCGTTTCCAGCGCGGCATCCTGGGCGAGACGGACGTGACGGTGGAGCACCAAGGCGCGGCGGAGCGCGGGACAGGAATCGAGACGGTGGCGACGCCTTCCTATCCCGGCGTGCGGCAGGTGACGCAGTTCGTCGCGGTGCGGGCGGGCGGGCGGCTGGAGCTGGAGGCGTCGGAAGTCCCGCGGGGCTGGCAGCGTACGGACTGGAGCGCGGTGCCGGCGGTGTTGCAGGATCGCGCGGACCGCAGCGTGCCGGCGCTGAGCTACCGGGTGGCGGAACCGGAGGGGCCGCTGGCGGTGACGGTGCGGCGTCACGAGGTGGCGGACGCGCTGAAACTGCGCGTCACCGGCGGTCTGCTGAGCACGGTGTTTTCGCCGTCGGGCCCCTTCCTCACCGCGGCGGAGTTACAGGTGGAAGTGGTGGAGAAGGGCGCGCTCCGGGTGCGGCTGCCGGCGGGGGCGCGGTTGTTCAACACCTTTGTCAACGGCGAGAGCGTGACGGCGGTGCGCGAGGGTGACGCCTATTTGTTTCACGTGGCGCCGGCCACGGCGGAGGGACGTGAGGCGAAAGTGCGGCTGGTGTATGCGGTGCCGGCGGCGCAGGCGGGGCGGATCGAACTGCTCGGGCCGGGCCTGAGCGTGCCGCTGGAGAACGTGGCGTGGCGCGTGGTCATCCCCCCGGGCTACGAGCTGGCGGGCCACCGCGGCGGGCTGCGGTTGCGCGAGGAATACGCGGCCGGCAGTTTCGGTCTGGAGGACTACGCGTCGCAGACGGCGTCGAAGCGCGAGGCCGAGGCGAAGCTGGCCAGCGACCTGATCGTGGAGGCCAACGCCCTGATCCAGCAGGGCCGGCAGGAGCAGGCGGGCGAGATGTTCAGTCGCGTGGCCAAGGCGAAGGTACTGGACGAGGCGACGAACGAGGATGCGCGGGTGCAGTTGCGCTCGCTAAAAACCCAGCAGGCGGTGGTGGGGCTGAACACGCGGCGGCAGCGGCTCTACCTGGACAACAGCGGAGGAAGCGAGGCCCGGCGCAACGAGCAGTTGGAGCAGGCCGCGAACGCGAACCCCTTTATCCAGGGCGGAAGCAGCTTCAATCTGCAGCAGGTGGACGAGCTGCTGATGGGCAACACAGTGGAGGAAAATGCGGCCTTGCGCGGGATTGCGGGCCGCATCGTGGACCAGCAACTGGCGGCGGAGCCGGCCCCGGGGGCGATCGACGTGACTTTGCCGGAGAGCGGGCGGGTGCTGACCTTCACGCGCAGCTTGCAGGTGGACGGAGCCGAGCCGCTGGCCCTGAGCCTGGACCTGCGCCGCGCCGGCGTGGGCGGGGCGGGCGCGCGGACCTTCGGGCTCGGCGTGCTCGTGGCCCTGGCCGCCATCGCCGCCTGGGCCGCGCGGGGGTGGCGGCGGGCCTGAGGGCGGCGGGCGCGGCCGTCGCCTTGATCGATGAATTCTTGCCGGCGGCGCCTACGCGAGTTGCTTGACGGCATGGATACATCCACGACGAGCCCGATCACCGCGCCTGCCCTTCAAGAGACGCCGCTTTCCGGCCTGGAGATGCGGGTGCTGGGCTGCCTGATCGAGAAGGAGTTCGCCACGCCGGACATCTATCCGCTCACCCTCAACGCCCTGGTCAACGCCTGCAATCAGCGCAGCAACCGCGCCCCCGTGATGGCGGTGGAAAGCCGCGAGGTGGAAGCGGCGCTCGAGCACCTGCGCCTGCGGAGGCTCGTGGCGCACTTCATGGGCGCCGACGCGCGGGTCGCGAAATACAAGCAAACCTTCGACCAGGTCTATCCCGTGACGCCCGAGGCGCGGGCCCTGCTGGCGGAGCTTTTGCTGCGCGGCCCGCAAACGGCGGCCGGCCTGCGCGGCAACGCCGAGCGGTTGCGGCCGCTGCCCGAGGTGACCGGGGTCGAGGAGCTGCTGGCCGAACTGGCCGCGCGGGCGGCTCCTTTGGTGAAAAAGCTGCCCCGGCAGACCGGGCAAAAGGAGGCGCGCTGGGTACAGTTGCTGGGCGGCGAGCCGCCCGCCGATGAGGCGGGCACGACTGCCGAGCCGGTGACGGTCCGACTGACCTTGCCCCCCGAGGCGGAACAACGGATCGCGGCCTTGGAGGCCGAAGTGACCCGGCTGGCCGCCGAACTGGTGCGGCTGAAGGCGGCGCTGGGGGAGTGAGGGGCAGGCCCTGCCCTTACACGACCGGGTTGCGCGCCGGCCGAAATGGTACTCTCCGCACGCGCCAGCACCGCCCCGAATTCGACGCCTGCCTCTGACGCTCCGATTGACTGCGAGGAACTGGCCTGCGCTCTCGCCGGCTTCGTTGAATGGCTTTTGCCCTGGCGAGGATGCAGGCATCCCAGCTTCACCCGGTCGGCGGGTTTGCGCGTCGTTGCTGCCGGTTGGGCTCTCCACCCTGACCGCTTCGATGGCCTGTCTCTCGTCCACCTGGCGCAGGCCCTCGGGTTGCTCCGATGAGATCCTGAGCCGCTGCGCCGGACAATTCTCGCCGCTTTCGGCGTCCGCTCTGCCGTCCAAGTCGCGGCACGCAAGCGCCCGCGCAAAGCCGTATCCATGCCCGAAGCCCCGGCCGATCCGTCGCTGAACTGAGGGCGCGACGTTTAAACGGGCAGGGTGGCAGGGTCAGGCCCCCCCCGGTCAGGAATCTTTTTGAACCCCGCCGGCCTCGTTATGGTTCCGCGACCGCAACGAGGCTTTCTGTGTGTCTCGGTGTCGCGGATGTTACATGCGCCCTGCCGCGATCATGGAGGCTGTGGCAGCGGAACTGCCCTTCACCTCAATCGATCTTTTCCTCACCTACTATCGCGTCGTGTATCTCTTTTGGAATATGGGGCGTTAGTTCGTAACCCAAGGGAAGCGGAACGCCCGGATGCTCTCTTTGCATAAGCGAAACGGCCTCGGAAGTATATTTTGCGGAGAGTTCTTTGTCGCGCCAAATAGAGAAACCCAGCCAAACCCGATTGCCGCTGAAACAAAAAGGCTCTGAACGCGCTATCAAGGTCTTTGCGAGCGCATTGTGTAGCATGTCTGAATCAAGGGCTGAGGCCTTTTCATACTCATCCCCTTGTCGTACATACGGGGAAAAGGGCCAGATCGGCAGGAGTGAGGCTATGAAAAAACAGCCTCCGATGACTGCGACAGCAACAAGAGGAAGAACGA
The DNA here is from genome assembly GCA_966250295.1 of uncultured Akkermansia sp. Taxonomy (GTDB): domain Bacteria; phylum Verrucomicrobiota; class Verrucomicrobiia; order Opitutales; family Opitutaceae; genus IMCC26134_A. The sequence goes on along the minus strand of CBINGR010000042.1, from coordinate 1,358 downwards.
TATTATTTTTCATCCCGAGCCCCCCCTTCCTTTACGTGGCGGGGGAGGCGTATCCAATCGCTCGGCATTTGGATACTGGCTCACCACGGCCTTGTAAACGCCGCCCTCATTCGCCAAAGCGGCGTGGCGTCAGCTACGCCGCCCGCTCGACAGCGGCACCCCGGTTGCACCGCCCCATGATTGGCTTTTTAGATTCACTTGGCCGGCCCCCCTAGATTTACTTATCAAATAGCCTGATAAACACACCAAGCTGATAATTATCTTGGGTGACATAAACATCACGTTCATCAGGACGGAGATTCACCAAGGAATCCCCGTAATATAACTTACCTCCCTCTACTTTGACTGAGTACCCCTTTTCAAAGTAAAGCACGAACCCGCCTTCGGCCTTCGCTTTGATGAAAATCGGAGAGGCCAGCTTTAATTCGCCTACAGAAACCACCTTTTCTGAGCTCCAGATATTTAAGCCCAAGGCCACTACGTGAATGCAGGTGTATTCGTTATTCGCCCTTCCGGCCCCTGCATCGGTAGATGCAAAAGACGTATGAGCAGGGATGAATAGGGCCAAAAAATAGGTTATTATTTTAAGCATGGGCATTTTATGTTATTATTTTTAATAATATCCTCCACTTCGTGCTTCTGAACGATGCCGTTGGCTGAGGCCATCATGTGCCCAACGTGGCCGGGTTTTGCGGCTCCTTTCCTCTGCCCGTTAGCATCGCGACCTTCGTCCGTGTAGTCATCTGGAAGCCCCATAAGATGGCCTGCCTCATGGGCGGCCACCCAACCAATGTTGCTCCAAAAAGGATCTACGGCACTCCACAAGCCGCTATCACCGCCAATGGAATTAACATGATCATCATCCATTTCCCTCGCAGTTATACCAATGACATTCCTTCTGTTTCCAACCGTATTGCCCTTTGCCGGATCGGTATATGGGTCAACATCGATCTGCCTAGTGCTACTCGAATCAAACCGAACGTCTGCAACAAAAGATACCGTGCAGCATCCGTCGGCAACTTTCCATCCACCTTCTTTATTCCAGTATTTCTCAATCCCCGTTTTTACCTTTTCGGCCACTTCTGCCAAATTTGGCATACCATGCGTACGCTCATAGCTGGGCGTAAACAATGTGATTGGCACGATTATTACGATATTGCACTTATTAAACCCAACAGAGATGAGCAGTCCGAGATAATCCAAGTAATTCACCGGATCATTCCCAGCCATCCCATAAAGATTAACGCCGCCACGCTCTTTAATTGGGTCACGATTAATAAAGCGGCCAGTATTGGGATTGTAATATCTGAAGCCGTAGTAAACGAGATCCGTTTCGGCGTCGGTATATTTGGACGAGA
>CBINGR010000041.1:0-45721 GCA_966250295.1 uncultured Akkermansia sp. | reverse complement strand
ACCACCCGCAGGGCTTCAGCAGAGCGCTGGATTATTTCGAAGACAGCGCCTAGGGGCGGGCGGCGGATTCCTCGGCGGCGAGGCGTTGGATATAGGCGCTGAAGTCGGGGTCCTCGCCCCGGAGGAGATTCGGGAGCAACTCGCGAAAATCGGGGCGGCGGCACCACTCGCGCATGTAGTCCTCCCAGGAAGCCCAGAGGCGGACCTCCTGCGGGTCCATATCGGGTTCGTAGACGAGGATGTAGGCGCGCTCGAAGAGCGCGATGAGGATCTCGAACAGGACGGAACGGCGCTCCTTTTGTTCAGGCGTGAGCGGGGCGACGGGCATGCTGCGGGTGGTGAGCTGGAGGTCGGCGTTTTTCAGGACAAGCTCGAGGAACTCGGCGTATTGGTCGGAGAGGCGCACGTAGACCTCCTCCTCTTCGTTTTTGCGTTCCTTCTGCTGGTCGCGCAGGTAAACCCAGATGCCGAAGGGAAGACCGATGACGGTGACGATATAGCTGAGGGCTTCGAGCTGTTCGAGGAACGTCATGCCTCCAAGGTGCCGGCCCGGCGCACGGGGTCAAACCGGCGGGGGACCGGGAAGCCGCGCGCCGAGGTGCCTGGAGCCGTATCCGCAGAAGGCCTACAGAACCGGCGGAAACGCGGGCCGCTCAGTAGAGGCGCACGTAGGCACCCTTGCGCAGGCGTTCGAGCCACTTTTCCTGGGCCTCGCGGGTCATCTGCTGGGCGAGAGTCGTCTCGATCTGTTCCCGAACCTCGGCGATGGGCGGCACGCCGGCAGCCTTCCGTTCCTCGGCGAAAAGCAGGTATACGCCTTCGCGCTGCAGGATGGGCTCGCTGACCTTGCCGGGCTGGAGGGAGAAGAGCGGTTCGCTGAACTCGGGCTTGAGATCGGCGCGTTTTTGCCAGCCCCAGTCGCCGCCCTTGGCTTTGCGGGCGTCCTCGGTGTATTGCTTGGCGAGGTCCTCGAATTTTTCGCCGGCCTTGAACTTAGCCAGGATTTCGCCGGCCTTGGCGAGGAGCTGGGCGTCGTCGAGCTCGCCCCGGTTGATCTGGATCAGGCGGAGGTGAACCTGCTCGTCTTCGTGAAATTTGGCCTGGTTCGCGGCGTAATAGGCCTCGACCTTGGCGGGGCTGACGACGTTGAGGCTCTTGCGCTGCTGACCGCGCATGTAGCCGTAAATGATGTCCTCCTCGACCTCCTTGCGATAGTCGCGGAGGGTGAAGCCGCGGGACTTCAGGTAGGCGAGAAAGCGGGCGCGGTCGCCCTCGAACTGGGTGGTGAGCTGCTCGGAGAGTGCGTTGTCGATGTAGCTGGCGGGGATCTGCCGTTTTTCGTCCTTGCGAAACTCCCTCACGATGAGCGCCCGGTCCACGAGGTTGCGGATGATGTCGTCCTGTACCTTTTCCAGCTTTTGGGAAAACTCCTGCTGATTGCGGGAATCGCGCCGGATTTGCGGGAGGATGGGGGCGAGTTCGCGGCGGATGTCGTCCACGGTGATGACCTTGGACTCGACCACGGCGGCGATGCCGTTGGCGAAGCGCAGGTTCAAGCCGTCGTCGAGCGGAAGGGCCGGTGCGGGGGCGGCGGCAACCGGGGTGGGATTGGCCGGAGCGTCTTCGGCCGAAGCGACATGAGGGGCGGCAAGCAGGCCGGCGGTCAGCAGGGAGAGGGAGAGGCGGCGGACAGGGATGGGCATGTGGTCAGGACGAGGGATGCGACAGCGAAACGCGAGCTTCGTGCCAAGGTAGGGCGGGGCGAAGGACGGTCAATGGGGGAAAACCGGGCCGCGAAGCGGCCCCGAAATGACCAATGACCCTGGCATGGGACTGGAGAAATGATCGGCCAGATCAGTTTGATCCGACCGATCGGACCGATCTAGGACGGTGTGTTTTCCGGCTCGCGGGAGTGGGGAGGAATACGAAAGGCTGGCGGCGATCCGCCTTACCTCATCATGAAGCTGCTGCCTCTCCTGCTCGGTATATCCCTGGCCGCGAACGCGGCCTTGCTCGTGGCGAACCGTTCCGGCGCCCCGGGGGAGGGGAAGAAAGCGGAAGCCGCTGCCGCAGGCGGGGGCGAGGCTGCGGCGATAGCGCCGGTCGTGAAGCGTTCCGGGCCGGCGACCGGCGAGGGAAAGGCGATCGCTGTGGCCTTCAACGGCGGGGATGCCGAGGCGCTGCGCGACGAATTGCGGGCGGCCGGAGTGGAGGAGGACCTGATCCGCTCCATCGTGTCGGCCCGGATCTGGAAACGCTACGAGGCGCGAATGAAGGCGCTGCAGCCGAAGCCGGACGCGAAGAAGAACTGGTGGAAAAACGACGACGATTGGTTCTGGGGCGGGCAGACCAGGGAGCAGCGGACGGCGATACGGGCGCTGCAGGCCGAGATGAAGGCGGAGAGCGAGCGCGTACTTGGCGCGGACCCGGCGGCGGAGGCGCGCGACAACCCATGGATGGAGCGGCAATACGGGTTCGCGGCACCGGAAAAGCGCGAGGCGCTCCAGCAACTGGAACAGGACTACAACGAGCTGAGCAACGATCTGCGCCGCGAATCGAAGGGATTCCAGATGCCCTCCGATGCGGAGAAAGCGCGGTTTCTGCAGGAGGAGAAACGGCGCGATCTTGCGGCGATCCTCAGCCCCGAGGAATTGGCCGAGTATGAGCGGCGCCAGTCGCGCACGGCCCAGAACCTGCGCTGGCAGATGACGCAGATGGACGCGACCGAGGCGGAATATCTGGCGATTTTCGAAATCCGGAAGGAATTCGACGAGCAGTATGCCGACTACGACAATTTTGGAAACCGGCTGCGCACGCAGGAAAGCCCCGAGCAGCGCAAGGTTCGGACCGAGGCGGAAAACGCGATGAAAGGGCAGCTCAAGGAGGCGCTCGGACCCGAGCGCTACCAGGCTTACGTCCGCTCCAATGACCACGACTACCAGCAACTCGTGGCCGCAACCAAGCGCTTCGCCTTGCCGGAGGGCACGCCGGCGAAGGTCTTCAACCTGCGCGACGAGGTGCCGCAGGCGGCTCTGCGCATCGCGGACGACACGAATCTCACGCCGGAGCAGAAGAAGGCGGAGCTGCAAAAGCTGGCCGACGCGACGCGGGAGCGCGTGAGGGGAACGCTGGGAGCCGAGGTGGCCCAGGTCTATTTCGACAACAACGGCATGCAATGGCTGCGCCAACTGGAGAACGGGACCATCATCACCTACGACGAAAACGGCGGGCAGCAGCACCGGCGGATCGATCAGCCGGCAAAGCCCAAGGCAAAGTGAGCCGGTCCGCAGGCGGGCGGGCCGCCTGCGGCGAGGTCAACGCGGGGGCGCCGCCTGGACCCAGCGTCCTTCGATCAGGGTGCTCGTGTGGCTGACGCGGAGGTTTTTCTCGTTCCGGTTCAGCAGGCTGGTGAGTACGTCGACGGCTTTCCGGCCGATGAGATCGTGGCGTTCGTCGATGCCGGGCCATTTCGACGCGAGGGGATCGACGTTGGTGCAGGCGAAGACGATGGGGCCGTCGATGGGCAGGCCAAGCCACCCGGCCAGGGAGGGGATGGTTTCCTCGGCGTGCGTGATGATGGCGTCAGGCTGCTCGCGCGCGAACCAGTCGGAGAGAGCGGCCTGGTCCGGGCGCCACTCGTTGAACACGAAGGGTTGCACGGCCGGCCCGCCGACTGCCATGCCCTGCCAGGCGGCGGCGGCGGTGAAGGCGTGAAGCGTGCGGATGCAGAAGGACTCCGGACCGACGAAACCGATTCGGGTACCGCCCTGCCGGGCGAGTTGTTCGCAGAGCAGGCGGGCATTATGGAAATAGTGGGCTCCCACGCGGGGGAACTCGGGCGCGAGCACGCTGGGCGTGGCGATCACGGCCGAGAATTTTTCCCAGTCGAGCAGCCGGTCCACCCGGATGGGGGCGTGCATCTGGAGCAGCAGCACCCCCTCGATCCCGCGGCTGACCAGCATGCGCTCGAGGCCCCGATTGAATTTTTCCGGGGCGTCGACCCGGAACACCTCCAGCGCGTAGCCGAGTTCGGCGGCGCGTGCCTGCGCGTTTTCCCGCGCGCGCCGGAGGAAGGGCGGCTCGATGTCCGCGGAAAGCGAGGTGAGGGCCGCGATCGAAGCCACGAAGGTCGGTTTGCTCCTGCGGCGCAGGTGGTTCATCAGTTTCACGACTTCCGGGTCTGGCCGGTAGCCCAGGCGGACGGCGACCTTGTGTACCTTGTTCCGAACCTCGGGCGTGATTCGCGGACTGTTGCGGAGGGCGCGCGAGACGGTCATCGCGCTCACGCCCGCGAGGGCGGCGATCTGGCGCATGGTGGGACGTTCCGCGGATTTTCCGGGCTGGCTGGAGGGCATCGACTGGGGATGGGGTTACCGTAACACTCTGGCAGGCTTCCGAAGGAGGACGAGACAAATCATGCCTGAACGGGCGGGCGCGCGAACGCGCCTCCATTCAACCCCGTCTCCTCCAGCCATGAAGTCATCGCATTCCCGCGCGCTCGCCGCGCTTTTCGCCGGAGCGGCCGTCGTGTCGCTCCAAGCCCAGACCTTTACCTACAACAACGGCGCGGCCACCGGCGTGTGGAGCACCCCGGCGAACTGGACCGGAGCGGCTTCCTACCCGAACGCGGCGGGCGTGATCGCGACCATGAACACGGGCGCCGGCTTTACCACCGCGCTGGACGTCAACGCGACGGTCGGTGCGCTGCGCAACACCGCGGGCTCGGCGCGCATCTGGAACCACACCAACGCCGGAGGTTTCACCCTCACCCTCGATGGCACGGGCCTGACCAATGGCTTCGGCAACGCCAACACCGCCGAGATCCGGGCGACGAGCAGCGGCGGCATCGTGAGCGCGGCCAACCTGCTTCTGAGCAACACCAATCTCGATATCGGTACGACGGGCAGCAACAACGCGGCCGCCCAAATCACGCTCAGCGGCGCGATCACCGCGGCGACCAACCAGACCATCACGATCCGCAACAACCGGCGGCAGACCAACCTGCAGGGCAGCATCGGCGCGAGCGGCGCGGGCGAGATTACGATCGTGAACCTGAGCTCCGGCACGGCCGGCGATCCCAACCAGTTCAACCTCTCCGGCAATCTCGGCCCGCAAGTCGTGCAGGTGACCCAGGGCGCGGGCACGACCACCGGCATGGTGATCTCGGGCGCCAACGCCGCCTTCACGGGCGACGTTTCCGTGCTGGCCAACTCCATCACGGTCAGCTCCACCGGGACCCTGGGCGACTTCAACACCATTTCCGTCGCCAACGGCGCGAGCCTGGTCCTGCAGAACGTCAACGCGCTGGGCGACAACTCGAGTCTGTTGCTCGGCAGCTCGGGCTCGGCCTCGCTGAGCTTCAGCGGCACGGCGCTGATCGACGCGCTTTCGTTCGACGGCGGCTCGACCTTCGCATCCTCGGGCATCTGGGGGGCGCTCGGCTCCGGCGCGACCTTCGAAAGCTCGCAGCTGCTCGGGAGCGGCTTCCTCGAAATCGCCGCGATTCCTGAGCCCTCCGTCTGTGCGCTCGCCGCGGGTGCCGGCGTCCTGGCCGTCGGATTTATCCGTCGCCGCGGTCGCGGACAGCGGGCCTGAGTTTCCACATCTTCCGTTCGTCGCGGGCAACCACGACGGATGTGTTGGGGCTGCCCATGATCGCAGGCGGGGTGCCTGCGGTCGTGGGCTTCCTTTATTTCCCGGTCCGCCGGATTTTCCCGCAGCCGCTTTCGTCGGCGGCCCGGGTGGCGGACGCTTTGTCTCCGCAGGTTTTACCTTCATGAATCCCCCATTCCGTCTGCTGTTTCCGACCTTGCTGGCCCTGGGCCTGTCCACCGCTTCGCTCCGCGCCCAATCCAGGTTCGGCAACGGCGGAGGCGACGGGCTGTGGAGCAACCGCGCCAACTGGAGCGCCCGCGGCGGCGCTGCCGGTGGCTATCCCTCGGGGGCGGGTGTGGCCGCGGAGATGGCGACGAACGACGGGTTTACCACCGTGCTCGATGTCGATGCTACCGTGGGCGTGTTGCGCAATACCGCGGGTTCAGCGCGGATTTGGACTCTGACGGGCGGAAAAAACCGCGCGCTCACTTTGGATAACACCGGAGGCATCAACAACTGGGGCAACTCCGCGGCGGAGATCCGTGCGCACAGCAGCGGCGGCATTCTCTGCGACGTTCCGCTTCGACTGCGCAAAGCCGGGCTGGATGTCGGCAGCACGGGCAGCACCCATACGGCTTCCCAGATCGTGCTCTCCGGCGCCATTGTGGCGGATGAGGATACGACGATCACCGTGCGCAACAACCACCGGCGCACCGTTCTCGCCGGTGACATCGGCGCGGCGGGCGATGGGGCGATTTCAGTCGTCAACCTCAGCCACTCGACTTCCGGTTCCGGGGAGGCCAACGAACTCGTGCTTTCTGGAAAGCTGGGGAAAAAGGTGATGCGCCTGGTCCAAGGAGAAGGAGCGTGCCCCGGGTTGATCGTCGTCGGCTCGAATCCCGATTTTCGGGGCCAGGTTTCGGTGCTCGCGAACTCCCTCACCGTGGAGGCAAGGGCCACGCTGGGGGATTTCAATACGGTCTCGGTGGCCCGCGGCGGCCGCTTGGTCCTGCGGGACGCCGGGGCCCTGGGGACGCGGGCAAGTCTCGAGGTGGATTGCCTCGGCGGCGTTTCCCTCGAATACACCGGCACACGCACGATCGACGCCTTGTCGTTGGACGGGGGCATGACTTTCGCGAGCCCGGGCAGCACTTGGGGCGCGTTGGGTTCCGGCGCGGAATTCGAAAGCGCGCAGCTCCAGGGGACCGGATGGCTGAAGGTGGTGCCGGCAGTGGCGCAGTAGTTCCGAGTCCCTCGCCCCCCGTTTTTTCGGATCGTGTTACTAATTTCCCGCCCCCCTCGCATTTGCATGGTTATTCACAGCTTCCTTCGTCTGCCCGTCCTCCTCGTCCTTTCCGGCACCGTCCGGGCCGCCGGCCTGCCTGCCGGGACCTTTGTCGATATCCAGGCCGACAGCACCACCGCGGTCGGCGGCTCGCCGGCCCCCTTTTTTACCGATGCGCCCAAAGATCCTGGCTTCATCTCCGGCCCACTCTGGCGCCGGCGTGCCGGCTTCGGTTTCGACAAGGTCGGCAATCGCGAAGTTTTCGAGAAGGACGCCCACGGTGGCTTCGGCGACGCCGTTCCGCTCGTGACAACGGTCACCGGCCTCATTCCGGGCGCCGCCTATCCCGCCTATGTCGCCTATCTTTCGAATCCCGATGAATCCTGGCAGGTCAAGGCCGGCCTTTCTCCGGATCAGCTCACTCTTTTCAGCCCCACTCAGCCGGCCGACCGCGTCTCCGACCTCGGCCTGACCAGCGAGCAGAACTCCAACCGTCACCAGTATCTCGGCCTCCTTGGCGAGGCTGTCGCCAGCGCTGACGGCACCCTCCTCTTGTATTCGGACGATGGAGACGGCACCAGCCCCCAGGCTCGCTCCTGGCTCAAAGGGTTTTATCTCGGAGAGCCGACGTCTATCCCCGCGCCGCCCGTCGAGCCCACCTCGGCCATGCCTCCTCCGGCCGCTCAGGAAATCGTCGCAATCCCGCCTAAGGGAGATCCGGCATCTTCGATTATTCCGGCGCGAAAAGGTCCCGTCCTGCGCAACCCGGTCCGCCGCTAGGCGAGGTTGGTGCGGAAGGTGGCGCAGCCGGTGCCGCGCCCGCAGTCGTGGCCACGATAAGGCGCCGGAAGAAGGGCCCGTGCTCAGCAGTAGGCCCTTGGTCCAGTTGGTGGTGCTTCACGCGAAGAACCCGGGGGGGACCCGCGGTCGACAGCCTCAAGACTGAGGCACCGCGGGCCAAGGACGCCGCATACGGGGTAAAATATGGGAGGCGCCCTCTTCAGGAGGGTAGGGAAAGTGGGGAGGAAAAACATCACCCAAAGTGGGTATATTGAGTAGTTTCACGGTCTTCTTCCAAAGCGGGGGAAGACGGGCTCCCCGGTGTACAGCCGGAGAACCCGCTGTGCAGGTTTTGATTCCGGCGTGGTCAGCGCCCCGGCTCTGCGCTTTGGGAAAGCCAAGCGGTTTGAATTGCTTCGGGCAGGTTCGTTTCCTTGAGCCACCCGGTGGCCGCGGCGGGATCCCATGCGAGCCAGGTGCGAAAGCAGGGTTCCACGCGTTGCCGTCGTACCAAGGGATCCGTCGTCTGGTTGGCCAGGCGGACGCAGGCCTCGGGGTTCCAGGGGGCGACGGCTTCCACATAGCTTCCGATGGCGCTTTCTCGAAGCCATCCGGTGGGAAGCTGATCCACCCAGCGGGCTGCGGCGTCGGGACTCACGGAGGTCCAAACCTTCAGCACCTCGAACACTCCACGTTCCTGGATTGCCGGGTCGGCGGAATCCACGGCCCAGGACAAGGCTTGTACCGGATCTTGTGTCGCCCAGCGGGTGAGCACGGCCAGGACCGCTTTGTTTCGTAAGTAAGGCGGCGACAGGCCAAGGGCGAAGCGGGATGCCCCGAAGGGATCCGAGTCGGCCCATGATTCGGCAACGATCGGCAGAGCCAGCTCGCGTTCCGGCATCTTGGGCAGGGCTTCGGCCCATTTGGCCGCGGCGGCAGGGGCGACGGCCGCCCAGTCTCCGGCCACATTCATCAACAAGGCGTTTTTGTCGTCGCCGTCGGCGAGCTTTCGAATGGTGGCGGACGCGGCTGCCGGATCCGCGTGCACCCAGACAAAATAGACCGCGCGCAAGGCAGGTCCTTTGGGCAACCCCGCCGGAAGTTCATTTATCCACGCCAATGCGGCGCGGACGTCGTTCCCGGCCCATATCTCCGCGATCAATTCGACGGCCTCGTTGCGGGCACGGCCGCTTTTCATGCCGGCTGCCGCCGCGGCTGCGGCCCGGATATTTTGCCGGGCGTAAAAAGCGGTGACGGTGCGAATCGCTTCCACCTTGGCGCTGCTTTCCGGAAGCCCGGCGATGTAGGCAAAGGCTTCCTTGGGGGCCAGTTCCCCCCACCTTTTCAGAATGGCCTCCGCAAGCACCGCCCGCTCGCGCAATTGCTTCAGGTTTTCCACGGCCTGAAGCGCCTCGGGAATTTCGTATGCGGAGAGACTTCTCCCGATTCCGGCCAGTTCGCCGAGACGATGGTCGATTTTAGTTTCGGCGAGCGCTTTTTCGAGCCGTGCGGAGAGGTCCGCCGCGGCCTGGCTGGTGTCTGGGGTGGCGGCCGTGGCCGTTACAAACCCGATCACCAGCAAGGCGACAAAGGGCGAAGCGCGCATAGGGGGCGGTGAAAAAAATTCCGACGCAACCATCCGAGGCTGCGTCGGAGATGTTTGGTTCGAGGCTAAGGAATCCGTTTAAGGCGCATTAAAAGACCACTGCTGGTTGGCGTTATTGCTGTAGGTCCAGAGTTGGACGAGCGCGCCATCCGCCATGGAGTATCCGTTTACGTCCAAACAGGAGCCGGTGGCATGGACGGGCGTGATCCGGTAGTAACCGCTGCCCACGGCGGTGAAGGTGAATTTCTGATTGTTGGCGCCACCATAGGTCCATAGCTGGACTTTGGTTCCGTTGGCGGTCGCGCTGGCGTTTACATCCAGCGCCTTCCCGCTTTGCACGCCAATGATGCTGAACTGACCGCTGCCGCGGTCCTGAAGCGTCCAGCGCTGGTTGTTGGCACCGCTGTAGGTCCACTGAATGATCTGCGTTCCATCGCTCGTACCGGCTCCGTTGCAGTCCAGGGCCTTGCCGGAGTTGCGGTTGGTGATCCGCCAGGTACCGTTGGCGGGCACGCTGCCGACGCTGCCGGTGTGGCCGATGTAGAAGCTGGTATGGTGCGACTGCATGTAGCCCTTCAGCGTGAGGCAATTCTTGTAATACTGGTCGTTGCGCAGAGTTGAGCGGGTGTTGCTGGTGCCGGGCGGGGTGAATATCACGAGCTTGTTGAACGCGCTGTTGGCCAGCACGACCTCTTCGCGCCAATCGCCCAGGAAATCGCCATAAAACATCGGGCAGCCCCGGTCGCTGCCGACGGCGCTTTCGTAGTTCCAGGTGGTGACCAGCCGGCCGACCGTGTTATTCGTGTGATTCCACTTTTCGATTTTTCCGTCGTTGTAGCTCTCGCTCAGATCATCTGTATCCCACCACAGGCGCAACACGGGGTAGGGCGAGTTGTTTGCGAGCTTGGTGTTTGTCTGGACGTTGTACACCCCGTAAAAGGACCAGGCTTCGTAGCCGGGGAAGCGGGGATCGATGTCACCCACGTCGCCACGCCCCACGTCGGAAGTGGTTCCCATATGTTTCCAGAGCATGCTCCCGGTCCGGGCATTGTAGGCGAATTCCAGCAGGCCGCTGGGATTGTCCTGCTGGACACCCCATCCCAGCAGGTCCGCGCTGCCCGGGTCCATTTTGGCGATATGGAAGCGGTCGCCGTGCACGATTCCCTGGGAATCGAAACCGTAGAGCCGGGAGGCATTCGAGCCGTTGAGGGCGAAGCCGATCTGACAGTAGTCGTCCACCCCGTCCCGGTTGACGTCGCAGATACGGAATTGATGGCCGTCGGGGCCGCCATTGGTGCCGTTCCGAATCCACTTCCACGCCTGGTTCAGGTTTCCGCCCGACCAGGTGTAGCGGCAGACCATCATGTTGAACGAACCATCGGCGTTCCGGTTTTTCATGGAGGCGAAGATGCCCGAGTTGCCGACTCCCAACTGGCAGCCCATGGGGCCGCGCGCGATGAAGTCGGTCGGAATCGAAGCGTAGGCCAGGCGCGCTCCGGTCGACCCGTTCAGAACGGCGATCCATTGCTTGTTGTTGTCGGAGTTGACCCAGGTGGAGCCGTCGCCGAACCGGGTGCCATTGGCGAACTTGATGATGACTTCGGCCCGTCCGTCGTTGTTGAGGTCGGATACCGTGACACCGTCCCAATGGCCGACGTCGATGGTTGCGGAAGCCGGCGAAATATTGTCTTTGCCGACGCTGTTCGGACCGAAGTCGATGTCCCACAGGAAGGTGCCGTTGTGGGTGTAGGCTTCGATTTTCTGCTGGTTGTCCCAAGGGCGGTCCAACACGTAGTCCATGTTGCCGTCGCCATTGAGGTCGCCGACCCAGACGAAGTGGATGGAGCTGCCGGCCCGGATCGGGACGGTGAAGTCCGCTTTCGCCGAGGGGGCGAACAGGGGGACCAGGGCGGTGAGCGCCAGGGCTAAAAAGCCGCAAGGCCTCTTTTGCCTTAGAATAGCCGGGCTTTGATGTATCGTCTTCATTCGGTTTATTTGGGGGGTTGAAAGCCCCGCCGATAAGGCGGGGAAAGGGGCGGGCGGAGACCTCGGCACGCGAAAGGCGTCGTCCGAAGGCGCGGTGTCGGAGGGAAACGGGACGAAACGGGGCCTGTAACCGGGAGGGCTGCTGGTCGGCCTTCCTTGGAACGGACGAGCCGGGGGATGGGGTTGATTCTGACGTGGTGATTTATGCCCAGGCATCGCGCGGGCCAAGGCACGATTTGTGTTACAGTAATCAATCTGCATGGTCGGCCGCGACCAATGGAGGCCTGAAGTGGTCCCCCGGGGCGATCCAGCGGTTTATACGTAGAATAAAAGCCGGATTAAGATTACAGTAACACGATCATCGGCTTTAGTTCCGGCACACGCACGATCGACGCCTTGTCGTTGGACGGGGGCATGACTTTCGCGAGCCCGGGCAGCACTTGGGGCGCGTTGGGTTCCGGCGCGGAATTCGAAAGCGCGCAGCTCCAGGGAACCGGATGGCTGAAGGTGGTGCCGGCAGTACCGCTGTAGCGAGCCGGGTTTCGGTTTGCACCGGCCCCGTAGTGGGGGAGCGCCAGCGGCCCGGGATCGGAACGGGTCGCTGGCGCTCCCCGCTACACGATTCCGATCCCGGCGGAGTGCGGCGACCCCGCCCTACATCCGGCAAAAAAAGCGGCGGCCCGCAGGCCGCCGCCGGGCGTGGTCAGGATGGGACCGGAGGGGGGATCACTGGCAGGTGACGGTCACGGAGTTGGTCGAGCCACCGGTGTTAGCCCAGCAGCCGCCGGCGTTGTTGTAGAGGGTGCCGCCGAGGACCTTCACCCGCGTCGAGGGCGAGCCGATCCAGATGCCGATGTCGGTGCAGCCGTTGGCGTACACGCGGGTGATGGTGGTGTCGACGCTGTTGGTGGTGCTGTAGAAGCCGCGTCCGCAGCCATTGCTCGCGTTTATGGTGCCGAGGTTGGTGGGCCCGAGGTTGTCGTTCGCGGTGCGGAAGGCGGCATAGCCGGTGCCGGTGCCGCAGTGGTTGCCGTTCACGGTGGAGCCGCTGGACGAAGTGCTCTTGTTCAGGAGCAGGCCGCAGTTGCCCCAGTTGGTGGCGGTGACGATGCTCCAACCCACGCCGTTGATGCCGTAGGTCTCGATGAAGTGAACGCCGCCGCCGCTGCCGGTGGGGCTGGCGAGGGAGAGGTTGGAACCGGCGCCGCCCTTGCAGTTGTCGATGCGGAAACCGAGGTTGGCCTGGCCGCCCACGCCGCTGAAAGCGACGCCGTTGCAGGTCTGGAAATACATGCCGAACCAGGGCAGGCCGTTCATGTTGACGTTCTTCGCGCCGGTAGTGCTGGAATTGCGCGCGTAGATGATGCCGGTGCTGCCGGCCCCGGTGAGGGTGTTGCCCCAGCCGTCGGCCTTGACGTTGGTCTTGAGGTTGATCTGCCCGTTGGTGTTGCCGCCGTTGTAAATGCGGAGGGTGCCGGAGGACATGGCGGCGGTGCAGGCGTTGGATGCGGCGGCCATGCTGGTGCCGGTATATTTGGTGACGCCGTCGACCTTGCCGGTCCAGGTGCTCCCGGAGACGGAAACTTCGCCGGTGGCGGCGGACAAAGCGGAGGGCAGGGCAAGAAGGCCGGCAAGGGCCGAGGCGGACAGGGCGCGACGCAGGCGCGCAGGGATAGGCGATGACATGTTTTTGGAGTATGCTTGCAGTGGGTCCGGCTTCGCCGACGGGCGAAGCACCGGGGCCGGCGGTCGACAACTCGAGGCTGACGCACCGCAGGCCGAGGACGCCGCATACGGGGTGAATATGGGAAGCGCCCTCAGCTGAAACCATAGGGCAAGCGGTGAGGAAAAAATATCCCCCAAATTGGGTATATTGGCCGCTGGGCGCCCTCAACGCGCGAGGGGAAGCAGCCCGTCCCGAATCGGAACGGGCTGGGACCGGATGCGAACGCTGGCGCTTTTGAGTCCCTCGCGTTTCGCCGAAAGGGCGATTTCGCCGGCCTGCAAGGTGGAGCGGACGAACACCCGGTTGATGCCGCACTCGGTGTCGAGCCAGGGGTGGTTGATCGAGCCAGGCTTGAACGTGTTGACGCCGCCGCGCCAGACGGCGGGGCCCTCGAGCGCGAAGTCGATGCGGACCTGTTCGGTGGGGCAGAGGTTGCCGGCGGCGTCGGTCACCTCGACATCGAAAAAGGCGATGTCGGCGCCGTCGGCCAGAAACCCCCGGGGGCCGGTGTGCGGCGTGAGACGGATCGCGACGGCGGGACCCGCGGTCTTGAGTTCGTGACGCGCAAGCACGGCGCCATCCCCGGCATAGGCCAGGGCCTGGAGCGTGCCGGGGACGAAGGCGACATTGGGGAAGGCGTAGACGAAGCCGTTCTCGGGCCGGTCGTTTTTGCCGAGGGATTTTCCGTTGAGGAGGAGTTCCACGCCCTGGGCGTTGGCAGCGACGACATACAGGGTTTTCCTCGTATCCGCGGGATAGGTCCAGTGGCCGACGATATGCACGTCGGGCCGCGGGTTCTGCATCACGCGGGCGGCGTAGAAGGCCTGCTTGGGGATGCGGACGGCGTCCACCTTGCCGCTGGTGCGGGCGACCTCGGTGTCGGGGTTTCGGCCGAGCTGAAGACTGTCGGCCCACACGATCGAGGCGTAGGCGGACCAGCGGGCCCGGCGCGGATCGTCGAGAGAGATTCGATGCGACCAGTAGCTGTTGTAGCTTTGAACCTGGGCCAGGGCGAACTGCTCGGAGTTTAGGTCGTAGGTGTCGTTGGGACCCTTTTTGAAGCCAAAGCCGGGCGGCGAGTAGTTGTCCCAGTGGGTGCGCAGCGATTCTTCGCGGAAGGCCTCCGTCTCGAGGAAGGGGGCCAGGTCGCGACGTTCGAAACTAAAGGCGCGAAACAGCTGGGTCGGCGTGCTGAGCTTATCGCCCTTGGGATCCTGCCCGAGCATGACTCCGAAATACTCGGCCACGTGCGCGTTTTCGTCGGTCTGTCCAGGACCGGGACCGGGATCGTTTGCGGCGAAACCTTGGAATCCCGAGGTCGCGGGCAGCGAGCGACAACCCATGACGCGGCCGCCCGACGGGTCGAGCTCCTTGCGGATGTCCACCATCTGCCGCATGCGGTCGGCGGGGATGCCGTTGTTGCCCGCCTCCCAGAAGAGAATACTGGGGCTGTTGCGGAAATAGACGATCGTGCGGCGCATGACTTCCACGCGCTGGTTCCATTGGACCTGGTCGGGGTTCTTCTCTTTGTCGCCGGCCGGGCAGACCTGCACGATGCCGACGCGGTCGCAGGCATCGGAGAGCTGGCGCTTGGGGGCGATATGCATCCAGCGCACGTAGTTGCCGTTGGCCTCCCGCATGAGCCTGAGGTCATAGTCGTGCATCCAGTCGGGATAGGCGGCGCCGATGGCGGCCCATTCGCTGGTGCTGCGCTGGGCCCAGCCGGTGAGCCAGGTGAACCGGTCGTTGATAAAAACCCCGCCGGTGCCGGTGCCGCCCTTGAATTCGGTCTTGCGGAACCCCGTCACGACCTTGGCGACGTCCACCACGCGGCCGTCCACGCGCAGGAGGGTATACACGTCGTAGAGATACGGCATGTCGGGACTCCACCAGTTTACGCCGGTCAGCGGGCCGCCCGCCTTGGCGACGCCGGTCTCGTTGTCCACCAGGTCGAGGGCTTCGCCCCGGAACTCGGCGACGACATCGCCGGAGGCGTCCACGACGACGGCGGAAAAATCGACCGCGGCCTGGCCGCCCGACAGGTTGCGGACCTGCGATTCGATGTGGAGCGAGGCCTTTTTGCCGGGCACATCGTGGTCGGTGGCATAGACGTAGACGCCGGTCGTTCCGAGCCCGTTCAGGAGCGGCAAGGTCTGATGGATGGGGGGAAGAAGATGCAGCCGGACGTTTCGGTTGATGCCGCCGAAGTTGGGGTTGAAGTCTTTCGAGGCCCACTGGAAGCCGACTCCGGTGGCCTCTTCCTTGTAGTCGCGCTCGTTGGTGATCCGCACCGCGAGCAGGTTCTCCTCGCCGCCGAAATGCACGGCGCGGGTGATGTCGAGGCCGAGGGCGGTGACACCGTCCTCGTACAGGCCGACGGGTTCGCCGTTGACCCAGAACTTCGCCGCCTGGCGCATGCCTTCGAACTCGATGATCACGCGGCTGCCGCGGGCGGAGGCCGGAAGTTTGAACGGTTTCCGATACCAGGCGGGGCCCATGTAGAGGGTTTGTTCGCCGCCCCGGGCGATGTACTCGTCGTAGCTGTCCACGTCGTTCCAGGTGTGCGGCGTGCTCACCGTGCTCCAGGCCCGGTCGTCGAAGGCCTTCGCCTCGGCGCCGGGGGCCTCGGCTTTGACAAACCGCCAGGCGGAATTGAAATCGTAGGTCTCCCGCCCCGAGGCCGGCTGTTCGAAGGGCGCGGAGTCGGCCGCCTGGCCGAGGGCAAGCGACCCGATCACGCCGATCAGGCGGCACAGGATGGCGAAGTAGCCGGGGCACCGGGGAAGGACGCAAGCGGCGGAGAACCGCAAGGGGACGGGTTGGCTCATGGACGGAAGGGAAAAGGGGCGCCCGCACGGTTATACGGGCATGGCGGCGAGATTGACGTATCCGGGCGGAGGGTAAAATGGTGTCCGATGGTGCAGTAACATGGACGATGTTCGCATGGATCCCACGAAGCGCGGAAACGATTCCCGGCGGGCGACCTTGCGCCAGATCGCGAAGACGGCGGGCGTGAGCCTGATGACGGTGTCGCGGGCCTTGAGAAACCACGCCAACGTCCGGCCGGAGGTGGCCGGGCGCATCCGCAGGATCGCCGACGAGGCGGGCTACCGGCCGGACCCGAAGGTGGCGACGCTGATGAACCACCTCCGGAGCCGGAATAAGGCGGCTTACACCGCGAGTCTGGCCGGCATCACCGGGATTCCCGAAAAGGAGGAATCGGGGCAGGTGCGCCTGATCAGGGAAAACGCGCGCCGGCGCGCGGAGGAGCTCGGGTTTCGTCTGGAGTTGTTTCGGGTCGAGAAACCCGAGGCCTGCAACCGGCGCTTGGAGCGGACGCTGCTCAACCGCGGCATCGAGGGGGTGTTGCTGCTTCGGATGCGGGCTCCCGTGGCGGTGGACCGGCTGCTCGACTGGACCAGGTTTTCGACCGTGCTCGCGACCTCCAGCGTGCTGAAGCCCGGCTTCGCCCACGTGGGGCCGAACTATTTCCACAATGCGCGGATGCTGTGCGCGCAACTGGTCCTGCGGGGGAAGCGGCGTATCGGGTTTGTGGGGACGGAGACCTACTGCGTCCGCACCAACCATGCGTTCACCGCCGCCATCGCCTGGCAGGGCGCGTCGGATGGCTTGCCGGCAGTGGCGCCGCTGGTGTTTTCCCGGCAGGAGATCGACCGCCCGGTACTGAGGGCGTGGTTCGTCCGCGAACGTCCGGATGCGATCGTCGTTTATTCCCAGGAGCACGTCGGGACCGTCGGCAGGGAACTGAGACTAGGGGGCGGCGGACCGGTGGCGCTGGCTTGCACCGATGTCGACCCCACGAATGTCGCCTGCATGGGGATCAACGAGCGTCCCGACATCATCGGCCACCGGTCGATCAATCTCCTGGCGGGGATGTTGCACCAGAACGAAAGGGGCGTGCCGCCGGTGGCGGTCGGCACCCTGGTGGAAGGGACGTGGATCGAGCCCGAAACCGGGGACGTTTGCCGAGCTCAGTAACTGACCCGAAGGCGGAGGAAGCGGCTGCCGGAGGCGGGGACGGGTTCGGTGTCGGAGACGGTGACGGGGCCGGCGACGTTGTCGGAGCCGATGCTGGTCCAGAGGTCGTTCCAGAGGGCAAGGTCGTCCGAGCCCTGCACCGTGTAGATGAGGGTGGGATCGGCGACGCGGGTGAAGGTGAGTTGGAGGGAGTAAGGGAGTGAGGGAGTGAGGGAAACGACCGGCGCGGAGGTGCTGGCGACCAGGGGATCGGAGCCGAGGGCGTATTCGAGGAGGTTGGCGAGGCCGTCGGAGTCGGGGTCGGCGCCGTCGGCGGCGTTGCCGGT
The DNA here is from genome assembly GCA_966250295.1 of uncultured Akkermansia sp. GTDB lineage: Bacteria > Verrucomicrobiota > Verrucomicrobiia > Opitutales > Opitutaceae > IMCC26134_A. Next base: position 28,418 of record CBINGR010000041.1, on the reverse strand, counting down.
GGCGGAAGCGGAGCCGAAGTGGGTGACGCGCCAGCTCTCGATCGGGCTGAGCAGGGCGACGGGCGTGGCTGATACCTGGGCGGAACGGGCGCTCTCGGCCACGCCTTGGTGGGCGGTGACGATGTAGTAGTAGGTTGTGCCGTTCACGAGGCCGGTGTCGGTGTGGGCGGTCGCGGTCAGCCCGGTGGCGACGGTGGCGTAGGGGCCGCCGGATACGGAGGCGCGCTTGACGCTGTAGCTGGTGGCGCCGGAGACGGCGGACCAGGAAAGCGCGACCTGGGCCTCGCCGGCGGTGGCGCTCAAGCCGGCGGGGGCGGAGGGTGGAGCGGCGAGGGTGGAGATCTCGGCGGCGGTGAGGGCGCGGGCGAAGATCTGGAATTCATCGACCGAGCCGTTGAGGTAGGGATCGGAGGAGAATTGGGAGCGGCCGAGGTAGTTCTGAGTGGTGGCGCCGAGGGCCCCGGGGGTGAGGGACATGGCGGAGTTGGAGCCTACGGCGACGCCGTTGAGGTAGAGGGTGCCGGTGGTGCCGGAGAGGGTGACGGCGACATGCGTCCACACGCCGGTGGAGAGGACGACGGAGCTGTTGATCACCTGCTCGGCGGAGGCGGCGGAGGTCTTGATGGCGAAGCGCGGCAGGTTGCTGGAGGAGGTGCGCGTGGTGAGGAACAGGTAGTTGCTCGTGCCGGTGCCGAAGTCGAAGACCCGGGCCCAGGTGGCCTGGGTGTTGAGGCGGACCCAGACGGAAAAAGTGAAGTCATTGAGGCCCGAGACGACGCTGGCGGGCAGCGTCGCGTGCTGGCTGGACGCGGAGGCGAGCGTGAGCCCGTTGTTGAGGCGGGCCGCGCTCCAGGCGGGGGAATTGACGAGGGTGCCGTTCCAGCCGTTGCCAGAAGAGTCGTACGCGATGGCTCCGGAGGTCTCGTCGAGGCGGAGGAAGACGCGGTTGCCGGCGCTGGTGGAAACCTCGGCGCTGTCGGCGGTGGAGCCGTCGGCGGCGACGGCGGTGACGACGTAGTAGTAGGCGATGCCGTTGGTGAGGCCGGTGTCGGTGTGAGTGGTGCCGGTGAGGCCGGGGGCGACGGTGGAGTAGGGGCCGCTGGGGACGGTGGCGCGCCTGACGGTGTAGCTGGCGGCCGAGGCGGAGGCGGTCCAGGAGAGGCTGACTTGGGCGTTGCCGGGGAGGGCGACGAGGTTGGTGGGCGGGAAGGTGGTCTGGGTCAGGGTGTAGGTAACCTGGCCGGCGACGGAGGTGTCGAAGCTGGCGGAGTAACCGGGGCCATTCCAGGCGAAGCCAGACGGGCCGGTGACGGTGCCGGTGCAGGTGTAGAGCGTGTAGGTGCCGGGGGCGAGGGTGGCGCCCGGGGCGGGGGCGACGGTGACCGTGCCGGCGAAGCCGAGGTTGCCGGTGATGGCGAGGAGGCCGGTGGAATCGGCGAGGAGGGTCGAGCCGGCGTTGAAGGTCACGTTGCCGGTGACGGCGCCGTTGCCGCCGAAGCCGGCACCGGACTGCACGGTGACGGCGGAACCCGAGAGCGAACCGCCGGAGAGGACGAGCTTGCCGGCGGAGACGGTGGTGGCGCCGGTGTAGGCGCTGGCTCCCGTGAAGGTGAGCGTGCCGGTGCCGATCTTGGCGACCTGCGAGGTGCCGCGGATGACCCCGGCAAAGGTGGTGTCGAGATTGCGCGCGCCGATGCGCCAGATGGCGGGATAATTTTGGCCCAGGCCGGAACCGGTGCCGGCGTTGAGGACGGAGCCGGCGGCGCCGGAGAGAGCGCCGATGTTGATCGTGTTGGTGCCGCTGACGCGGGAGTAGGCGTAGACGTTGGCGGCGAGGTCGAGCCAGGCGTTGCCTAGGCCGGCGGCGTTGGCGATGCGGAAGTCGCCGCCGTCGCCGTCGGCGATGACGTTGATCTTCCCCGCGAAGGCGGACCAGTTGCCCGTGACGTCGGTGCGGACGTAGGGGGTGAGGAAGGTGAAGTCGCCCGAGCCGGTGAGCGCGCCTCCGAGGTTCATGCGGCCGTTGGCTTCGAGCCGGCCGCTCGAGCCGGCGGGCACGACGATCGGCCAGAAGGCGCGGCTGTCGACGGCGTCGAAGTCGCCGACGGAAGTGTCGGAAAGCGAGAGCGTGCCGCCGGCGAGGGTGACGGAGCCGGAGCCGAGGCCGTATTGGATGGGGCTGGTGGGCGCGTTGTCCGTGCGGGAGGCGGTGAGCACGACGGTGCCGCCCTGGATGACGGTGCCGCCGGAGTAGGTGTTGACGGCGCTGATGAGCAGGCGGCCGGAGCCGGTCTTGGTGAAGGAGCCCGTGCCGGTGATAACGCCGCTGAGGCTGAGCAGTGAGGAGGAAGCAGGCAGGTCGAGCGTGCCGCCCGAGGCGCCGAGGGTCATACCGCGGAAGGTGCTGCTGGAACCGCTGGTGAGGCGGAGGGTGCCGCCGTTGATAACGAGGTTGGAGGAGGCGTTGCCGGAGGCGCCGAGCGGGCTGGGCTGGTCTCCGTCGGCGAGGGAGGCGACGGCGATGACGCCGCCGTTGATCACGGTGGGGCCGGTGTAGGTGTTGCTGGTCGAGATCGTGAGGGTGCCGGAGCCGCTCTTGGTGAGGCCGCCGGAGCCGGCGATGCCGGCCGGGCCGGAGAAGATGTAGTCGGCGGAGGAGTCCACGACGACGGAAGAGGGGTAACGAAGGGTATCTATATAGACCGTATTGGTCGCGGAGCCGATGTCGTCGAAGCGGACGGCGTCGCCGGTGACGAAGCTGTCGGTCGCGCCGCTCTTCAGCCAGCCGGAGGCGAGGCCCCAGTCGCCAGAGTTGCCGCCGGCCCAGGTGACAGTGTCGGCCGCGCGCTGGGTGCCGATCGTGAGCGTGATGGCGGATCCCGTGTTGGCGAGGGTGCAGGAGTAGGACTCGACCCCGCGCAGGGAAAAAGCCCCGAGGTTTCCGGAGAAGGTGCCGGTGTAGGTGAAGAGCGTGTAGGTGGCGCCGGGGGTGAGCGTGCCGTCGAGAAGGTTGAGCTGGAGGTAAACGGCGTTGAGGCCGGAGTTGGAGAGGTTGCCCGTGATCGCGACGAGGTCCTTCGGGCCGGCGGGGGAGGCGGAGAGGTCGAGGTGGACGACGGACTGGTTGGCGAAGGTGACGCCGGCGGCGAGCTGGAGCGTGCCGGCCTGGCCGAGGCCGCCGGGGGCGAGGGCGGCGCGGATTTCGGAGACGGAAACGGGCTGCCCGACGGTGCCGGAACCGCCGAGGACGCCGCGGCTGTCCACGCGGACAGCGCTGCCGGAGAGCTGGCCGTTGACCAGCAGGGTGCCTTCGCTGACGACCGTGGCGCCGGTGTAGCTATGGTTGCCGGAGAGGACGAGGGCGCCGGGGCCGGCCTTGGTGAGCGTCATCGCGCCGGTGAGGGAGCCCGGGCCGGAGAAGGTGTAGGTCTGGCTGGCTGGCGTGTGCGCGACCACGCGGGCGGGCGCGAGGTTTTCGGCGAGGGTGACGGGGACGGACGCGACGCCAGTGAGGTCGAAGAGGACGGATTTGCCGTCGGCGTAGGCGGCGGTAGCGGCACCGGTCGCGGAAGTCTTCCAGCGGAGGGAGGATTTGTCCCAGGTGTTGGCGGCGGCGGAGCCGACCCAGGTGAGATCGCCGTCCCACCAGGGGGCGCGGGGCGGGCGGGGCATGTTCGGGCCGAAATAAAAACCCGGGTGGTGGCTCTGCATGTAGCCCTTGAGGGTGAGGTCCACGCGGTAGCGGGGATCCTGCAGGAGCGTGTAGGCGCGGGTAGTGGCCTCACGCGTGGTGGAGAAGATGATCAGGTTGGTGTCGTCGCCCGACTCGGTGACGATCTCCTCGCGCCAGTCGCCGAGAATATCGCCGTAAAAGGGGACGGCGTCGCGCCAGGAGTAGGTGGCGCCGTTGAAATTGTAGCCGGTGAGGAGGCGGGAGGTGCCGCCGGAGGTGCCGGAGCTGTTCCACTTGTCGACGAGCTGGCGGTTGAGGGTTTCGCGCATCAGGTCGGCGTCCCACCAGAGGCTGAAGTTGCAGATGCCGGGCTGGGTGTTGCTGACCGGATTGCCGTATTGGTCGACGAGGGTGGAGCTGGCGGCGGACCAGCTTTGCTGGCCGGTGAAGCGTGAATCCATCGGGCCGATGTTCCCGCGGCCGTTGTCCACCATGCCGGAGGCGTATTTACGCCAGATCATCTGGCCGGTGTCGGCGTCGTAGAGAACGTAGTTGAGCTGGGTGGGATTGTCCTGCTGGACGGCGAAGCACTCGAGGCCGGGGCGCTCGGGGTCGATGTCGGCGACGTGGAAGCGGTCGCCGTGGTTGAGCTCATTGATGAAGAGGGCGGTGCCGTTGTCGTCGATGGCCATGCCGAGATCGCTGACCTCGTCGCGGCCGTCGCCGTCGACGTCGCCAATGCGGAAACCGTGGGCGTGCGGGTAGGAGCCGGAGGGAGTGTCGAAGGCCCAGCGCTGGGTGATCGCGAAGGTGCCGGCGGCGATGTCGTAGGCGACGTAGTCGTGGGCCTCCGTCATGACGACGAGGGAGGGGCGGACGCCGTCGAGGAAGCCGACGCCCATGTTCTTGGCGTCGGTGGAGGCGCCGAGGGAGGCGGCGATCTGGGTGCGGGAAAGCTCGGCGCCGGTGGCGCCGTCGACGACGGAGAGATAAACGGTGGAGCCGGAGCCGGGCAGGACGGAGCCGTTGCCGAATACGGTGCCGGGGACGCTTTTGGTGATCACCTCGCACCTGCCGTCGCCATCGAAGTCGAAGACGGTCACGCCGTCGTTCTGGCCGGAACTGATGATGCCCGGGCCGTTGGCGCCGTAGTCGATCTGCCAGAGGCGGGTGCGGGTGCGGGTGGAGTAGGCCTCGAGCTTGATCGAGGTGCCGGCGGTTTCGGGCAGGCGGTTGACGACGATTTCGGGGTAACCGTCGCCGTCGAGGTCGCCGGCCCAGGCGAGGTGCACGTAGTAGGTGCCGTCGGAAAGCGTGCTGAGCGGGATGGTGAAGCAGGGCTGCGCGGTGGAATTCGCGGGCAGGGTCCAGGCTTCGCTGGCCGCGCCCTCGACGCCGTTGATCACCGGGGTGACGTGGTAGGCGTTGGCGACGGTGAGCGTGGCGCCGGTGTCGATGTAGTTGGTCGAGGCGGTGAGGGGGGAGGCGTTCAGCTTCACCGCGGCGCCGCCGGCCGCGCTGCGGTAGACGTTGAAGCCGATGCCCTCCGGGTCGGTGGCGAGGAGGCGCCAGCCGACGTAGACCTGGTTGATGCCGGCGCCGCTCCAGTTGTTGGTGCCGCTGCCGCCGGTGTCGACGCCGCGCAGGGCGATGACGGCGCGGCCGAGACCCTCGGGCTGGCGCTGGGCGAGGGCCATGGAGGTTGCGAGCGAGAAGAGCGCGAGGAGGGCAAAAAAGGGACGCCAGAGTGAGCGGGGCATGGTGTGGATCAGGACTGGGGAGCAGGGGAGTCGGGCGTGGAAGCGGATGGGAGCACGATCGTGAGCTCCTCGGTTTTCGTCCCGGGGCCGAGCAGGCCGGCGCCGAGGAGTTTTTCGTCGTCGTCGAAAAGGCGGACGGCATTGGCGCCTTCCCGGCCGGGGGCGCGTAGCGTGCCGGTGCGGACGCGGAGGGTGGCGCGCGAAGGCTGCGGGTAGATGAAGACGAACTCGGGCTCGTGGGAGGTATTGAGCGCGAGGAGGATTTTTTCCGGCTGCAAAACCGTATCGCCGTCGCGGAGTTCAAGGAAGCCGGGGGCGAGGCGCAGCAGGGCCTCGCGATGCCGGTCGAAGTTCTCCGGCCCGAGCGCGCCGGCCTCGGGGGAGGTGTCGTTGCGCAGGAGGTAGTTCGCCAGCACCAGCGAGATCGTGACGCTGAGCTCCAAGCGTCCGTGCTGCAGGCGGCCGATGCTGGTGACCTCGTAGGGGCGGTGCGCGTGAAGCGCGGGTGCCGCGAGCGCGAAAGCAAGCAGGAGGGCGAGCCGGCGGAGAACCGGGGATGGCGGAAAGACGGGGCTAAACACGGGCGAGGGGAAGGGCCGGCGAAAGGCGAGAAGGGCGGCGGTTTGAGCCAGACAAACTATGCCGGGAAAACCGGCGGAGCGAACGGTAAGACCGGGGACAGTAAGATCGCTGGAAAGGCTTGCCGGCGCCAGCCTTGCCTATGCGGCGGGCGGCTCAGAATCGGCGGGTGGCACTGAGGCGAAAGGTGCGGGGCTCGGCGGGGTGGAAATGGATGTCGCCGACCGGCGCGGCCTCGCCGGGAAGCTGGGATTCGTAGAAATAGGCGATGTCGTAGTTGTCGCGGTCGAGGAGATTAAGGACGTCGAGGGTGAACTCCCACTGGCCTAGACGGCGGCCGAGACGGGCGTTGAAGGTAAGAGAGGAGGGAGCAGAGACGCGGCCGTCCTCCACCAGAGGCCGGGGGCCGAAATAGCGGGCCCGGAGGCTGCCGAACCAGCCGGATTCAAAATCGAAGGCGGCACCGCCGGCGACGACGGTATCGATCGAATTGGCGATGCGGTCGCCGCCGGGAGGATTGCCGGTATAGCGGGCGTGGGTGACGGCGAGGTCGGCATCGAGCGTGAGCCAGGGGGCGATGCGGTAGAAATTGGCGAACTCGATGCCCTGGCGGCGGGAGGGCGGACCCGCCTCGGTAAGGCCGGCATCGCCGACGTAGACGAGCTCGGAATCGAACTCGAGGAGCCAGACGGAGACGGTGCTTACCAGGCCGGGAATCCAGGCGTTGCGGAGGCCGAGTTCGGCGTTTTTCGCGCGCACGAGGGGTGTGGCCGGACCGGCGGGGTCGGTGATGCCGCGGGCGTCGTTGCTGTGGAAGCCGAGGCCGGCGTTGGCGTAGAGCTCGGTTTTGGCCCAAGGCCCGGCGACGAGGCCGAGCTTGGGACTGAAGATGGCGGCGGTTTCGTCGCCGGAGTTGGCGGGATCGGCGCCATCGACATCGAAGGCATAGAAGTCGCCGCGCGCGCCGGCGGTGGCGCGGAGCCAGGAATTCAGGACTAGGGTGCCTTCGGCGAAGAGGCCGACGCTGGACTCGCGGATCTCGTCTTCGCGCAAGGTGGAGAGACGGCGGCGGTCGTCGGTGCGGTGGAGGCCAAGGTCGACGAAGTCGGCCCGGGCCTGCAGGCCGAGGGTGGCGAGGAGGGGGCGGCCGGCCCACTTGGCGGCCCGGTCTTGTTTCAGAGAAACTCCGGCGAGAACGCGGTCCTCGCGCTGGTTGAATTGGTCGCCATTGGCGGGGTCGCCGAGAAAGTAGGTGAAGTTTGAATACAGATCGAGGTCGGAGCGGACGAGGTAGGCGTCGAGGGTTGTCACGGCGTCGGTCTGGCGGATCCTCCGGTCGAAAGAGAGGCTGACGCGGGAACTGTCGCCGCCGTCGCTGGAGTCGACGGTGCCGAAGCGGTCTAGGGCGCCGGAGGAGACGGCGCGGCGGGGAATCTGGTCGCTGGCGTTCCAACGCCCGTCGTAGCCGAGGGCGGTGACGGAGTAGTCGGCTGAGGCGGTGCTCCAGGAGTGGCGGGCGAAGGCGTTGAGGCGACGCGCGGCCTCGGGCTTGACCCAGGGGCCGTCGTAGTAGGAGGCCTCGGCGCCGACCGTGGTGGCGGCGGAGGGGCTGGTCGGCGGGCGAAAGGTGTCGGCGACGACGGCGCGGACGAAGTTGTCCTCCCCGAACTCGATCCTGGCCAGGCCGCGGGGCAGGGAATCGACGAGGGAGAAAGCGGCGGAACCGGCGGCGGAGAAGTCGCCGTTTTCCGCGGAGAAGGCCCCCTTGCGATAGTCGATGCGCCGGACGAGCTCGGGGATCACGAAATTGGTGTCGGCATAGCCCTGGCCGTGGGCGTGGGAGCGGAGGTTGGCCGGCATGCCGTCCACGGTGACGGCGAAATCGGTGCCGTGGTCGAGATTGAAGCCGCGCAGGAAGTACTGGTTGGCCTTGCCGCTGCCGGAGTGCTGGGTGACGACGAGGCCGGGCACGACCTCGAGGAGTTCGCCGCGGCGCAGGAAGGGGCGGGCGGAGAGTTCAGCCGGGCCGATCTGGCCTTCGGAGGCGGTTTGCGCCTCGCCGAGGAGATCGAGGGAGCGGCCTTGGACGACGATGGGCTCGAGCACGACGCCGGAATCGTCGGTCGCGGGATGATTGGAGTGAGCGTGGAGAGAAGCCGGGACGCCGAGGGCAAGAAACGAGCAGGCTGCGAGGGCAGAGGAGCCGGAACGAGCGGCGGGGCGGCGGGTCATGGCGCGGGGGCGAGGAGGAGATGGGCGGCGGGGTTTTCGGCGGTGAGTTTGGGCAGGCCCGCGGACGAGGCGACCCCGCGCTGGGTCGCGGCGGCATAGCCCTCGGGGAGGCGGGCGAGCCAGGCGCATTCCAGCCGCACCTTTTTTGCGGCCGGCCTCGGGTAGGTGAGGGTGAAGACGATTTCCTCCCCATCGGAGCCGAGCGCGGCGACGGTCTGGCGGGGCGCGAGCGGGATCTCGCCGATGCTCAGCACGCAGAGTTGCCCGGCGAGCCGGTCGAAGTCGGCCTGGCGGGCGGGAAAGTCGGCGGGCGGGAAATAGGCGCGGGGGTTGGCTGTCAGCCCGGCCAGGTGCCCGGCGACGGAGCGCGCGAGCAGGATGCGGAGAACGAGGGTGTCGGCGGTGGTCTCGGTCTCGATCTCGGTGAGAAAGGGATCGTGGGCGCGAGCGGGCAAAACGAGGCAGGCCACGGCGAGGAGAAGAAGCGGGAGGCGGCGAAGCATGGGGTGGGGTGGTTCAGGGGTGGGCGGTAAAGCGTTCGCCGACGAGGATATCCTCGCGCTCGGAGGGGCTGAGGTCGGGCGACTGGCGAGCGAAACGTTCGGCGGCAGCGGGCTCGAACTCGCGCCATTCGCGGACCACGCGCCCGAGGACGCGCGAGCGAAGGGCGGAATCGTGGAGAGTCTCGGCCCAGGCGAGGGCGAGGTCGGTCTTTTCCCGGATCAAAGCGGGATCCTGGGCGACTTGGGCGACGACGCCGTCGTGTTCCGCGGTCGAGGGCAGGGCGCCGGCCCAGGCGAGGGCGGCGTCGGCATCGCGGACGAGCCAGTGGTGCATGGCTTCGGCCAGAGCCTGGCGGCGGGGCGTGTCGTCAGGCAAGGAGAGGGCATGGGCGGCGAGGCCGGCGGGGTCGGCCGGCGCCCACTGGACCAGCACGGCCCGCCAGGCGAAGCCACGGTCCGAAGCCTCGGACAGGGCAAGGGCGGCGGCGGCGGCCTCGGTGCGATTTTCGGCCGCCCATAACGCGAACAACGAGGAGAGGGCGGCTGCGCGCTGATCCTCGGGCAGGGCGCAGGCGAGGGCGGCGGCGTGGGCGTGGTCACCTCGCTCGCTCAAGGCCATGATCTCGGCGAGGGAAGACGGGGCGGATGGAGCATTCGGGGAACCGTCCGTGGACGAGGGCAGCGGGGAGACGGGGGGGAGGCCGGCTGGAAAGCCGGCGGTCTCAGGGCGGAAAGCCGGCAAGGGCGGCGCGGCAGGCGTGGCCGCCCCGGGAGAGAGGGCAAGGCGCGTCCCGGCGAGGAAGATGCACCGAGAAACCAGACCGCCGCCCAGCACGAGCGCAGCCCAGCCGAGGAGGGCGGGGCGAAGGCGCGGGCGGGACGGCGGGCGGGGCATGGCGGCGATCCCGGACCGGCTCAGGGCAGCGTCAGGTAATCGATGTTGGAAAGGTCCTGGCCATTGGACTGGACGCGGATGGTGTTCGTCGCACCCGGATTGAGGGTGACGGTGACGTTCAGGGTGGTCCAGTTGGTCCAGCCGCTGGTGGCGGGGAAACTGATGGCCTGGGAGACACCGTTGACCAGGAGGAGGCCGGCGCGGGTGACGCCGCTGCCGTTGGAGTAACGGAAGGTGAGCGTGCGCGAGCCGCCGCCGGCCCCGTTGACGCGGGTCCATTCGAGGTAACCGCCGCTGCCGGGGAAGTCGGCGAAACCGGTGCCGGTGTAGCCGGAGCGGTTGTTGGTGAGGACGGTGCCGCCGCCGACCGTGGAATTGAGCTCGGCCTGAAGCACGAGGGGCACGTAGGCGATGTTGGGATTGGCCGGAGTGCTCATGCCGTTGCCGAGGAAGTAGTCGGGCTGGTGGGACTGCATGTAGCCTTTGACCGTCATGTCCACACGGTAGGCGGGGTTGTGCGCCAGGGTGTAGAGACGGGTCGAGGTGGCGACGTTGGTCGTACAGACGATGAGCTGGGTGAAGTCGCCGTTGAAGGTCACGATCTCCTCGCGCCAGTCGCCCAGGATATCTCCGTAGAACATCGGGGCGCCGCGGTCGCTGGTCACGCCGGAGACGCCGCCGTTCTGGCTGCTACCCACGGTGTAGAGCCGGGCGGTGGTGGCGCCGGCGGCGGTGAACTTCTCCACTTTGCCGTCGTTGAGGGTTTCGCTGAGGAGGTCACCGTCCCACCAAATGCGGAAGTTGGGGTAGGGGCTGACGGTGTTCACGACCGCGCCGGTGTCGATGCGGTGGTAGCCGTGGAAGGACCAGTATTCGTAGCCGGCGGTGGCGGGGTCGATGTCGCCGACGGTGCCGCGGGCGGTGTCCTCGACGGTGCCGAGGTTATAGGCGCTGATGGTGGCGCCGGTGGAGGCGTCGTAGGTCAGGTAGAGGAGGCCGTTGCCGTTGTCCTGCTGGATGTCGAAGCCCTCGAGGCCGGTGCGCGAGGGGTTGAGGTCGCCGATGTGGAAACGGTCGCCGTGGACGACGCCGGCGGAGCTGCCGCCGACCTTGTAGCGGAAGGTGCCGTTGGCGTTCACGCAGTAGCCGCCGTCGCAGATTTCGTCGGTGCCGTTGCGGTCGACGTCGAAGACGCGGATCTGGTGGTTGTCGGGCGCGTCGGTCGAGCCGCGCAGCCATTTCCAGTTTTGGGTGAGGCTGTTGGCGGCGGTGAAATTCCAGGTCAGCATCATGAGGTTGAAGCCGCCGCTGCCGACCCGGTTCTTGAGCTTGGTGACCAGGCTGGGGGTGGTGCCGTTGACGTAGGCGGCGCCGAAGTGGGCGGCCATGGGACCGTCGGAGAGGTAGTCGGTCGGGATGGTGGCGCGGGCGCGTTCGGCGCCGGTGAGGCCGTTGAGGATGGAGACGGCCTGGACGTTGGTGCCGAGGCCCGAGAGGGTGGAGCCGTTGCCGAAGACCACGCCGTCGGCGGTGCGGAGGGCGACCTCGGCGCGACCGTCGCCGTCGAAATCGTAGACGGTGAGGCCGTCCCAGTGGCCGATGTCGATGGCGCTGGGCGTGGGCTCGATGTTGTCGGGATTGACGCTGTTGGGGCCGAGATCGACCACCCAGAGAAGGGTGCCGGAGCGGGTGTAAGCCTCGATTTTCTGCGAATCGGTCGTGGTGGTGGGGAGGCGGTCGATGACGTAGTCGTACTCGCCATCGCCATCGAGATCGCCGACCCAGGCGAAGTGGACGACGTAGCCGGGCAGACTGCGGATCGGGATGCGCACGGCGGGTTCCCAGGCGCCGTTGGCGGCGAGGGTGAAGGGGATGCTGAGCGCCTGCTCGACGCCGCCGACCACGGGCCGGACCGTGTAGGTGTAGGCGGAGGCGCTGGCGGCGGTGGTGTCGGCGTAGTTGCTGACCGAGAGCGGCGAAGCGTTGAGCTTCACCGCGGCCGCACCGTTGGTGGAGCGGTAGAGGTTGTAGGTCGTGGTCGAGGCATCGAGGCCGAGCACGCGCCAGCTCACGAAGACATTGCTGGAACCGGTGCGCACGGCGACGACGCCGCGGTCGAGCTTTTCCATCTGGCGCTGGGCATGGGAAACGCAGGGCGCGAGGCCGAGCGCGAGGAGCGAGACGAGCAGTTTGGCTGGATTCATTTGGGGGTGGGAGAGAAAGCGAAACTCCGGGCGCTTCCCTTGATGCGGGGAGAGGAAGCGCCCTGGGAGGGAAAGAACGGAAGAAACTGCTCGGAGGCGGCGCTTGGAACCGGCCGGTCAGGGCGCGGCTTCGTAGAACTCGATCTCGACGACGCCGAGGGCGCCTTTCGCCACCGGCGCGCCGTCGGCGGCGTTGGCGGCGTTGGCGACCTCGGTGATGCCGCCGAAGGTCGCGTCGGCGGCGGACTTGCCGATGAGTTGCACCCGGACGACGCTGCCCTGGGAGGGGGCGAGTTGCAGGGTCACATAGCCGAGGCTGGTTGGGGTGACGCCGCGCCAGACCTCCTTGCCGTCGACGGAGACCAGGATCGGGTAGGTGCGCGTGCGCCAGCCGGAGAGCTTGGCCGAGATCTCGCTGAGCTTCGCGGGGCGGGCGAGGGTGAACTCCGCCCAGGCGCCGCCCGCCTCGTCGCCGTTGCTCCAACTGCTGGCCTCGTTGTCGTCGAAGGCCTCGGCGATCTTGTCCGCATGGGCGCCGGCTTTCGCGGAGGCGACGGCGACCGGGGTGCGGGTGGCGCGGAAGCTCGGGGTGGCGGGCGGGGTCTCCCGGAGGAAGGAGGGCTTGAGACCGGCGTCGGGAAGACGCGGATACACGCCGGTGGAGACGGCGGCGGGGATCGCGACGCTCTCGAGCGTGAGCTCGGCGGGCTTCAGGCCGGCGGCGGTGGCCCGGACGGTGATCTTGCCGGGGGTGGTGGTGGAGCGGACGAAGGCGCGGTTGACGCCGCACTCGACCGGGAGCTGGAGCGAGAGGATGTGGTTGTCCGGGCCCTGGGCGATGCCGCCGCGCCACTCGGCGGGGCCGTCGACGGTGAAGGTGACCGGGTCCAGCGCGGTGGGGACGCGGCGGCCTTCGGCGTCGACGACCTCGAACTCGAGAAGGGCGAGATCCACGCCGTCGGCCTTGAAACCGAGGCCGTCGGGCGCGACACGGGAGGCCAGGCGGAGCGCGGCGGCGGGGCCGGTGGTCTCGAGGCGGCCGCGGCAGAGCTCCTTGCCGGACTTGTCGTAACCGACGGCCTCGAGCACGCCGGGCTGCCACTTGACGCCGGGGAAGGTGAAGAGGAAACGATACTCGGGCTTGTCGACGCGGCCGAGGGATTTGCCGTTGAGTCGGAGCTCGACGACCTCGGCGGAGGAGACGACGTACACGGGCTTGGTCACCTCGGGCGTGTAGTTCCAGTGGCCGATGAGGTGGGCGCGGGGCTTTTCCACGTCGACCCAGCCATCCCACATGACCTGATGGGCGTAGAAGCCGTCCTTGGGGATGCGCATGGCGTCGACCTCGCCGGAGCGGCGGTAATTCTCGGCGCCGCGGTAGTGGGTGTTGGAATCGGAGAAGATGATGTTGACCCCCCCGCTGTTGACGCGGGTGCCGGTACCGGGACGGGCCTCCCAGTACTCGTGCCAGCGGCGGACGTCCTCGATGGCGTGGGAATCCTGGTTGTGGTTCCAGGCCTCCCCGGACCCGCCCTTGTGCTCGGGGCCCTCGCCGTTCTTGTGATAGGGAGGGGTGAACTCGTCCCAGTATTTGCGGAGACCCTCGTCACGGGAGTACTCCATCATCCACATGGGCTTGGTGGCGCTCTTGTTGATGTAGAGCATCTCGCCGCCGTATTCGGCGACCTTGCTGTCGAGCATGTTGCGGGAGCCGGCGGCGCGGCCGCCGTGCGGGTCGAAGCGTTCCTTGAGCGCGCGCATCTCGGCCATGTGCGCCTCGGAGACCTGGTTATTGCCGGTCTCCCAGAACAGGATGGAGGGGTTGTTGCGGTAGGCGACGATGCTGGCGCGCATCACCTCGACGCGCTGTTCCCAGCGGCGGCCCTCGACGTCCTTCTCGGAGTCGCCGGCGGGGGCGGCCTGGATGAGGCCGACGCGGTCGCAGGACTCGACATCCTGGCGCCAGGGCGCGGTGTGCATCCAGCGGACGAGGTTGCCGCCGCTCTCGACCATGAGGCCGTTGGAGAAGTCGCTGAGCCAGGCGGGCAGGGACATGCCGATGGCGGGCCATTCGTTGGAGGTGCGCTGGGCGTAGCCGTGCATCTGGATGACGCGGCCGTTCAGCTCGACCATGCCCTTGGCGAACTTGGTCTGGCGGAAACCGGTGCGCGTGCGGACGGAGTCGACCGGCTTGCCCTCGACGAAGAGGCGGGTGGTGACGTCGTAGAGGTGGCCGCGGCCCCAGGTCCACCACGTCAGGCCGGAGACGCGGCCGGCGGCGGAGACGGTGGCGGTGGCTCCGGGCGCGAGGGTGGCGGGCTGGTCGGCGCGGAAGGTGGCGAGGACCTTGCCGTCCAGATCGGCGACCTCGACCTCGTAGCCGAAGGAGCGTGTATCCGAATAGTCGTTACGAACCTCGGACTCGGCATGGATCGTGGCGGAGCCGCCGGGGAGGTCGAAGTCCTGCGCGTAGACGTAGACGCCGACCGTGCCGAGGCCGTTGTAAAGCGGCAGGGTCTGGTGGAGCTTGCCGACGACGTGGAGGCGCACGCGCTTGGGGATGCCGCCGTAGTTGGCGTTAAAATTCTTGTCGTTCCACTGGTAGCGCTGGTTGTTGGCGCGCTCGCGGTAGTCCCAGGCGTTGTCGGTGCGGACGGCGAGGACGTTGACGGCGGGGGCGGGTTTGACGGCCGCGGTGAGGTCGAAGCCCACGGAGGTGATGCCGTCCTCGTGGAGGCCGACGGACTTGCCGTTGAGGAAAAACTCGGCGCCCTGGCGCACGCCCTCGAACTCGACGAGGACTTTTTTGCCCTCGGAGCCGGGGGGAAGGACGAAGCTCTTGCGATACCAGGCGATGCCGGTGGGCAGCTTGTCGATGGAAACGCGGAAGGCGTCATCCTCGTTCCACGCGCGGGGAAGCGTGACGGATTCCCAGGCGGAGTCATCGAAACGCTCGGCATCGGCGCCGGGGAGGTCGCCCACATGGAGGCGCCAGCCGGGGTCGAAATCGAAAGTGGCGCGTTCGGCGCGAAGAGAGGGAACGAGGCCAAGCGCGAGCAACGCGGCGGCCAGGGGCAAGGACAGGGGAAGACGCATGCGAGAACCGAAGAACACCCTCCCTGGGAAACGCGGACAACGATCGGGGGGAGTTACCGTAACACGAATGGATGGAGGCAAGGCGATGTTCATCTGGTTTATGGGAAGGAGGTTGTGCGCATTTAGGCCAGCAGGTGGCAATAGGGCGTAAGAGTACTCACTCACGGACGGGGCATTTCGCAGGGAACTGAAGAACAAAAAGGGCCGGCCGGATAAGGATCCGGAGCCGGCCCAGGAGAGAGAACGAAACGGAAACGAACGCTCAGGGCGCGGGAGTGGCCTCGAAGGGGCCGAAGTTGGCGACGCTGCCGTCGGGGGCGGTGAGCTTGAGCCAATACCAGTAGTCGGCGGACGAATTGGGCAGGGTGTCCTCGAGCTGGGTGACCGAGGCGCGCACGGCGCGGACGCGGCCGCGGCCGGAGGGATTCGGATCGGAATCGCGCAGGATTTCGATGGCCCGGTAGCCGTCGGCGCTTTCCGGCAGGGTCCAGCTCAGGCGGACGGTGGCGCCGGTGCGGAGGGCTTGGAAATTAGGGACGGCGGGGGCCGGCGGAAGCGGAGGGGCGACCACGACGGGAGCCGGGGCGGGAACAGGGACCGGCGGAGGCGGGGGTGGCGGCGGAATGGCCGGAACGGGCGGAGGCAGCGAGACCGGGGCGGACGACACGGTGGTCGGGGCGGGAGTGGGAGCGGGCGTCGCAGCTTCGGGCGCCGACGTAGCGGGGACCGGCGTGAGGATGACCCGGCCGTGACGGAGGGTGAGGGTGCGCTCGGACGGCGCGGTGCTGCAGGCGGAGAGAGCCAGAAGGGAAAGGATGGAGGCGGAAGCGAGAAGAGCGGGGGATTTTTTCATGAAGGAAGGAGAGGGAAGCAGACGAAAGCGGCAAAAAAGCCCGCGCCCGGAGAGGGCGCGGGCCTTGTGAAAGGAAGACAAATCGAAAGCCTCAGGCCTGACGGCGACGACGCGAGGCGGCGAAGCCGAGGCCGGCGAGGCCGGCGAGCGCGGCCCAGGTGGAGGGCTCGGGGACAGCGGTGACCAGCAGATCACCGGTGGACTCGGTGAAGGTCCAATCGAAGCCACCGGACGAAGCGCTCCAGATGCCTGAGTTATTGGTGAAGCTGGCGGTGTAGCTGCCGCCGATGGAGACGCTGGAGAAGGAGCTCGCAGAGCTTCCCGCCGTGAAGTCGAAGAGGTTGTAGCTGGCTCCGCTGACAGCGGTTCCGGAGAAACTGAGATCAAGGCTGCCACCGTAGGTGAGCGTGGTGCCGCTGAAGGACAGCGAACCGTAGTCGGTGCCTTGGACGGGAGACGCTGCGCCAGTGAGTGAGAAGCCGTTCGTGCCCGCCATGGTGAAGGACTGGGTCAGGCCGAGCACGCCGGCCTGAACGATGGTGCCACCCGTATAAGTGTTGGCACCGCTCAGGGAAGAAGCGCCCGCGCCGGTCTTACGAACCAAACCGGCACCGCTGATCACGGCAGACACGTTCGCAGTTCCCGCTTGGGCAAGAACCAGTTCCGTGCCGGCCGCGCTGAGCGTGGTGGCGCCCGGAAGGGTGAGCGTTCCCGTTGCATTGTTAAGAACTAGGTTTCCGGCAGAAACGGAATAGTTGATGTTGGTGCTGGTACCCGTTGCCGAAATGGTCAGATTTCCGGATCCGGTTTTGGTGATCGTGCGGCCGCCGCCGGTGGAGGTGGGAAGAACGGTTAGCGTCACGCCAGCGGTGCCGGCGGCGATCGTCCGGCCGCCATTGAGGCGAAGGTTAACGCTGATGGTCTGAAGATTTGAGGAGTTATTGGTGACGTTGCCTCCACGGATGGGATTGCCGGTGAGGGTGAAGGCCCCGGCGGTGGCATCGAAGGTGATCTGGTTGTCTGCAGCAGTCAGAGTAAGATTGTTGTTTGCGGTGAGATTGATGGTCCCCGCGAAGATGTAGGCGCCGTTGGTGGTTGGGGCCACGTCACCAACCCAGTTGGCGGCCTCGGTGAAGTTCGAGGTGATGCCGCCGCCATCCCAAGTACCTTGGGCATACGCGGCGGAGGTGGTCAGCAGCGCGGACAATGCGAGTCCGAGATGCGACCTGGAGCGATTGGATGATGTTTTCATGCAGGAATCGGTATTTTGGGGGTGAGGCTGACAGCAGCGAAACGGAGTGTTGATGGTGGGGATCCGTCTCCCGAAGGACGGGGAATTGTTTTCTGTCTGAGTTCGGGAGCTCAGAGGGGGCTTCTTTTACCGGGTTTCGGTTCGAGAAAGATTTCACGGCGTCCAAACCGTCGCCGGGGGGGTGGCGACGGGGCCGACGTTCACGACCTGATCGTTGGCAAGGGTGAGTTTGAGCCAGTACCAGTAGGTGACGTTCAGGTCGGCCACCTGGTCGATATAGACCGCAGGTTCGATGCGCACGGTGGCCGCACGGCCCCGGCCTTTGGTGTCGCTGCTGGTGTTGCGGTAGATTTCGATACGCTTGATCTCGGCGCCGTTCGGCAGCACCCAGGAGACCATTACCTCGTTCTCGCTGCGCGCCACGTTCAGTTGCATGGCATCGGCGCCGGAGCCGGTGGGGGCCGACGGGACGTACGTGGTCTGGGCGAACACGGGAAAAGCGAAGGCGCAGAGAAGCGCGAACAGTCGGCGGGACATCATGGGGTGGGGGCGAGGGGGGCTCGCGTCAAAGAGGGCGTATCCAAGCCGCGGCTACGACCTTTGGCCGGAGCTTACAGTAAGATTTAGGTAATTTTACGATAGACCCCGGGGAAGGTTGACCTTTTGGCTGGGGCAGCTGGCCGACGAAACCTCGGTAACCCCCCCGGGGGGCCGACGCGTTCGGCACGGTTTACTCCAGGCGGAGGACGGCGGCTCCGAGCGCGGGCAGCGCGAGGGAGCGGGCTGCCTTGCGTCCGGTGAGGAGATCGACGCCGCGCAAGACCCCCAGGGCGACGCGAACCGGGGCGTAGCGGTGGTTGAGCACGAAGAGGTGGCGCGCGCCGTCGGCGGATTCGCGCAGCGAGACCTCGACCTCGGAGGGGGCGGCGAGGACCGGCCTCACGTCCGCCGCTTCGGCGAGGCGGCCGGCCAGGATATGCCAGCCGGAGGCGTCGAGTCCGCAGGCGAGGTAGAAGGCCTGGCCCTTCCCGGTCCGGCGGCGGGTGAGGGCGGGCCGGCCGGCGGGGAGGTCGCTGCCGAAGGTGCCGAGTACCTCCGCGTTCTCGACGTGGACGAATTCGCTCCAGTCGCGGCAGGCCAGGGCCGGGCCTCCGCGTTTGCCCTTGCCGCCGAGGCGGAGGGTGTTGGCGAACTTGTCGTCGAGCGGAATCCATTCCTCGACCCAGAGGCCGAGCGTGTCGCGCAGCCGGGCCGGGTAGCCGCCGGGCACCACGCGCTCGTCCTCGTCGACTACACCCGTGGCATAGGTGGCGGCGAGCGTGCCGCCGGCCGCGGCGAAGGCGGCGAGGTTGTCCGCGCCCTTTTGCGTGAGCAGGTAGAGCACGGGGGCGACGACGAGGGCGTAACCGGAAAGGTCGGCCTCGGGGTGAACGAAATCGACCGCGATATTCCGTTCGTAGAAGGCACGGTGTACGGCGTGCAGCGTAGCCATATAGTCGATACGCACGGGGCGGGCCTCCAGCTCGAGCGCCCACCAGGCGTGCCAGTCCATCGCGATGGCGACGCGGGCTCGGACGACGGAACCGGTCACGGGGGCGAGGCGGCGGAGTTCGGCACCGACCTGGCGCACCGCGGCGTGGATGCGGCAGCGCTCGGGGTCGATGTGGGAGACCATCGCGCTGTGGTATTTCTCGGCGCCGGAGAGGGAGGCGCGCCACTGGAAGAACATGACGCCGTCGGCGCCGCGGGCCACGGCCTGGAGGCTTTGCAGGCGCATGAGGCCGGGGGGCTTGGGGCGGTTGAAGGGGCGCCAGTTCACTGCCGAGGTGGCGGACTCCATCAGGATAAAGGGCAGGCCGGGCTTGAGCGAGCGGGTGAGGTCGTGGCCCACGGCGGCCCAGTGGCGGCCCTCGTCGGGCAAGGTGGGGTCGGGGTAGGAGTCCCAGGCGGTGAAATCCATTTCCTTCGCCCAGGCGTGGTAGTCGAGGGGCTTGAAGAAGGCCATGAGGTTGGTGGTGACCGGCACCTCCGGCGTGAGCTTGCGCAGGATGTCGCGCTCCATCCGGTAGAGATCGAGGAAGGCCTCGTGGGTGAAGCGCTTGAAATCGAGCTGCTGGGCGGGGTTGGAGACGTAGGGGGCGCGGCGCGGGGTATGGATCTCGTCCCAGTCGCCGTAGAGCTGGCTCCAGAAGGCGCAGCCCCAGGCGGCGTGGAGCGCGGCGAGGGTCTTGTATTTGTTTTTCAACCACACGCGGAAGGCGCGGACGCTGTGCGCGCCGTGGCATTCGTTCATGTGGCAGGCGAATTCGTTGCCCACGTGCCAGGCGGCGAGTGCGGGGTGCCTCGCGTAACGCTTCGCGAGGCGGCGGACGAGCTCGGCGGCGTGGCGGCGGTAGTCGGGCGAGCTGGGGGAAAACTGCTGGCGCGCGCCGAGGTGAAGCGTGACGCCGTCGGCCGTGACCGGCAGGGAGTCGGGATAGAGCCGGGCCATCCAGGGCGGCGGCGAGGCGGTGGCGGTGGCGAGGCACACGCGGACGCCGCGGGCGTGGAGGAGGTTCATTACGCGGTCGAGCCAGGCGAAGTCCCAGGTCCTGGGCGTCGGCTGGATACGCGACCAAGCGAAGATGCCGACGCTCACGAGGTTGACGCCGGCCTCCTGCATGAGGCGCGCGTCCTCGGGCCAGACGGACTCGGGCCATTGCTCCGGGTTGTAGTCGCCGCCGTAGGCGAGGTGGGAGTCGAGTTTCGGGACGAGGGTACTCATGCGGGAAAAGGGAGGGACGGACCGCCGGGCCGTCCGTGCAAGGTTCGGTGGGCCCGGCGGTCCCGCCCTGCCACGAAGGCCTGTGCCACGGACGCCGGGCTCAGGGCTTGGAAAGCAGCCGGGTGGCGAGGTCGAAGCTCGGGTGCGGAGGCTGGTTATAAGCGACGTTCTGCCAGGCGAGCGCGAAGCGGTACTGCCGGTCGTGGAGCAGGGTGACCAAGCGGTAGGGCGTCGGCAGGGTCGTCGAATAAATGCGGAGGGCGGAACTGTCGTCTGTGCGCCAGACGACCTCTTCGCGCCAGTCGCCGAACAGGTCACCGGAGAGGACGGGCGTGGCCTTGGTGCCGTTGTTGGAGGAGCAGCCTTCGGCGGTGAGGAGGCGGGTTTCGGAATCGTCCTTCCAGTTCCACTTGCTGATGCGGTTGCGGTCGAGGAGTTCGCGCTGCGGGTCGCCATCCCACCAGACGGCGAAGTTCATCGAGCCCGGGTGCTTGTCGGAGATGACCTTGCCCCTGGCGTCGTAGAGCTTCCCGCTGTTCGCGGCCCAGCATTCGGCGCCGGGATAACGCGGGTCGATGTCGAAGGCGACGCCGCGGCCGACGTCGCGCTCGGCGGGCGTGGTCCAGAGGACCTTGCCGGTGCGGGCGTCGCGGAAGGAGGTCCCGACGCCGCCGTTGGCCTTGGGCGCCTCGTGGGGCGAGAAACTTTCGAGCCCGGGGCGAGTCGGATCGAGGTCGGAGACGTGTAGGGCGTCGCCGTGGTGAAGCCGGGTCGTGTAGAGGCCGCGACCGTTGTCGTCGATGGTCATGGCGCCGTAGATGATCTCGTCGCGGCCGTCGTTGTCCACGTCAGCGATGGAGAGCTGGTGGTTGCCTTGGCCGGCAAAGCCACGATTGGACGCCGGGCCCTCATCGCTGTCGAAGATCCAGCGTTTGATGAGCAGGCCCTTGCGCAGGTCCCAGGCGGCCAGGACGGTGCGGGTGTAGTAACCGCGGGCCATGATCAGGCTGGCGGACTTGCCGTCGAGCGAGGCGATGCCGGCGACGAAGCGGTCGACGCGGTTGCCATAGCCATCGCCCCAGACCGCCTTGAGCTGGTCGGGGGTGGGATCGGGGGTTTCCGGGTGGCGCGGCGGCAGGTAGGGGACGGTGTCCATGATGGCGCCGGTCAGGCCGTTGAAAACGGTGAGGAACTCGGGGCCGCGGAGGATGTAGCCGGCCTCGTTGCGGTGGTCGGCCGAGGGATCGCCGATGACCTTGCCGAGGGCGTCGGTGGTGCCGTCGGCGGTCTTGCAGGCGAGCTCGGCGCGGCCGTCGCCGTCGAAATCGTAAACGATGAACTGGGTGTAGTGGGCGCCGGCGCGGATGTTTTTTCCGAGGTCAATGCGCCAGAGGCGGGTGCCGTCGAGTTTGTAGGCGTCGAGCAACACGTTGCCGGTGTAGCCGGAGTGGGAGTTGTCGTGGGCGTTGGAAGGGTCCCACTTCACGATGAATTCGTGCGCGCCGTCGCCGTCGAGGTCGCCGAGGGAGCCGTCGTTGGCGGAATAGGTGTAGGCGTCGCCCTTCGGGGTGACGCCGCCGGGAGGCACCTGGAGCGGGATTTCAAGCCAGGGGCGGGCCGGAGCGCCGGCGGGAAGGGTGAAGGCCGGTGCCGGATCGTATTCGCGGCCCTGCCAGACCGGGCGGACGAAGTAGCTCAGGGCAC
This sequence comes from uncultured Akkermansia sp., assembly GCA_966250295.1. Taxonomy (GTDB): domain Bacteria; phylum Verrucomicrobiota; class Verrucomicrobiia; order Opitutales; family Opitutaceae; genus IMCC26134_A. Next base: position 6,903 of record CBINGR010000041.1, on the reverse strand, counting down.
CGTCGCCGGGATGGGGATCGACGTAAAAGGTGGGGCCGGAAAGCGGGGCGGGGGTGAGCTTCACGGGGTCGCCCCCGGCCTTGGCACGGTAGAGGTTGAACGCGGTTCCGGCGGGATCGCCGCCGAGGAGGCGCCAACTGACGAAGACGCCGCCGTCGGATTGTTTCAGGGCGACGAGGCCGCGCTGGAGCGTCTCGAGCGGGGAGGCGACCTGGGCGGTGGCCGCGGTGAGGGCGAGCAAAGTCAGAGCGAGACCGGCGGTCAGGCGCCGGGGGAAAGACTGGAAGGGCATGGGGCGGAAAAGCGCGGGCGGGCAGCGAGAATCTGACCGTAAAATTCCGGGGTGGTGGCGAAAGGGGCAACGGGTCAGGAAGCTGACAGTATGAAAGGCTTCTGGCTTCTGGCAGGAATGATGACGGCGCTCGTCCGCCCGGGTTTCGCGCAGGCGGAGGCCGGGACGGTCGGCGGCGCAGGGAAGGAGATCCTGGCGCGGGATGATTTCCGCGGCGACCTGTCGAAGTGGGTCGTGGAGCAGCAGCCGGGCGGGACGGTGGCGGTGCGCGACGGCGCGCTGGTGATCGAGGACAAGGGCGGCTGTACGGTGTGGCTGCGCGAGCCGCTGCAGGCGCCGGTGCGTATCCGCTACACGGCGACGGTGACGGGGGGCGAACGGGTGTCGGACCTGAACTGTTTCTGGATGGCGACGGATCCGCGCGTACCGGGGGATTTTTTCTCGGCCGCGAGCGGACGAGACGGGAAATTCGCGACCTACGACGGGCTGCGGACCTACTACGTGGGCTGCGGGGGCAACGGGAACACGACGACGCGTTTTCGCCGCTACGACGGCAGCGGCGCCCGGCCCCTCCTGCCCGGGCACGACCACAAGGAGCCGGAGGCGCTGCTGGAAGGCGGGCGCGCCTACCGTATTGAGATTTTGATGACGGTGGACGGCAAGACCTCCTGGTCGCGGGACGGCAAAGTCTGGCTGAGCTACGAGGACCCCGAGCCGCTGCGCGAAGGCTGGTTCGGTTTTCGGACCGTGTGGTCGCGAATCGAGGTGCGGGACTTCGTGGTGGAGCGGCCGTAGCGGAGATGGTTAACCGCGAAGCGGCGCGAAAGGGCGCGAAGCGCGAAGAGAGCGGATAGGGGATAAGGCGCGGGCCGACGATTAACTCGAGAAAGCGCGGCGCAGGCCGCGCAGGGTGGAGAGGTCCAGGCCCCAGTCGGTGAGCGAGGGGAGAGGCTTGGGTGAACTGGTGCGTCGGCGGCCGGTGCGGACGCGGTAGGCGGCCAGGTGTTCGGCGACGAAGAGCTGGGTTCCGAGGACTGCGCCATCGGAGAAGTGGCGAAGGCGGCAGCGCAGGACGGTGGCAAGGGGGAGGCGGCCCTTGGCCTCGACGACCTTGGCGAGTTCGGCAGGGGAAACGGTGCCTTCGTCGGGGCGGGGGCCGGAGCCAACGCCGAAGAGGGTGAGGCGGTAGTCGGCTTGGATTTGATCCCAGCCGCGGCAAGTTTCGCTTTCGCCGGAGAGGAACGTGGCGAGGCCGGCGCGGGCGGCTTCGTTGCCAGCAACCGCATCGCCATAGCCACAAAAGCGGTAGTCCTTCGGGTCGGAGACGATACCGGCGCGAACGGCGTTGAGGTCGATGTAGGCTGCCATGGTTTCGACGACCTTGTCCGCGGGCTCGACGAGGACGGATTTGAAGCGTTCGGCCCAGAGCGTGCCGTAGCGATTGTGGGTGCGGTTGAACCAGACGGAGAAGCGCTGCTTTAGGAGCTTCATGAACTGCGAGACATCGCCCATGAGCGCGAGCTGCCGTTTGCGCCAGGCTTCACCCTCCGGGTCACCGGTGCGGAGCCAGTGTTGGATGACCTCAAGGCGCTGCTGTTGGAAACGAGTGGGCTTGGGATAGAGGAGGGCGTAGCGGTGAAGTAGCTCGGCGTCGGAGAGAACAGTCGCCTTGGGCACGCGGACCAACACATGGAAGTGATTGGACATGATCGCGTAGGTGAGGACGCGAACGCCGCAATAGCCGGCGACCTGCCAAAGCTGTTTGCGGAGAACCTCTTTGGCCGGATCGTCGAGGAGAAAGGCCCCGTTCACCGTGCGGGTCATGCAGTGATAGATCGAGTCACCGGAGGCGGTGGAGGCTTTGATGCGGGCGGCGCGCATGGGGGGAGCGGGAAAAAGGTTGAGGCGTGGGCAGGGAGCGACGGATCGACAGATTAGGCAAAACAGCGATTGTGCGCTCAAGTGTTTTTAACCTGTCCCTATTTTCCCCTTCAACGGTGTCCAAGATTTGAGCCGATACATCTCGTTTGGAGGCCCCATAAAGGCCGTCCCTATGATTTATAGAGGCGCTTGTCGGAGGGCCGATCCGGGGGTTGTGAAAGGTTGCCGAGGGGTTATATTGGCTCGCGGGAAGGGCTGGAGATAAATCATAATAGTGCTTGATACCGCATGGAGGTGGGTCTTGGGGCCCCATTATGGCACACTCCATTGCATCTTCACTTAACGACGTCTTTTTCGCGCCGCTAACCGGCATGGTGGCGGAGGCGCACAATACCCGACGCTGTTCCGTGTTGACGGATGAGGATTGGCTACGCCTGGGGATTGCCCGCGTCGTATCGGATTCGCGCACCGGACGCGGGTTTCTGCAACAGGTAGCCTCTCTTTGCGCGCGGTGCCCAGGGCTCGGGCATTTTTTCGAAACGCTAAAGAGCGAGCGCCGGCTGAATTTGATAAGCGAAGTCAGCACCCGGCTGGCCGAGACCCTTCCGGCATGCGCCTCCGATCTCCCTGTTCTCGCCAATTATGCCATATATGCCGGTGACGGCCATTGGCACGCCGCCGCCGTTCACGATTGCAACATCGACGAGCGCCACTGGGCGGTCGGGCATTTATATGCGTTGAATCTGCGTACCCGTTCGTTGCGCCATCTCGGTTTGGCCCAAGGTAAAAAAGAGCACGACATGGGCGCGATCAAACGCCTGGGGGCCAAAGTGCTGCGCTTAAATGAGCCGGCTGGCCGCAAGGTCTTGTGGGTATAGGACCGGGCGGGAGTAGACTTTGCTCTCTGGCATCATTGGAAACAAACCAGCGGGATCTACTTTTTATCCCGCACCAAGGAGAACATGAAGCTGGAGGTCATTGCGTCCAACCCCTTCGATCATGCCGACGCGGTGAACCGTGGGGTGGAGGCTGATGAGATGGTCTCAACCAGCCAACATGTGATGGTTCGGCGCGTGATTTATCGGGAAGCGCTGACCGGCGAAGTCTATGAATTTATCACCACGGTCTATGACCTGCCTCCCGGAGTGATCGCCTGGTCGTATAAACGGCGTTGGGAAATCGAAAAAGTATTCGACCAGTTGAAGAACAAACTGTGTGAGGCCAAGGCTTGGGGTAGCAGTGCAACGGCCAAAGAAATGCAGGCCCAGTTCCTATGCTTGGCGCATAATCTCCTCGAATTACTCGAGCTCCGGCTTGCCTCGGATCACGGGGTGGTTGATCAGGCCGGGCGTCGTCGAGCCAAGCGGCGACTTGATGACTATGTCAACGGAGCCGCCAAGCGAAAACGCTGCGTATCCTCCCTGCTCACCGCCCCTTTCCGGCCGCTGCAACGTAGCATAAAACTCCTTCGGTGGCTTCGTGCCCACTGGCTTTCGCCCGCCCCGTTAAATCAAATCCTTCCCCTCCTGCGACGATTATACTCGTCCCCTTAACTCGGAATCTTAGACACCGTTGTTCCCCTTGTCCCTAATTTTCCCCTCCTCTGTATTAACGCGACGGAGTCGGCAGCGGCTTCATTTGCGCCACCACCCCCTTATCCGTGATGGCGATTTCCAAACGGCCAGACATTCCCAGTTTATATAGTCCGCTCAAGTCCACTTCCACCTCGTGCTTTTGGTTTCCCGCATCCTTCCACGTTACTCGCGCCATCCGCGTAATCTCATCAGGAAAATACATGTATACCTTAAAGATCCCCGGAGGCAAAATTCCGGCACGAAAATGGTATTCACCAAACCAAACTGTCGATTCGGACAGTTCTTGCCGAGTCTGGTTTTTCATCTCGACATCAATGCGACTGGCGCGGGTAGGCGACGTGCAACCAACACCTAGAAAAATCAAAAGTAGCCACATAAGCCACTGGCGTAAGATCGTGCTCATGGGTGATAGAAAACGTTGCGATCCGCTCGATAACTATCGTCGATAAATACGGTGATTCTCGCCGGCGCTTTCTGCTGCACGGGCAATCAATCCAGTGGCCTTGGCATCAAAGGGTATTAGTTTCAGCCTGTCCCTTATCGATTCCCTTCCTCCTGCTATGGTTGGCCCTGGGGGTTCACTTCCTTAGGTTTGCCAAGAAACTTGTTTAATAGAATTAAGTTACTGTCAGCAAATGACCGGGGGTTAGAAATCGGATCCCCTTCTAGGTAGGTCTCAATAACGCTTGAGTAACTATAAAAAGCTGAACTGCCGGAACGCGCGTAGTACACCCCATTCTCAAGTATATCCCCCAAGACAAAGAAACGATAACCCAAACAGATTTTGGGAATGCCATAATCACCCGGAAAGTTAAGATAAACAAAGACTGAGTGCGCGTCCACCTTTTCCGGCTTCCAGTAATGCGACAATAGCACTTTGACTCTAACGACTCGCCTTGGCACATCCTTCTGATCGCTTAAGGTCGCGCTGATTAATTCCAGTGACTGAACCTCACCCAAGAAGACGAACCCAGCGGCCTTGAGGTTTTCCTCGCTGATCTGATTAGTTTGCGCGGGCATAAACGCCCGCAGATTCGTTCCATTGAAAAAAATGGCCATGAACGCGACGATGCATTGAATAATTCTCATTTTGGACAGGGTTTTGACATGGGGGTAAGAATGCAGGCATATGAATCAGAAAGTTTTCCTGATTTTTGAAGTTCATGCATTATCACCTTCCACATTGACTGATAGTCGATCTGATGTGGCAGCTCACTTGAGTTATTCATTATCCCTTGGCCTTTTGTTCCCGGTGCGGGATAGAAGGTGCTTCCTCCGGGACTAACATATGGGAAGGAAACGGATATGTTTGATGTGTTCGGCAGTTGATAGCGATCTGGAGCGCCAAGATGATGCCCAACTTCATGTGCTGCAGTATCCCCAATATCTCCTGCATCCCCAGCTATCCCCCAATTGAAAGCATCGCCGCCACGGGAGTTAATGACCGCAACATGCGCGAACGGCTGAGCGCCGAAATCTTCATTAACTCGCAACTCGACTTGTATAGGAATGGGAGCCGAGAGACAAGTGCAGCAAATCTTAAATCGATTACTCCATCGTCCCCTGACTGCATCCTTCCATATCTTAATGGTGCTTTCATTGGTTCTTGCCACAATGTTAACAGTGAAAAGCGCCCTCTCGCTATTTAAATCGAGGTTGAAATTCAGCATCCCCGCCTGAGTCGCGCCCGAAGGAGGAGTGTAATTATTGCCAGCGTCGTCTTGATAGGGCGGCAAGCGCATTGTCAAGTTAGGCCAAGGAATATAGTAGGATTCCAGGCCTAAATAGTCCCATTGGTTTATGGCATCGCCATTCACCATTCCGTAGGCATTAAGCCCGCCCCTTTCCCCAATCGGATCTCTATTGAGCCACCTGCCGGTGCTCGGAGCATAATATCTGAAGCCGTAATACAGCAGGCCGGTTTCTGAGTCTTCATACTTGGTCGAGAAGCCGAAGTGCACCGGATTGGTTCCCGCTACCTTGATGACATTGCCGAAGGCGTCGTAATCATTCTCGGCGACCTTCGCGCCTGTATTCAGATCCACCCACGCGATAATATTGCCGTTGCCGTCGTAAGCCGAGGAATAGCTTGCTGATCCTGTGGCTACCCATAACAGGCCGCCGATTCCGCCGGCATTGTGCGTCGAACTAGAAAGATCGAGGCCCCAGGCGAAGGAGGAGTTTAAGCTAAAAGTGGAAGCTGAAGAATTCCAATCGAGTTCGGCGACGAGGTTCCAGCCGTCGTAGACGAAGCGCTTTTCATAGGTGACGGTCCAGCCAGACGTGTTGGTTTCCAGCTTCTTGCCGATGCGGTGGCCTTGGGCGTCGTAGGTGAAGGTGAGGCGCTGGCGAGGCAGGCCGGGCGCGGCGGTGACGATTTCGGGCCGGGTTTCCATGCCGATTAATCTATTCTCGGCATCCCAGGTATAGGTCCAGCGGCCATCCTGGGTGAGGTTGCCATCGGCGTCGTGGAGGAAATTCTCCGGGGAGGCAGGGACAAACGTCTCGCGAGTTTCGCTCCGCACGAGTTCGGACGTGGCTGGCGGGCCGCCTTGTTCGGTCGTCGCACTCACGGGGAACTGGAGATATTGCGATGCACCGGAGCCGTCCAGCGCGAGTTCGTGGTAAAACCAGGCGCCGGCTCGATTCGCGGCTGTTTCACCGTTTACCTTCACTGTAGCGGCGGAGGCGGCGGTGCCGAGCACGGGGATCGCGGGCGGGGTGCTGCGGCTCAGGTATTGGTTCGTCAGGTTGGGAGAGTAAATCGAACGCAAGTTGTTCAGAGTCGTCTCGGTACGGTTGCCGATATCGTCGAACTCGTAGCTGAAGTTGTGACCGGGTCTGGGCGTAGTGTCGGCGTGGCGTTTGACGGCGGAGGTGACCTGCCCCAAGGAGTCATAACCGTAAGTCCAATAGGAGCCATCGAGCGCGGTGGCTTTTATCCGCTGGTTGGCGTCATTGTACTCGTAGGTGGTGGAGGAGATGGAGGGCGTGACCACCGAAGTGACGCGCCCCAAGTTGTCGAGCGTGCGGGTGGAGGGTAAGCGTCCACTCCGGGACCTCCTAGACAGGGTTAAGGGGCAATGCCGTTAAGGCATTCGTAGCTGTACATCACCTGCGATAGCGGGCATAGGC
>CBINGR010000040.1:0-46522 GCA_966250295.1 uncultured Akkermansia sp. | reverse complement strand
CCGTGCTCTCCAACGCCAACATCAAGAACACCATCTTCCGCCTGGCCGGCGCGGAGAATTTTCCGCCAGAGTTCGTGAAGCAGGCCGAGGCCGTGCGCATCAACACCAGCTCTTGCCAGGTGTATTTCGGCATCCGCAAGGGCGAGAGCATCCCGCACATCGGCGACCTCGTCTTTACCAGCGAGGCCCCCGCCTACAGTCCGGAGGAGCTTACCTCGTTCCACACCACCAGCCGCACCTTCTCGGTCTATTACCCGGACACCCGCCCCGGCTCGGACCGCTACACCGTGGTCGCTTCGCTCAACGGCAAATACCCCGATTGGAAGAACCTCTCCGAGGAGGACTACGAAAAGCACAAAAAACGCCTGATCGAGGAAAGCCTCGCCTCGCTGGAGAAGTACATCCCCGGCGTCGCGGCCAAGATCGACTGGATGGAAGCCGCCACGCCGCGCACCATCGAGCGCTACACCACACACATGGGCGGCACGAGCTTCGGCACCAAGTTCGAGGGCCTGCCCGTCTCGATGAACCTTTCCGACAAGCTGCCCGGCCTTTTTCACGCCGGCAGCGTGGGCATCATCATGAGCGGCTGGTTGGGCACGATCAATTACGGCGTCATCACCGCCAACAAGATAGACAAATACCTCTTCGGCCTGAAGCAGACGGTTTGACCGCGGAGACGCACCGAATTTTGAACCGCGAACTTCGCGAAGAAGCGCAAAGGTTCAAACCGCCATCCCGCGACTCTTCGGCTTTCTTCGCGGTTCACCAAGCTTTCGCAGTTAACGGTTGTCACCTGGCTTGCGGCGTAGGCGTCTTTTCGCGTGATCCCTGTTTTCCCCATGAAACTCCTGCTCCTGCTGACGGCGGTCTTTACCCTGCAGTTCGCCCCGCTCCACGCTGCCGGCGTGTTCGATATCTCCGTGACCAACATCGAGGGCGAAAAGGTCGTCCTCGACACCTACAAGGACAAGGTGCTCCTGATCGTGAATGTCGCCTCCAAGTGCGGCTTCACCAAACAATACACCGGGCTCGAGTCCCTGTATTCGACTTATAAGGACAAGGGCCTCGTGATCCTCGGCTTCCCCTGCAATCAGTTCGGCGGGCAGGAACCGGGGACAAGCGAGGAGATCGCCTCGTTTTGCTCCCTGAACTACAACGTCACCTTTCCGCTCTTCGAAAAGATCGAGGTCAACGGCCCGGGCCGTCATCCGCTCTACACCTTTCTCTCCGGCGAGGGCGCGAGGTTTCCCGGCCCGATCGGTTGGAATTTCGCCAAGTTCCTCGTCGGCCGCGAGGGGCAGGTGATCGCCCGCTACGACTCGAAGGTCACCCCGCAGGCCCCCGAACTGGTTGCCGCCCTCGAAGCCGCTCTGGCGGCCAAATAGTCCCCGGCCTTCTAAACGCAAAGCCGCGAAGCCCTCGCAAAGGCCGCAAAGGCGGAAAGATGCATGCACGTCTGCTTTTCGGTCTTTCTTTGCGCCCTTTAGCGACCTTCACGGTTAGCTCGGTTTGGGTTCCCTCACCTCCCTTACTTCCTCCTCCCTGTCCCATGCCCCTTCAGATCGAAAAACTCGTCGCCGGCGGCGGCGCTCCCGCCAAAAAAGGCCGCACCGTGACGGTGCACTACACCGGCTGGCTGACCAGCGGCGAAAAGTTCGACAGCTCCGTCGACCGCCGCGAGCCCTTCCAATTCGTGCTCGGTGCGAAGCAGGTGATCGGCGGTTGGGATCAGGGCGTGGCTACCATGGTGGTGGGCGACAAGGTGAAGCTCACCATCCCTCCCGAGCTCGGCTACGGCCAGGGAGGCTACCCAGGCGTGATCCCGCCCAACGCGACCCTCATTTTCGAAGTCGAATTGCTCGCGGTCGGGTAGGGCGCGGGGAGAGCGTCCCAATCCCCGCACGATTGGGTGTGGCGGTTTTGCAGCTACGCAATTTGACGGTTATTAGCCTGCGCCCGCCAGGGAAGGGGCGGGGCTAATTCCGTGGGCACGAGGGGCCGGGCGGCTGGCGAAGGAAGTGCTTTTGCCGCATTTCTTGCCGTCCAACCGCCTCATCAGGCCCTCCGTCAAAATCTGCACATGTCCACCCGTCAGCCCACCCGCCAGGTCGATCTCGTCTTCGTCGGCGCCGGGGTGATGAGCGTCACGCTCGCCACCCTGCTCAAAGAGCTCCAGCCCGAGCTCAGCATCGAAATTATCGAATCCCTCGAGATCGTCGCGGGCGAAAGCACCAATCCCTGGAACAACGCCGGCACCGGCCACGCCGCCCTTTGCGAGCTCAACTACACGCCGGAAAAACCCGACGGCTCGGTGGATGTCTCGAAGGCGATCCAGATCAACGAAATGTTCGAGATTTCGAAGCAATTCTGGGCCTACCTGGTGGAGAAGCGCCGCCTGCCCGCGCCGGCCGCCTTCATCCGCGGGGTGCCTCACCTGAGCTTCGTGAAGGGCGAGGACGTCAAGTTCCTCCGGACCCGTTTTCAGGGGCTGGCGCCGCATCCGCTCTTCGCCGGCATGGAATACACCGAGGACCCCGCGGTCATCGCCGGCTGGGCGCCGCTCGTCATGCAGGGCCGCCAGGTGGGCGAGCCCGTCGCCGCCACCCGTTCTCTCGAGGGAACGGACGTGAACTTCGGTGCGCTCACCGAGGGTATGCTCGAATCGCTCAGCAAACTGCCCGGCGTACGCGTACGGCTGGGCGAGCGCGTCACCAACCTCCGCCGCAACCCGGCCGGACGCTGGAAATTGAAAGTCGAGGGCCGCGAGGGCACCCGCAAGGTTTCGGCTCGCTTTGTCTTCCTCGGCGCGGGCGGCGGCGCGCTTCACCTGCTTCAGAAATCGGGCATCCCGGAGGGCAGGGGCTTCGGTGGCTTCCCGGTCAGCGGCCAATGGCTGCGTTGCGACAACCCCGCGGTCGTCGCCGCCCATGAAGCCAAGGTCTACGGCAAGGCTTCGGTCGGCGCGCCTCCGATGTCGGTGCCGCATCTGGATACCCGTTACGTCGGCGGCACCAAGTCGCTGCTTTTCGGCCCCTATGCGGGTTTCTCGACCAAGTTCCTCAAGGAGGGCTCCTACCTCGATCTCCCGACCTCGATCAGCCCGAGCAACCTCGGCCCCATGCTGGCCGTGGCGCGCGACAACGTGGATCTCACCAAGTATCTCATCGGCCAGGTCCTTCAGTCCAAGGCGCAGCGTTTCGCCGCCTTGAAGGAGTACTATCCGGAGGCGAACCCGGACGACTGGCGTCTCGAGATCGCCGGGCAGCGGGTGCAGATCATCAAATACGACGAAAAGAAGGGCGGCATCCTGCAGTTCGGCACGGAGGTGGTCGCTGCGGCCGACGGCAGCATCGCCGCGCTCCTCGGGGCGTCGCCGGGCGCGTCCACCGCCGTCTCGATCATGCTTGGCTTGCTGGAAAAGTGCTTTCCGGAGCAGTTCCCCAGCGAGGCTTGGCAGCAGAAGCTATGCGCCATGATTCCGAGCCATGGCCGGTCCCTGGCCAAAAATCCTGAGCTGCTCGCACGCGTCCGCCCGAAGGCCAATCGCGTGCTCGGGCTCGGTCTCGCCCCGGCCGCGATGGCGGCGGCCGGGTAGGGGCGGGCCGCCCGGCCTGCCGGGTTCTAAGATTTTGAAGACAGCGCCTGGTGGGGAGCGTCAGCGACCGGTGTCCGGCGGCTCGCTCCGCGTTCGCCGGTACCCTCTCCGGCCATTTCGCTGCGCCGCAGCAGGCCGGAGGCAGCCGGAGCGATGATTCCGGAGATCGCCGGATGCCGCGTAGCGACCGGATTTTCACCGGGAAACCCTGGCGCTGCGCTTTTGGCTCTCTTTATTTCGAAACATGCCTGGTCTCGCCATCCGAGCCGCCTGCTTTATCTCCTCCGCGCTGGTCGCCGTCCCGGCATTGCGGGCCGATTGGAAGGACGACGTCGCTTATCCCCGGCTTGTCTCCACGTTTTCCGGCGTACCGACCACGGTCGGAACGGTGACCCAGGCCGAGGCGGGGGATTCGGAGGGGAACAACTACCTGCCGGACGCTTCGAATCCCGAATTCTCGGGCAAAAGCGTCGTCAATCAAAGTCCAGGTTCAGGCCTCAGCAGCCACGCCACCACGGTCGGTCAGTTTTTCTACGGAAACGCGACCAGCGTCCTGCCGGCCACGCCCGTGATAGCCGTCTATAACGCCAGCTACTGGATCGAATCCGATTTCCTGCGCTTCAAAAGCAGCTCCGCGCCTCTCGTGGAAAGTAACCGGGTGCAGAACCACAGCTGGATCGCGACGTCCGGCCTTACCGATGCGGAGATCGCCGAGATCGATCAGCGCCTGGACTTCGCCATCAACCGCGATGGTTTCGTCGCGGTGGCGGGCGTGAACAATGGCACCAGCACCACGCTGCCGGCGCTGCTTTGCCAGGCCTACAACCATCTTTCGGTGGGCCTCACCACCGGCGGCCACAGCGCGGGGTTCACGACCTACGACGGCTCCGGCCGGATCAAGCCGGACATCGTGGCGCCGGGAGCGCTCACCAGCTATGCCACCCCGAAGGTCGCGTCCTTCGCCGGCGTCCTTGTGGCGCGCGGTCTGCAAAGCCCGCACTCGCTCACCGGCGCCAATATCCCCCGGGTCGTGAAAGCCCTGCTGCTCGCCGGGGCAACCAAGGAGGAATTTCCCGCCTGGGCCCGCACCACGGCCCGCCCGCTCGATCTCCGCTACGGCGCGGGCGAGTTGAATGCCTTGCTTTCGTACCGTACGCTCGAAGCGGGCCGCGTGACCGCCTCTGCCTCCGCCTTGGGCCCCGGAACCGGTTGGGCCTCCGCGAGCCTCGGCGGCGGCTCGCAGCACACCTATTTTTTCGAGATTCCCGCCGGAGCCGCCTCCGCCCCTTTTTCCGTCGCGCTCACCTGGCATCGGTTGATCAACGACGGAGGCATCGGCCCGCTCTGGTCGCCCGCCCCCCAGGCCCTTGTCAATCTCGACCTCAAGCTCCACGCCGCCAGTGGCTTCACGCTGGGAGCTGTGCTGGATCAAAGCCTGAGTGCGGTGGACAATCTCGAGCACATCTACGCGTCCGCGCTCGCGCCTGGCCGTTATGCCCTGGTCGTCAATTCCCCCGTCGGTGCAGCCACCACCGCCTATGCCCTGGCCTGGCGCTCTACGCCATCCGTCACGGTCGTCGCGACCACGCCGATCGCCCGCGAACAGGACGGGACCGCCGGGGTTTTCACGCTCACGCGCAGCGGCTCCACGGCCACGCCCCTGCTCGTGCCGCTGAGCGCAGGCGGAACCGCACAGGCCGGAACGCACTACATGGCGCTGCCGGCAAGCGTACTCATCCCGGCCGGCTCGGACTCGGCCACCGTGACGGTCACACCGATCGGCGACGCGCTGGCGCAGGGCGATCGCAGCGTGGTTCTGGGGGTGGCCGGCGACTATTCGCTCGCCGCCGGCAGCCCGGCCTCCGCCACCGTGACCATCCAGGACAAGCCTTACGATGCCTGGCGCTTTGCCCATTTCGACTCCGGCCAACTCACCGACTCCGGCGTGTCGGGTGACTCAGTCGATCCCGATGGCGACGGTTTCCCCAATCTCCTCGAGTATGCTTTGGACGCGGATCCGCTCGCAGCCGGAGTGCCTGCTGGAGCTCCGACTCCGGCCCTGGGCTCCGATGCGACCGATACCTGGCTCACGCTCGCCTATACCGAGCCGGCCGGCCGCGAAGACTTGGCCTATGTGGTGGAATGGACCAGCGATCTGCGCGCCGGCTGGCAGAGCGGAGCGGGCGTGGTCACCGAGATCTCGCGCAGTCCGGTCGCGGGTGGGGAACGCGTGGTGGTCCGCGCCAACGCCACTCTGGCGACGACGCCGCTTCAGTTCCTGCGCCTGCGCGCGGCGCGGCTGTGAAACGTAGGGGCCGGACATAGAGCTGTTCGAGTCAGAGATTATTTCCGCCCTTGCAGGGCAGGGGAGGGGGCGGTGTTTTTCTTCCTTTCCCATCCATGTCCGCCCTCGACGATGTCAAAGCCCTGATCCCTCACCGTCCGCCGTTTCTGTTCGTGGACGAGATCGTTTCCGAAACGGCCGACAGCCTGACTGCGAAACGCCTCTGGCGCGCCGAGGAGGACTTTTACAAGGGGCACTATCCCAACGCGCCCATCACGCCGGGCGTGCTGCTCTGCGAGGCGGTGTTTCAAACCGGTGCGCTCTTCATGGCTCGCCAGGCGCAGGCGGCCGGAGCCGCACCAGGCTCGGGCGTGCCCTTGCTCTCGAAGATCAGCGATGTGCGCTTTCGCACTCCGATCTACCCGGGCGATACCGTCGTGATCGAGGTGAAGAAGAAGGAAGTCGTCGCGGGCTTCACCATGATGAGCGGCGCGGTCAAGAAGGCCGATGGCACGCGCGTCCTGAACGTGGATTTCACCGTCGCCTGGCGCATCCCCGAGGGCCAGCAGACCACCGCCGCCGTGCAACCGCAGCAGTGATTCGACCACGGAATCGCGTCCCGTGAGCCCAGGTATTCCTTCCGAGCGCTCCGTGGGCCATCTCCCTCCTGATTTCCCGATGCCCGATTTTCTCCAGCTCACCGGCAAAACCTTCCTCGTGCAGGGGGTGGCCAATCGCAAAAGCGTCGCGTGGCACGTCGCCAGAACGCTCGAGGAACAGGGAGCACGCGTGCTCTACGCGGTGCGTTCCGAAGCCCGCAGAAAATCCCTGGAATCCCTTCTCGCCGGCAGACCGATCTTCCTCTGCGACGCGGAGGAGGAGGGGGCGGCCTTCCGTCTCGCCGCCGAGGTCTCCGCCGCAGGTTTCGCGCCGCTGCACGGGCTGGTCCACTCGATTGCCTTCGCCAACTATTCGGAGGGTTTCCGGCCCTTTCACGAGACGAAGCGCAAGGACTTCCTCCAAGCCACGGCGATCTCGGCCTTTTCGCTCGTCGAACTCGCCCAGGCCTTCAAACCGCACTTCGTCAAAAACGCTTCAGTCGTGACCATCGGCATCTCTTCACTGCTGGTGACGCCCGACAACTACGGCTACATGGGGCCGATCAAGGCCGCCCTGGAATCCTCCGTGCGTTTCCTCGCCAAGAGCTTCAGTGCCGACAGCGAAGTGCGTTTCAACGTCGTCGGCGCCGGCCCGCTCAAGACCAGCGCTTCGGCCGGCATCCCCGGTTACCTGGAGAGCTATCTTTATTCCGAGAAACTCACTTTTCGGAAACGCAATCTCTCCACGCAGGAGGTGGCGGATCCGGTGCTGTTCCTTCTCAGCGAACGCAGCAGCGGCCTGAACGGCACCACGCTGGTTGTCGATGCCGGCCTGGGCTCGAACTACTTCGACAAGGAAGTTATCCGCCTGGCCATGCGGCCCGAGGCCGCGCCTCGGGAAATTCCAAATCCCAGCGTTTCAAATCCCAGATGAAGACGTTCGGTTTGCACTTCGTTTCCGAATCTACCCGGTTGGGATCGTGGAGGGCGGAGGAATGAGGTTTGCGCATACCTGCATCGAATCGCTCGCCACCGCTCTGCCGTCCGAGGTCCTGAGCTCGGGCGAGATCGAGCGGCGCCTGGCGCCGCTCTACCAGCGGCTGCGGCTGCCCGAGGGCAGGCTCGAGCTCATGACCGGCATCCGGGAGCGTCGCGTCTGGCCCGCCGGCACGCGGCCCTCCGACGCCTCCGCCGCCGCCGGCCGCGCCGTGCTGGCGCGCTCCGGGCTGCGCGCCGAACAGGTCGAGCTGTTTATCCACGCCGCCGTCTGCCGCGACATGCTGGAACCTGCCACGGCAAGTTTCGCGCACCGCAAGATCGGCCTGCCGCCGACCGCGCAGATTTTCGACCTCTCCAACGCCTGCCTCGGCTGGCTCAACGCCCTCACCGTCGCGGCCTCCATGATCGAGAGCGGCCAGATCCGCTGCGCCCTCGTCTGCGCCGGGGAGAACGGCGGCCCGCTCGTCGAGCAGACGCTCCGGACGCTCCTTACCGCGCCGCTCGACCGCAACGGCATCAAACCCTTTTTTGCCAACCTCACCATCGGCTCCGGCGCCGTGGCCGCGATGCTGTGCCACGAGTCGCTCCTGCCCGCCGGCGCGTGCCCGCACCGCCTGCGTGGCGGCGTGGCCCGCGCCGCCACCGCGCACAGCGAGCTCTGCCAGGGAGACACCCACGGCGCCGACTCCCTCGCCATGCAGACCGACAGCGAGGCCCTCCTCCTGGCCGGCATAGGGCTGGCGCGGGAGACCTGGGCCGCCTTCACCGCGGAATTCGGCGCGGCTTTCGACCGGACCGTCTGCCACCAGGTCGGCAGCACCCATCGGCGAAAGCTCTACGAGGCGCTCGGGCTCGATCTCGCGAAAGATTTTTCCACCTTCGAAACCCTGGGCAACACCGGCTCCGTCGCGTTGCCCGCCACGCTCGCCGCCGCCGTCGAGACTGGCTCGGTGAAGGCGGGCGACCAGGTGGCCCTGCTCGGCATCGGCAGCGGCCTGAACTCCCTGATGCTCGCCCTCGAATGGTGACCGGGATCTGCCGAAGCCTTCCGTACCCTGGTGTCCTCCGTGGTCCAATTTTCGTTTAGATGACGCTCATCCCCGACTGGCTCCGGCCGCTTTACCCGTTCACGCCGCAAAGCTTCACCACGCCGGGCGGCGCCCGCCTGAGCTATCTCGACGAGGGCGGCGACCCCGACGCCGGCGGCGCCCGGCCGGCCGAGGCCGTGCTCATGCTGCACGGCAATCCGACCTGGTCGTTTTATTACCGCGATCTGGTGAAAACCCTCGCGCCGCGCCTGCGCTGCATCGTGCCCGATCACGTCGGCATGGGGCTTTCCGAGAAACCGGAGAACTACCCGTATACGCTGGCGCAGCGCGTCGACGATATCGCCGCGCTCGTCGCCCGGCTGGGGCTCGCCCGCGTGCATCTCGTCGTGCACGACTGGGGCGGTGCCATCGGCTTCGGCTTCGCCGCGCGGCATCCCGACCTGATCGGCCGTATCGTTATCCTGAATACGGCGGCCTTTCCCTCGGAGCGCATTCCCGCGCGCATCGCGCTGTGCAAGACCCGCTTCCCCGGCACTGCGCTGGTCCGCGGCCTGAACGGCTTCGCCGGTCCCGCGGTGTGGATGTCGATGCACCGGCGGCGCCTTTCCGCGGCCGAGAAACGCGGCTATCTGCTGCCCTATGGCTCCTGGGCGAACCGGGTGGCGGTGGACGCCTTCGTAAAGGACATCCCGATGGACGCCCGTCATCCCTCCCTGCCGGCGCTCAAGGCGGCGGCCGCCGGCATCGTGCGTTTCAGGAAAAATCCCGTGCTGATCGTCTGGGGGGGACGCGATTTTTGTTTCAACGACACCTTTTACGCCGAGTGGCGGGCGCGCCTGCCCGAATCCGACGCGCTCTACCTGGCCGACGCCGGCCATTACGTGCTCGATGACGCCCGCGACGAGGTCCTGCCCCGCATCGCCGGATTTCTCCGCCTTTGACCTCGCGCGGGTCGGGATCACGCCCGCGGCGGAGCACCGAAATGCGCCCGGTGCGCCGCGTAGGCCGCGGTGTCGGCGAGCATGGCGTCGATCGTGGCGGCAAACGGCTCGATCTGCACGAGTCCGGAAAACACGGCCCTGTCCCCGATGCTGTTCTCGAGGACGAAGGCCGGCCGCTGAGTGATCTGGAAAGCCCAAAACTCGGCCGAATGAACCTCGATGCGGGCCCGCACCTCCGCGGAGCCGGCCGCGGCCCGGAGCCGGTCGGCGTCGATGCCGCCCGCCCTTGCCGCGACAGCGGCGGCCACTTCCAGACGCAGGATTTTTTCGCCTTGGCGCATGCCGGCCTCGGCGAGAGCCAGGCGAATCTCATCGCCCTCGAAACCGAAGTCGCGCGCCGCCTCGGCCACCAGGTTCGGCGCCAGGATCTGCCCCTCCTTGATGAGCTCGGGTTCCAGCCAGGCGGAATTCAGCATGAAGGGCGAACGCATCACCATGCCGCTGCGACGATAGAACCAGTCGCACTGCTCCCGCGAGCGCGGGTAATCCGCTGCCTGCATCTGCGCGATTTTCCAGCCGAAGCCGACCTGGTCGGCATAGCGCCGCTTCAGTTCGGCCCAAGTCGGTTCGGCCCAGAAACACCACGAGGAGGAGACTTCGAGGAAGTAGGTGATTTTCACGGGCTCGGACCATGCCGGCCGCGAGCAGCCGCTCAAGCCCGTCCGTAAAGCTCGCCGAGCTCCCGCAGATACGGAGCCGTCTGGCGGTGCAGGGCGTCGAGCTGCGGCGCCGAGTAGCGCCACTGCCAGTTGCCTGCGGCCAGGCCAGGGGTGTTGAGACGGGCCTCGCCGCCGAGGCTGAGCAGATCCTGCATCGGCAGGATGGCGAGGCGGCTGACGGCGGCGTAGGCGGTGCGGATAAAATCCCAGCCGAGTTCGCGGCCGTCCACGCGCAGGTAGCGGCGGACATGGTCTTTTTCCTTCGCTGAGGCGGCGGCATACCAGCCCAGCGTGGTGTCGTTGTCGTGGGTTCCCGGGTAGACCACTGCGTTGGCCACGAGATTGTGCGGCAAGTAGAGGTTGGCGGCGTCGCTGCCGAAGGCGAACTGCAGGATGGTCATGCCGGGCAAACCGCAGGCGTCGCGCAGTTCGCGGACGCTCTCGAAAAGATCGCCCAAGTCCTCGGCGATCAGGCGCGCGCCGGGCAGGGCGGCCTTCACCGCCTGGAAGAAGGCGAGGCCAGGCCCTTTTTTCCATTCGCCGGTTTTGGCCGTCGGCGCGACTGCGGGGATCGACCAGTAAGTGTCGAAGGCGCGAAAGTGATCGATGCGCACGATGTCGCAGAGGGCGAAGTTGGCGCGCAGCCGGGCAATCCACCAGGCATAGTCTTCCAGCGCGTGCACCTCCCAACGGTAGAGCGGATTTCCCCAGAGCTGGCCTTCGGCCGAAAAATAGTCGGGCGGCACTCCGGCGACCACGAGCGGCAACCCGGTGGCCTGGTCGATCTGGAACAGTTCCGGCCGGGTCCAGATGTCGGCCGAGTCGCGGGCTACGAAGATGGGGGCATCGCCGATCAACTGGATGCCGAGCGAGGCGGCTTTGGCCCGCACACGCGCCCATTGTCCGTAGAAGAGATACTGGAAAAAAGCGTGTGCCTCGGCGCGGGCGAGCACCGTGGCGGGCAGGGCGGCCTTGCGTGCGGCGGAGTGGAAACGATGTGCGTCCGGCCAGAGCCACCAGGGTTTGCCGTCGTGGTGGTCCTTGAGCGCGAGGAAAAGCCCGTAGGCCTCGAGCCAGGAGGCATGGATCTGCCGGAACGCGGCGAAATCGCCATAGGGCAGATCGGTGAAATTCCGCGCCTTGGCGGCGGCATAAGCGCGGAAAAGGACCGGCCACTTGGCGACGTAGAGCCATCCATAGTCGACACGATCCCGCGGCAGCAACCGCAGTGGCACGAGATCGGCATCGTGCAGAAGACCGGCCGGAACCAGGGCCGCGAGATCGATGAGGTAGGGATTTCCCGCGAACGCGGAAAAACATTGGTAGGGCGAATCGCCGTAACCAGTCGGTCCCAGCGGACAGACCTGCCAGTGAGAAACGCCCGCCGCCTGAAGAAACTCGAGGAAACGGTCCACGTGGGAATCCAGCACCCCGATGCCTTGATCGCCGGGAATGCAGGTGGGGTGGAGCAAGACCCCGGCATGACGCTGCTTAAGCCAGGAAAACAAGGGACCGCCAAGGAGTTGGCCTCCAGGACTGGGAACTGAATCCAAATTAGACATAATAGATATTGTGCGAAAAACCAAAGGAACTGTCGCGACTGGTGAAATGGTTGAGTCGTCCGAAGCGAGTCGTCGTGTGGGAGGAAGTCACGGAATGACAGCGATTACGGCGGAGTTTCTTCAGCCGGCGAGTCATTCTCGGCCAAAAACTAGCCAAAATGGTATCCGGAGCCGCCCTTGGCCCGCAGTCTCGACGCGCTATCGGCTGCAGGCGCTTTTCGCGACCGCGGCAGCCATCCCGAGGCGATCAACGTTTGCGCAAACGGGCCAGAAAGGCTTCCGACTGATCGAGGGGCAAGACCCCGGCTACCATGTGGCCCGCGGCTTGCCGTACGCCGGCTTTACCCGTCTCGCCAAGCGGCAGTTCATGGGCGAACTGCCGCACGATGGCGACAAAGGTGTTGCCGTTGAAATTCAGAAAAGGCGCGGCACGGTGGGCTTTTTCGCACAACTCCACGATGTCCGCGTAGTGAAGTTCTCCTTTGGCCCGGGCCTCCGCCCAGATCGTTTTGGTTTTTTCGTAGCCATCGGTGGTGCGTCCGTAGGCCGCGTTCCCGCCCGCGCACAAGGCTTGGTTGAGCGCCTCCACGCTTTCCCACGGCACCCCGGCAAGCCAGTTGCGGACATAGCCCTTGGCGGGCTGAGCGAGGCTCATCGCTGGCGGCGGCCTTTAGGCGTAACGCGTTCGCGGGCCTTGGCCTCGGCAATCTCGCTGATTCCCGACGACCGGAGGAACCCGCGTCCGGTGCGGGCATAGACGGGTTCGGGGGTAAAGCGGTGCTGAATGCGCAAGCCTTCCGCCACCAACTGGGCCAAGGTGACATTGACCGGGGCGGCAGGCTCGGTCGGGGTGACAGCAGCGGTAGCCATGCCACCAAGATGGCCGCGCCGGCCGGGGATGCAAGGGCGGAGCTTGCGGTGTGACGCGCGAGTACGGTGAGCCCCTGCCATCGGAAAAACTCCTTAGGGCAATAAAGTCGTAAACCGGGCCGAAGCGAGCAGACTGTCGGCAGTCCGACCGTTTCCCCCGTTTCGGATCCAATACCCCGCCCGTTTCCGCATGGTCCGCAGCCCGTGAAGCCGGTCGGAATCTCCCCGATTCCGATGACGACCAACGCTTCGAATCTCGCCCTGGTCTTCGGTGGAGGCGGCGCGCGTGCCGCTTACCAGGCGGGTTTTTTGCGCAGCGTCGCACGTTCCTTTCCGGATCTGCACGCTCCGGTGCTCACCGGCGTCTCCGCCGGAGCGATCAACGTGGCCCATCTCGCGAACCACCCCGAAGCCCTGCCGCGCGCGGCGGAGCATCTCGTTGAGCTCTGGCGCAGCGTCACCATCGACCAGATTTTCCGGACCGACGCGTTCGCGCTGGGCTCCGCCATGCTGCGCTGGGCACTCCGTCTGGTTTCCGGCGGCGGCGGCCTGAGCACGCCGGCACGCGGCCTGGTGGACTCGGCTCCTCTGCGAAAATTCCTGCGTCGCAGCCTCGGTGCGGAGGACGGCGTACTGCGTGGTGTCGGGGCCAATCTCCGCTCGGGCCGCCTCCGTGCGGTGAGCGTATCCACGACGGACTACGGCACCGGTCAGTCCGTCAGCTGGGTGCAGACGAGCACGGGGGCGGAGGCCTGGCGCCGGCCCGGGCGACGCAGCACGCCGACCATTCTCACCGTGGAGCACGTCATGGCTTCCTGCGCCCTGCCGTTGTTTTTTCCGGCGGTGCAGATCGGAGGGGAGTGGCACGGCGACGGCGGCGTGCAACTCACCGCGCCGCTTTCGCCCGCGCTCCATCTCGGCGCCGAGCGCATCATCGCGCTCTCGACCCGCTATGCGCCGACCCAGCGCGAATCGGACCGGCCGACCACGAGCGGCTATCCCCCGCCGGCCACGATCCTCGGCGTGCTGCTGGATTCCATTTTCCTCGATATGCTCGATCACGACGCGTGCATCATGCAGCGCATCAACCAGCTCATCGACCACCTGCCGCCCGCCGAGCTGGCCGCGATCGGCTTTCATCCGGTCGATCTTCTGCTCATCCGGCCCTCGGTCGATCTCGGCATGATCGCCAATGAGTTCGAAGCCGAGCTCCCGCTCCCGTTCCGCTTCGCCACCCGCGGCCTCGGCACGCGGGAAACCCGCCGCGCCGACTTGCTCGCCACGCTGCTTTTCCAGCCGGGCTACGTGAACCGCATGATCGAGATCGGCGAGCGCGACGGCGAGGCGCGACGGGACCAGATCGCCGCCTTTCTCGGCCGTTAAACCCACCATGCTTCCCCACCAAATCTCCCCGACTTTCACTTGAGAAAAATCCTCGGCGGCGCTAGGTTCCGGCCACGGTTTCAGTCTCTCGTTAACCTCTGTAAACCACCCGGCTTCGCGCCGTTTCGGCCAAGTGCTTCCCCGACGTCGGCAACCTCGAATTTCCCCCATGTCGATTCCGCGGCACAAC
Source organism: uncultured Akkermansia sp. (assembly GCA_966250295.1). Taxonomy (GTDB): domain Bacteria; phylum Verrucomicrobiota; class Verrucomicrobiia; order Opitutales; family Opitutaceae; genus IMCC26134_A. Next base: position 32,328 of record CBINGR010000040.1, on the reverse strand, counting down.
TCCTCCTGGCATCGCCTCGACCGAGGGGCGGCGCTGGCGCTCCAGGGCCGCAAGCTCCACCGCTACCTGCGCGACTGCGTCTTGCCGTTCTCCGCACATTATCGGGAACTCTTCCGCGAACACGGTCTCGGCGCGGACGATTTTCGCTCTGTCGGGGATCTCGCGAAGCTGCCTTTCACGAGCAAGGAGGACCTCCTGCCCACGCCCGCCGAGCCGCGCCGCTCGCTCGACTTTGCGCTCGCGCCGGAACCCGCCGCGCTTGCCCGCCGGCCGGCGACCTTGCTCCGCGCCCTGCTGTGCGGCCCCGCCGCCACCCGCCACAGGCTCGAGCGCGAATGGCGTCCGGTCTTCATGACCAGCACCACCGGCCGCTCCACGGAGCCAGTGCCTTTTCTTTATACCCAGCACGACCTCGCGCTACTCAGCCTGGGCAGCGGGCGCATCGTGCAACTGGGGGACGTTCGTCCCGACGAACGCATGATCAACCTCTTCCCCTTCGCGCCACATCTCGCGTTCTGGTACATGCATTCCTCCGGGCTCGATCAGAACATCTTCGCCCTGTCCACCGGCGGTGGAAAAGTCATGGGCACCGAAGGCAATCTCCGCGTGCTGGCCCGGCTTCATCCGCAGGTGTTGGCCGCGATGCCGACCTTTCTCTATCATCTCCTGCAAATCGCGGCCGACACCGGCCAGAAGCTCCCCGGGCTGCGCTTGCTCGTCCTCGGCGGCGAAAAGGTCCCCGACGGCGCGCGCCGGAAGCTGGCTGCCCTGTGCGCGCAGCTCGGCTCTCCCGGAGTGCGCATCATGGCCACCTACGGCTTCACCGAGGCCAAGCTCGCCTGGTCGGAATGCCCGGTCACGCCCGACCAGACGCCGCCGGGCTATCATCTTTATCCCGACCTCGGCATCATCGAAATTGTCGATCCCGCGACCGGACGGCCCGTGCCGGAAGGCACCGGCGGGGAGATCGTCTGGACGCCCCTCGAGCAGCGGGGAACCGTGGTCCTGCGCTACCGCACCGGCGACCGGAGCGAACACGGCCTCACCTGGGAAACCTGTCCCTGCTGCGGCCGGCGCATGCCGCGCCTCTGCGGTCGCATTTCCCGCGTCTCCGAAGTGCGTGCCCTGCGTTTTCAGAAGATCAAGGGCACCTTGCTCGATTTCAACGAGCTCGAACACGCGCTCGACGATTTCCCCGGCATCGGCGCCTGGCAGATCGAGCTGCGCAAGGCCCACGACGATCCGCATGAATTGGACGAAATCGTGCTCCACATCTCCCGCCAGCCCGGCGCGGACGCGGCCGCGCTCGAGCGCGGCCTTCGCGAGCTCCTGCCCTCGCGTTTCGAGATCGCGCCCAACCGCATCGATTTTCGCTCCGCGGAAGAGTTACGGACGCTGCAAAAGGTGGGCGTTGCCCTGAAGGAGCAGAAGATCGTGGACAACCGGCCCGCCGCCGACGCACGGACTGCATCCGCCCCGGTGGCGGCGCAGGACTGCCGGCCCGCGCCCGCGGAGGCAGGGCCATGAGCGAGGCGGTTTACATCGTGGATGGCCTTCGGACGTCTTTCGCCAAGATGGGCGGCGCCCTAGCCGCGTGCGATGCCGTGGAGCTCGGTCGCGCAGTCTCGGCCGCCCTGCTCGCCCGCACCGGGATCGATCCGGCCACGCTCGACGAGGTGATCTTCGGCTGCGTGGGCCAGCCGGCGGACGCGGCCAACCTCGCCCGCGTCATTTCCTTGCGCGCCGGCGTGCCCGAGTCCGTCCCGGCCTTCACCGTGCATCGGAACTGCGCCTCGGGCTTCGAGGCCGTCACCCAGGCGGCCGACCGCATCGTCGCCGGCCGCGGCGACATCTACCTCGTCGGCGGAACCGAAAGCATGAGCCACTATCCGCTGCTTTTTTGCCCGGCCGCCGCACGCAAATTCACCGCTCTTTCCAAGGCCCGCACGCGCGGAGCGAAACTCGCGGCGGCGGCCCGGTTTCGGCCGGCCGATTTCGTCCCGCGCGCCAGTCTCCTGCTGGGCCTCAGCGATCCGATCTGCGGGCTCAACATGGGCCAGACCGCCGAACGCCTCGCGCGCGATTGGCGCATCGGCCGGGAGGCGCAGGACCTCTTTGCCCTGCGCTCGCATCACCAGGCCGCCGCCGCGCGGGAATTTTTCGCCGACGAGATCGCTCCGGTGTTTCCCCGCGGCATGACGCCGCCCGCGGCCGTCACGGAGGATGACGGAATAAGGTCCGGTCAGTCCCTTGCCGCCCTGGCCCGGCTGAACCCGGTTTTCGACCGCGTCGAGGCGGGAGGCACCGTCACCGCCGGCAACGCCTCCCAGCTCACCGACGGCGCCGTGGCGCTGCTGGTCATGAGCGCTGGCGCGCTCCGTCGTTCCGGACTCGCGCCTCTCGGCCGCGTCGTCGACTACGCCTATGCCGGCTGCGAGCCCGCCCGGATGGGGCTCGGCCCGGTCTATGCGATCGATCGCGTCAATCGCCGCACCGACCTGCGCCTCGACGATGCCGACCTGGTCGAAATCAACGAGGCCTTCGCCGTCCAGGTGCTGGCCGTTCTCGCTGCCCTCGGTTCCGACGATTTCGGGCGCACGAAACTCGGGCGGGATCGGGCGCTGGGACAGGTTTCCCCCGATATTCTCAACGTCCACGGCGGCGCGATCGCGCTCGGCCATCCGGTCGGCGCAAGCGGCGCCCGCCTCGTCCTCACCGCATTACGCGAGCTGCGTCGGCGCCGTGGCCATCGCGCGCTCGTCTCGCTTTGCGTCGGCGGCGGCCAGGGCGGCGCGCTCTGGCTGGCGGCCCCCTGATCGTTCCGGTCCTGCCATGAACATCCTCTGCAAAATCGATTCCGACGCAGTCGCCCTGCTGACCTTCGACCGGCCGGGCTCGTCGGCCAACGTCTTCGATCGCGCGACCCTCGACGAGCTCGATGCGCATCTCGCCGTGCTCGAGGCGACGACGGGCCTGCGCGGGGTCGTGCTGCGGAGCGCCAAGCCCGCCATCTTTATAGCCGGCGCCGACCTGCATACGCTCGCCGCCGCAGGTCCGGATCCGACCGCGCTGGACGAGATCGTCGACCGGGGGCACCAGGTGTTCGACCGCCTGGCCCGCCTGCCCGTGCCCACCATCGCCGCGGTGCACGGCATGTGCCTTGGCGGCGGCCTCGAGCTCGCCCTGGCCTGCGACTGGCGGGTGGCGTCCGACGCGGACGAGACCCGGTTCGGTCTGCCGGAAACTCAGCTCGGAATCCTGCCCGCCTGGGGCGGCTGCGTCCGCCTCCCTGCCCTGCTCGGCCTCACCGCCGCTTTGCCGCTTATTCTCACCGGCCGCCGCCTCGCCGCGGCGCAGGCTCTGCGAGCCGGCCTGGTGGACGCCGTGGCCCATTCCGAATACCTCGGTACCGCCGCGCTTCGCTTTCTTGCGCGCGGCAAGCGCCCTCCCCTGCCCGGCCGTTTTTCGAACCGCCCCCTGGTCCGTCACCTGGTCGCCTGGCGCGCCCGTGCCGACGTGCTCGGCCGCACCTTCGGTCATTATCCAGCTCCGCTCGAGGCCATCGCCGTCTGCGCCGCCGCCCTCGGGATGGATACGAAGGCAGGTTTCGCGCTGGAGAAAAACGCGCTGCTGACCCTCGTCGCCACGCCCGAGGCGCGGAACCTGATGAATCTGTTTTTTCTCCGCGAACGGGTCAAAAAATCCGTTCCCCCCGCGCCCGCCGCGACCCCGGGGCATGCGCCGGAGGGCGTGGCGGTCATCGGCGCGGGCGTGATGGGAGCCGGCATCGCCCAATGGTTGGCCGCGCACGAACGGATCGTGCGTCTGCAGGAAGTCTCTCCCGAGGCCGTGGCGCGTGGCCTGCGCCTCATCGAGGCCTCGACCGACGATGCCCGCCGTCACCACAAGCTTTCCACCGTCGGAGCCCGCGCCACCCTCGACCGTGTCACGCCCGTGCCGGCCGACGGGCCCCTTCATGATGTCGGCTGGGTGATCGAGGCCGCGGTCGAAAAGCTCGAGGTGAAGCAGGCCATCTTTCGCCGCCTCGAGTCGAGGGTCTCCGCCGAGACGGTCCTCGCGACCAACACCTCGGCGCTCTCCATCGACGCGATTGCCTCCGGGCTGGAGCATCCCGAACGCGTCGTCGGCCTGCATTTTTTCAATCCGGTGGCCCGCATGCCGCTGGTCGAGATCGTGCGCGGGCCGGGCACCTCGCCCGCCGTCGTGGATGCCGCTCGGCGTTTTGTACTTTCCCTAGACAAACTCCCCATCGTCGCGCGCGACCGCCCCGGCTTTCTCGTCAACCGCATCCTCATCCCCGGCCTCGTCGAGGCGGTGAGACTCTTCCGCGAAGGGCTGGCCGTACGCGAGGTTGACCGCCTGCTGCTCGAGTTCGGTTTGCCCATGGGGCCGCTGCGTCTCGCCGACGAAGTGGGGCTCGACATCGCTCTCCACGTGGCGCGAGACCTCGCCGAGCGGCTGCCCCACCTTGCCGCCCCCGACGACACGCTCGACCGCATGCTGGCCCGCGGCTGGTTCGGCAAAAAGTCCGGCCGCGGCTTTTATGCCCATGAAGGCCGTCATCTCGGACGCCACGCGAATCCGGAACTGGGGCAACTGCACCTGGGCAAACGCGGTGCCTCGGCGAATGCCGCCACCGCCTCCGACCGTGTCGTGCTCGTGATGGTCAACGAAGCCGCGCGCTGCCTCGACGAACGAGTCGCCGACACCCCCGAGGACATCGATTTCGCCATGATTCTCGGCACGGGTTGGGCTCCTTTCCGCGGCGGTCCGCTCCGCCATGCCGATGCCCTCGGCTCCGCCGCGTTGGTCAAACGCCTCCAGGCGCTGGCGGAGCGGCATGGCGAGCACCTGGCACCTTGCGGTCGGCTGCAGGCCATGGCCCGCGCCTGCGAAACCTTTTATCCGCCCCTCCGGCCCTCCTCGCCATGAATCCCGCTCCGCCCGCTCCTCAGGCCGACACGACCGGTGTCATCGACACCTCGAAGATGAACGCCGGCCAGCGTGAGGCCCTCGAACTCACCGAGTCCGCCCGCGGCGCGGAAAGCGGCGCCGGTTTTGCCGGCGACCTGTTCATGGGCCGCGCCGCATGGGACCGTGTTTTTCCTTTCCCGCTGCAATCCCGGGATGATGCCGCCGCGGGGCGGCCCTTCCTGGCCGAACTGGCCTCCATTCTCAAACACGAGGTCGATCCCGACCGCATCGACGCCGAAGGCGAGATTCCGGAGGCGTTGATCACGCGCTTCGCGAAGCTGGGTGCCTTCGGAATAAAGATCCCGCGCGAATACGGCGGGCTGGGGCTTTCGCAGGTCAACTATTGCCGGGCAGCCCAGTTGCTGGGCAGCGTCGACGCAAACCTCACCGCCCTGCTTTCCGCCCACCAGTCGATCGGCGTGCCGCAGCCGCTGAAGCTTTTCGGCACGAAGGAACAGCAGGAGCGCTACCTGCCGCGCGTGGCTCGCGGCGAGCTTTCCGCCTTCGCTCTCACCGAACGCGGAGTAGGCTCCGACCCGGCTCGCATGAGCACCCGGGCCGAGCCTTCGCCTGACGGCAGCCATTTCGTGCTCAACGGAGAAAAGCTCTGGTGCACCAACGGCACCCGGGCCGGCCTTATCATCGTGATGGCCCGCACGCCCGACGAAGTGGCCGGCGGCCGCGCCCGCCGGCGGATCAGCGCCTTTCTCGTCGAGATGAACGCCCCCGGCGTCGAAATTGTGACGCGCTGCCGTTTCATGGGCCTGCGCGCGCTCTACAACGGCGTCATCCGCTTCAAGGACGTGCGGGTGCCGCGCGAGGCCCTGGTCGGCGGGGAGGGGCGCGGGCTCAAGGTGGCGCTCACCACGCTCAACACCGGTCGCCTGACCATACCCGCCGCCTGCGCGGGGTTGATGAAACGCTGTCTGGAGCACGCGCGCGCATGGTCGCTGGAGCGCGAGCAATGGGGCGCGCCGATCGGCCGGCACGCGGCGGTGGCAGACAAGCTGGCGCGCATGGCCGCGCGGGCCTTTGCCTGCGAGTCGATGGTGCTGTTGACTGCCGGTTTGGTGGACCGTGGTGCGGCGGACATCCGTCTCGAGGCCGCGATGTGCAAACTTTGGGGCTCCGAGGCGGCCTGGCGTACGGTGGACGACCTCATGCAGATCCGCGGCGGCCGCGGCTACGAGACCGCGCAATCCCAGAAGGACCGGGGCGAGGAACCGGTGCCGGTCGAGCGCATGCTGCGCGATTGCCGCATCAATCTGATTTTCGAGGGCTCGTCGGAAATCATGCGGCTTTTCCTCGCCCGCGAGGCGCTCGATCCGCACCTGCGCGTCGCCGGCGCGGTGCTCGATTCACGGCTGCCGCTCGGCCGCCGCCTCGGAGCGGCGTTACGCGCGGGGGCTTTTTATGCAGGCTGGTATCCCGCTCGCTGGTTGCCGGGCCACGCCGTCTCCCTGGAGGTGGCGGCGGAGTTCCGGCCATCCCTCCGCTACGTGGCGCGCACGAGCAACCGGCTGGCTCGCGCCCTGTTCCATGCCATGGTTCGGCATGGCCCGGGCTTGGAAAAACGGCAGCTTCTCCTCGGCCGGCTGGTGGACATCGGCACGGAGTTGTTCGCGCTTTCCGCCTCCGCCCTGCACGCCGACGCCCTGCTCGAGCAGCGCGGCGAAAATGCCTGTCCCCGCGCGGAGCTGGCTCAGCTCGTCCGTCTGATCGAAGCCGAGGTGCGCGAACGCATCGATGCCGCCTTCACCGGCTTGGCACGCAATGCCGACGCCGAGCACTATGCGTTTGCCCAGGAGCTGCTGGACGATCGCCATCGCTACCTGCGCGAGGGCATCGTCTGAACCGATTTCGGAAGCCGGCGGGAACGTGGGCTGTCCGTGAAACGTTTCGGCGGGCCCAGCGGGCCCCTCCCGAAATCAGGGGGCCGGCCCCCAGCGCTTGGTGAAGGGATAGTAGATGAAGAGCGGGCGGCCGATCACATCCTTGGCGTTCACGGTGCCCCAATAGCGGCCGTCGAGACTATTGGCGGAGTTGTCTCCGAGCGGGAGATACTGGCCGGCGCCGACCGTCATCTCGGCGCCGTTTTGCAAGGCCCCCAACGAACGGTAGCCGACGTAACCGTCCGCCTGCCGGGCATTTTTATCGAAGGCGGGGGCACCGGTGATGGGCTTGCCGTTGCGATAGAGGGTAAAATTCTCGATCTTCAACGTGTCCCCGGGCACGCCGACGAGACGCTTGATATAGTAGCTCTCGACCTGGCGACCGGTTTTGGGATCCAGCATATACTGGCTCTTGATGTTGTCGGTGCGGAAGACGAAGCCTTCGCCGACCTTGGGCCGGACGAAGTGGTAGCTGACCCGGTCCACGAAGAGCTGGTCGCCGGTCAGGATATCGAAGGAAAGCATGCGTTCGCCGGCGCGAACCATCCGGCCGGTGCGAAGAAACTGCACGGTTGCCATGCCGCGATTGGTGTTGAGCTGGCCGGTGACAAGCTCCCGGCGTTCCCTGGCCTCCTGGATGATTTCGGCGAGGCTGCGCTTATCACCGGGGAAATAAGCGTCGCGCAGCACCCAATCCATGTCGAAGTCGCTCGGCACGCGCACGGTCACCGCCTTCTGGCCGACGAAAAAGTGGTATTCGCGCAGCTTGGCCGGCAACACGAGCCAAGCCCGGCCCGGCACCTCGTTGTAAAGGACTCGCTCCCCGCCGATCGGCAGCAGCACCTCTCCCGAATCGGGAGCATCGACGCGGCGGATCTTGGCGCCCACGGTGGCAAAGCGGAAAACCTGGGCGGCAGCGGAAGGCTCCTCCGCTTCGCTGACGAAAACCTCGCCCGTCATGCCGAAGTAGGACGGCCACATCGAGTTCGTCGGAATCTTGAAGGGCTGCACGTAAAAGGCGCGCAGGCCGAGGATGACGATGGTGGCGACGAGGAAAAACTCGACGTTTTCGACCCAGCCGGACTTCGGATAATGGGAACCGCCGGTGCGGTGGAGGATGGCTTCGAGGGCATCGATGCCGAGCTTGAGCTTGGCGGTGTCGGCCTTGTCGCGAAGGAGCTGGCGCAGTTGCCCGGTCGCGCCGGTGAGGGCGGTGAGGTCGACGGGGGGCAGCACGTCGCGGCGGTAATGGTAGACCTTGTCGGCGAGTTCGAGCCAGTCGGCCGCGAGGCGGCGGGTCTTGCTATGCTGGGAAGCGAAAAAGCCGAGCATGGAGGGAAGAGAAGGTGACTTGGGAATCGAAAGGCGCCGGGAAAACGAAAGCGCCGCCGAAAAGAGACGGCGGCGCGAGGCTTTAGTTCTTCAGAATCTGGATGAAGGTATCGGGCGGGATGTTCACCTTGCCGATCATCTTCATCTTCTTTTTCCCCTCTTTCTGTTTATCGAGGAGCTTGCGCTTGCGGGAGATGTCGCCGCCGTAGCACTTGGCCGTCACGTCCTTGCGCATTTCCTTTACGTTGTCGCGGGCGATGATCTTGCCGCCGATGGCAGCCTGGATGGCGACCTTGAACATCTGGGGCGGGATGATCTCGGCCAGCTTCTCGCAAAGCACGCGGCCCTTGCCCTCGGCTTTCTCGCGGTGGACGATGCTGGAGAAGGCATCCACCGGGTCGCCGTTGATCATGATGTCCATCTTCACGAGGTCGCTCTGCACGTAGTCGCCCAGCTCGTAGTCCATCGAGCCGTAGCCGTGGGTGATGGATTTCAGGCGGTCGTTGAAGTCCACCAGGATCTCGTTGAGCGGGAGGATGCAGCTGAGCATGACGCGCGTGGAGTCCAGCGTGTCGGTATGGTCGCACACCCCGCGCTTTTCCATGATGAGGGCCAGGATGTCGCCCATCGATTCATTGGGAATGTGGATAGCCGCCTTGATGGTGGGCTCGCTGATGTAGTCGATGGTGCCGGGGTCGGGCAGGTTGACCGGGTTGTCCACCTCGATCTCGTCGCCGCCATGGGGCTTTACGCGATAGACCACCGAAGGATAGGTGGAGATGATCTCGACGTCGTGCTCGCGGCGGACGCGCTCCTGGATGATCTCCATGTGGAGAAGGCCGAGAAAACCGCAGCGGAAGCCGAAGCCGAGGGCGACGGAGCTTTCGGACTGGTAGAGGAAGGCGGCGTCGTTGAGGCGGAGGCGGCCGAGGGCGGCCTTGAGCTTTTCGTAGTCGTTGCTCTCCAGCGGATAGAGGCCGCAGAAGACCATGGGACGGACCTCCTTGTAACCGGGCAGCATCTCGGCGGCGGGCTGGCGCGAGAGAGTGAGGGTATCGCCGATCTTGATCTCGGAGGTGTCCTTGATGTTGGAAACGATGTAGCCGACGTCGCCGGCATCGAGGGTGTTGGTCTTGGTCATCTTCGGGGTGAAGACGCCGACCTCCTTGATCTCGGACTTCTGGCCGTTGCTCATCAGCAGCATCTGGTCGCCGGCCTTGACCGAGCCAGAGAACACGCGGCCGTAGGTGATGACGCCGCGGTAGCTATCGTAGAGGGAATCGAAAACGAGGGCGCGGGTGGCGGGGTAATGGGTCCAGCGCGGCGGTGGGACGCGCGCGACGACGGCCTCGAGGATGTCCTGGATCCCGATGCCGGCCTTGCCCGAGGCGAGGATGGCTTCCTCGGCGGGAATCATGAGGATGTCCTCAAGCTGCTTGGTGCAGAGATCGAGGTTGGCTGAAGGGAGGTCGATCTTGTTGATGACCGGAATGATCTTGAGGCCCTGGGCGGTGGCGAGGTGGGCGTTGGCGACGGTCTGGGCCTCGACGCCCTGGGCGGCGTCGATGAGGAGCACGGCGCCCTCGCAGGCGGCGAGCGAGCGGGAGACCTCGTAGGCGAAGTCCACGTGGCCCGGGGTGTCCATGAGGTTGATCTTGTACGCGTGCCCGTCCTTCGCGTGGTAGGTCATCGTCACCGGGTGGGACTTGATGGTGATGCCGCGTTCCTTCTCCAGATCCATCGCGTCGAGGTGCTGGTCGGTGAGGATGCGCTGCTCGACGGTGTTGGTGTATTCGAGCAGGCGGTCGGAGAGCGTCGTCTTGCCGTGGTCGACGTGGGCGATGATGCAAAAATTACGAGTGAGGGAGGAGTCCATGCGAGCGGGTGCGACGGCGCGCAGGGCGCGCGCAAAGGGTGACGGTGCGGAGGCCCGAAGGACCTTTCAAGCCGCCAAATCGGGCGGGCGGAAAAAAGAAAACCGTTCGGTTTCGGTGCCCGGTGGCTGTTATGGGATGAAACATGAACGATGACTGCTCCTTGCTCCGACGCTACGCGGAGGACGGCTCCGAAGAGGCCTTCGCCGAGCTGGTCTCGCGTCACCTTGGCCTGGTTTACCACGCGGCGCTGCGGCAGGTAAGCGGCGATGCGCGCCGGGCCGAGGAAGTGGCGCAGGCGGTCTTCATCGACCTGGCCCGCAAAGCGGCGGAGCTCGCCCGCCGGCCCCTGCTGGCCGGGTGGTTGCACACGAGCACACGCTTCGCCGCCGCCAACCTCCGCCGCGCCGAGCGACGAAGGCAAGTCCGCGAACGAGAAGCTCTTGCCATGAACGAAACACTCCCGGCGCCCGAAGCCGAAGCAGCCTGGGAACGCCTGGGGCCAGTGATCGACGACGCGCTGCACGCCCTGGCCGAGCGCGACCGGGAGGCGGTCTTGCTGCGCTTTTTTGAAGGTCTTCCCTTTGCCGCCATCGGGGCAAAACTCTCGGTTACCGAGGACGCCGCCCGGGTGCGGGTGGAGCGGGCGCTGGAAAAAATTCGCAAGATCCTGGCCCGGCGTGGCGTCACCTCCACCTCGGCCGCGCTGGCCACCGTCCTCGCCAGCCATGCCGGCGCGGCCGCCCCGGCCGGGCTGGCGGCCCAGATCAGCACCACCGCCCTCGCGGCGGGGATCGGCACGGGGATAGGCACCGGTGCGGCGGGCCTAGGACTTTTTACCCTTATGACCACGACCAAAACCGTCGCCCTCACGGGCACCCTGGCGCTGCTGGCGGCCGGAATCGCGATTCACCAGGCTCTCGAAAACCGCGGCGCCCAGGCCAGCCTCGCCGCCGCCAGGCAGGAACAAACTGCCCTCCGGACAAAAGTGGACGAACTGGAACAACAACTTGCGTCGAGTCGCGCCCGCGCCCGGGCGGCGGAGGAGGATGGCGCCACGCTTCTCGGCGTGCTCGACGAAGCGGCGCAGGCGCAGGCCGCCCTTCCCTCCCCTGCCCCCTCGTCCGAACCGGTCACCCATGCCTCGGTGGAAACCCGCTTCAAGCGGGCGCAAGCATTGGCGAAGGCCGGCCAGGCTGAGGAGGCGCTCAAGGAATTTCTCTGGTGTTACGACGAAGGCATGCCGCGGGTCACCGGCTTCAGCGGAGTGCGGCAAAGCCACCTGCTGGATGAGATTGCCAAGCTCGGCAAAACCTACCCGCCCGCGCTGGAGGCGCTCCGCGAGCACCGCGACCGGGCGGAGCGGACGATGCTGGCCAGCGCCACGGATTTCGACGCCGCGATGAGTTTCTCCAGCATTAATCGCGTCCTGGGTGAAAACGGACGCACGCTGCAACTCTGGGAACAGCTTCCCCCCGACGACCGCCGAAGAACCGCCCTGGGTCACCAAGCCTATGGCGAACTGGTGAAAACGCGCCGATATCAGGATGCCGCACAGGCCATGCCCTATCGCATGATGAACTCGATGTTCGAGTCGCTTAGCGATCCTTTGCCCAAGGCGGTCCTGGACAAGGCGCCCGACGCGGCCAGGCTTCAGCGGGAGCAACGAGACTACGTCGTCAAAAACACGACCGGCTACGTGGAGGTCCTCGCCGGGGCCGGCGATCTGGACCATGCTCGGGAACTCGTCGGCAAGCTGCTCGAATTCGACAGCTCGGCGGAGACCCAGGCGGCGCTTCGCAAGGGGCTGTTTCGCGCGGGGCAGGCGCAGTTGCTCGATGAGGTGACGCGGCCGTGAAGGGATGGCGCGGCGAAGGCGAGGTTCTCGCCCGCGGGTTTGCCCGCGAGCGCCCAGCGAGTTCGAACGAAAGATATTTAGCCTGCGGCAGAAAACCCGTGCGCGCGGCACAGCTCACGCCGCGAGGTCGGCGAACTCGGAAACGCTACGCACGGCCCAGGCCTTGTCGGTGCGCTTGGCGAGGCCGGCGAGGATGCCGCCCGGGCCGAGCTCGAGGAAGTTCACGCCGGCGGGACCACCGGCCGCGGAGACGGCGGAGCGCATGCAATCTTCCCACAGCACGGAGGACACGACCTGTTTCACGAGGGCGGCGCGCAAGGCCGCCGGTTCGGAGATCGCCTGGCCGGTAGTGTTGGTGAAAACGGTGAACCTCGGCGCGGCGAAGGGAACGGTGCCGAGGAAGGCGGCGAAGGCGGCGCGGGCCGGCTCCATAAGCCGCGAATGGTAGGCGCCGGCAACATTGAGCGGGATGATCTTCTTAATACCCTTGTCCTTCGCGGCGGCGACGGCGGCGTCGACCTTCGTCTTTTCGCCGGAGACGATGATCTGGCCGGGGGCGTTGAAGTTGGCGGCTTCGATGTCGAAGGCGGCACAAAGCTCGGCGACCTTGGAGCGTTCCTCGCCGAGGATGGCGGCCATGCCGCCGACCGATTGTTCACAGGCCAGCTGCATCAGGCGACCGCGCTCGGCGACGACCCGCAGTCCGGTGGCGAAATCGAAGACACCCGCGGCGGTGTAGGCCGTGACCTCGCCGAGGGAGAGCCCCAACGCCATCGTCACATCGGCGAGTTTGCCCTGTTCGGCGAGGATGGCGTGCAGGGCCAAGCCATGGACAAAAAGCGCCGGCTGGCAGACCTTGGTTTGGGTAAGCTCGGCCTCGGGCCCTTCGAAGGAAACCTTGGTCAGACTCCAGCCGAGCACGCGGTCGGCCTCGTCGTAAAGGGCGCGCGCGGTGGCGGAGTTTTCATAGAGCGATTTGCCCATGCCGACTTTTTGGGCGCCTTGACCGGCGAAGAGGAGAGCGGTGGCCATGTGAGAGAGGAAAAACGCGAAGCGCTAGGGCCGCAGTGCGCGAAAACCAAGGACGAAAACCGAGCGGCCCGGTTCTCGGGCCAGGAGCGAGAGGTGGGATTTTTAACCACAGCGGGCACGGGAGGATGATTTGAACGCAGATTAATCTGTGCCGATCTGCGAAATCGCGGGCCCAATCGCTTGAGCCAGGCGGAAAAAGCGCGGGCTTTCCTCCTCGATCCTCCCGGCCCCCGCGCCCTCCGTGATCAAAAGCTCAGCTCTTCATGAAGATGCCCTTGAGGTTCATTTCGAGGGCCTGGGGATTGGGCGAAAAGCGGAGGCCGTCGGCCTTGCTGATCTTGCCGGCCTTGATGAGGCGGTAGAGGTCCTTGTTGAAGGAGTAGGTGCCGGTGTCGGCTCCGGTGTCGAGGAGGCCCTGGATCTTCTCGTTCTGGCCCTCCAGGATGAGGTTTCGCACCGTGGTGTCGGCGGCGAGGATCTCGTTGGCCGGCACGCGGCCGCCGCCTTCGAGGGCGGGGACGAGTTTCTGGCAGATGAAACCCCGCAGGGAGCTGGCGATCTGGCGGCGGGCGAGTTGCTGTTGTTCGGGAGGGAAAAACTCGAAGAGGCGCGTGAGCGCCTGGGCCACGGTGCCGGCGTGCATGGTCGACAGCACGAGGTGGCCGGTCTCGGCGGCGGAAATCGCGGTCTCGAAGGTCTCGCGATCGCGCATCTCTCCGATGAGGATGATGTCGGGGTTTTGCCGCAAGACGGCCTTGATCGCCAGTTCGAAGGAGGGCACGTCGAGGCCGATCTCGCGCTGCTGGAAGACGGACTTGTCGTCCTGAAAGGTGAACTCGATCGGGTCCTCCAAGGTGACGATGTGCCGGTCCATGTTCTGGTTAATCCAGTTCAGCATGGCCGCCATGGTGGAGCTCTTGCCCGAGCCGGTGGCACCGCAGATGAGAAGGATGCCGTCCTTCGATTTGGCCAGCGGAAGGATGGAATCCGGGATCAGGCCGAGTTGCTCGAAGGTCGGGACGACGGACTTGATGTGACGGAAGACCATGCTGACCATGCCGCGTTGGTGAAAGGCGTTGGCGCGGAAGCGACCGACGTCCGGCGCGGCATACGCGAAGTCCACCTGGCCGTAATCGATCCAGTTTTGGGCGAAGACCTTCGGCACATGCTCGGCCACGAAGGCTTCGGCCTCGTCGTGGCTGATCGGGTCCATGTCCACCGGCTTGAGCCGGCCCGAGAGGCGGACGTAGCCGGGCTTGCCGGCCTTGATGACGATGTCGCTCGCGCCGGAATCGACCGCGAGCTTTAGCAAATCGTTGAACAATTCGGTGTGGGGAGTCATGCGGCGCGTCTCTGGGAATAACGTTGCGCAGGGCGTATTTAACCATGCCATCCCGCGCAAGGTATCGTTTTACAAACCGTCATGAAAAAGCGCCCGTTCACCGGCACCATCACCGCCCTCGTCACGCCTTTCCGCAAGCAGGCCGTCGCCTTCGACGACCTGGCCAAGCTCGTGGAAACCCAGATCAAAGGCGGCATAGACGGCGTCGTCCCCGTCGGTACCACGGGCGAATCCCCCACCCTTTCGCATGACGAGCACCTCGAGGTGATTCGCGCCACCGTGGCCGCCGCGCGCGGCCGGGTGCCCGTGATCGCCGGCACCGGCTCCAACTCCACCGCCGAAGCCGTGGAGCTCACGACGCTCGCCACCGAGGCCGGGGCCGACGCCATGCTCGTGGTCGCCCCCTATTACAACAAGCCCTCCCAAGAGGGCGTCTTCGGCTACTTTTCCGCGGTCGCCGAGGCCACCGACAAGCCCGTCATCCTCTATTCCATCCCCGGCCGCTGCGGCATCGAGATCAGCGTCGGCGTGGTCGAGCGCCTGCGCGCGAAGTATCCGCATGTCCGCTACATCAAGGAGGCGGGCGGCTCCGTCGATCGCGTCGATCAGCTCAAGCAGGCCCTGGGCAAGGACATCACCGTGCTCAGCGGCGACGATTCCCTCACGCTGCCCTTCATTTCTGTCGGTGCCGAGGGAGTGATCAGCGTCGCCTCGAACCTGCTGCCGAAGCAGGTCGGGCAACTCGTCGATCTCGCCCTCGTCGGCGAACTGGCCAAGGCAACCGCCGCGCACCGCCGCCTCTACGCGGTCTTCAAGGCGCTTTTCCTCGAGCCCAACCCGGTGCCGGTAAAATTCGCCATGCAGCGCGCCGGCCTTATCGGCTCCGCCGAGGTGCGCCCGCCGCTCAGCCCCCTCACCAAGCCCAGCGAGGCCGCGCTCCTGGCCGCGCTCGCCACCCTGGAGGGCAGAAAGTCCAAGAAGTAATCCTACCATGCCGCTCAACATCGCCATCGTCGGAGCCAAGGGCCGCATGGGCCAGGCCAACCTTACCGCCACCCGCGAAGCGGGCGCCAGCGTCGTCGCCGCGCTCGATGCCGGGGACGATCTCGCCGCCGGCATCGCCCTGGCGGACGTCGTCATCGACTTCAGCTCCCACAAGGCTTCCGCGGAGGTCATCCGCCACTGCGTCGCGCACCGAAAAGCGCTCGTCCTGGGCACCACCGGCCATCCGGCCGACGAGAAAAAACATCTCCTGGGCGAGGCCGCGAAAATCCCCTGCGTTTGGTCGGGCAACTACTCCGTCGGCGTGAACCTCCTCTTCGCCCTCACCCGCCGCGCCGCCGCCGTCCTCGGCAGCGACTATGACGCCGAGGTGATCGAGATGCACCACCGTTTCAAGAAGGACGCCCCCAGCGGCACCGCCGCGCGTTTGCTCGAAATCATCCTCGAGGAGCGCAAGCTCGGCGTCGAGGCCCTGCGCCACGGTCGCGAAGGCATCACCGGTGAACGCACCCCGACCGAGGTCGGCATCCATGCCCTGCGCGGTGGCGATGTCGTCGGCGACCACACCGTGATGTTCGCCGCCCTCGGCGAACGCGTGGAGCTCACCCACAAGGCCTCCGACCGCGGCATCTTCGCCCGCGGTGCCGTCCGCGCCGCCCACTGGGTCGCCACCCGTCCCGCCGGCGTTTACGACATGCAGGATGTGCTCAGCCTGCGCTGAGCGCAGGCTGAGAATGACCAAGGACCAATGACTCGAACTCGCCACGACGCCGCACGCTCGGTGGCTTGCCATCGGTCATTGGACATTGGTCATTGGTCATTTCATCCATGATCACTTCCATCCAGGGTCTGCTCACCGAGTGCACTCCGCTGCACGCGATTGTCGAAATCGGAGGTTTCGGCTACGAGGTGAACATCCCCGTCACCACCGCGGAAAAACTTCCTCCGCCCGGGGCCACGGTAAAGTTGCACACTCTCGTGATCTACCGAGAGGACGCGCAAACGCTCTACGGTTTCGCCAGCCCGGCCGAACGCGACTTCTTCCGCCTGATGATCGAGACCGTCTCGGGCGTCGGCCCAAAGCTCGCCCTCACGATTATGAGCCGCATGTCGTTGCCTCTGCTGGAAGCGGCCATTCGCGCCGGGGACGTCGCGTCCCTTTCCAAATGTCCCGGTATTGGCAAAAAGACCGCCGAGCGGCTCGTGATCGAGCTGCGGGCCAAGGTGGGCGCCAGTCCCTCCGCCGCCTCGGTGGTGGCCGGCACCGAGGGTTCTTCGTCCGCCTCCGCGGCTGCCTCGGCCGGGGGCGAGGTTCCGCTGCGCGACGCGGTCCTCGCGCTCACCGCACTCGGTTATAAACCGGCCGACGCCGACGCTGCCGTGCGCCGCGCCCAGATCGCGCTCGGCGCCGGCGCCAGCGCCGAGAAACTGATCAAGCGAGCCCTGGCCGGCTGATCCGTTTCGCAGGCAGGGACGAGCGCTGGGCCCTCCGCAGCGTTTTGGCGGGCCAAGTGGCCCGCCCTGCGTCGCAATTTATTTTTGCCTGCCCGGGTCGTTTGCGCCTGGCGGAGCAAGACCGGCACAAAGCCAACCCGCTCAGCGTTCGAAAGTGTAGCCGGCGTTCTGGACCTGAAAGGCGGATTGGCCGCTCCAAGCGTTGATCGGACGGCCCGAGAACTGCGCGGTCGAGACGGCTGAACCGTTCCATTCCGAAACCGAGCCGGCCGATGCGTTCATCCAAGCGGCCATGTGCGCCTGCACCGCCGCGGGACTTTCGAGCCGGGCGAGCTGGGACTCCTCAGCCGCCTGCCAGCGCGAAAGGGACGAAACGGGCTCGCCCTGCTCGGGCTCGATGCCCAAGGCCGCCAGCGTCAGGTGGGCGGGAAGGGCCGAACGCTTCGCTACGTAAGCCGGGGACGAAGCGGCGGCCGGGGCCACCGCGAAGGCCGCCGGTGGGGTGGAAGCCGGAGCGGAGGGAGCCGCGGCATCAGGCGGCGCGACGGCGACGTAGACGGGCTGGCTTACCCGGGCCACAACGAGGGCCACGAGGGCGGCCATGCCGGCGGTCGCGCCCCAGGTGCCCCAGCCCCAGACCACGAGCCGGCGTTCATCACGGGCGGCCATGCGGGCTTCGGCGGCGCGCAGGGCACGAATCAAGGAATCCGGGGCCGGCGCATCGGAGGCGGAGCGACGGAAAAGTTCTGCACACCCGCGCTCGAGGACAGCATAGTGCCGGAATTCCCGGCGACGGGCCGGGTCGGCCTTCAAAGCTTGTTCGAGTTCGTGAGCCTCGTCGGCGCTCAGCCGATGGTCGAGGTGCAGGTTAAGCAGTTCCTTGAATCTGGCGTCGTTCATCACTGGTCGTCTCCTCCAATTATCTCCCGAAGACTGTCGCGGGCCCGGGCGATGCGGCTCTTCACCGTGCCCACCGAAATGCCAAGAATGGCAGCGATCTCTTCGTAGGATAGATTTTTCACGTTTCGCAAAATCAGGATCTCGCGGTGTTTCGCGCTGAGTTTTTCCATGCCCACGGCAATGCGGTCAACGAGTTCTTGCGTGACGGTGACATCTTCCGGCGATTCGGTCTCGCCCACGAAGATCTCGGAAAGGGGTGTCTCGTTGTCGTCACCCACCGGCTGGTCGAAGGAAACGGTACGATCTCGCTTACGGCGCCACCAATACCAATAGCGGTTCCGGGCCAGGTTGGTCGCGATCTGGTAGAGCCAGGTGGAAAAGGAGGAGTCGCCGCGGAAATTCGCGAGCCCCCGATGGGCGCGGATAAAGGCATCTTGCGTAACCTCCTCGGCATCCTGTTGATTGCGCAGCAACTGGTGAACCATGCCGTAGATGCGGTCCCAGTGGCGCGTGACCATTTCCTCGAAGGCGGCGGAGTCGCCGCTGCGAAAACGATCGACCAATACCCGATCCAGCGCGACCTCGTGAGCTTTGGCGGACATATGTTCTTCCGCACTTCGACGCGCTTTATCCGCAAATGTTCCATCTTCCTTGCCCGACGGGCGGATGCCGGCCTCGGGTGCGGGCACACCCGCCTTTTCGGACGGCTTTGGCAGATGACTCATCTGGGGAAAGGTCTCCAAAAAGCCTTTGCCTGGCAATCCATGTCAATCGGCATGTGGGCGCCGCGCCTGAAAAAACCGGAGCTTGTTTCCACTCGCCGCCCGCTTTCCTTCCCTCACCCAAAAGACTCGCGGGCCGCTTTCGCGCCGGCTAGCGCCCTGCCCAGGATTCATGAAGTTTCTCCACACCGCCGACTGGCACCTCGGACGCATCTTCCACCAGGTTCATCTCACCGGGGAACAGGCCTGCGCGCTCGACCAGATCGTCGACATCGCCGCCGCCGAAAAGGTGGACGCGGTTCTCGTCGCCGGGGATTTGTATGACCGCGCCGTGCCTCCGCCCGAGGCCGTCGCGCTGCTCGACCGGATCTGGCGGCGCCTCGCCTTGGAGCTTGGCATTCCCGTGGTGGCCATCCCGGGCAATCATGACAGCGCCACCCGTATCGGCTACGGCTCGGCCCTCCTCGCCCGGACCGGCGTCCACCTGGTCGCCGACTTCGAAACCGCCACCCGCCCGCTCACGTTCGGCGGCGTGGACATCTTCGCCCTCCCGTTCGCCGAACCGGCCGAGGTGCGTGCCTGGTCCGGCGATCCCGCCGTCCGCGACCACGCCTCCGCCCTGCGGGTCTGCCTGGATCGCATGCGCCCGAGTTTTACCGCCGGCCGTCCTCGTCTGCTCGTCGCGCACGCCTTCGTCGCAGGCATGCGCGAAACCGAGTCCGAACGCCCCCTCTCGGTCGGCGGCGCCGGCACTGTTCCGGCCGGGATTTTTGAGGATTTCGACTACGTCGCACTGGGGCACCTCCACGCGCCGCAACTCGTTTCGTCCCGCTGCCGCTACTCCGGTTCGCCCCTCAAGTACTCTTTCTCCGAGGCGGACGACGTGAAATCCGTGCTCATCGGGGAAATTCATCCGCACGGTGAAATCGTTCCGCCCCGCCTCGTCCCTCTCCGCCCGCGCCGCGAGGTGCGCAACCTCGAAGGTTCCCTCGCCAGCCTCCTTGCGTCCGCCCTCTCCGACTCCGCGCGCGAGGACTACCTCCGGATCACGCTCACCGACGAGGGCGCTCTGCTCAACGCCCTCGGCCGGCTCCGCGAGGTCTATCCCAACGTGCTCCAACTCGAACGCCGCTTTCTCCAACGCGGCTCCGCCGCCACCGCCCTGCCCGGCCAAGCCGCCGCCCGACGGCACGAATCCACCGAATCGGAGCTCTTCGCCGGTTTCCTCCACGAGGTGTTCGGCACGGCTCCCTCATCCGCGGAACTGGCGCTTTTTCATCAGGCGGTCGCCGAGCTCCGGCAGGTCGAGGCCGAGTCTGCCCGGGCCGGCGATGGAGCCGTCTCCGTCGTCATGACACCGGGGGAGTCCACGTGAGGCCGCTCCGGCTCGTCCTCGAGGCCTTCGGCCCGTACGCAGGCCGCCAGTCGCTCGATTTCGCCGAACTGGGCGGTGCGGATTTTTTCCTCATCCACGGCCCTACCGGAGCTGGCAAGACGACCCTGCTAGACGCCATCGCCTTCGCCCTCTACGGCGAAAGCTCCGGCGCCGGCCGCAGCGGCGCCCAGATGCGAAGCCAGCGGGCCGAAGCCGTCCTCGATACCTGCGTACGTCTCGATTTTCGCATCGGCGGGAACCACTTCCGCGTCGAACGCCGCCCCGAACAGGAGGTCGCCAAAAAACGCGGTTCCGGCACCACCCGGCGGAACCCAGAGGCCACGCTCTGGCGCGCTTCCGTCGCCGGCGTCGATCCCGGCCTGGGTAACGATGGCTGGATCCCCCTCGCCACCAAAACCCAGACCGTCGGCGCCGAGGTGTCCCGCCTGCTCGGCTTTTCCTGCGAACAATTCCGCCAGGTCATCCTCATCCCCCAGGGCCGCTTTCGCGAGGTGCTCGAGGCCGACTCCCGCAAACGCGAGGAGATCCTCGAATCCCTCTTCGGCACCCAACGGTTTTCCATCCTCGCCGAGCGCCTCAAACTCCGTGCCCAGTCTCTCGAACGCAGGGCGGAGGCCGGCCGGCAGGAAAAGGCCGCCCTCTTGCAGGCTCACGGGGCGGAGACCCCCGACGCCCTCCGCGAGCGTCACGTCATCGTCCTTGCCGTCCTGGTCGCAGGTGAAACGCGCCTCGCCCGGCTCAATGCCGACCGCGATCTCGCCGCCCGGGCCCTGGAAGCCGCCGTCCTTGCCGACAAAGCCTTCGGCGAAGCCGAGGCCGCGCAAAAGGAACACGACGGTCTCCTCTCGCGCGTAGTGTCCGTCGCTGCCTCGCGGGAACGTCTCGCCCGCGCCCGCGCCGCCGCCGGCTTGCACGCCACGCGCGAACTTTGGCTTCAGGCCCAGCGCCAGGCCGACCGTGCCGACACCTTGCTCGCCGTCCACCGCCGCTCGCTCCCGGAGCTCCAGGCTGGCGTCGCCCGCGCCACGGAGCAGCAGGCCGACGCGCGGCGGACGGAGCCCCGCCGGCAGGAACTCGCCGCCGAAGCGCACCGCCTCTCCGCGCTCGTCCCCAAACTCGCCGCCCTCGACAAGGCGCGCGGCGAGTTCGCCGCCGCCGTCCGCCTCGCCGACGAAACCGCGCTCGCCGCCACCCGCCTCAAGGCCGCGGCCGCCGAAGCCGCCGCCAAAGTCCCCGCCGCCGAGGCGCGCTGGACCGAGGCGAATTCCGCCCGCGCCCGCCTCCCCGGGCTCGAAATCGAACGCAGGACCCTGCTCGAAAGCCTCCAGCTCCAGGCCCGCCGCGCCCGGCTCCTCGCCGAGCTCACCCTGGCCGAGAAATCCCTCGCCTCCCGCAAGGCGGAGGGTGCCAGACTTCGCCAGCGCCAGGAAGAAGCTGTCCGCCTCCTCGCCGCCGAACAAAGCCGCTGGGACACCGGTCAGGCTGCACTCCTCGCCAGCGGTCTCGTTCCGGAAAAGCCCTGCCCCGTCTGCGGCTCCCTCCATCACCCCGCGCCCGCCCATGGCGCCGCCGCCGATCTTCCCTCGGAAGCCAGACTCAAGGCCGCCCGCGCCGCCGCCGAGGAAGCCGCCTCGAAACTCGAAACCGCCCGCGAGGATTATCGCCAGGCCCAGACCAGGACCGAGGCCATCCAAGCCGAGCTAAAAACCCTCGCGCCGCCCCCCGCCGACGAAGCGGCGCTCAAGCCCCGCCTCGACCTCCTCGCGGCCGAGATCGTCCGATGCACCGCTCTCATCGCATCGGTTCCGGAGGGCTTCCTCGAAGCCGTGCGCCAGGCGGACGCCGCCGCCCTCCGCGACGCCAGCGAAGCCGAGAGCCGCCGCGCCGAGGCCGCCTTCGCCTGCAGTCGCTTGCAGGCCACCCACGACGCCCTCGCCGCCGATCTTCCGGAAGAACTCCGCCTGCCGGGCGCGCTGGCCGCCCGGCAGAACGCTCTCGCGGCCGAGACCGCTGCGCTCGAAACCGCGCTTGCCTCAGCCGAAAAGGACCTGCTCGCCCGGACTGACGCACTGAAGGCCGCCCAAGCCCGCGAGGACGAACTCGCCAAAGCCCAGCTCGCCGCGCGCGCCGATGCGGCCGACCGCGGGCAGGCTTGGTTCGAGGCCCTTCATGCCGCGCAATTCGCCGACGATGCGGCCTGGCAGGCCGCCTGTCTCGATCCGGCCACGCTCGAGGCCGTGCAGCGCGAGCTGGAAACCTTCTCCGGCGCCCTGACCGCCGCCCGCGATCGCCTAGCCCGTGCGAGCGAGGCTCTGGCGAGCCACCCCGCCGGCCGCCCCGATCTCCCCGGTTTGACCGAGGCTGCCCGCCAGGCCGACGAAGCGCACCAGCTCGCACTGGCCGAACAGGCCCGCCGGCAGGCCGAGGCCGGAAACCTGTCCGCCGCTCTCGAGCGCCTTGCGAAGTTCGACGCCGCCTTCGCCGAGTTGCAGGAGGCATATTCCGTCGCCGGAAAGCTCGCCGACGCCGTATCGGGCAAAAATCCGCTCGGCCTCACCCTCCAGCGTTTCGTGCTCACGGCCTTCCTCGACGATACGCTGCTCGCCGCCTCCGCCCGCCTCGTCCGAATGAGCCGGGGCCGTTATCGTCTGGAGCGCCGCCGCGAACGCGCGGACCTCCGCCGCGCCGCCGGTCTCGACCTCGACGTGTTCGACGAGCACACCGGCCTCGCCCGGGATGTTAAGACCCTCTCCGGCGGCGAGTCCTTCCTCGCCTCGCTCGCGCTTGCCCTCGGCCTCGCCGATGTCGTGCAAAGTTATGCCGGCGGCCTGCGCATGGATGCGCTTTTCATCGACGAGGGCTTCGGCACGCTAGATCCCGAAGCCCTGGACGAGGCGCTCAAGGTGCTGATCGATCTCCGGGAAAACGGCCGTCTCGTCGGCATCATTTCCCACGTCCCGGAGCTGAAGGAACGCATCGACGTGCGTCTCGAGGTGGAGACCGCCCGCACCGGCTCCTCCGCCCGCTTCGTCCGCCTGTCTGCCCAGGATTGAGCGGGGCTTCCGGGGTTTTTCCGAGTCGGCCGCTTGGAAGCCGGAAACCGGAGCCACCCGGAAAACGTCAAATCCCGGTCGCTCCGCCATTTGACCCCGGATGCGTCCTGCGCCCTTAGTCTTTTCTCCCGCCCACGCCATGAGCACCCCACCGTCCCCCGCCCCCGCGTCGCGCGCCTCGGCCCGCGATTTTGACCAGGAACTGCTCGATCTCTACGACCGCTATGCGCACGGCCTGATCGACCGCCGCACCTTCCTCGACCGGGCCGCCCGCTATGCCGTCGGCGGCCTCACCGCCGCCGGGCTGCTCGAAATGCTAAGCCCGCAATATGTCTTCGCCGCGCAAGTACCGCAGGACGACACCCGTGTCGTCTCGGAATACGTCAGGTTTCCTTCGCCCGCGGGCCATGGCGAAGGCCGCGGTTTGCTCGCCCGCCCGGCCGGGCCTGCCGCCAGGCGCCCCGCCGTGCTCGTGATTCACGAAAACCGAGGCTTGAACCCTTACATCGAAGATGTAGCCCGCCGCACCTCTCTCGCCGGCTTCACCGCCTTCGCGCCGGATGCCCTTTATCCGGCGGGAGGATACCCGGGGAACGACGATCAGGGCCGCGCCATGCAGCAGAAACTCGACCGCGCAAAGGTCCTCGAGGATTTCGTCGCCGCCGCCCGTTTCCTCCATGCCCACGAGGAGTCCAACGGCAAGCTGGGCGTGGTGGGTTTTTGTTTCGGCGGCTTCGTGAGCAACACCCTTGCCTGGCGCCTGCCCGACCTCATCAAAGCCGCCGTCCCCTACTACGGCGGGCAGCCCTCCGCCGAGGAGGCGGCGAAGATCAAGGGCGCGCTCCTGCTTCACTACGCGGAGCTGGACACCCGCGTAAACGCCGGCTGGCCGGCCTACGAGGCCGCGCTCAAGGCCGCGAATGTCAGTTACGAAGCCCATATCTATCCCGGCGTGAACCACGGCTTCCACAACGACACCACGCCGCGCTACGACGAGGCGGCCGCGAAGCTTTCCTGGGAACGCACGATCGCCTTTTTCCAGGCCCGGCTCGCCTGACCCGCCGCCGCCTCCGCTCTCCCTGCCGTGGCTCCGCTTCTCGCCCCCTGCACCCGCGCGCACGCGCCGGAAATCCTCGCGATCTTCAACGACGCCATTCTCCACACGACCGCCCTCTACGAATACGAGCCGCGCACGCCGCAGTTCATGGCGTCTTGGTTCGAGACCAAGGAACGCGCGAATCTGCCCGTCCTGGGCGCCTTCGCTCCAGACGGCAGACTGGCCGGCTTCGCGACCTACGGGGATTTCCGCACCCTGCCCGCCTACCATCACACCGTGGAGCACTCGGTCTACGTCCACCCGTCCCACCGCGGACACGGCCTCGCTCGCGCCCTGCTCCATGAACTCATCGCAACCGCCCGGGCCAGGGAGGTCCACGTGCTGGTCGGCGTGATCGACTCCTCCAACGCAGCCAGCATCGCCTTGCACCGATCCCTGGGCTTCACCCAGGCCGGCACCCTGCGTCAGGTCGGGCGCAAATTCGGACGCTGGCTCGATGTGGACCTTTATCAACTCACCCTGCCCACCCCCGCCGCGCCGCGCGAAAGGGCCTGAGCCAAGCCGCTCCGCCGCCAGGCTTCGTCGGCGCCCCGGAGCCATGAGGGAAAGGTCAGGCAGGCTTTGGGATTCCTGCCGTTGAGCGCTTCCGGCACGATGCGCCCCTCTTCCAATGCATCCCCTGATCCAGGCTCTGCTCGTGGCGTCGCTGCTTTTCTCGGCAGCGCCCGAGGCCTTCGGATCGCCTCCGGCCGAGGTTCCCCTTTCCGACGACTATGTCCTGCGCGTTTGGGACCTCGCGGAGGGACTGCGCGACAACCATATCGGAAGCATCGATCTGGACGGGAACGGATACCTGTGGATCACCACCTTCGACGGATTGCTCCGGTTTGATGGCTCCCGCATGGTGAACGTGAACCACGGGGCGGTGGCCGACATGCCGACCGAGCGCCCCGGCCCCGCTCTCGTGGCCGGAGACGGCTCGGTGTGGTTCGGCATGGAGCAGGGTGGCGCCGGCCGAATCCGCGATGGCAAGGCCGCCACGATTGTTCCCAACGCCCCTCTGACCGGACGGGGATCGTTGCCTTCGGACGTGGCGGAAGGAAAGGACGGATCCGTCTGGTTTGGCATCAACGAAGAAGGGAAAGTCACACGCATCCAGGAGGACGCGATCTCCGTCTTCGGCCCCGCGGAAGGGGTGCCGGCCGGGAGGGAAACGAGGGTCTGCACGGCCGAAAACGGTGTCGTCTGGGTCGCGACCACCGGCGGATGCGCCGTCTTCGACGGTCGCCGCTTCCGCGAGATCGATCCCTCGGCAGGCCGTGCGCCGCGGCCGGTCCTGGCGTCTTCCCAGCCCGGCGGCATGTGGAGCAGCCGGGGCGGCAAGCTCCTCAAATACGACAACCAGGGAAACCGGCTGGAGACCCTGAGCCCGGCGTGGTTCAAGGACGTGAGCCAGATCAACGCCCTTCTGGAAGACAAGTCGGGGACCCTCTGGATCGGAACCCTGGATTCCGGTCTTTTCTGCTACAAAGACGGAAATTTCAAACGGGTGCCCACCTCGTTCAGCGACATCTACTGCCTGAATGAGGACGACGAAGGAAACCTCTGGTGCGGCACCTGGGGCGGAGGACTGAACCGGCTCTCGCCACGTCGCTTTTTCCTAAGGCAGGTCCAGCCCGGGGCGCCGGGCGAAGTCGTTCGCTCGATCCTGGAGGATGCCGAGAAGCGCTTCTGGGCGGTCGGCCGCTACGGGCGAATCGTCCGCTCCACCGGACCCGAGACCCATTCCTTCCGGGCCGTGCCCCTGCCAGACAGCGATGTGCGAGCCACCACCCTCGGCGCCGTGGCCGGTTCGGGACCATGGTTGGGCACGAACCAAGGACTCATGCGGTGGGAGAACGGCCAGCCAGGCCAAAGTCCGCTTCACGAACCGATCATGGCCCTGCTCGTGGAACAAAACGGCCCGGTATGGGCGGGGACCGAATTCGGCCCGCTCCTGCGTTACGCGGACGGGCGGGTAGACTCGTTCGACTCGGTGCGGATGGCGCGCGCGATGGCGTTCGACCAGCGGGGCGATCTGTGGGTGGGAACGGAACACGGCGAGTTGTTCACCAGACAAGGTGGGTTGTTCCAGGCCGTGGCTATTCCCGGGCCCCAGCCAAAGCGAACGGTGCGGTTCATCCAACCGGACGAAAACGGCGACCTCTGGATCGGCATCCTCCAGGGCGGCCTCTATCGTTGTCGAAATGGTCTCGTCCGGAAAGTGCCCGAGGAGCCGAAGGGGGCTTTGCGGGAACTGCGTTGTCTGCTCATCGAACCCCAGGTCGCCGGGAAGGGACATCCGGGCCGGCCGTCTTCGGCCGATGTCTTTTGGATCGGCACCGCCACCGGGCTCTTGCGGACAACGCGAAGCGCGATCGACGAGGCCTTGGAGGCCGGCTCGGGCAAACTGGAGCTTCTCGCGATCGGCGCCAACGAAGGCGTGCCCAACGCCGAGTTCTCGATGGGATACCAGAACGGGGCCATTCGATCGGGCGATGGACGCCTGTTGTTCGGCACCAACCTGGGCCTGCTGGAGGCTCCTCCCAACGCGATGCCGGAACGCCGGCCCGCGAGCCGGGTGGTCATCGAGGAGGCGGTTTCCGGAGACACCGGCTTTTACGCCCCGGCGCGCGCCCCCTGGGAATTCCCGCCCAACCCGGAGGTGATCCGCATACGCTACACGCTGCCCGAGCTGAGCACGCCGGAGCAGGTGCGTTTTCGCTACCGCCTCAACGGAGGCTCCACGGGAAGCCGGTGGACCGAGGTCGGCCACCAGCGGGAGATCACCATCGCGCAGCCCGCTCCGGGACGCTACCGCGTGGAAGTCGCCGCGGCAGTGGGTGACGGCCCATGGACCGCCACTCCGGCCGCGGCCGAATTCACCGTCCGCGCCACCTGGTGGGAAACCGCGGCGTTTCGCTGGGGTGTCGTGCTTTCCGGCATCGCCCTGGCGGCGGCGGCGATACGCGGGATCGAAATGCAACGCATGCGGGCAAGGATCCGCCGGCTGGAGCAGGAGCATGCGGTCGAGCGCGAACGCGCGCGTATCGCCCGCGACATGCACGACGAGGTTGGCGCCAACCTCACGCACATCGCCACCGCCACCCGCCTCGCGGCCCTGGGTTCACCGTCCGCGGTGGGCGGGCATCTCAGGGACATCGAGACGGCGGCGCGGCATACCGTGGAGTCTTTGGACGAAATCGTCTGGGCGGTGAACCCGCGCAACGACACCGTTTCCAAGACAGTGGAGTACGTCTGCAAGTTCGCGGCCACCTTTCTCTCCGATACCGGCATCCGGCCTGAAATAACGGCACCCGAAACGATCCCCGACCGCCGCATGTCGGCCGAAGCCAGGCATCACCTCTTTCTGGCCGTGAAAGAAGCGCTCAACAACATCGCCAGGCACTCCGGCGCCGGGAACACCCGGATCCATGTCGCGGTCTCCGCGGACCGGCTGCAGGTCATCGTCCACGACGACGGGCGTGGTTTCGAGCCTGGCGGCACGGACAGCTTCTCGAACGGCCTGATCAACATGAGCGAGCGGATGAACTCCATCGGCGGCCGCTGCACGATCGAGAGCCGCCCCGGCCTTCGCGGATGCCGGGTCACCTTCGAGCTTCCGCCTACGGTCTGAACCGGCGCCGGACCGCCCATCCACCTTCTCCTCCACCATGCCCGCCCAAGACTTGCCTGCTCCCCCTCCCCTTCGCCTGTGCCTGGTGGAGGATCACCGCCCCACGCGTGAGTCCTTCGTCAAACTGCTCCGCCACGCCCACGACATCGTCTGCATCGGCGCCTTCGAAAACGGAAAGCATGCGCTGGCGGAGATTCCCGCGCTTCAGCCCGACGTCGTCCTCATGGACATCAACATCCCCGCTCCCTCCGGTATCGAGTGCGTGCGGGCCCTGAAGCGGTCCTGCCCAAAGACAGAATTCGTCATGCTGACGACCTATGACGAGACGGACCTGATCTTCGATGCATTGCGCGCGGGCGCCTCCGGCTACCTTTTGAAACGTGCCGCGCCGGACGAACTGATCCGTGCCATAAACGAGGTGCGCAACGGCGGCTCGCCGATGTCCATGGAGATCGCCCGGCGGGTCGTCTCCCATTTCCACCAGATCCGTCAGCCCTCGATCGAAGAGGAGAAACTGAGCAAACGGGAGTCGGAGATCCTATCGCTGCTGGCCAAGGGCTTGTCCTATAAATTGATCGCCGACGAATTGGGCCTGAGTCCTCACACGATCCACAACCGCCTGCGAGGAATCTACAAGAAGCTCCACGTCCAGTCCGGACGGGAAGCCGTCGCCAAGTTCGTGCGGCACTGAGCGAACTCCGCGAAGCGAGGCGCTCCCGGGGGATATGCGCAATGGACCCGATCGGGTCCATTGTGCGGGGAGCCGCGGGGATATAGTCTCACGCTCACCCCAATCCCCCCGCGCCTCGCCCCGCGGCCGAGGCGCTATCCCCGCTCCGTCCGGCGCGCCGATCGCGCCGCCACCGGACGCGCTTCCGCTTCTCCCGGCATCGAACAAGCCGGGGGGTACCCCAACATGAAACAAACACGCCTAGAATCCACACCGCCCCGCGCCTGCCGGGCGCCCACCCAGGGCCAGCTCATGCCGCTTCTGCTCGGCCTGCTGGCCTTTCTCCTGGCCGGAACAAATGCCGCCCACGCCTATACGAACGAGGTGTACCTCACCTCCGGCACCTACCGCTGGAAGATCAACAACGCCGAGATCGGTTCGACCCCGGACCTGGCCACGGCGATCAGCAACTGCATCTGGGGCGCTTCCGGCGTCCGTGAGGTCCACGTTTTGGTCGGCGGCAATCTCGCCTCGACGATCTCGATGCAGTCCGGCCTTCGGCTGTATTGTCACAACGTGAATTTCACCCGGTCCCATGGCGGCACCGGTTTCCATCATGAGGGTGCCGGCGACATCCAGGTCTACGATATGAACCTCACCAGCGGCGGCGGCTGGGGAATCCACACAAGCCGGGCCAGCAACCTGACCTTCGCCCGGATCAATATCACCTCGGGCGGGATCGGCATCCGGGTGGACAGCCATCCGAGTCGTCCCTACGAGGCGGGTCGCTGGGTCTACAACCTCAACGTCTCGGACTGCCGGTTCGAGAACCTCAGTTCGCACGGCCTCGAAACCTACGGCATCGATGGCTTCACCATCAACAACATCGTCGCGCGGAACAACGGCGAGTGCGGGGTGCTGATCAACAAAGGCTACAACGGGACCATCGGCACCGTGGATGCGTACCGCTGCTCCTACGGCGGCGGCTACGCCGGGCTGCGCTTCGCGAACGACTGCTACAACATCACCGCGAACCAGCTCATCGCCAACGAATGCGGCCGCGGTTTCTTCACCGTCAGCACGATCAAAAACTGCCGGCTCAACAACGCCTACATCCGCAACTGCACCAGCCACGCCATTCTCCTGCAGAACAGCGACAACGTGGTGGTCGGCGCAGGCACCTTCAACGGCGACGGCCTGAACCACTACACGAGCGTGAACTGCCAGATCAACGCGGTGCCCATCGGCCAGCGAAAGATCATTAACTTCGCCAGCAACCGGGCGCTGGACGTGAATGGCAATGCCGACGGCTCCCCCCTGATCGTCTATGACTACTACGCCAACGCCAACCAGAAGTGGGACATCGTGGACGTGGGCAGCGGACGTTTCACCATCCGTACGCTGCAGTCCGGCGGCCGTGGCATAGACTCGTCCTGGAATCCGGCAAACGGCACCGCTACCTACATCTGGAGCTACCTGAACAACAATCCGCAGAAGTGGCAGATCCAGAGCGTCGGCAACAGTCGCTTCCGCCTCAATTCGCATATCAACCTGAACCAGTGCCTCGATACCAATGGCACGGCCAACGGCTCTCCCGTGATCATGTGGTCCTACTGGGGCGGCAGCAACCAGCAGTGGTCCATCCAGCTCCCCTGAGGCCAGGTTTCGATCCGTCTCTCCCCTTCCCGGCGTCCATTCGCGTCCCGGGAGGGGGACATCTGTTTGGATGAAGGCCAAAACCATCTTTATTTCCGCTCTCGCCGCAGCAGGCCTGCTCATGCTCGTCGAGCGCCAGCTTGCCAAGCCGCCCGTCCGGGACACGAGGGCGGTGGCGCATCGCGCACCGGGCCCTGACGGAGACACCGAACGCGCGTTTCCCGCTCCGCGCGCCGACCCGATCGGCTTCGATCCAGCGACGATGAACGAAACCGGGGCGACGTCCCGACCCGCAACCGGGTTGAACTCGGGCGGGGAAACGAACGACCTGGGCATCCCCGCCGATCACCTGAGGGACGCGCGAAGGACGGCGGAGGAAACGATCCTTCATATGAGGCAAGGCAAGGCGGCGCTCAATGACGCCAGATACTTCAACCAGTCGCTCAATGCGGGCAATCCCTCGAAGAAACTCGCCTTGCGCCTGGGGCTGGATCCGGTCGCCGCACAAAAGGTGGACACCGTGCTCGCCGGGGCTCTTGCCGGTCAGATCCAGGAACGCATCGAGGCGGAGCGGGCGCGAATTGAACGCGAGTCACGGCTGCTGGCGGAAAACCGCGAGGGTTATGTGAACTATCTCGCGCTTCAGTCGATGCAGTCGCGCGGCGACCCGCTCTCGGCGGAGCAAAGCGCATTTTGCGATGGTTTCCGGCGCATGTTGAGCCCAGCCGACGCTTCCGCCGCTCCTTCGGTCCCTGACAAATGGTATGAAGACGCCAATATCCTCGAGGCGGTGAACCGGCAGCTCCCGACGCCCAAACAATCCGAACTGGCCGCCTACGTGGAGGATCAAAAACACCGCGATCAGGAGTTGCGGGCCATGCAGGCCCGCATGCGGGCGAACCAGATCGCCGAGCAGCTTGGTCTCAGCCAAGCGGACCAATCCACCTTGCTCGAATACCTTCAGGAAAGCCCCGATGCCTCCAATGCCGAGATCGCCGCGATACTCCCTTCCGGGCTAAGGGAACTGCTCCCGTCCGGGATGTAACGCCAAGCGCGAAACGAAATTCACCGGTTTCCGGCGGTAAAACCCTTGCGATGCCTGCACGCTTTTTTCGACCCGGCTGTTGTCTCGTTCTGATTCTGGGATGCGCCTCATTCCTGGGCGCATCCGCCACGCTTCCAGGCGACTGGCATGCTGACTTCACGCGGGCGCTGGAAAGCGCCCGCCGGTCGGGAAGCCAAAATCTGGTCCTCTTCACCGGTCTCGAGTGGGAAGAGTGGAGCCGACGTCTCCATTCGGAGGTTCTGGCGAAGCCGGATTTCACGGATGCGCTGGCCGCGGACTTCGTTCTCACTCACGTCGATCTGCCACGGACACCGCGCGCCGACGCGGAGCTGAGCGAGTCGGAGGCAGGACATTACGCCTTGGCCCGTGAATTTCAGCTGCAGGCGCTTCCGTCGGTTTATCTCTGTACTTCCGAGGGACGTCCCTACGGCGTCGTCGGCTACAAGGAGGGAGGTCCTCGCGCGTTGATCGGTGAGATCGAAACAAAGCGCGACGCCTATGCCGTCGTGATGGCGAAGGTTGCCAGGCTGGACGGGCCGGACCGGGCCCGCGAACTCGATGCCTGGTTGGAGACGATTCCGGAGCCCCTGCGAACGCTGCACCGTGACAAGATTCAATCCATCATCGAATCCGATTCGGACGATTCCCTCGGCTTGCGTTCAAAATACCGGGTCAGGCTGATGCTGCCCGAGGCCAGGCGCCTGCGCTACGCCACGAAACTGGACGAAGCGGAAAAGCTCTACCTCGATATCCTCCGTGAACAACGCTCGGGAGTCGAAGCGCTGCAGGATCTCTACTACGAACTGGCCGACGTTTATTTTCAACGGAAGGACTACGACGCGCTCCTGAACACGCTGGACCAGGCCATGGCGGCGGCGCCGGAGGGGCCAAGGATCCCGGTGCTAAAGGAGATGATGGACGTGTTCACGCGGCAGTGGGTTTACCTGAAGTACGTCCCGGACCAGATGAGGGCCCTGGACTACGACACCACACGCGTGACGCTCCCGTCCGACGGCGCATCACGGATGCTTGCGCTCATCCGGCAGGCCAAAACGGAGGCGCCTGCGAGCATGAGAACCCGGGTTTTGGAGCGGATGGAACACGAATTCGGCGGCTAGATCGAATCACAGCCGATTCAGCCGGCTCCATCTTTTGCGGTCTTCTGTCAGCTCCGCCGTTTCAACTGTGCTAAACTTTGTCTTGCCCGAAAAATTAAACCTCCCGTAGTAACGCCCCTCCCACCCGGTCCTCCGGGCCTTGGGAACGTGCTTTGGGGGTCGATAGCTCAACGGTAGAGCAGCATCCTTTTAAGTTGTTGGTTCTGGGTTCGAATCCCAGTCGACCCACCAA
>CBINGR010000039.1:0-46688 GCA_966250295.1 uncultured Akkermansia sp. | reverse complement strand
GAGCCTGGTTTCCCGACCACGGAGCACCGGTCTATTTCGAAGACAGCGCCTAGGTTCCCGTCAGCGATAACGGAAAAAGTAGATCGCGAGCAGGCCGGCGACGCCGAACAAAAACACGGCGACCGCAAACAGGAGGCAGCCCCGCCGCGTGGCCGCGGGATCGAAGCGATCGGTGACGGCGTATTCCTCGAGGATGGCGTTGGCCCGGGCGTTGGCCACGGCGAGTTTTTCCTCGTCGCTGGAGGCAGGCGTCGCGGGGCCGGCGTTTTTGGGGGGCTGCGGCGGCAGGGCAGGGGGGCGTCTGGCGATCACCGGGGCGGCCGCTTCCGGAGCAACCGGCTGCGGCTCGTCTTCCCGGGCGGGACCGGCCGCGCCGTCGGCCGCGGCGATCTCGGCGTCGAGCCAGGCGAGATGCTGCGCGACCAAAGTTCGCTGGCGGCGAAGAGCGTCGAGGCGATCGTTTGGCATGGAGGGATCGGGGTATCCGCGAAGCTGGCGCGGGAGGCAAGCGGCCGAGGCGGGGCCTCAGATCGCCAGAGTGGCGGAGAACATCGCGGCGGAGGCTATTTTTTCGGGTTTCGGCCCAGCTTCACGATGAGATCGAAGTGGGCCTTGCTCAGCGGCATGACGGAAAGGCGGCTTTGCCGTAGCAGGGGCAGGTCGGCGAGCCGCGGTTCGGCCTTGATCGCGGCGAGTTCCACCGGCCGGGGCAAGGTTTCACCGGCCTCGAGTTCGACGGCGGACCAGTCGCCTTCCTCGGCCTTGGGGTCGGGGAAGTGTTCCTTGGTGACCGTGGCGGTGCCGAGCACGGCCTTGGTGGTGACGCTGGCGTAGAAGAGCACGCGGTCGCCTCGTTTCATGGCCCGGAGGTGGTTGCGAGCCTGGAAATTCCGTACGCCGTCCCAGGTGGTGCGGCCGTCGCGGACAAACGTTTCCCAAGCATAGGCCTCGGGTTCGGTTTTCACCATCCAGTATTGGGTTGTCATGGATGCGGCCGATGAATGCGTTCCCGCGCATGGATGCAACCCCGCCGGAAAAACAATGCCCGCAACTGGCCGCCGAGGCCCATCGCGCGCGCTGGATTCTCTTCGGGGCGATGGCGGTCATGATCGCGCTGCCGGTCTTGCTGTTCGTGGTTTTCCATACCTGATTTTCCGCCTTCTCATGAATCGCACCCTCCTGCCTATCCGGCTGGTATTCATCTTCGTCTGCGCGGCGGCCGGTTACCTGGTTTGTTTCACGGTAAAGGACTGGGATTCGCACCGGACCATGGCCACGGCCTTCGGGATGGCGCTGGGTCTCCTGCTCGTGCTGGTCGATGTTTTTCTCAAGGGTTTTTCCCTGCGCGGGCTCTCGGCGATCACTTTCGGACTCGGAGTGGGCACGCTGATTTCCTACCTGGTGAGCAGTTCGCCCCTGCTGGAAAACGGCGACCCGCAGGTCATTTTTCTCGTGCGGCTCGGCCTGTTCCTGGCCGCCACTTACCTGTGCACGGTGATCGCGTTGCGCGGAAAGGATGAGTTCAACCTGGTCATCCCCTACGTGCGTTTCGTGCCGCACGAGGTGGACGTACCCCTGGTCGTGGTGGACACGAGCGCGCTGATCGACGGGCGGATCGCGCGCATCTGCGAGAGCGGCTTCGTGCCTGGCGCGCTGGTCATCCCCCAGTTCGTGCTGCGGGAACTGCAGACGGTGGCCGACTCGATCGAGCCGTTGCGTCGCGCCCGAGGCCGGCGAGGTCTGGATGCGCTGGGTGCGCTCCGCCGGATCAAACACCTCGACCTGCGCATCCACGAGAGCGAGGCGAAGCGCGGCGAAGTGGAGGCCAAGCTGGTGTTTCTTGCCTCCTCGATGAAGGCCAAGCTCCTCACCACGGACCAAAACCTGGCCAAGATGGCCGACTTTCACGGCGTGATCTGCCTCCACCCCGGCGACTTGAGCCGCGCCCTGCAGCCCGGTTATCTGGTGGGCGAAGTGATCGAGGTGGACCTGGTGAAGCCGGGCAAGGAGGAGAACCAGGCGGTCGGTTACCTGCCGGACGGCTCGATGGTGGTGGTGAACGACGCCAAGTCCGCCATCGGCACGCGGGCGTCGGCCGAAATCATCAGTGTCATGCCTTCGGGCAGCGGCCGCATCGTCTTTGCCCGCTACGTGGCGCGCGATTAGAACGGGCCAATCACGCCGATCAGGCTGGCCGAAGCGCGATTTTTGCCCCCAGGCTGCGCCCATGTTCGAGATCACCGGCACCGTCAAAAAAGTCTTCCCGGAGCAGACCTTCGGCAGCGGCTTCAACAAGCGCGAATTCGTGCTCACCATCGAGTCCGGGCGCTTCCCGCAGGACATCAAGTTCGAGTGCGTGAAGGACAAGGTGGCCCTTGTCGCCGGGCTGAAGCCCGGTGCGAAGGTAAAAGCGTCTTTCGACCTGCGGGGACGCGAGTGGAAGGAGAGTTATTTCGTGAATCTCAACGTCTGGAAATTGGAGCCCGTCGGCGCCGGACCCGAAGCGCCCGAGCCCGACGACGACGGTGCGCCGCTTTCCGAGCCGCCGGGCGAGACGGTGGACGACGTGCCGTTCTGAGGGCCCTGGGAAGAAACCGTTTTCGCGGTTGTCTGCCGGGCCTTGGGAGCTTCGTTAACGGGAAGCGGATATCGAGTCGCCGCCGCAAAACCAATCCAGCCCGCCTCTGCCCATGACCTCCCTCACCAGTTCCTCCGCCGACGATTACGCCGACCGGGAAATCGTCAGCACGCGGGTGATCGCCGCGCCGCCGCCGCTCGTGTTCAAAGCCTGGACGAATCCGGACCACCTGGCGAAGTGGTGGGGACCGAAGGGCTTCACGAATACCTTCCAGCGCTTCGACCTGCGCCCGGGCGGGCATTGGGATTTTATCATGCACGGGCCGGATGGCAGGAATTACGAGAACCACAGCGTGTTCATCGAGATCGTCGAACCGCGGCGGCTGGTGTTCCAGCACGTATCGCCGCCGCGCTTTCTCGTGACCGCGACCTTCGAGGAGGCAGACGTCGCGACGAAGGTGACCTTCCGCATGGGCTTCGAGTCGGTCGTCGAGCGCGATCGGGTGGCCCGGATAGCCGTGCCGGCGAACGAGGAGAATTTCGACCGGCTGGAGGCGGAGCTGGCGCGGATGGCGGCCGGCTGAGCTACCGATGCTGCAGGCCCGACCGCTGGCCGGCCGTTTGCCCGGGGTTGGCGCCCGGCCAGTTATCGGCGTACATTGACCGGACTCAGCGAAGGCCGCCGGCGATGACGAGGGTCTCGCCGGTGAGCCAGGCGGAATCCTCGGACGCGAGGAAAACGACGGCGGGCGCGATGTCACCGGGCTGGCCGATGCGGCCAAGCGGAGTGTCGGCCTCGACCTTTTTGCGGAAGTCGCTTTCGGCGATGCCGGCGGCGTGCACGCCCTCGGTCTCGACCATGCCCGGATTGATGGCGTTGACGCGGATTTTGCGCGGTCCGAGCTCCACCGAAAGCACGCGCGTGATGGAATCCACGGCCGCCTTGGTGGCGCTGTAGACGGAGGAGTTGGCCAGGGCGTTCTTGCCGGCGAGGGAGCTGATGTTGATCACGCTGCCGCCGGTGGCCGGGAAGAGCTTCACCGCTGCCTGGGTGGCGAGGAGGAGGCCGAGCACGTTTAGGTCGAACTGGCGGTGGAAGAGCTCGGGGGTGACGGCTTCGAGCGGGACGAAGGCGTAGACGCCGGCGTTGTTCACGAGGATATCGAGCCTGCCGAGGGCAGCCTTGATTTCGGCGAAGAGGCGCGAGACTTCGGCGGGTTTCGAGAGGTCGGCCTGGAGGGCGAGGGCTCTGCCCCCGGCGGCGATGATGGCGGAGACGACCTCGTCGGCGCCGGCTTTGCTGGAGGCGTAGTTGACGACGACGGTCGCGCCGGCAGCGGCGAGCTGAAGGGCGATTTCCGCACCGATGCCCTTGGAGGCGCCGGTAACGAGGGCGGTTTTACCCGCGAGTTTTTGGGTGATGGGAGTGCTCATGGCGGTTTGTTTTGATGGGTTGCTGAACGGAGAGTCGGAGATTTAACCGCAGATTTCGCAGAGGGCGCAGATGCCGAACCAAGGTGTCTTTTATCTGCGCCTATCTGCGTGATCCGCGGTCAAAATTCAGGAAGCGGGCTGGGACCAGCCGCCGCCGAGGGCCTTGATGAGGGCGACGCGGGTGAGGCGGACCTGGCCGGCGAGGCGGGTTTCGGCGCGCTCGACCTCGAGGGCGGTGCGCTGGGCGTCCACCACCTCGAAGTAGCTGACGAAGCCGGCATCGTAGCGCTTCTGCGAGAGCTCCGCGCCGCGGCGGGCGGAGGCGACGGCGCGCGCCTGCGCGGCGGCCTGGTCGGCGAGGAGATGCGAGGCGCTCAGGGCGTCCTGCACCTCGGCGAGGGCGACGAGCACGCGCTGGCGGTAGGCGGCGGCGGCTTCGTCGTAGGCGGCACGGGCGCGGTCGAGGCCGGCCCGGTTGCGGCCGCCCTGGAAAATCGGGAGATAGACGGAGGGACCAATGGACCAGAGCCGGCTGTCGGCTTGGAAAAGGTCGCTAACCTCGGCGCTCGCGGTGCCGGCGGCGCCGGTGAGCGCGATGGCGGGGAAGAAGGCCGCTTTGGCGACGCCGATGCGGGCGCTGGCGGCGGCGAGGGAACGTTCGGCGGCGGCGAGATCGGGGCGGCGGGTGAGCAGGTCGCCGGGCAGGCCGGCGGGGATGGGGGGCAGGGGAAGCGTTGTAGATTCTGAATTTGAAATTTCAAAGGAGGGCGCGGGTTCGCCGAGGAGGACGGCGAGGGCGTTTTGCGCGGAGGAGCGGGCGCGGGCGAGCGCGGCGGCGTCGGCCTCGGTGGCGGCGAGCTCGGTCTCGGCGCGGGCGACATCGAGCTCGCCGGCGTTTCCGCGTTCGTAGCGGGCGTGCACGAGTTTCAGGGCATCGCGCCGCACCGCGACGGTGGATTCGACGATCTGCCGTTCCCGGTCGAGCGCGCCGAGGGTGAACCAGGCGCTGGCGACCTCGGCGCTGAGGGCGAGCCGGGTGGCCTGGTAGGTGGCGCCGGCGGCGGCGAACTCGGCGCGGGCGCCTTCGTTGAGCCGGCGCACGCGGCCGAAGAGGTCGAGCTCCCAGGCGAGGTCGAGCGCGAGGCGGTGGGTGGTGGCGGCGGCGGCGGGCGTGGCGTTGTCCACCGCGCGGGAGCTGCGTTCGCGTTCGACGGAGCCGCCGGCGGCGAGCGAGGGCAGGTAGGCGGAGCGGGCGATGCCGGCGACGGCGCGGGCCTGCTCGACGCGGGCAAGGGCGGCGCGGAGGTCCTGATTGGCGGCAAGGGCGCGGGCGACGAGGTCGTTGAGGACAGGATCGTCAAAGGCGCGCCACCAGTCGGGGGAAATTTCGGCCGGGTCGCTGGCGCTCCCCGCTGCGTCGGAGGAAACGGCATCACGGTAGGCGGCGGGGGCAGGGAAGTCGGGACGGCGGTAATCGGGACCGACCGAGGGCAGGGCGAAGGCGGCGGACGTGGCGAGGAAGGCGAGGGTGAGCGGGAGAGCTTTCATGACGGTGTTGTGGTAGGGCGGGAGCGGGTTTCCTTAGTCCGAGTTTTTCCAGGACGACGTAGAAGACCGGGGTGAGGAAGAGGCCGAAGACAGTCACGCCGATCATGCCGGCGAAGACGGCGACGCCCATGGCGTGGCGCATCTCGGCGCCTGCGCCGGTGGAGGCGACGAGCGGGAAGACGCCGGCGATGAAGGCGATCGAGGTCATGAGGATCGGGCGGAGGCGCAGTCGGCTGGCCTCGAGGGCGGCCTCGACCACGCCCTTGCCCTCCTCGCGGAGCTTCACCGCGAACTCGACGATGAGGATCGCGTTCTTGGCCGCCAGGCCGATGAGTACGATAAGACCGATTTGGGTGAAGATGTTGTTGTCGCCGCCGGTAAGCCAGACGCCGAGCAGGGCGGAAAAAAGCGCCATCGGGACGATGAGCAGCACCGCGAAGGGAAGGCGGAAACTCTCGTATTGGGCCGCCAATACAAGGAACACGAGGAGGATGCTGAGCGGGAAGATCAGCACGCCGGTGTTGCCCGCGATGATCTTCTGGTAGGTGAGTTCGGTCCAGTCGAGGACCATGCCCTTGGGGAGATTTTCGGCGGCGAGCTTTTCCATGAGCGCCTCGGCCTGGCCGGAGCTGAAGCCGGGGGCGGCGGCGCCGTTGATCTCGGCGGCGGGGTAGCCGTTGTAGCGCATGACGCGGTCGGGACCGTAGGTCTCGGAGACCTTAACCAGGGAGCCGAGCGGGACGAGTTCGCCGGCGGCGTTGCGGGTCTTGAGCCGGAGAATGTCGTCGGCGTCGTCGCGAAATTCGGCGTCGGCCTGGGCGACGACCTGGTAAGTGCGGCCGAAGCGGTTGAAATCGTTCACGTAGAGCGAGCCGAGGTTCACCTGCATGGTCTCGAAGACGTTCTGCAGGGGGATGCCGAGGGCCTTGGCCTTCACGCGGTCGACATCGGCCGCGAGCTGGGGCGTGTTGACCGTGTAGCTGGAAAAGATGCCGGCGAGACCGGGAGTGGCGCGGGCGGCTCCCATGAGGCCCTGGGTGGCGGAGTAGAGGGCGTCGAGGCCGGAGTCGCCGCGATCCTCGACGTAGAGCTTGAAGCCGCCGATGGAGCCGAGGCCCTGGACGGGCGGGGGCGGGAAGATGGCGATGAAGGATTCCTGGATCGTGTTGAACTCGGCCTGAAGCTGGCGGGCGATGGCGGGGCCGGAGAGATCCTTGCCCTTGCGCTCCTCGAAGTCCTTGAGGGCGACGAAGACGATGCCGCTGTTGGGCGAGTTGGTGAAGCCGTTGATGGAGAGCCCGGGGAAGGCGATCGCGTTGGCGACGCCGGGGTGCTTCAGGGCGATCTCGCTCATGCGGCGGATGACGGCGTCGGTGCGTTCGAGCGAGGCGGCGTCGGGGAGCTGGGTGAAGGCGACGAGGTATTGTTTGTCCTGGGTGGGCACGAAGCCGGAGGGGACCTTCTTGAAGAGCCAGGCGGTGCCGGCGAGGAGCCCGGCGTAGACGACGAGGGCGATGACCGCGAGGCGCAGGAGGCGGGCGACGCCGTTGGAGTATTTCCGCGAGGCCCAGTCGAAGAAGCGGTTGAAGGGGCGGAAGAACCAGCCGAAGGCGAAGTCCATGCCGCGGGAGAGCCGGTCCTTGGGCGCGTGGTGGTCGCGGAGGAGAAGGGCGCTGAGCGCGGGCGACAGGGTGAGGGAGTTGAAGGCCGAGATGACGGTCGAAATCGCGATGGTGAGCGCGAACTGCTTGTAGAACTGGCCGGTGAGACCGCTGATGAAGGCGGTCGGGATGAACACGGCCGAAAGCACGAGGGCGGTGGCGACGATGGGGCCGGTGACCTCGCGCATGGCGCGCTTCGTGGCCTCGGCGGGGCTGAGGCCCAGGGCGATGTTCCGCTCGACGTTCTCGACCACGACGATGGCGTCGTCCACCACGATGCCGATGGCGAGCACGAGGCCGAAGAGGGAGAGGGCGTTGATGGAAAAGCCGAGGGCGCTCATCACCGCGAAGGTGCCCACGAGGGAGACGGGCACCGCGGCGAGCGGGATGATCGAGGCGCGCCAAGTCTGAAGGAAAAGAATGACCACGAGTACGACGAGGAGGATAGCCTCGAGCAGGGTATGGACCACGGCCTTGATGGAGCTGCGGACGAAGATCGTCGGATCGTAGACGATATCGTAACGCAGGCCCTCGGGGAAATTTTTCGCCAGCTCCTTCATGGTGGCGCGCACGGCGTCGGAGGTGGCGATGGCGTTGGAGCCGGGGAGCTGGGCGATGGGAAGGGCGACGGCAGGCTGGTTGTTGAGGAGGGAACGGAGCGAATAGTCGGAGGCGCCGAGCTCGACGCGGGCGACGTCGCGCAGGTAGACCCGCTCGCCGGCGGGGCCGGTTTTCACGATGATGTCGCCAAACTCCTCTTCGGTGGCCAGGCGGCCGCGGGCGTTGATCAGCAATTCGGTGTCGCCCGCCCGGGGGTTGGGCTGCCGGCCGACGGAGCCGGCGGCAACCTGGACGTTTTGCTCGCGGATGGCGGCGACGACGTCGGAGGCGGTGAGGCCGCGCGCGGCGACCTTGTCGGGGTCGAGCCAGACACGCATGGCGTAATCGCCAGAGCCGAAGATACGGACCTGGCCGACGCCGTCGAGTCGGGCGAGGACGTCCTTCACCTGGAGGGTGGCGTAGTTGCGGACGTAGATATCGTCGTAACGTTTGTCGGGCGAGAAGAGATGCACGACCATGAGAAGGTCGGGGGAAGCCTTCGTAGTCGTGACGCCAATACGGCGGACTTCCTCGGGGAGCTTGGGTTCGGCCTGGGCGACACGGTTCTGGACCTGCACCTGGACGGTATCGAGGTCGGTGCCGAGCTTGAAGGTGATGGTGAGGGTCATCACGCCGTCGCCCGTGGCCTGGGAGAACATGTAGAGGGAATTTTCGACGCCCGTGACGGCCTGCTCGATGGGCGCGGCGACCGTCTCGGAGATGGTCCGGGGATTGGCGCCGGGGTAGCGGGCGGTGACGATGACGGTCGGCGGGACGACCTCCGGATATTCGCTGACCGGGAGCTTGAGGAGCGCGATCGCGCCCACGAGAAAGATGACGATCGAGAGGACGCCGGCGAAGATGGGTCGTTTGATGAAGAAGTCGGAGAAGTTCATGGTCGGAGGGGCGCGGGAGGGCGAATGCGGGGACAAATAGGCAAGGCAGTGGCCTGGGGCCGGTCGGAGCGGAGCGGGGAGCGGGACCAACGCGTTGGGGGCAACGCGTTGCACCTGGAACGGTTACTTGAGCGCGACGGTGGCGGAGGCGGGCGGTTGGCCGGCATCGGCAAGCTCGGCGGTGACCGTCATGCCGGGCCGGACGCGCTGGAGGCCGTTGACGATGACGCGGTCACCGGGACGAAGGCCGTCGCGGACGATGCGTTTGCCCTCGACGACCGGCCCCAGCTTTACCGGGC
This sequence comes from uncultured Akkermansia sp., assembly GCA_966250295.1. Classification (GTDB taxonomy): domain Bacteria; phylum Verrucomicrobiota; class Verrucomicrobiia; order Opitutales; family Opitutaceae; genus IMCC26134_A. Next base: position 37,673 of record CBINGR010000039.1, on the reverse strand, counting down.
GGTAGGCGACGGTGTTGTCGGCGGCAACGGTGAGGACGAATTTCTGGCTCTGATCGGTGCCGATGGCCCGCTCGCTGACGAGGAGCGAGGGCTCGGGAGCGCCGACCGGAAACCGGACGCGGGAGAAGAGGCCGGGAAGGAGGCGACCGTCGGGATTCGGGAACACCATTCGCACGACCAGGCTGCCGGTGGCGGGATCGAGGCGGTTGTCGGCGGACTCGATGTGGCCGTGGCGGGGGAACCCGGTTTCGTCGCTGAGCTGCATCTCCACCGGCACGCGGCCCTCGGTGTCCGTGACCAGGCGACCCTCGCGGCGGAGGCGGTTGAAGGCGAGCACGGTCGCCTCGTCCACATCCGCATAGACGAAAACCTCGCCGACCGACACGACGGTGGTGAGGAGCGTGGCGCCGCCGGGAGCGCCCGAGACGAGATTGCCGGCGGTGACGTAGGCGCGGCTGACGCGACCGTCGATGGGGGAGCGAACCTCGGTGTGCTCGAGATCCAGCCGGGCGCTTTCGAACGCAGCCTCGGCGGCTAGCAACTCGGCGCGGGCTTCCGCGACGCGGGTGCTGCGGGTATCGGCCTCCTCCACGGAGATGGCGCGTTCGGCCAGCAGACCGTCGGAGCGGCGCGCTTCGCGCTCGGCGATACTGACGCGGACACGGGCGGTTTCGGCCCGGGCCTTGGCGAGATCGGACTGGGCGCGATACCAACGGGGATCGATCACGAAAAGCACGTCGCCCTTGCGCACGAGCTGGCCGGCTTGGAGGCGCACCTGGTCGATGTGACCCGAGACGCGTGGGCGGATTTCGACGGTCTCAGTGGCGTCCACGCGCCCGAGCAGTTCGCGCCGATCAATCACGACGCGCTCCTCGACCGGCGCGACGGTGACTCTCGGAGCGGGAGGCGGCGGTTCGGCGGCCAGGGCAAGGGTGGCGGGGAGAAGGGCGGCGCTGAAGAAAGCGAACAAGACCGCGCGGGAAGGCAGGCGGCGGGCACGGACAGGAACGGAACGGTCGGCTTGGGTGACGATGGTGCTCATAGGAGTGAGGGAGAGTTCTGGTTTATAGTTTACTAAATGGTAAACAATGAGGTCGGAAAAAATCGCGTGAGATTGTCGCGTAGCCAAAATCCAGAGCGGACATGGGGTATCTGGCTTGTAGCTGATCAACTCACGCGAATCATGAGGCATGGCGGCTGAGATTGTTTACTATGTAGTAAACTACAAGTCCAAAATGGGAGAAATTTAAGACTTGGATAATTCGGACCAGGTTGGGTGCACCGGAAAGGATGCCAAGAGCCGAGGCGGGCCCGCGGGTCGAAGCGCCGCGTTACGCGGCGAGCCACTGAAAAAATGGGCGCTCGACGGATACGGGCAGATTTCCGCAGGCTTCTCCGACACGTGTCGTTTCCCCCGCTTGCCGCCCTTCGAGCCGCGTCGCGTACCCCATGACTATTTTCCATCTCGTGTCCATCGCCGTCTTCGTCGGCGCGTCGATGACTCCCGTGCGTGCCGCGGAGGAACCCTCGCCGGGACCGTCGGTCCAGGATCGCGCCTCGGCCCCGCTGGCTCCATCGACGCGGGTGACCGCATCCGCCGCCGGAGTCGGATCCCTGATCGTGCTCGAGGCCTGGGGGCGGCTCATCGCGCGGGAAACCGACGCTGCACAGTTCGGGCTCACGGATCCGGAGCGGCGCGCGCTGATTCGCGGCCTGATGGCCGGAGCAGGCAAACAGCCGCCACCCCAGAAGCTGGATCGAATTTATGCGGATGTCGTCCGCTTGGTGGATGCGCACCGGGCGGCGGTGCGCGAGGTGCGCCGCCGGGAAAATCTCGCCGCCGCCCCGAGCTATTTCGCGACACTCCGCCGGCAGCCTGGCGTGGAAGTCCGGCCGAGCGGCCTGTTCTATGAAATCCTGCGCCCCGGTTCCGGTCCGAAGCCGACCCCCCGGCAGACTGCGGTGGTGACCTACCATGCCCGTCTCATCGATGGCACGGAATTCGACAGCACCGACCAGGCGGGGCCGGTCGAGGTGGTGCTGGGCAAGATCGTTCCGGGGTGGAGGGAGGGTCTGCAACTGATCGGCGTGGGAGGGCGGATCCGGCTGCATCTTCCAGCGGCGCTGGGATTCGACGATGAGGATGCGTTGAAACTGGGGATTCCGCCGGCGTCGATCGTCGTTTCGGACCTGGAGTTGCTGGCGATCAAGGATGGTCCGCCCGAAGAACCCGCTCCGCCTTCCGCACCCATGCCGCCGCCCCCTCCGCCCGGCGGATTCGGCGACGAGGAAATCTTGGAGACCTGGGGCTGGATCTTGGCGCAGGAGCGCGGGGTGATGCAGGCCGGTCTGGACGAGGCCCAACAAGCGGCTCTGGCCCGGGGACTAGGCGCGGCCCTCGCCGGGGAGGCCGCGGCTTTTGACGAAAACGTCGTTCGTCCCTTCGTGGATCGGTTCGTGGCGGGCCGGAGGCAGGTTTTTGAGGAAAGGGTGAGGCAGGCACGTCGCGAGGAGACCGCCGCGTTTTTCGAAAAAATCGCGTCGAAGCCCGGTGTAGTATGCCTGCCGGACGGGTTGTGCTACGAGATCGTGCGGCCGGGTTCAGGAGCCGCTCCGCGGCCAGACCAGCGTGTGCGCGTGGACTATGTAGGCCGGTTGATCGACGGGACCGTCTTCGACCGTAGCGACCCGGAGCTGGGGCCGCTCGACGTCGATCTCGCGCGAGTAATCCCCGGCTGGACCGAGGGCATGCAAAAGATCGGCGCGGGCGGCGTCATCCGGCTCTATATTCCGCCCGGTCTGGCTTATGGCGACATGGCCACGGGTGGGATACCGCCGGAGTCGGCGCTGAGCTTCGAGATCGAACTGCTCGACGTTCGGGACGTCCCGGCCGAAGAAGTCCAGGCGGCGGGGAGTCCGCCCCCAACCCTGGCGCCAGACGCTCAGGAGCTGGCCGGCGGCGCAAAAAGTGGGGCTGCCAGTTTCCGGTCCTCGGCCAGGAGGTGGGGAGTTCGTTCAAAATAGAGGCGGGCGGCGTTGGGATCGGTGTTCACCCAGGTGCGCAAAAGCGCGAGCACGGTTTGCGAGCGCAGTCCCGGATTCGCGATGCCGCCGGCCCATTCGGCGGCGGTCTCCGGCTTGAGAAAACCCGCGCCGGCCACCGCGGCGATTCCGTCGTCGAGGCCCGGACCGGCGTCGGTTTCGGCGACCCAGGCGATGGCTGCATCCGCGTCCAGGTCGGCCCATTGGCGCAAGGATTGTCCCAGCATCTGGACGCGCTCGGGGCCGGCCGGCAACTGGGCGACGTAACGGGTCAGGCCCGCCGGATCGGCCTGGCCCCAGCCGCCGACCACGGCGTTGAGCGCATCGAGGCGCGCCGCCGGATCGGGAAGGGCGGCGGCGGCACGCGCGGCCGCCTCGGGCCGAAAGCGCGCCCACTCCGCATAGGTCTGGGCGGTCAGGATTGAGCGGCCGACGGCACCGAGCTCGCCCGGGGCGGAAGCGAACCCGGCGGCGAGGTCAAAATGGCCTGCGGTACAAAGCGCCCTGGCCATGGTGCAAGCGTGGCCGGCCGCCGCGCCGGGATCCTGGCGGCAAAGCAGTTTGCCGAGGCGCAGGGCCTCGATGGGCCTGTTCTCCGCCAGCCGGCCAAGCACGGTCTCCACCGCCGCGTCTCGCGTCGAAGCTTCGGTGAGGAGGGTGGCCTGGCGGACGGCCTCTTCGGGTGAGGCATCGGCCCAGCCGCGCAAGACGGCCAGGACGAGCTTTTCCCTCAGCAGGAGGTTTTGCTCCGTCAGGGCCAGGGCCATGGCGCCCGAAGGATCGGACCGGGCGAGCTGTTCCAACCGGGCGGCGAGGGCGGCATTGCGCGCCGTCGATCCGGGTTTTGACCGCAGGCGCGCCCAATCATCCGCGTCCCAGGCGGGCGGATCCCGGGAATCGGCCGTAGACCTGGTGGAAGGAAACGCGGCTGCCATGGGTGGCGATGCGGGGAAAATGCTGCCCGGGTCCGCGGCGGCTGGCCGCATCGATGCAGGGGGCGGCGAGGCGTGCACGGCGGAGCGGCGTCCGGCAGCGAAGGCCACGAGTGCGACGAGCGTGAGAAGCGCGAGCCATCCGGCGGTTCCACGACCGTCCGGGGCGGACTTGGGCGGGGGAAGCATTTGAACCGTAGGCGACAGCTGAGATGTTAAAAACAGAGGGGAACGGCGTCCGGGGCGCGGCGCCGTTCCCGGGAAACGCGAGCCGGTCAGCCGAATCAGAGCTGCATCGTGCTGCCGCCGCTGAGCACGCAGTTGGTCAGCACGTCCTTCCTCTTGTTGCTGTAGCTGCTGCAGCTGATGATCTTGGTGGCGCCCGTATTGCCGTTTTGGGTGAAGCCGCAGCCGGTGGTGCCGCTGTTGGAGTAAGCTTTGCAACTGGTCATGACGTGCACGAGGTTCATGCCCGAACTACCCATCTTGAAGCCGTTGCCGTTACCTTGGGCGAGCGAGCCGTTGTTATAGGCTTGGCAACTGGTCACGCTGACGGGCGCTCCGGCCTGCCATAAGTCCCAGCCGTCGTCGGAATTGTGGTGGCCGAGGCAGTTTTTGAACAGGTTGCCCGTGCCGGTGGAAAATTTGCAGGCGTAGCCGTCGGCATTTTGGCCATAGGTCGCGGTGTCCACGTTATTGTAGGACTGGCAGTATTGGATGGTGTTGTTCCTGGCGCCGGAACCCTGGATCTGGATGCCGGTGTTTTTGTTGCCGGTCGCGATGCAGGAATTGATGACGCTGCCGGAGGTGCCGTAGATGTAGATGCCGACTCCGTTCACGTTGGTCACGGTGATCTGGTTCATGCGGGTGTTGTTGCCTGGCACGAAGCCGGCGCTGGCACCGTTGAAGTTGAACGTGGCCGGCCCAGTCACGGTGACGCCGCTGGGAATGTTGATTCGTGTGGTGACCGAGTAAGTGCCGGAAACGTAAACCGTCGTGCCGGAGGCGGCGTTTTGGATCGTCGAGACGATATCTGCCTGGACCGATGCGGCTCCGAGGAACATGGCGGCGATGAAGCCAGGGAGCCGGGTGGCTCCGCGAATGAGGGACGGGGTGGACATATGCGTTTTGTTTTTGGGGTTGGGCTGTCTGTTTTTCCTGCCGATGGGCAGGAAAGCGGGGAAGTGGGCGCAAAGCCCCCGGTGGCGGGCAGGAACGGGCAGGGAACGCCGAGGGGGGGGGGGGGGGCGGCGGCCGACGGGGTCCTGAACGGGGGAATGGAGGGAAAACAAGCACGGGTTAAGCAAAAACACCGAGCGGAGGGGGAAATAAGGATACAAAACAGCGGAGTCAAAACTAAATTAAGACACGTGTCGCTTTTTACGGAGACGGTCGCGAATTGAATGGTGGGGCGAGCGCTGCGCTTTAGCGTGGGCCCATGAGTTCGCTTCCCGAGGTTCCCAAGATCCGCACCACGGCGAGCTTCGCGCGGTATGTGGGTTTATCCCGCAGCACGGTTTCGCGGGTGTTGAACAAGCAGGGCGGGCTCAGCCAGCGCACGATCGACCGGGTCCACAAGGCGATGGCGGAGACGGGGTTTACGGTAAATACCCACGCCTCGAATCTGCGCAAACGTCGCACGGCGACCATCGGGGTGTGCATGGAGAATTTCCTGACCCCTGCGGCGGTCAGCAAGTTGTCCTGCTTGCAGGAGTATCTGCGGACGAAAAATTACACGACTCTGATCGAGGTCATGAAGCCGGATGCCAGCCGCCAGGTTGTGCAGCATCTCCTCTCCTTGCGGGTGGATGGCATCGTGTTCGTCGGCCATTTTCAACCTGAGGAGCTGGAGGCTCGGTTGCACGAGTTACGGAAACACGAGGTTCCGCATCTGATCGTCGATCATTCGGGGCTCGAGGGGGTTCACACGGTTACGCTGGATCGCGCCGCCGCGATGAACGGGGTCATGCATCACCTTCTGGACCTTGGGCACCGGCATTTTGGTTTGCTGGGGATTTCCGGCGCATTTCAGACCATCCGGGATCGGCTCGCCGGCATCGGAAACGCGCTGGCGGCCCGCGGCCTCGATTCCGCCCGCTGCCTTCTTTCGCTTGACGACCGGTTTTCCCGGGGCCGCCACTTCGATTTCGGCCGCACCCTCGCCGAGGCTTTCGTAGCGCGGAAGGACCGGCCCACTGCGTTTGTCGCGGTGAACGACGAGACCGCGATCGGCGCTTTGCTGGCGTTCCAGGAAGCGGGCCTCCAGGTGCCGCGCGATTTGTCCATCGTCGGCTTCGACAACCAGAACATCTGTCTCATGACGCGTCCCCAACTGAGCAGCGTGGACCAGCAGGTGGAAGTGACGATGCATCGCGCGGCGGAGCGGATCGTCGAGCTGGTCGAAGCCGGCTTCGCGACGCTCCCGCCCCGCGTCGATCTGATCGGTGCGCTCCTCGTTCACCGGGGAACGACCGGCCCGGTGTCGGCCGCTTTCGGAGCCGACACGTTTTAGGCTTCAGGCGCGCCGGGGAAAGGCGTCTCGTCGTCATTGCCGCCCATGGAAGCTGAACCGCTGCCCCTCGACCGTCGTCTTCGCCAGGAGATCCTTTTCGCACGGGAGCGGGTGTATCGTTTCGGGCAACCGACGCCCCTGGAGCGGCTGATCTTGCCGGGGAACGAACCGGGACCGGAGATTTGGGTGAAGCGCGAGGACCTGTCGCCGGTGAAAGCCTACAAGTGGCGCGGGGCCTGCAACCGCATGGCGGTGCTCACGCCGGAGGAAGCGGCGCGCGGCGTGGTGACGGCCTCGGCCGGCAACCACGCGCAGGGCGTGGCGCTGGCGGCGAAGCGGCTTGGCGTGTGCGCGCGCATCCACATGCCACGTTCCACGCCGCGGGTGAAGCAGGCGGCGGTGCGGCAGCACGGCGGCGAGTTTGTGGAGTTGGTTTTTTCGGGCGACAGCTACGACGAGGCGGTGACGGCGGCACGGGCGGACGAGACCGCGAAGGGCCTGGTGTATGTGCATGCCTACGACGACCTGTGGGTGATGGCGGGGCAGGGGACGCTGGCGGACGAGATCGTGCTCTCGGGTCTCGGCCCCTTCGATGCGGCCTATCTCCAGATCGGAGGCGGGGGCCTGGCGGCGGGAGTGTCGACCTGGTTCAAAACCTACTGGCCGGCGATGGAACTCGTCGGGGTCGAAGGTATGGGCCAGGCTTCGATGAAGGCGGCACTGGCGGCGGGGGAGCCGGTGGGACTGGAGCAGGTGGATATTTTTTGCGACGGCACGGCGGTGCGAAAGGCGGGGCTGCTGCCCTTCGCGGCCTGTCGGGAAACGCTGGCGCGGGTGGAGACCGTGACAAACGCGGAGGTGAGCGCGGCGATCCGCGTTCTCTGGGAGGGCTTGCGCTGCGTGTCCGAGCCCTCGGGGGCGCTGGGACTGGCGGCGGTGTTGAAAAGCCGCGCGGCGCTGGCGGGGAAACGCGTGCTGGTGGTCGTCACCGGAGCCAACGTCGATTTTCTGCAGCTCGGGTTGATCGCGCAGAGCCAAGGCGCGACGGGTGGGCATGCCCGGGCCCTGCGCGTCCGCATCCCGGAGCGCCCGGGCTCGATGCTGGGGCTGCTCGACGGATGTTTCGCAGGGCTGAACATCACCGACTTCCAGTATGGAAAGACCCACGCGCAGGGGGCCTGGCCGGTGTTCACGCTGGAGGCGAACGATGCGGCCCCGCTGGCGGCGCTGCCCGCGCGGCTGGAGGCGGCAGGCTACCGCTGGGAGGACGTGACGGATGCGGTCGACGTGGCTTTCCGGGCGATTCCGCTCCGCGATGAACTGCTCACGGAGCCGGTGTTCCTGCGGCTCGATTTCTACGAGCGTGCGGGCGCTCTGCATGACTTCCTGGCCAAGCTCGTGCGCGACCGGGCGGACATCTGTTACTTCAACTATCGCCAGTCGGGCGAGCGGATCGGCCGCGCCTTGATCGGGCTGGATTTTCCGTCGGCGGAAATCCGCCGAGCCTTTCTCGCGACCTTGCCTGAGCACGGGGAAGGCTACCGCTCCTGCGCACCGGTGGACGAGGCGACCCGCGCTCGGCTGCTGGGGCGGGCGGCGGCGGACGCGACATTCGCGTGATATTCGAACGAACAGAAAGATGAAACTGCCATTGATGGCCTTCCTGGCGCTAGTGCCGATGACCCTCTCGGCCGTGAACATCCCCAAATGGGTGACGGTGAACGATGCCCTCGGACGTTTCGACCGGACGGTAAACGCTGCCGCCAAAATGCAGGAAACGTTAAACCGCCCGGAGCAGGTGCCGGCCTTCCTGGAGCTAGAGGCCGAACTCGAAGCGGTGATTGGCGAATTCCATTCTTATCTCCCCGCTTGCGGACCCGCGCTGCGAGTCGAAATAGAACGCCGTCTGGCGGATACCAAGGCGCAACGGGTGCTTTTTCGGGAGGTTTCCGCGCTTTTGAAGCGCAGCGGAGGATGGCAGGAATATCGAAACTCTCCGGAGGAATACACGCCCCGTATCTATGACAGGGTGTCCTATACTATGATTCGGGAGAAACCCAGGCCGAGGCGAAGATTTCGCGTATCGCCCGGAACCGATCGAGAGGCGCGGATCATCTGTGAGGCGGCGAGTTACGGGAGAGATTCGGAACCAGGTTCGAGCGATTGGCCGAGGCATATTGAGATCGATCCAGAGTGTTTCCGATGTCTGGCCACCGCACATCTGATGGCTGAGGGCATGCCTTTCGATAGGGATAGGCGGGGACCGGCTACTCTGGCGAATCTAGGCGCGTGTCTGGCGGTCGCGGACCTCCGATCAGGCCATCCAGCACGGATAGCAAGGGCGTTACGTCTTTTGCCGCTGAAATGCGCAGTCTCGCTGGCCGGGCTCGACCAGAACGTTGTCAGCCGTTCCTTCGAGATCGAGGAAGGACGTCTGATTGAAATAACCACGCTGCAGGCTCCCCCAGATATCAGCGCGGAGCTGGCACGGGAAAGGGAAGCACGCAACGAGGCGTATGCCAGGGAAACGCCCGGCAGGTGGAGCGACTATACAACGTATGAAAGGGCTTTGTTGCGGGCTCGTTTGGCGGACGAGGTGCTTGCGCTGGGCGGGGCTGCCCTGTGCGTGTTGCCGGAGGTGTTGAATCTGGGTATCGTAGCGGTGCGGGTGGAGGCCGACGGGAAAACAACCTGTCTGCATGTGCCCTCAGCCTCGGCGATTCGGACGAACGAAAGTGGTCTGATGATAGGACAAACCAATCTGCCATGGCTTACGGTGAAAGGATTTGTCCCAAGTCCCGCAGCGCCGAGTCGTCGGAAAAGCCGAAGATAGAGCCCGTGGAATAAAAATCAGAAATACGGAAATGATTGTTTTTTAGATACGTACGATTTTTAGTTTAGGAACCCTTTTAGCGACAAACCGACTGAACCGCACAACTCCCCCTGGGGCGGCGTCTTTCCCGATCCGTTTCCGGGCCACGGCCGGGAGGTTTTTAGTGTGCGGCCTGGGGGGTTGAGTCGGGAAAATTCCGGATAAGGCCCGATGTAAAATCGGAGTCAATTACGGTAAATTGACGATGTAATCTTCATCACCATGATACATGACATTCAAGGGAACGGGGAAGCGGGCGGTTCGGTTCGTGTGCTGGCGGTTGTGGCCGGCCGCCGGGAACGAGCACGCGAGGTTGCGGCGCAGTTCGCTGCGCTGGGCGAAAACATCGAGACCCTCTGGTATGCGGATTCGCGCGAACTGCTTGGCCAGGCCGCGAGACCCCGCTTCGAGGCGGTGATCTTGTTCCCCACGCGCGACGAGGCGGTAACGGATGCGGACGAGGCGAGCCTGCGGGACGGACTGACCGATACGCCCTTGTTTCGCGTGGCTTAAAAGGGGTGGGCAGAGGGGCGGCCTTTCGGCCCAAGCTTTTTCCGCACAGTTCCTCGTTGGGGAATCGGGGGCTGCTCTGGACAACCTATAAGGAAAAGCCCCATAAGTGATATCGGTAATAGTTAGGTAAGATTGGGTCGGGGATTCTCATTTTAGGAAAATACGGAAGCCAGGTCAAATAGTCGAGTTGCGCTACTTGACGAAGACGCGCTGGCGGGTCAGCGTCTTTTGCAAATGGTCCTTGGCCTTATCCCCCGACCTTTTCCGGATGCCCTTGGCGAGGGTGGCGGGCAAGCCGGCCATGCGGCTGGCGGCAGGGGGACGCAAGTTCCCGATGCGCGTGCGGCGGCGGGTGGGCCGCTCCGGAGGCTTTTTGGCCTGGGAAGATGCCTGCTTTTGGGGAAGCGCCGCCTTCCCTCCACTGTCCTGCCGCCCTGGAGCACCCGATGACGCTTCCAGCCAGGCTCCAGTCTCGATTTTCAGCCCCTTCCGGATGGCGCCGGAATCGTCCCGCGCCTCTGTTTCCAGCCAGGTTGCGGATCGGGTTGGGCGTTTGTCTGCTGGTGGCGTTCCGCTCCGGTGTTTTTGGGGACGAAGGGGTGAGCAGCTACAAGAAGCTGAGTCTGCAGGCGCTGATGGAGCTCGAGGTCACTTCGGTTTCGCGCCGTCCGGAAAAACTCTCCGAAACGGCGTCGGCCATCCAGGTCCTCACGGGGGAGGACATCCGTCGTTCCGGCGCGACGAGCATCCCGGAGTCGCTGCGCTTGGCGAACAATCTGAACGTCGCGCAAAAAAATGCCCAGTCCTGGGCGGTCAGTGCGCGCGGTTTCAATACGGAGTTGAGCAACAAGCTGCTGGTGCTGATGGACGGTCGGACGGTGTATTCGCCGCTTTTCTCCGGGGTGTTCTGGGACGCGCAAGACTACGTGTTGGAGGACATCGAACGGATCGAGGTGGTCAGCGGTCCGGGTGCTTCGCTCTGGGGCGCCAACGCCGTCAACGGGGTGATCAACGTCACGACCAAAAGCGCGAAGGACACGCAGGGGCTCTTCACCGAAGCCGCGGTTGGCAACGAGCTGGAGGCGCTCACGAGCGTGCGTTATGGCGGCGTACTGGCGCCCAAGATCTATTATCGGATCTATGGCAAATATTCCGAGCGCGACGGCGGCGTGTTCGCGGACGGCAGCTCGGCCGCCAGCGATTGGGACCGGGGGCAGGCCGGCTTTCGCGTCGATGCGGAACCCAATCCGCAAAACTCTTTCACGGTGCAGGGCGATGTTTACGGCAACGACCAGGACCGCCCGGGAAACAATCTGGTGGAAATGAGCGGCGGCAATCTGCTGGGACGCTGGGTTCACACCCGCCCGGACGACTCCGAACTGAGCCTGCAGGTTTACTACGACCGCACCCACCTTTTCCAAACCGTGCCGCCAAGTGCCTTCGCGCCGGTCGCCGGCCGTCTGAAGGACGATCTCGACACCTACGACCTGGACTTCCAGCACCGCCTCTTCATGGGCGACCGGCACCAGGTGGTGTGGGGCCTCGGCTACCGCCGCACGCACGACGTGGTGGTGAACGCGCCCGGCCTCGCCTTCGAGCCGACGACGCTCGACCAGGATCTTTACAGCGCCTTCGTGCAGGACGAGATCGTGTTCGGTTCCGGCTGGGCTCTCATACTTGGCTCGAAGGTCGAGCACAACGACTACACTGGCTTCGAGATCGAACCCAGCGGACGCCTGCAGTGGAATTTCAGCCCGACACAGATGGTGTGGGCCGCCGTTTCGCGCGCCGTCCGCATGCCCTCGCGCATCGATCGCGACCTGCGCCAGCCCGCGGCCCCGGTGATCCTGGCCGGCGACGAAGATTTCGTTTCCGAAACCGTGATCGCCTACGAGGTGGGCTACCGTGCCCAGCTCGGGCCCCGTGTGCTGGTTTCCGTTTCGGCGTTTTATAACGAATACGACGAGCTCCGCAGCGTGAGCGCCACTCCCGGCACCATCATTCCGCTTTATTTCGACAACAACCTCGAGGGGGAGACCTATGGCATCGAGTTGACCGGGACCTACGAAGTGGTCGAGGGCTGGCGCCTGCACGCGGGCTATACGCTGTTGCGCGAGGATATCCGGGTGAAGTCCGGCGAGTTCGACTTGAACAACGGCCGCAACGAGACGGCCGATCCCCGTCATCAGTTTTCGCTGCGGTCCTCGATGGATTTGCCCAGGCGGATCGAACTCGATGCCGGATTGCGCTGGGTGGACACGCTCCGATTGAACGACAGCGGCACGGTCGCGAAGGTGCCGAGCTACTTCGAACTCGATGTGCGCCTCGCCTGGCGCCCGGTCGAGGACTTCGAGCTTGCCCTGGTCGGCCAGAACCTCCTGCACGACCAGCATCCCGAATATGGGGTGCCCGGCCCCGCCCGCGAAGAGGTGGAACGCAGCCTCTATGCCAAAATGACATGGGAGTATTAACGATGCATTTCCGGAAGCGGGGGACTTTCCCGCGACGTTCCGCCGCCGTGTCCTGGCGTCTGGGCCTGGGGCTGTGCCTGCTCGGCACCGCGCCCGCCGGCGCCGAGGTCGAGGAAGGGGTGACGACCTATAAAAAAATGAGCCTGTCGGCGCTGATGGATCTCGAGGTCACCTCGGTTTCCCGCCGGCCGGAGAAGCTTTCCGACACCGCCTCGGCCATCCAGGTCATCACCGGGGACGATATCCGGCGTAGCGGGGCCACCAGCCTGCCCGAGGCGCTGCGGCTGGCGTCGAACCTGGCCGTCGCGCAGGTCGATTCCAACCGCTGGGCGATCAGCGCGCGCGGTTTCAACAGCGTCATCGCCGACAAGCTTCTGGTCATGCTCGACGGGCGCACCCTCTACACGCCGCTCTATGCCGGCGTCTTCTGGGACGTGCAGGACACGATGCTGGAAGATATCGATCGCATCGAGGTCATCAGCGGGCCGGGCGGCGCCCTCTGGGGGGCCAACGCCGTCAACGGCGTGATCAACATCACCACGAAGGCGGCCAGGGAGACGCAGGGGCTCCTCCTGACCGGCGGCGGCGGCACCGAGCTCCGCGGCTTCGGCGGCCTTCGCTACGGCGGAACGCTGGCGCCCACCCTGCATTACCGGATTTATACCAAATACTTCGACCGCGATAGTTCGCTGCGGCCGGACGGTACGGACGGAAACGATGCCTGGCACGTGGCGCAGAGCGGGATGCGTCTCGATTGGACGCCACAGTCAGCCGATCTCCTCACCCTGCAGGGCGATATTTACGGAGGCCGGATCGATCAGGCCGCTCCTGGCGACACTGAGCTCGGCGGCGGTAATCTGCTCGGGCGCTGGACGCATACCTTCTCGCCCGATTCCGACCTTCAGGTGCAGGCGTATTACGACCGCACCCACCGCGACATCCCGAGTTCGATCAAGGAGGATTTGGCCACGTGGGATTTCGATCTGCAGCACCGCTTCGCCGCTGGCGAACGACATACCGTGGTCTGGGGACTCGGTTACCGGCGTTTCGACGACCATGTGGTCAATCCAGCCACGCTGGCTTTCCTTCCCGACGATCTCCTCTTCGAGACGTTCAGCGGCTTCGCTCAGGACGAAATCGCCCTCGTGCCCGCCCGGCTGGCCCTGACGCTCGGCACCAAGGTCGAGCACAACGACTACACCGGCTGGGAGCTCCAGCCTGGCGCCCGCCTGGCCTGGAAGCGGTCCGCGACGCAGACTCTGTGGTCGGCAGTCTCGCGCGCCGTGCGCACGCCCTCGCGGATCGATCGCGATTTTTTCGTCCCGCGCGACCCGCCCTTTACGGTGCTGCAGGGCGGACCGGATTTCGATTCGGAAAAACTGATCGCCTACGAGGCAGGCTGGCGCATCCAGCCCAGCCCCCGGTTTTCGTTCTCGGTCGCGGCCTTCTACAACGATTACGACGATCTGCGCAGCGTGGAGCAGGTCAGCCCCCCCGCGACGCTTCCGGTGGTCATCGGCAATGGGCTGGAAGGCGAGTCTTACGGCACGGAGCTCACCGCCGACTACCACGTCACCGAAGGCTGGCGGCTGCGGGCGGGTTATACGCGCCTGATCCTTCATCTGCGCGCCAAGCCGGGCAGCACCGATTCAGGCGCCGGCTTCAGGGAGGCGAACGATGCGAACAACCAGGTTTTCCTTCGCTCGTCGCACGATCTGCCCGGGAACCTGGAGCTCGACGTCGGCTTCCGGCACGTCGGGGAAATCACCGAGCAGGATGTACCCTCGTACGAGGAAGTGGAGGTGCGCCTGAGCTGGCGGCCAAAGCCTGGCTTGGAAATTTCCGTCGTCGGGCAGAATCTGCTTGATGCGCGGCATCCCGAATTCGGCACCGCTGCTTCTCGGTTCGAGATCGAACGTGGCATGTACGCCAAGATCCAGTGGAGCCACTGAGCTCCGCGCGCTCCTCCGCAATCCGCATGAACCTTTCCGTTCGTCTCGTCCGCCTCAGTCCCGGTCCCTGCGGGACGATCCGCTCCCGGGGGTGGCTTCTGCTGTTTGCGTGCGCGCTGGCCCTTGCGCTTTCCCCCGCGCCGGCCCGGGCGCAGGGCACCGCCACGCGGGAGTATCAGATCAAGGCGGTTTTTCTCTTCAATTTTCTCCAGTTCGTCGAATGGCCCCCCGAGGCCTTTTCCGCCGCGGATACTCCCCTGCGCATCGGCGTCCTGGGGGACGATCCTTTTGGCTCCGCCCTGGAGGAGGCCGTGCGGGACGAAAAAGTCCAGAATCGCCCCTTGGAGGTCCGCCGCTCGCGGCGCCTGGAGGACCTGGCGGACTGCCAGCTTCTGTTCATCTGCCGCTCGGAGCAGCGCCGAGTCGACGAGATCCTCTCCGCCCTCGACGGCCGGCCGGTGCTGACCGTGAGCGAGGTCGACGGTTTCGCCCGGCGGGGCGGGGTCATCGCCTTCTATCCGGACGGGAAAAAAGTGCGCTTCGAGATCAATCCGGCCTCCGCCCGGCAGCGGGGGCTGAAGATGAGCTCCGAACTGCTCGGGCTGGGCCGGCTCGTCGGCGAAGGAGCGGCCGCGGGGGGGACCTGACATGGATTGGATGCAAGACCTGCCCATCCGGCGAAAACTCACGCTGGTCATCCTGCTGATCTGTACCATCGCCCTGGTGGTCGCCTGCGCGGTGCTCGCTGCCTACGAAGTATACGACTTCCGCCGGGCCATGGCCCGCGACACGGTCGTGCTTGCCGACATCCTCGGCAAAAACACCCGCGCCGCGCTGGCGTTTCAGGATGAAACCGCGGCGGGAGAGATCCTGCACGCGCTGCAATCCGAGCCGCATGTCATGGCCGCGCGCCTCTACACGAAGGACGGCACCCGCTTCGCCGACTACCTGCGCTCGGGCGCGATGGCGGACCTGCCGGCCCAGCCGGGCCGCGAGGGGTATCGCTTCGAGCCGGCGCATCTCGTGGTTTTCCGCCCGGTCGTGCTGAATGGAAAGGCGCTCGGCACCATCGGCCTCCAGGTGGACCTCGAGGGAATCTATTCGCGGCTGCGTTGGTCGGCCGGCGTCGCCTCCCTGGTGCTCCTGGGCTCCCTCCTGATGGCGCTCGCGCTCTCCGCCTGGCTGCAACGCCCCATCTCGGGTCCCATCCTCGCTCTGGCCGCCACCGCCCAGGGGATCGCCGTGCGCAAGGATTATTCGGTGCGGGCGGTGAAACGGGGCCGAAACGAGATCGGCACTCTGACCGATGCCATCAACGACATGGTCGCCGGCATCCAGGAGCGGGAGCGCGCCCTGCACGCCACGAACGAGGCCCTGCACGGAGAAATCGCGGAGCGCAAGCTGGCGGAGACCAAGGTGCAGGCCCAGCTTGCCCGCCTGGCCCAGCTCCACCAGATCACACGCGCCACTGGCGAACGGCAGGACCTGAAAAGCATCTTCCTGGTCGTCACGCGCAGCCTGGAGGACCATCTGCCCGTCGATTTCAGCTGCATCTGCCTCTATAACCAGGACGCACAGCTTTTGACCGTGGCCGGCGCGGGCGTGCGCAGCGAGCCGCTCGCGGCCCGGCTGGGCCTGACTGAAGGATCGACCATTCCGATCGGCCGCAACGGGCTCGCGCGCTGCGTGCACGGCCAGTTGGTCTACGAACCGGTTCTCGCCCGGCTCGAGTTTCCCTTTCCCCAGCTCCTGGCCGGAGGCGGCCTCGGCTCGCTGGTGGCAGCCCCCTTGCTCGTCGAAAGCCAGGTCTTCGGCGTTCTTCTGGCCGCGCGGGCCGCGACGAACGCTTTCGGCAGCGGCGAATGCGAGTTCCTCAAGCAGCTCAGCGAACATGTCGCGCTCGCCGCCCACCAGGCCCAGCTCTACAGCGCTCTGCAGCGCGCCTACGACGATCTCCGCCAGTCCCAGCAGACCATCCTGCAGCAGGAACGCCTGCGCGCCCTCGGCCAGATGGCCAGCGGCATCGCGCACGACATCAACAACGCCATCTCGCCCGTCACCCTTTACACCGAGTCTCTTCTCGAGACCGAATCCGGACTCAGTCCGCGGGCCCGCGACTACCTTTCCACCATCCAGCGCGCGATGGACGACGTCGCCCAGACCGTCAGCCGCATGCGCGAGTTTTACCGCCAGCGCGAGCCCCAGCTCTCCCTTCTGCCGGTCGATCTCAACCGCCTCCTTCCCCAGGTCGCCAGCCTGACGCGCGTTCGCTGGAGCGACATGCCCCAGCAGAATGGCATCGTGATCGAGCTGCGCACCGAGCTGGCCCCCGGGCTGCCCGCGATCCTCGGGGTGGAAAGCGAAATCCGCGAGGCCCTCACCAACCTCATCTTCAACGCCGTGGACGCCATGCCTTCCGGGGGCGTCCTCACTTTGCGGACCTCCCTGCGCACCGCGCCGGAGGCACCCGTCGGCAAGGGGGTCTTGCCCCCGGTGCCTCAGATCGCGGTCGAGGTCATCGACACCGGCATCGGCATGGACGAGGACACCCGGCGCCGCTGTCTCGAGCCATTTTTCACCACCAAGGGCGAACGCGGCACGGGGCTCGGGCTCGCCATGGTCTACGGCACCGTCCGGCGCCACAATGCCGAGATCGAGATCGAGAGCGCGCGCGGCCGGGGTTCTGCCTTCCGGATTCTTTTTCCCGTGCCCGCTTCCCCTGCGGATGCCGCATCCGTCGTGATCCCTCCGGTGCCGCGATCCTCCCGGCTGCGCCTGCTCATCGTGGACGACGATCCTCTCATCATCAAATCGCTGCGCGACATCCTCGAGGACGACGGCCACGAGGTGGTCGCCGCCGGCGGAGGCCAGCCCGGCATCGACACCTTCCTCCACGCGCACCAGGACGGCCGGCCCTTCGACCTCGTCATCACCGACCTCGGTATGCCCTATGTGGATGGCCGCCGCGTCGCCGAGGCCATCAAGACCGCTTCGGCCAGCACCCCGGTGGTCATGCTCACCGGCTGGGGCGAGCGCATGGCCGCCGACGGGGACATTCCCGCCCACGTAGATTTGGTGCTCGGCAAGCCCCCGAAATTGCGCGAGCTCCGGACCGCCTTCGCCAAGCTGATTGTCTCCCCGGCATGAACTCCGCGGCACCCCGGGCACACCTGCTCATCGTCGACGACGAAGCGCCCCACCTGAAGGCGCTTTGCGACACGCTGACGGACCAGGGCTACCTGACCAGCGGTTTCACCTCGGCGCGGGCCGCGCTGGCCGCGTTGCAGGAACGCCCCTTCGATCTTTTGCTCACCGACCTCATGATGCCCGAGATGGACGGTATTTCTGTGCTTCGCGCCGCGCAGGAGATCGACCCTCGCGTGGTCGGCATCGTGATGACCGGGCATGGTGCCATCGACACCGCCGTCGCGGCGATGAAACAAGGGGCCCTCGACTACATCCTGAAGCCCTTCAAGCTCAGTACGCTCGTCCCGGTGCTGGCCCGGGCCCTCGCGGTGCGCCGGCTGCGCGAGGAGAACGAGGCCCTGCAACGGAGCCTGAGCGCACGCACCCGCGAGCTCGAGGTCGCCAACAGGGAGCTCGAGACCTTCTCCTATTCCGTCTCCCACGATCTCCGCGCGCCGCTGCGCGCCGTCAGCGGTTTTATGGAGATGCTGCTGGAGGATTTCGGCGCAAACCTGGACGCGCGCGGCCAGGACTACGTCCGGCATGTGCGCGCGGGTCTCGAGCGGATGAACATGCTCATCGAAGACCTGCTCCGGCTCGCCCGAACCTCGAGCGCCGAGCTGCATCGCACGCCGCTGGATCTCTCCGAAATGGCGCGGGAAGTCGCCGGAAAATTCCAGGCATCGGCCGGGGGCAGGGAGGCCGACTGGCTGATTGCGCCGGGCCTGGCCGCCGAGGGGGACGCCGGTCTGGTCCGCGTGGTCCTGGAGAACCTATTCTCCAACGCCTGGAAATACAGCGCACGCACCGCCCGCGCCCGCATCGAGTTTGGCGCGGAGCCGCAGCCGGACGGCGTGCCCGCCTTCTACGTCCGCGACAACGGCGCCGGTTTCGACATGAAATATGTGGACCGCCTCTTCGGCCCCTTTCAGCGGCTGCATGCCGAGAAGGATTTCCCGGGCACCGGGATAGGGCTCGCGACAGTGCAGCGCATCATCCGCAAGCACGGCGGCCGCATCTGGGCCGAGGCCGCCGTCAACCAAGGAGCGACCTTCCGGTTCACGCTCCCGCCGGCGGGCACGGAGGCGCCTGCGGAGATGTAGGCCCGGCCGGTGGCCGGGCCCACATCCAACATCTCAGCCCGCGCCAAGGCAGCGGCGGAAAAAATCCACCGTCAGGCCGAGCGCGTGGCGCGCGAGTTCGGCGTCGTAGCGCAGGCCCTCGTCGCGCAGGAAGGCGTGGGCGGCGTTGAACTCGTGCCAGGTGAAATTCACGCCCGCGGCGGTGAGCGCCTGGTAGATCAGGGCGCGGCCCTCGGCCGGCACATGCGGATCCTGACGGCCGAAGACCAGCAGCAGCTCGCCACGGATCTCCGCGGCACGGGCCAGGGAGTCGTCGTTCATGCCGGTGCCGAGACTGTGTTTGTGGAGGTCGGTGGGGTAGAAGCAGGCCGCCGCGGCGACTTCGGGCTGGAGCGCGGCGCGGTAGCTGAGGTGACCGCCGATGCAGGGGCCGAAAGCGCCGATCCGGCCGGTGCAGGCGTCGTGATTTTTCAAATACGCGATGACCGCGCGATTGTCGTCGTCGTAGCCGGCGAGGGACTTTTCGATCTTGAGGCGGTTGCCGGCGTCGGCGCCGGCCTGGTCGTAGCCCAGCACGGTGCCGGGCGGAAGGAATTCGTGGTAGATCTCCGGCAGGGCGACGACGAAGCCGTGCCCGGCGAGAAAGGCGGCGGTGCGGCGGATCGGGCCGGTGAGCTGGAAGATCTCGGAATGGAAAAGGATGCCGGGGAAGCGACCGGGCCCGGCGGGGCGCAACACCAGCGTGCGCATGGGGCCAGAGGGCGTGGGGAGGTCGACGGTCTCGGGTTCGCGAAGGGTCATGGCCGGGAGCGTGGCGGCGCCGCCCACCGGCCGTCGAGGGAACGTTTACCGCCCGTCGTGGGTGCTGTTTTGCCGGTTCATCATCTTGAAGATGGCGTGATACGCTTCGCGGCCCTCGGCGTAGCGCAGCAGCTCGGAGATCTTTTCAGGGGCGCGACCGGCATTGGCGGCGGCGTAGGCGGCGAGGGCCTTTTTGACCGCCGGATCGGTGCTGCCGACCGCTTCGAGGACGACGTAGCTTCCTGCGGTGAAAAACCAGCGCCGGTCGTATTCCGGATCGACGAGTTCGGCCTGGGTAAACACCCGATCGCGGCCAAGCGAGCCGGCGACGAGCCTGGGATCGTCGGACGGGACGATTGTCCAGCGTGCCAGCATGGCCGGATCGAGCGGGGGATCGAACCAGGGGCCGAGTTCGGCGGCCGTGGCTGGCAGGCCACCGTTGGGAGGCGGGGCGTATTTATTCATCGCGGCCTGGGCGCGCTGGCCGAAAAGGGCGATTGCCCAGTCGCGGAGCCGGGCGTCCGCCCGACGAAAGTCACTCTCCGAAGAAAGCGGGGTTTTGCTGGCATTCAGCCAGTCCTCTTCGCTGAGCAGCGACATTTCGGGGATGGCCCGCTCCGGGTGATTCTTGAGGTGGGCGCGGAGGCTCCGCACGCGTTCCAGCCAGGCGTCGATTGCGGCGATGGTGGTTTTGTCCGTCTCCTCGATCGGCGCCGGGGCGGAAGCGTTGACCGCGCGGAGCCGGGCGTTTTCTGCCACCAGGGCGGACAAGCGCGCGGCCTGGGCGCGATCCGCGGACTCCTGCCGGGAACGGAGCTCCGAAAGTTCGTTGTGGAGACGCGAGGCCTCGCGGTGTTCGTAGAGAACGAGCCCGAGAGCGAGGCTGGCGGCGATGATGGTTTTGGAGAAGGCGGACATGGCGAGGGAGGGAAAAAAGGCGGTGAGACCGGCGGCTGCGCCTGCGACCGCGGACGCGGCGATGGGCGCGGCGAGGCCGGCCGGCGCGGCTTGGACGGCGTGGCCGGCCAGGAGGGCGGCGAGGCCGGCGGCATCGAGGGAGAGCCGGCGGCGCGCGAAGTGGGCGCGGAGGCGCTCCAGAGCGCGGTGGACACGTTTTTGCGCGGCGTCGTCGGACACGCCGAGGACCCCGCCGACTTCGCGCAGGCTTTTGTTTTCGAAGTAGCGGAGAAGCACGGCGCTGCGTTCCGGGGCGGGGAGCGTTTGCATCGCTTCGTCCAGCAAAGGCGCGACTCGGATCCAGTCGGGCTCCGGGTGCTCGGGTTCGGAAGAGAGGTCCATGGCGGCACGCTCGCGGGCCTGCCGGCGCGTCTCGCGGCGAACGAGGTCGATGGCGCGACGGCGGGTGACGGTGTAGAGCCAGGCGCCCAGGACTTGGCCGGTGCCGAGGCGGGAAGCGTGGCGGGCGAGCTCGATGAAGACGTGTTGAGTGACTTCCTGGGCGAGATGAGGACGACGCACCTGGCGGAGGGCCGCGGAGTAGACGAGGTCGAGGTAGCGGGCGACCAAGTCGGCGAAGGCCGGTTCGGAACGCGCCTGGACGTAGCGCTGGAGGAGTTCGGAGTCGCTCGGGCTCATGCTTTACCTGCTTATCGCCGCCGGACGAGAAATCCGACTGGAAATCGGAAACGCAGGCGCGGACAGGCGGGACGGCCCCGGACGATCGGCGGCGCCGGCGCCCGCTCCGTCATTGCTCCGCGGGCGCCGGGGCTTCATGCCAATCGCATGCGTTCCTCCCGTTCGCGCCGCCCCTCGCTTTGGTTGTACCTGAGCATCATCGCTTCCTCCCTCGTCTGGCTGCTGTTCGACCAGTGGAACGTGCTGCAACCGGTGCAGAACCTCACCGTGGATGCGCGTTTCAAAGCCCGGGGGCCGCTGCCTTCGCCGCTGAAGCTTGTTTACGTCGACATCGACACCAAGTCGGTGAGCAAACTCGGCAGCTTCCCCTGGGACCGTGGGATCTTCGAGAAGGTGTGCGACCTGCTGGTGAACCGGCTGGAGGTGAAGGGCGTGGGCATAGACGTGGTGTTTTCTCTCGCGGGCATTCCGAACCTCGCCGACCGCGCAAAACTCCAGAAAGGGCAGGAAGCGTTCGGCTGGTTCCTATTCAAGGAGCCCCCCGTGGTGGTCGCGGCCAGCTACGCGAGCGCGGAACAGATCGGGCCGGACGGAGAGCGGGTCCCGCGGCCTCTACCGGAAGTGAAACTCCTCGATGGGCAACCGGGCAAGGACCTGCCCGAGGTGCCGGAATGGGACTTGGGCTCGATGGTATTCACACCGCCCCTGGTGGGCCTGATCGATACGACCGACGGCAACACCCGCCAGGTACCGATCTATGCGCCCACGACCGCAAGGAACTATTACCACCTCTCGCTCGAGCTGGCCCGGCTGTACTACGGCCTCAAGCAGGATGACATCCACGTTCATCCCGACCGCATCGATCTCCAGTCGGCCGTAGGCGAGGTGGTGCGGAGCGTGCCCCTGATCGAAGGCCAGAAAGTCGACATCAACTGGTTCTCCCCCTGGGGGGACGACGGAAATCCGCGTTACAGCATCTTCGATTTCTACGATGTGGCGGTTGCTCTGCGTTCGGAGAACGAGGAGGTGCGCAGGCAGGCCGAGGAATCCCTCGCCGAGGCGGCCGCGGAGTTCAAAGATGCGATCGTGCTGATCGGCCCGGTCGATCCGCTCATGCAGGATCTGGCGACGACCCCCTTCGACCACGTGCCGGTGCCGAAGGTCGGCGTGCATGGCAACATGGTCAAAACCATCGTCTCCGGCCGCTTCCTCCGGCATCCTCCTGCGTGGGCCCTTCCGGTGATCACCATTGCGCTCACCGCGCTGGTGGCCGGCCTGTCCCTCCTTTCGGAGGGGCGCCGCAGCGCGATTTTGCGCGTGATCGCGGCGTTTGTCCTGATCGGTTACATCGTCCTGTGTTTCGTGGCCTTTTCGTGGGGAGACTGGGTGCTGCCGGTGGTCGCGCCTCTGGGTTCGGCGCTGAGCCTGGCCTTCATCGGCGGCGCCGCGCAACTGGTGCTCGCGCAGAAGCAAAAGAGCCGGATCAAGGGCCTGTTCGGCGCCTATCTCGCGCCCGCGGTGGTGAACGAGATGGTCGAGATGGGGGAGGAGCCGAAGCTCGGCGGCGTGGAGGAGGAGATCACGGCCTACTTCAGCGACGTGCAGTCGTTTTCTACCTTTTCGGAAGTCCTGTCGGCGACCCAGCTCGTCGAGCTGATGAACGAATACCTGACCGCCTGCACCGACATCGTCCAGGCCGAGGGCGGCACGCTCGACAAATACGTGGGCGATGCCGTGGTGGCAATGTATGGAGCTCCCCTCGCGCTTCCCGGCCACGCCCTGCGGGCCGCGGTGGCGGCGCTGCGAGTGGAAAAACGCTGCGCGGAACTGCGGGAGAAGTGGCGTCTCGAGGTGCCGGCCAAGGGCTGGCCCGAGATCGTGACCCGCCTGCGTACCCGCGTGGGCCTGAACACCGGCCGCGCGGTGGTGGGCAACATGGGCAGCGCCACGCGCTTCAGTTATACGATGATGGGCGACACCGTGAACCTCGCGGCGCGCATGGAATCGGGTGCGAAGGCCTGGGGCGTGTTTACCATGTGCGCGGAGCCCACGCGACTCGCCTGCCAGGTGGCCGACGCGGAACGAGTGGTGTTTCGCGCGCTCGGGCGTGTCGTGGTGAAGGGGCGCAAGGCCCCCGTGCCCATCTACGAGCTGGTCGGTCTGAAGGAGGACGTGAGCGACCGCACGCGCGAGGCGATCGCACGCTTCGAGGAGGGGCTGGCCCATTTTTACGCGCAGGACTGGGATGGCGCACTCATCCGTTTCCGGGAAAGCGCAGCCTTGGAGCCGAACCAGCCCGACGTCGCCAAGGGAGTCGCCGGCAATCCCTCGTTGGTCTACCAGGATCTGGTTGCCGAACTGCGCGCCAACCCGCCCGGTCCGAACTGGAATGGCGCCTATGTGATGCGCGGAAAGTAAACGCCGGAACGACAGGTGTTCGCCGTAGCGGGAAGCGCCAGCGACCCGGTTCGGCACACGGCGCTGGCAGGTGAAAAAGAAAAAGCCCGGCCAGCGGCCGGGCCTACAGCAGAGCGGCCTCCGTCTGAGTCAGGCTTTCGCTTCCGCGGGCTGCTTCCTGCCGAAGCCCTCCGGGTGGCTCGAGTGCCATTTCCAGGCGGTGGCGACAATGGGCTCGATCGTCATGTATTTCGGCGTCCAGCCGAGCTCAGTCTTCGCTTTGCTCGAATCGGCATAGAGCGCGGGCGGGTCGCCGGCGCGGCGCGGCGCGGTGGTGTAGGGGACCTTGAGACCGGTGACCTTTTCCACGGCGTTGATCACCTCGAGCACGGAGGTGGGCGTGCCCGTGCCGAGGTTGTAGAAATACTGGGCGCCGGGCGTGGCCAGCTTCTCGAAGACCGCGATATGGGCGCGGCTGAGGTCGTCCACGTGCACGTAGTCGCGCAGGCAGGTGCCATCCGGGGTGGGGTAGTCCGTGCCGAAGACCTGGAGCGCGGGCCGCTTGCCTGTGGCGGCGTCGATGGCGAGCGGGATCAGGTGCGTCTCGGGATCGTGGCACTCGCCGATGCTGCCGTCCTCGGCCGCACCGGCGGCATTGAAGTAGCGGAAGGCGGCGAAGCTCAGGCCGTAGGCCTTGGCGAAGGCCTTGAGGGCGTTCTCGATGTCGAGCTTGGTCTGGCCGTAGGGGTTGATGGGAGCCTGGGGCATGCCTTCCACCAGGGGCATCTTGTCCGGGATCCCGTAGGTCGCGCAGGTGGAGGAAAAGACGAATTTTTTCACGCCGCAGCCCATCATGCAGCGCAGGAGATGGAGCGTGGCGGCGACGTTGTTGAAGTAGTACTTGAGAGGGTCCGTCACGCTCTCGCCCACGTAGGCGTAGGCGGCGAAGTGCATCACCAGCTCGATCTTCTCCTTCTTGATGATCTTCCCCACCTCGGACTCGTTGCCGAGGTTCACGGAATAAAAGGGGACGTCCGGCGACACGGCTTCGCGGTAGCCGAAGACCAGATTGTCGAGCACCACGGGCTTGTGCCCGGCGGCGATCAGTTGGCGGACGCAGTGGGAGCCGATGTAGCCGGCACCTCCGACGACGAGAACGTTCATGAGTGATGGAATGAATTTGGCTGGGCCGAACGAAAAGCGGAGCGAGGCTTGTATTGCCAAGGAGGCGGACTTGGCTAGCGCTTTTCCTTTCCGCATGTCGTTTCAGCCCGCTCGCATCGTCATCACCGGTATCGGCCTCACCGCGCCGAACGGCAACTCACTGGCCGAATTTCGCCAAAACCTCCTCGCCGGCGTCGCGGGCGTGGAGCCCTTCGATGTGCGTTACATGGGCAAGCTGATCGCCGGCGTCTGCCACTACGACCCTCTTCGCTATCAGAAGCGCAAGGAGCTGCGCGTAGGCACCCGGGCCGGCTCCATTTCGATCTATTGCGCGCACGAGGCGCTGAAGGACAGCGGCCTCGCTTTCGATACCGTGCCGAAGGACCGCGTGGGCATCTACCTCGGCTGCACCGAGCACGGCAATGTCGAGACCGAGAACGAGATCTACGCCATCTCCAAGTTCAACTACGATACCAAGTACTGGTCGCATTACCACAACCCCCGAACGGTGGCCAACAACCCCGCCGGCGAGGTCTCGCTCTCCCTCGGTGTCACCGGCCCGGCCTACACGATCGGCGCGGCCTGCGCCGCCGGCAACCTGGGCCTCATCCACGCCGCCCAGATGCTCCGCCTCGGCGAGGTGGATTTCGCGATCTGCGGCGGTGTCAGCGAGTCGATCCACACCTTCGGCATCTTCGCCGGCTTCAAGTCCCAGAACGCCCTCGCCAGCCACTCCGATCCGAAAAAGGCCTCCCGCCCCTTCGACAAGGCCCGCAACGGCATCGTCATTTCCGAGGGAGGCTGCCTCTATACGCTCGAACGCCTCGACGACGCCCTCGCCCGCGGGGCGAAAATCTACGGCGAAATTTCCGGCTACTGCGTCAACAGCGACGCCTCCGATTACGTTCTCCCCAACCCCGGCCGCCAGGCCGAATGCGTGCGCAAAGCCCTCGCCAACGCCGGGCTGGCCCCCGCCGATATTCACATCGTGAATACGCACGCCACCTCCACCCCCCAGGGCGACATCCAGGAGTGCGAGGCGATCCGCGCGGTCTTCGGCCAGGGCTGCCCCGACACCCATATCAACAACACCAAGAGCTACATCGGCCACTGCATGGGCGCCGCCGGCGCCCTCGAACTGGCCGGCAACCTGCCCAGCTTCGACGACCTCGTGGTGCATCCCACCATCAACGTCGAGGACCTCGATCCCCTCTGTGCCCTCGACGGCCTCGTTCTGAATCAGCCGAGGAAGGCCGCCAAAGTAGACGCCATTCTGAACAACTCCTTCGGCATGCTCGGCATCAATTCCACGTTGATTGTGAAACGCTTTGCCGCCTAATCCCCGACCTTTACCCGAATCCCGCTCATGACCAAAGAAGCCTGCAAGCAGATCGTGCTCGATATCATCGCCGACATCGCCCCGGACGAGGATCTCTCCAACATCAAGCCTGACGTCCGTCTCCGCGACCAGATGCAGCTCGATAGCATGGACTTCCTCGACATCGTGATGGAGCTCCGCAAGCAACACGGCATCGAGGTGCCCGAGGCCGACTACATCCACCTCGCCTCGCTCGACAGCTGCGCCGAGTACCTCACGCCGAAGTTCACCGCCCTCGGCAAGTAAGCCGGAAACGGTTTCGAATCCAAAAACGCCCGACCTCGCCGGTCGGGCGTTTTCGTTTCCCGGCGCAGCGGAAAATCACGGTCAGGGGCTGACGCGCAAACGGAGGAAGCGCGGGGACGTGGAGAAGGAAACCGGATCCGTGACGGTGACCTCCTCGCCGCTTTGGCCCGGGTTGGTGGCGATCGTCTCCCAGGTGACGAGGTCGGAAGAGGCTTCCACCAAGTAAGTGAGCTCCGCGCGCGCGCGGAAGAACGAGAGGCGGAGATGATCGCTCTCGGCCGAGACCGCCGGGAGGATGCCAGGGGCGCTTTGCAAGGGAAGGCCGGCCAGGGCGTATTCGAGCAGGTTGGCGACGCCGTCGCCGTCCGGATCCTGGTCGTCCGCAGCCTGGCCGGTGTTTTCGGGGGTGCCGAAGTAGGTCTGGCGCCAGGAGGCGAGCGGAGTGAGGACGGCGGCCGAGACCGTGACGGTGGCGACGGGCGACCAGTCCCGCCAGGCGGAGTTCGAATAGGCGCGGACGCGATAGCGCCAGATCGAGCCGCCCGCTTTGGCGGCAATGGCCTGGCTGGTGCCGGTGACGTTGTTGGCAAGGGTGGTCCAATTGGTCGAGTCGCGGGCGATGCCCGTGCACCGGACCTCGTCGAGGGCGTAGCCGTAGGCCGGGAAGGCGGTCCAGCCCCAGAGCGTCTCGTTGACGACGACAAAACGGAGGCGCACCCGGTCGCCGACGGCAAAGCCCGCGGCCACGAGCGTCGTGTAGGGGTAGGTGATGGTGGTCCAGGACGTGGTATTGCCGGTGTAGCTGCCCAGCGTGGCCCAGCTCGCGCCGTCGTTTTTGGTAAGCTGGACGCGCAAGGCTCCGTAGCCGGACGAGACCCGCGAGAGGTATTTGAAACTGATCGAGGACGACGCGGTCAGGGTAAACGGAGCACGGAGTTCGAGGCCCCGATACTCGGGAAGGAAATAGTCGTCCGCGGTGTTGATGGTGTTGTCGGGGCCGGGGAGTTTGGCGGCGAGTTCGTAACAGGCGGAGCCGCCCGAGGTGGCATTGCCGAGCGTGCTACGGGTCACGGCGCCGAAGATTTTCCAGTTGTCCCGCATCGCCGCGAGGGACTCGGCGTCGTCGGTAAACACGGTGGCGGTGGCGGGGCTGCCCTCCTGAATCTCGTAGCGGGCGGCCCCGGAGGCCGCGGACCAGCTCACGGTGTAGCCGCCGGAGTAGGCCGGCGCG
Organism: uncultured Akkermansia sp.; assembly: GCA_966250295.1. GTDB lineage: Bacteria > Verrucomicrobiota > Verrucomicrobiia > Opitutales > Opitutaceae > IMCC26134_A. Next base: position 10,298 of record CBINGR010000039.1, on the reverse strand, counting down.
GGCGTGGCCAGGGTAGGCACCCGGGTTTGCAAGCGATAGGTCATCACGGGACCGGCCGGGGAAAAGGCGTCCGCGGTGATGCCGGTGTAGGACACGGCGTTGTCCAGACGGGTGTACTGGTAGGTATTGCCCGACTGGTAAGTCATGGCGTTGGTCTCGGGATCGCCGGTGGCGTCGCGAAAGCCGCCGGCGAGGCCGTTGGAGGCGGTCCACACCTGGCCGGCTTGGGCGCTGATGGCGGCACGCAAGGTATCGCCGCCGTTGGCCTCCTCCACGCGGACTGCCGGCGCGGGAAAGAGGCCGGAGTGGTTGGCCGTGGTGACGGCGCGGGTATCGACGTGGGTGATGAGCAAGCCCGCCGGCAGGTCGGCGTCGAAGCCGGAGCCGCCGCGGTTTTCGACCAGGAAGTATTCCGTGGCGTCGGCCGAGCCGGCAAGCAGGTGGGCGGAGGGCGAGGTGGCGGCGCGCGGCAAGGTCTGGCTGGCCTGGGAATGAACCGGCACGGGATCCAGATAGCCGAGAAGGGACTTGGCGAAGGCCCCCAGGTGGGTGGGGCGCAGCTCGGTGGCCGCGGTGCCGCTGTTGCCCCAGCTGCCGTAGGCCATGAGGCACCAGGTGCCCAAGCCGCGGGTGGCATTGCCGGCGTCGTAGAGGTCGGGCAGGCCGAACAGGTGTCCCATTTCGTGGACGAGAGTGCCGATGCGCATGATGCCGGTGGAAGAGCTCTGCTGGCCGCGCATTCCGGCGGTGACGGCGAAGGAGCTCATCTTTTTCCCGTCGCGGGTCACGAGGTCGGGGAGCGACCACTGGCGGGGCCAGATGCAGGTGGCCGGATTGCCGGTGAGGGATTCGCTGAAACCGGAATGGATGATGACGAGCAAATCCACCCAGCCGTCGCCGTTGCCGTCGCCATCGGCAAAATTGAAGCCGGCGGTGTCGGCCGCGGCGAGCGCGTCGGCGGCCAGGGTGCGGACGCGCTGGGCGCCGGAGGCCTCGTTGGCGTTGTCGCCGTAGTAGGCTTCGGTTTGGGGAAGCACGACCCAGTTGGAGACCACGAATTGGATGTCGGTTTTTCCGTAGGAGACCTCGCGGTAGTAGTCGCGGGCGGAACCCGCGGCGCCGTCGGCAGAATATCCGAGGGTGTTCAGAAGCGCGTCATAGTCGGCTCGGGGTTTTCCCCGGGAGGCCAGCGGGGCGCCGGCGCTCCAGTGGTCGGAAAAGGCGGCGAGGATGACGACGCAGCGGAGGGTGGTGGAGTCGGGCGAGGCTGCGGAGGGCGGCGGACTGCCGCCGGAAGAGGCCTCCTCTTCCGTGCCGGCTCCGCCGGCAGCACCCGGGGATGAAGGCGTGGCGGCGGGTCCGGTCGCGTCGGACCGGGGTGGGCGCGGAACCACGCGGCCCGACTCGCGCAGGGCGCGCACCCGCTCTCGGATAAGGCCGGCCGGCGGCAAGTCGTGCTTGCGTAAGCCGAGGGCGGCCGGGTCGGTTTTACCCACCTCGGCGCCGGGGACGATATCGAAGTCGGCTCGGTCCTGCCGTGGGCGCCGGTATTTCCAGCGTCGGTCGGTGTCCTGGCCGATCACGTAGCCATCGGCGGTTTCGTTCCAGTTGAACCATTCGTCGCCCCGCAGGCGGGCGGGGAACCGCGTGCCATCAGGCTGCGTGAGTTCGACGACATCCGCCGACGCGGGCCCGGCGAAGACGCTTCGCGGCATAATCAAACCGAGAAACAGAATTGCCAGCAGGCCGGGAAGGCGCCAGCGCGGTCGCGACGTCCGGCGAAGGGCGCCGCGGAAGAAAAATCGAAGGAAAATCATGGAAACGATGGGTCATGCGCGGAGGCGCGGCTAACGGGGCTTGGATCGCGGAGCGCGGCGCCAAGGCGGGGCTCCTGCCGGCGTCCGCGGCTCTCACCCCCGCGTTTGTCGCAAAGGGGGCGTGTCCAACGGTTGATACGATGAACGAAACCTGCGGCGGGTCCGCCGGCTTGGCAAATGGCGGAGACCGCCTTTTGGGGTGGGGATTTTGACCACGGAGACCACGGAGGCCGGGCCGAGTGCCCGGTAGGCGCGCCTTCTTACTCCCGCCTTCCGTATTCCTCGTTCTCTCGCTCGCCTCCAGCCTCCGCTTTCGTTTTGCCCACCTGCGGGCTTTTTGCGCCCTTTGCGGGCCTCTCTCCGGTTTCCTTCCCTTGATGAACACCTCCTCGCACTACGACGTCGCCATCCTCGGCGCGGGCATGGCCGGCCTCGCCGCCGGCATCCGCCTCGCCCACTTCGGCAAGCGCGTGTGCATCTTCGAGCGCCACAACGTCGTCGGCGGGCTAAATTCCTTCTACTCGATCGCCGGCCGCAAATACGACGTGGGCCTCCACGCCATGACCAACTGGGTGCCGCCCGGCACCAAAGGTACTCCTCTCGGCAAGCTCCTCCGCCAGCTCCGCATCGATCGCGAGGAGCTCGCCCTCCATCCGCAGAAACGCTCTCGCATCGCCTTCGGTCCGCGCGGAGAGACCTCGCTCGCGTTCACGAACGATTTCGCCGTGCTCGAGGCCGAGGTCGCCCGCGTATTTCCGGGCCAGGTCGATGGCTTTCGCGCCCTCGTCGCGCTTGTGCGCGGCTACGACGACGTCTCGCTCGACGCCAAACCCGAGAGCGCCCGCGCCCTCGTGCGCCGCCACGTCACGGAGCCGCTGCTCGAGGACATGCTCTTCTGCCCGGTCATGTATTACGGCAGCGCGACCGAGCACGACATGGAGTTCGGCCAGTTCGTGATCATGTTCAAGGCCCTCTATCTCGAAGGCTTCGCCCGTCCGCTCGAAGGGGTGCGCCTCGTCCTGCGCGTGTTGATGGACAAATACCGCCAGGCCGGCGGCGAGCGTCGCATGAAGTGCGGCGTGAAACGTATCGTGGCCCGCGAGGGCCGCGCCGCCGCGCTCCTGCTCGACGACGGCACCGAGATCACCGCCGCGCACGTCCTCAGCACCATCGGCGCCGCCGAGACGGAGCGCCTCTGGGCTCCGTCGTCTCAAAGCGCGGCCCTGGATTTTCGAATGCCGGCCCATCCCGTCGGCCGGCTCAGTTACTGCGAGACCATCACCGTACTGGACCGCCCGCCCGCCGCCCTCGGCTGGGGTGACGACACGATCGTCTTTTTCAACGACTCCCCACGTTTCGCCTATGAGCAGTCGCGCGGCGCGGTCGATCCGCGCAGCGGCGTCATCTGCCTGCCCAACAACTTCGCCTTCCCCGCCGGCGAGGAACTCCCCGAGGGCCTTTTCCGCTGCACTTGCCTCGCCAGCTACGACTACTGGACGACCCTCCCCGACGAGACCGCCTACCGGGCCGAAAAACAGCGTTGGTACGGCGAGATTCAACGTAGCGCCCTTCGTTTTCTGCCGCCGCTCCCCGCACCCGATGCGCTCTCCGCCGCCACCGTGGCGACCGACATGTTCACGCCGCGTACCATCACCAAGTTCACCGGCCATCTCGGGGGCGCGATCTACGGCTCGCCGCAAAAAGTCCGCGACGGCCGCACCCCTCTGGCCAACCTCTATCTGGCGGGCACCGACCAGGGTTTTCTCGGCATCGTGGGCGCCATGCTCTCCGGCATCAGCATGGCGAACTTCCACATCCTCGCCGCGAAGGGCTGAGGTTTTAACCACGGAGCGCACGGAGGGCACGGAGTCGATCCACGGCAGAGGAGACGAACTCAGATTCTCCCCTCACTCCCTTATTCCCTCACTCCCTTTCCTATGTCCTTCGCGGTTAAAAATCTTCAGCCCGTCGCGCTGCTCCGTACGCCCTTTGCGGAAAAGTTCGGCGTGCCGCGCCAGTCCGGGATCGTGCCCGCCGCCGAGGGCCGGGTGGAGTTCCTGCCCGACTTCGCCTCGCCCGATTTCGTCCGCGGCCTCGAAGCCTTTTCGCATCTCTGGCTTGTCACCGGCTTCCACAAGAACCCGCCCTGGGACGGCGCCGCGACCGTGCGACCGCCGCGCCTCGGCGGCAACGAGCGGGTCGGGGTTTTCGCCTCGCGCTCGCCCCTGCGGCCCAACGGCCTCGGCCTTTCCCTGGTCCGCCTGCTCGCGCTCGAGCCCGGCGCGCTGCGGGTGGAGGGCATCGATTGCGTGGACGGCACTCCGGTATACGACATCAAACCCTATCTCCCCTGGTGCGAAGCCCGTCCCGAGGCTCGCGCCGACTGGGCCCAGGTGGCTCCGCCCGTGCGCCTGCCGGAGCAGATCCGGATCCCAGGGGAGATCGCCGCCGCGCTTCCGTCAGGGGTCCTCACGCTCGTCCGCCAGCTCCTCGCCCTCGATCTTCAGCCGGCCTACCAGGCTGCCGAGGCCGGCCGCACTTACGGCATGACTCTCGCCGGCTGGAACCTCCGCTGGCGCCAGGCTGGCGACACCGTCGAAGTCGTCGAAGCGACGAGGAAGGGAGAAGGGAGTGAGGGAACAAGGGAGTGAGGAGGCGGACCGGGCGGTTCCACCCCTGTGTGCTCCGCCTGGGGCTTTGTGCGTTTCGTTCTTCTCTGTCGCTCTGACCTCTGTCGCTCTGTCGTTCTCCCTTTCCGCCCTTCGCTCCCTCATTCCCTTATTCCCTCACTCCCATTCATGTCTTCCTCCGAATATCCCCTCGATACCGTCGAACAACGCGTGAGCTATGGCGTCGCGCTCAACATGGGCGCCAACCTCGCCCGGCAGGGCCTGGAGATCGACCTCGGCGCCTTCGTGGTGGGCCTGCAGGATGGCTTGGCGGGCTTTCCGCCCCGCGTTCCGGAGGCCACCCTGCGCGCCGCCTTCGAGACGGCGCAGGAGCGTCTCGAGGCGGTGGCGGCGGACCGCGCGGCGAAACAGGCGGAGGCCGGCCTGGCCTACCTGGAAAAGAACAAGGCCCGCCCCGGCGTCGTCGTCACCCCCTCGGGCCTGCAATACGAGGTGCTGCGCGCTGGCGCCGGCGCGCAGCCGACGGCGGCGCAGAGCGTGGAGGTGCACTATCACGGCACCCTGATCGACGGCACCGTCTTCGACAGCTCGGTGCAACGCGGCCAGCCGATCTCCTTTCCCGTGACCGGAGTTATTCCCGGCTGGGTCGAGGCCCTCCAGCTCATGCAGGTCGGCGCTAAGTGGCGCCTCTTTATCCCCGCCAACCTCGCCTACGGCGACCGGGGCCAGGGTCCGATCCCGCCCGCCTCGACCCTCGTCTTCGAGGTCGAATTGATCGGCATTAAGTGAAGGGAGTGGGAGAGCAGGGGAGTGAGGGAATGAGGGGAAAGCCGCCGAAGGAAAACCAGCCGCCGGTTCCTTCCCTCGTCCCTTATTCCCTCATTCCTGCTCATGACCCGCGATCTCGCGGGCCATGAGCAGATAAACCAGCGCCCAGTCCTGGTCGTTGGCCCAGGGGTCGTTGCGCTCGCCGCGGACGCCATTGGTCGAGAAGGCATACACGTGCGCGGCCGAGCCCCGGCCCTCCGGCGTGAACACCGAGAGATTCGCCCAGGTCACCGCGCGCGCCCGTTGGTGCCAGGCCGGCCCGCCCTCCGCCTTCGCATAGCAGGCGTAGGCCATGGCGTTGATCGCGCTCCAGTAGTGGGGAAAGGTGTCGCCGTAGACCTTCATCTTGCCGAACCAGAAATCGTCCCAGTGCCGGATCGCGACCTGGTGGAGCCGGTGATCGGGCTGCCGCCCGCAGAAGGCCTCGAGCACGGGCATTTGCCGCCGGGCACCGGCGAGGTACACGTCCTCGCCGGTCGCGAGATAAACCTCGAGCAGCAACTGTACGGCGGGAGCCACGATCGACTGCTCGTAGTTCACCTCGGATCCGGGATAGGCCAGGTCGGTCCGCAGGATCTGGTCCGCATGCCCGCGGAAGAGCGCCAGCAACTCGGCCCGCTCGGCCTCTCGTCCCGCCTCCGCCAGCACGGCGAGCGTATCCGTGATTTGGAGACCGATGGCGTAAAACCTTGCGCCGCCATGGGCATAGTAGCTCCGCAGCACGCGCACCATGCGGTCCAAATGCTCCGTGTCGCGCAGCGCCCGGTACATCGCCAGGTGGAAGTGCGCGGCCCAGGGAAAATTGTAGAGCCGCTCGGCGTTCTTTCGCCCCACCGTCCCGTAAACCCGGCCGCTCTCATCCTCGAGTTCGCGCGCCACGAACGTGGCGTAACGTTTCAGGCTCGCGGCGAGTTCCTGGCGGAAGGCCTCGTCCCGGCAGCGCGGCAGGTGAAGCGCGCCGAGCACGCCCATCGCCATGCGCTCCCGGCCGGCGTTGTGATCGTTCAAATCGGCGACGTAGACCTGCCGGTCCGTCTCGTTGTCGTAGGCGAGGTAGGCCCCGTCGACCGGATCGCCCGGGGCCAGGCGTTGCTGATGGGCCACGATAAAGCGCAGGCGCGCCTCGATCAGCGCCTCGGGCGAGGCGACCACGTTGGCGCGCAGCCAGGTGCGGGCTTTCTCGCTCCGGAGCTCGACCAGGACTTCGCCCGGAACGGAACTGGGGATCGTGGCCCGGAGCACGCCGCCTTCCTCGCGAGTCGCGACCGGCAGCCCGTTCGCGCTTATTTCCGCCCCCTTCAACGAGCCCTTCGCCTGCGCCGTGATCTCGAGCGCCTCGCCGGCCTGCACCGTGTAGCGCGCGGCGGAGAGCCGCACGGCCGCCGCCTCGTCGCCGATCCGGGCGAGGAAATCGTCCCAGCCCTCGTGCCAAAACAGTCGCCAGGCCAGCGTAACCGATTTTCCCGATAGGATGTTCATGGCCGCCGGGTGCAGCAGGAAGGTGCCCCGGTCGCTGTGAGTGCCGCCCCGCTGGCTGTAGGCTGCGAGCGCCCCTTCGGTCACGATCAGGCCCAGATGAGGCGCCTCGGCGCCCATGCGGGTAGCATTTATCCAGGCGGTCGTGCCTCCCATCCAAAGGTGGACGTGGCACCGCGCGCCCAGGCTTTGCAGGGCGTCGGGATACTGGTCGAAAAGCGGTGCGCGAATCGTCACGGCGCCAAGCGGCAGATCGAGCATCACCAGGCCGGTGTTCTGGAAAGTGTAGCTCTCCCGCAAGCCATCTTCGAGCAACTCGCGCCGGAGGGTGACGGTGAGCACGGGCGATTCATAGACGAACTCCTGGATGTTGGCCGCCACCTTTCCCGAGCGTACGAGGGCGAGCGGGCCGGTGTGCGCGGTCTCGATCAGGCCCCACTGGCCGCCTCGGGTGGCGGCCTCGGGCGCCCGGTCGGGCCGCCAATGGGTCCGGTCCCAACGGCCGGGCTCCCGCAGCCAGTTCATGCGCCGCGGGTCGCGCGCGTTTTCGATCCGCACCAGGCCGCCGGTCGCGGTATCCGTTTCGAGGACCCAATCGCCCCGGGTCCAGGTTTCGACGCTACCGGCGAAACCGGACGAGTAGGACCCAAAGGCGGCGGCCGCAACGGCCAGGGGAAGGAGGGATTTGGAAGACATGGGGACCGGGTCGCGCCTGTCTCGCTTGCCTTCGCCGCGCGGACCACCCCTTTTCGGTTTAAGCCGTTAAACAAACCGCCTGTCCCCCTCCTCATGAAGGTTACCTTGCAACGGATCGCCACCCAGGCCGGGGTGACCGCCGCCACGGTGTCGATGGCGCTGCGGAACAATCCCCGGATTTCCGCAGCCCGCCGCTCGGAGATTCGCCGGGTGGCGGAGGAGCTCGGTTATCGCCCGAACGCGCTGGTCTCGACCCTGATGTCGCATATCCGCCAGGCGAAGCCGCCGCCCCGGCACACCGGGCTCCTTTATCTGGTATCGGGCAGCGCCGCGACGCCGGGCGCGCCGGGGACCACGCCGGAGCTGTATTTCCGCAGTGCGCGGGAACAGGCTGCCCGGCACGGCTTTCACCTCGAACTCTTCTGGCTGAGAGAGCCGGGGTTGACCGAGGCTCGCATCGACCGGATCCTGCGTGCGCGCAACATCCCCGGCGTGATCGTGGCCCCCCGGGAGGACCCGCGTCCTTTGCCCCGCCTGGCTTGGGAGCGGCTTTCCGCCGTCATGATCAGCAGTTCCTTCGCCGAGCCGCGCCTCGACCGCATCTGCGCCGATTTCCCCGCCGCGATACGCCTGGCGATGGCTTTTCTCAAACAGGAGGCGCGGACCCGGCCGGTCCGGTTGATCCTGCCCGAGAGTCACGATCGCAACGTGCAACACCTCTGGAACGCAGCCTACCTGCACGAACGAAGCGGGCGGAAACGGTTTCAGCCGCCGCTCATCGTCGATAACCCGGACCCGGCCCTCGCCTGGGTGGAGCGCCACCCGGGCGGCATCGTGCTCGGCACCAACCTCGTGTTAAGCTGGCTGCGCGACGCGGGCCTCCAGGAGCACGAGCATTTTCGTTTCGTGAGCCTGAATGTGGAGGGCGACTCCACCCTGACCGGCATCCGGGAACCCAGTTGGGAAGTGGGGACAGAAGCGGCCGACCGCACGATTGCGCGCATCCATCTGAACCAGACCGGCCTCCCCACCGAACCCCGCCTTATCCTGATCGAGCCTCGCTGGCAGCAGGGCAGTTGGGGCGCGAAGACAGGATGAACACGCCCGTGGAATGAATTTACGTTTCGCGAACCAATTGCGGTATTGTCATGCAGTCACTGGGCGACATCCCGGAACGAACCAGCGACGACTTTACCCCGCGCGCTCCGGCGCGATTCGCCCGGACGGGGCCTTTCCCGGCCGGATCAACCCAAGCCCAAGCTCCAAATCCTTCGTTACCGATGAAATCCGTCCTTCGTTCCCTCGTGGCGCTCTGCTCCCTCGGACTGGCCGCCCCTCTCCTGCACGCCAACCTCACGCCCGGCAGCGGCGAGGTGCTCTATAGCACTGCCACCTATGTCGGCAGCATCAGCCCGGGCCAGACTCTCATTTTGGACCTGCCGCAGGAAACCGAGGCCAAGGTGGAAATGCGTGTCGTCAACGACGCGACGAACCAGGTCGTCCGCTCCGTCATCTTTTCGGAAGACCTCGAATCTGCCGGCGCCCCCTACTACGAGAACGTCGAGGTCACCGGACTCAACGGCAGTTACCGCGTCGAGATCGACTTGGTGTGCCCGGACTATTCGACCTCCACCTTCACGCCCTGGCATCAGTTCGTCACCTATTTCGATGCCCAGAGCGGCTACGGTTGCTGTGCGATCGACGTGGGGGCCAGCGTATCGGATGTGAGGTCGTGGGGTGGGGCGAACCTCATCGTGCAGTGATCCGCGCGCTCTTCCCGGCAGGGGAAACGAGAGAGGGAGGAGCCCGCATGTTTTCTCCCTCTCTTTAATAGGTGCTCCCGAAGAATAAGCCCTGCGCCTTCCGTGCCTAAACGAGGCGACCCAGGGAAGGGAGTGGCGGGTGAACTGCGGCGTCGTCCGGAGCCCCATTTGGGAAATTGCCCCGATGGCCCCCCGGCCGGGGCGGCGTATCTTCCTTCCCGAACTGGCGCGCCAGGAAAACGAAAGGAAATCCGATGCCTGAAAAAACCACTCTCGAACGGGCGCGCCGCGATGCGCGCCAGGGTAAGGCCCCCTCCACTCAAGCCGGCGAATTCGTCCGCGAGGAGATGCACCACATCCGCGAAGGCAAACATGGCGCCGCCAACGCCAAACAGGCTATCGCCATCGGCCTTTCCAAGGCCCGCCGCGCCGGTGTCGCGCTGTCGCCCCCGGCCAAGGAAAAGACCTCGACGAAAGTGCGGCGTCAGGCGAAGCGCGACCTGGCCAAGGGACGCGGCAAAGCAAAGTCGAAACCGGCCCCGAAGCGCTCCCGCGCCCGCCTCAAGGCCCTCCGCAAGGAAGGCCGCGCCGCAGCCTCGCCCCGCGCGCTCTCGCGCCAGGCCAAACAGGCGGCCCGCCGTCGGGGCCCGGGCGCCCGGTCGCGAGCGGCCAAGAAGGCGGCGCGTACCCGCAAACGCCGCGCCGCCGCCTGATCGAACGCTCCGTTTCTACGCAGCCGGCCGCTTGAAGAGGGCGGCGTCGATGATCGACCAGAGGTGGATGATCCAGCCGAGGTAGAACCACCAGAGAAAGCCGGCGAGGACGAACATCATCAACGCCTTGAGGACCCGTCCCTGGAGCAGTTGCCCGAGCCCCGGGATGAAGAAACTCGCGAGCGCCGCAATGACGTTGCCGGTGGAACCCTGGCCGGAGGAACTCATGATCCGCACCGTGGCCGGGAGGCGTATCCGCGCAAACGCGCACCGGTGAAAATGGGAGAGCGAAGTTTAGGTTGAAGAGACGGCGTGGCGCTGCCTTAGGCGCTGTCTTCGAAATAGACCGGTGCTCCGTGGTCGGGAAACCAGGCT
>CBINGR010000038.1:0-46869 GCA_966250295.1 uncultured Akkermansia sp. | reverse complement strand
AGGAGGCGGCGGAGAGGTATTCGCCGGAGATGGCGGAGGCGTTCCAGCCGACGGAAACGGAGCGCCCGGCAACGAAGAAATCGCCGGCGGTCTTGGAGGTCTTCGCGGAGCGAAAACCCATCACCACCGTGACGACCACGGTGACGAGCGAAAATACGAGGATCCAGGGATCGACGCCGGCGACGGCGAGCGGCGGCGCGGAAGGCAGGAGGGTCATGGGGCAGGGAATCAGGGAAGGGACAGAGAGGTCAGCGACGGGCGCTCGCAACCTCGTCGGCCTCGAGCTTCAGCGAACGGCGGATGAAGATATAGGAAATGATCCAGACGTAGGGGAAAAACAATACACCCAGGATCAGCCAGGCGAGGGTGAAGCCGCCGACGCGCGCGGCCATGAAGCCGGGCGCGAGGTAGTTGACCAGAGGCAGGCCGAGCAGCGCGACCAGGAAGGACAGCGCGCAGGCGATCGAAAGTCCCAGCTGGCGGCGCATGAGCTCGCCGAGAAAAGCTTCACTGTGGATCTTGTCCGTGGGGGAGGCGGGATCGGGGGGCATCGCGGCGGATGGTGGCGGCGGAGAGGGGCTTGGCGAACAAAAGCACCGAAAAACTGACTGTAAGTCAGGGTGTGGCGCAACGAAACGGACCGGCTTGCGCCAGGTGCGGACAAGGCCGCGCCCTCCAGACCCGGCAGGAGGGCGGCGCGCCACCGCCATCGCGCCGCGATCGCCACAGCCGGCGCCTCCTCACTCGTTGAACTCGTCGCGCTGCCGCTTGCGCTCGGCCTCGAGCTCGGCGGCGGCGGCGGGATCGACCTGGGCGAGGCGCAGGCGCAGGTCGTGCTCCGCGCGGCGCAAATCCTCGTAGCGCTGCTCCAGCATGATTTCGTGCTCCTGCTGGGCGGCGACCTTGTTGAGCAGGGTCGTCTCCGACTGCTCGATGAAGATCTCGCGTTCGCGAAGGGCGGCGCGGGCCTCGGCGAGGGCGGCTTCCTGCGCGTCGAGGGTGGAACGAAGCTTTTCGAGCGCGGAGGTCTCCTCCGCGCTGGCGGCGAAGGGCGGGAGCGTCGGGGCCTTCCGCTGGGCCATGAGGACGCGCTCGCGGGCGAGGAGGAGATTTTCCAGCTCCGCGATCTCGCGTTCGCGCTCGCCGAGCCGGGCCTGCAGTTCCTCGAGCGCGCGCTCGCGCTCGTCGAGCTCCTGCTCGCGAATGCGCTGGGCACGGTCCATCTCGAGCAGGCGGGCACGTTCCGCGGCGGTGCTGGAGGCGGACTGGACGACCGCGTTGGGGAAAGGCGAACGGCTGTTGATGCGCTCCTCGACCCGGCGCTGGACGTCGGGATGGGCATCGGCGTAGGCGAGCGAGATGAGTCCGCCCGACGGGGGCGAGCCGGTGCTCCCAGGAGGGCGGCGGGGCAGGCTCAGCGGGAGGGGCCGCCGCGGCGGCGGCAATCCGCCGAGAGGAGGACGGGGAGGCGGCGGAGGCGGCGGCGGTTGATCGGACGACATGGCGCAGGGGCGTTAAGGCAGGAGACGGGAACTAAGACGGAATGCGCAAACTCAACCGCGCCCGAAAAGCCGCTGAAGGAAGGAAGGCTTCCGTTCCGGGACGGCCGGGACGGCCGGGGCGGGCGGCGCGGGCAGGTGCGGGACGAGCAAGGCGGCCACGACCGGCTCGAGCGCGGGGTCGGAAAGGCCGGCAACGAGCTTCGCCGGCGGGGTGCCGGCCGCGGCGGCCTCGCGCAGCTCGGCATGCTCCTTGGCGAAATAGGCGAGGAGCTTCGCGACCCGCTCGGCGACGGAGGGCGACGCGGAGGAGGGCCGGGCGACGATGGCGTCGCGCGTGGCGGCGTCGAGCGGGCGGGCGACGAGGACCAGTGCCTCCCGCAGATGGAGCCCGGTGGCGCCGGGACGGAGCGGCAACAGGCGCGCGAGGGAGACCTCATCCTTCTGGGCGAGGGCGTTGAGCAATTCGCGAAAATCGCCGCCGACGATCACGGACTGGGAGAGGCGGGAGGCGAAGGCGACGAAGCCCCCCAGCGTGGTCACGCCCTCGATGCGGCAAAGCTCGATCGTGCCCGACGAGAGGGCGGAAAGGGCGAGCGGGAAATCCTCGGGCAACTCGAGCTTGGCGAGGTTCTTGAACAGCGGGGAGTCGGTATCGACCGCTCCGGGCGCCGCCGGCTCCATCTCCTCCATCATGTCGCCGAAGGGCTGGTCGAAGGCGTTGGTGTCGTTGAGCAGCGTGATCAAGGCGCCGAGCTGGGCGGGCGGCAGGCCGCGGGCGGCCAGGGCGGCGACCGCCTGCGAGTAAGGAAGGTAGATGTAAGCGGCGGGCGTCTCGTCTGGAGAATTCACCGGCCAAGGGGGAACGTCGAGGTCCTGAGCCAGGCTGGCCAGGGGGGTGTCCACGAGGATGGACTGAGCAAAGGCAGTGCGGGCCTTGTCCCAGGCCTTGGCGTCGGAAGGAATCGGGGGGTTGGTAGCCATGGTGGAACGGAAAAGGGAGGGGGTGATAACTTAAGCCACAGGCGGCGGATTGCGAAGGATCTCCTCCGCCACGCGTTCGTAGTCGCGGACGACATTGTCTCCGGCGGCTTCCTGGCCAAGCAGGGCAACGGGCAGGCCGAGCGCGACCGCTCGGCGCACGACCATGGCATCGCGGACGAAGGCATCGAGGATGCGCGCCTCCTTCGCGGTGCGCTTGGCCGCCTTGAACTGATTCAAGCGCAACTGCATGCGCATCTTGGGCACCTCAATGTCCACGCCGGTCTTGATGGCGTTGAAGATGATGCCGTACACCTGTGCGGGCGGCCCCATGGAAGCCTTGCGGAAACTGGCCGAGAGCTGGTGAAAACGGCCGAGCTTCTCCACCAGGAGGGTGAAGCCGATCAGCGAAAGGGCGTCGGGATTCGACGGCACGTAGATTTCGTTGGCCGAAAAAATGCCGCACTGGGAGGCGCGGAGGATGTTGGGCGGGCAGTCGAAGAGGATAAAGTCGTAGTCGTCCTCCACTTCGGCGAGCTGTTCCTGGAAGATCACGTAGGCGGGCCGCTTCGGATCGCCGGCATATTCGCTCTCCAGGTCGACCAAGTTGAAGGACGTGGGCAGCAGGTCGAGGCCGGGCAGCGCATAGCCGCCGGCCTTGTCGAGCACCACATTGCGATAAATGATGTCGCGCACCCGGTGATGACCGGGCTCGAAGATGGAGAACACGGCGCCTTCGCCGGTGGCGTTGATGGGATTCCAGCGATCGAGTTTCAGAAGCCAGATCGAAGCGTTGGACTGAGTATCGAAGTCACAGAGGAGAACGCGCTGCCCGAGGCGGGCGAGGCAGGCGGCGGTGTTGACGATGAGGGAGGTCTTTCCGACGCCACCCTTGTAGTTGATGAAAGCGAGCTTGCGGGCCATGTGGGCTGGGATGCTGGTGTAGCTGGAAATTCGGGGAACGGGATGGTTTTTACAATTCGGGGGGCCGGCGGCGAGGGCAATGTTGGGAAGTTTGCAGGAAGTCGGTAGTCGCGTCGTGTCTTTGACCTGCTTTTCGCATCGCCGGCCCCGTCGAGAGCCCGTTCTGCTGCGGACATGACGACCCACCCGAGCCCCGCCGTCTTGGAACGCGCCCGCCGCCTGCTCTGCGGCCTGCAGGACGGGATCCAGGCGACGCTGATCGCGGCGCGGGCCCGCGAGGGAGAAAAATTCGCGCGCGTGGCGGCGGTGACGCCGGAAGATACCATCTTCCACGTGGATAAGCTCTCGGAGGCCGCCATCCTCGGCTGGCTCGAGAAGAACTGGCCGCGCGCCTGGCCGGTCGAACTGGTGATGGAAGGGCTGGAGCCGGGGACGACCTTCCCGCGCGGCACGCCAGTGCGCGCCACTGTCTGGAAGCTCATCCTGGACCCGATCGACGGCACCCGCTGCCTGATGTACGACAAGCGGAGCGCCTGGGCTCTGGCCGGTCTGGCCCCGCAGCGGGGAGCGAAGACGACGCTGCGCGACATCGCGGTCGCCGCGATGACCGAACTGCCCACCGCGAAGGCCGGGGCCGCGGACCAGTTCAGCGCGATCCGCGGGGGGCCGCTCCGCGCCACCCGGCGCGATCTGCGCGGCGGCGCGGTGAAAAAATGGACGCCCCGGCCCTCCACGGCGCGCGACTGTGACCATGGCTTCGCCTCGGTGGTGAAGTTTTTCCCGGAGGCCAAGATCCTGCACGCCCGGCTCGAGGAGGCGCTCTGGCGGGAACTCGGGCTGCACGGCAGGGAAGGCGGCGCACGGGTCTTCGACGACCAATACATTTCCACCGGCGGCCAGCTCTACGAACTGCTGGTGGGCCACGACCGCATGATCGCCGACCTGCGGCCGCTCACGCTGCCGCGCGCCGGGATGCCCGCGGCCCTGTGCTGCCACCCCTACGACATCTGCACCGCGCTCCTTCTGGAAGCGGCCGGAGGCCTGGTGGAAGCTCCGGAAGGCGGCCCCCTGCGCGCCCCACTCGACACCACGACACCGGTCGCGTGGGTAGGCTATGCCAACCGGGCGCTGGCGAGGCGTATCCGCCCCGTGCTACGCCGCCTGCTCCAAACGGCCTGAGCCCCTTGGCGCGCGGCGCCTCGGCTCCCCTTTTTGACGATGAACCCCGGTTCACCGCCCGCAACGCCCAGACAAGGTCCCGTCCTGCAAGGCTCAACCTGACTTTACTTGCCAGCCGCCCGCCCCTTCCGCGACGGTGGCCGGCATGTGGAGGCTCTCCATCTCCTGCCTGGCCGCACCGTGTTTTCCCCGCCTGCGCTTCGCGTTCCTCGTCCTGCTTTTCGGCCCGCCGCTCCTGCCGGCCCGGGCACAACCCCCTCCGGCCCCCTCCCCTGCCAGACTGGAGCGTGTGGCGCTGCAGTTGAAGTGGAAGCACCAGTTCCAGTTCGCCGGCTATTATGCGGCGGTTTCCCAAGGTTATTACCGCGAGGCCGGGCTGGAGGTCGAAATGGTCGAGGCGCAGCCCGGCCTGGATCCGGTGGACGCGGTACTGGAAGGCCGGGCTGAATTCGGCGTGGGCACCTCGGAGCTGGTATTGCTGCGGGCCAAAGGGGCGCCGGTGGTGGTGCTCGCGGTGGTGTTTCAGCACTCCCCTCTCATCCTGATCGCCCGCGGCACGGAGCCCGGCACCACGCTGCAGTCGTTGCAAAACCAGCCGATGATGATCGAGCCCCAGTCGGCCGAGTTGTTCGCTTATTTCCGCAACGAAGGGATGAACCCCGATACCCTCAAAATCGTGCCGCACACCTTCAACCTCGAAGACCTCATCGCCGGCCGGGTCGCCGCCATGTCCGGTTATGGCACCGACGAGCCCTTCGTCCTGCAAAACGCGGGCGTGCCCCATTCCCTGTTTTCCCCGCGCTCGGGCGGCATCGATTTCTATGGCGACAACCTGTTCACGACCGAGGCTCAGATCCGGGACCATCCCGCTCGGGTGAAAGCCTTCCGCGCCGCCAGCCTCCGCGGCTGGGAATACGCCCTCGCCCACCCCGGCGAGATCGTGGAGCTGATCCTGCGCGAACACGGCCTCCGCAAGAGCCGCGAGCACCTGGCCTTCGAGGCCGCGCGCACCAGCCGGCTCATCCATCCGGAAGCGCCCCAGGTGGGCCACATGGACCCCGGCCGCTGGCGCCACATCGCCGACACCTACGCGGAGTTCGGACTGGTTCCGAAAGATTTCCCGGTCGAAACGATGCTCTACGAAGCGGACCCGCGGCCCGGCCCGTGGTCCTGGCATGGGGCCCTGGGCGCCGCGGCGGCATTATTCGGAATGACTGCGTTGAGCTGGCGTTTTTTCCGCGCCAGGTCCGACCGGCGCCGGCAGCGAGGCGCGACTTGAGCCCGGCTCACGCCGCCCGTACCGTCGCCCCCTCCGCCCAGGAAGCGCCGATCAGGGTCGCGCGGGGCGCCGCCGGCAGGCCGAGCTCCTCGTTGTGCAGGAGCGATACCAACATGTCCACCGCCGCCTCCCCGGTCAGGTCGTTGTGCTGCTCCATGCCCGCCCAGTCCTCGCAGCCGCTGCGGCGTTCCAACTGAATCAACCCGATGTCCCGCGGCGCCTGCGCCCCGAGCGCGGCAAGCCATTCCCGCACCACCGTATGGAGCGTGAGGACCACATCCGGCCGGTATTGGCGGAACCACGCGTCGAAAACCGCCCGGTCCGCCCGCGCCGCCTCCACCGCGTAAAACACCGGCGCCCGCTCGGATTCCGCCAGGGCCCGCTGCGCGAACCAGAAACCCGAGCTGAAGCGGCCGTCCACCAGGCGGTCGATCGTCTCCTCCAGCACCAGCGCCGGCCGCCGGTAACCGAGTTGCCGGGCCCGTTCCATCGCCTCCAACACCAGCGCATGGTGGTCCGTGCAGGCAAAGGCCAGCGTCGGCTCGCGGGTGCGCACGCCGGTGACGACCACCGCATGCCGCTGCCAGGTCACCGAGAAGCGCGGCGGCAGCCGGTTCTCCTTCATCAGGCCCACCACGATCGCCCCGCGGATGCCGCGCGCGCGCAGCACCCGGTTCAACCGGTCGCCGTAGAGCCCCGGATCGTGCAGCCAGAACTCGTCCAACCCGTAGCCATGCAACGCCGCTCTCCGCCGGCAGCCCGCCACGTAGGCCGGGATGGTCGGATGCCGGCTGAAGGCCTGTGCGTCGCCGTTCGCGTTCAGGAGGGCAAAGGTCCGGCGATAGCCCGCCGGGTGCGCCTTGCGCAGCTCGGTCATGAGCTGCGCCACGACCGGATTTTTCGTGTAGCCCAGTTCGCGCGCGATCCGCTCGATGCGCCCGCGCGTCGCGGCCGGGATCTGCGGATCGTGGCGCAGCGCCAGCGAAACGGTGTTCTTGGAAACACCGGCGCGGGCGGCGATCGAGGACATGGTGACGCGGGCCATCTGGCATGACTGTCAAGTGAATCGGACGTTTACCAGTCCGTTCCCGCCTGCTGGGTTTTGTTCTCCCTCTTTACCCAGTTCCTCCCCCCTCTATGAAAACCCCGCTCGCCCGCCTCCTCCCCGTCCTCTGCCTGGGTCTCCTTTCCGGCTGCGGAAAGTCCTCCGCTCCCGCCCTCTCCGGCGAAGCCGCCGCCCCGGCCAAATCCGCTTCCGTCAAGATCGGCTTCCTGGTCAAGCAACCCGAGGAGCCCTGGTTCCAGTTCGAATGGAAAGGCGCCGACAAGGCCGCCGCCCAATACGGCTTCGAGGTGATGAAGCTGGGCGTCCAGGACGGCGAAAAGACCATGGCGGCGATCGACAATCTCGCGGTCGCCGGCGCGCAGGGTTTCGTGATCTGCACCCCCGATGTCCGCCTCGGGCCCCAGATCATGCGGCGCGCCAATGACAAGGGCCTGAAGGTCGTGACGGTGGACGACCAATTCGTGAAGGACGGCAAGCTCATGACCGAGGTGCCCTACGTCGGCATGTCCGCCAGCCGCATCGGCGCCAAACAGGGTGAGACGCTGGCCGCCGAGTTCAAAAAGCGCGGCTGGACCGCCGAGGATACCGCGGTCTGCGCCGTGACCTTCGAGGAACTCGACACCGCCCGCGAGCGCACCGACAGCTCGATCGCGGCGCTCAAGGCCGCCGGCTTCCCCGCCGAGCGCATTTTCAAGGCCCCGCAGAAGACGACCGACATCCCGGGCAGCTTCGACGCGGTGAACGTGCTCCTCACCCAGCATGCCGACGTGAAACATTGGCTCATCCTCGGCATGAACGATACCGCCGTACTCGGCGCGGTCCGCGCCGTCGAGGGCCGCGGCTTCACCGCCGACACCGCGGTCGGCATCGGCATCAACGGCACCGACTGCATCGACGAGCTCCGCAAGGCCAAGCCCACGCCCTTCTTCGGCTCGATGCTCGCCTCCGCGCCCCAGGAAGGCTTCGACGCCTCCGCCATGCTCTACAAGTGGATCAAGGACGGCACCCAGCCGCCGCTCGACACCCGCTCGGAAGGCATCCTCATCACCCGCGAGAATTTCGAGGCGGTCCTCAAGAAGGAAGGCATCATCGACTGAACTCCGGCGCGCCGCAGCGCCTCTTTCGCGCCGGCCCGGGCCTCGCTTCGGGCCCGGATCGTCTGCGCGCCTCGCGTCCCGCCTTCGTTTCTTCCGCATCGCCGTGACCACTGCCGCCCAGCCCTATCTTGTCTTCGACGCCATCACCAAGACCTATCCGGGGGTGAAGGCTCTGCGCGGCGTCAGCTTCGGCGTCGAGGAAGGCACCGTCCACGCCCTCATGGGCGAAAACGGCGCAGGCAAGTCCACCTTGCTCAAGACCCTCAGCGGGGCGCATCAGCCGACGACCGGCTGCCTGCGGCTGGCCGGACGCGAACACGTTTTCCCCTCCACGTCCGCCGCGATGGCGGCAGGCGTGGCGGTCATCTACCAGGAGCTGCATCTCGTGCCGGAAATGACCGTGGCGGAAAACATCTACCTCGGCCACCTCCCCCAGCGCGGCGGGATCGTCGACCGGGCACGCCTCAACGAACTCGCCGCCACCCAGCTTCGCCGCCTCGGCGAGGACATCGATCCGTCCACCAAGCTCGCCCGTCTGCCCATCGGCCAGCGGCAGATGGTCGAGATCGCCAAGGCCCTCAGCCGCGGCGCCAAGGTCATCGCCTTCGACGAACCCACCAGTTCCCTCTCCGCCCGCGAGATCGAGAAGCTCTTCGCCGTCATCCGCGATCTCCGGCGCGAGGGCTGCGCCATCCTCTACGTGACCCATCGCATGGAGGAGGTTTTTCATCTCTGCGACGCCTGCACGGTCCTGCGCGACGGCGCCCACGTGCGTACGCACCCCTCGCTCAAGGCCATCAGCCCCGACGTCCTCGTGAAGGACATGGTCGGCCGGGACATTGCGGACGTCTACGGTTACCAAAGCCGCCCTCACGGCACGGTGGCCCTGGAGGTCGCCGGGCTGGCCGGCCCCGGCGTGAAGTCACCCGCCTCGTTTTCCGTGGCCCGCGGCGAAATCCTCGGCCTCTTCGGCCTGGTCGGCGCCGGCCGCACCGAACTGCTCAAGCTGCTCTTCGGCGCGACCCCGGCGAGCGCCGGCTCGATCAAGATCCATGGTGCGCCCGTTGTCGTGCGCCGCCCGGCCGACGCGATCCGCGCCGGACTCGTCTACTGCACGGAAGACCGCAAGCGGGAGGGCATCGTCCCCATCCGCTCCGTGATGGAGAACTGCAACCTTTCCGCCCGCCGCCACCACGTCCGCCTCGGCGGCATCATCGACGAACGCTGGGAACGCGCCAACGCCCAGGAGCAGACCACTGCGCTGGCGGTCAAGACGCCCTCGCTCGAGCAGCTCATCAAGAACCTCTCCGGCGGCAACCAGCAGAAGGTCATCCTGGGACGCTGGCTCTCCGAGGACGTGAAGGTGCTCATGCTCGACGAGCCCACCCGCGGCATCGACGTCGGCGCCAAGAGCGAGATCTACAAGCTCATGTTCAAGCTCGCCGCCGAAGGCATGGCCGTGCTCGTCGTCTCCAGCGACCTGCCCGAGGTGCTCGGCCTCGCCGACCGCGTGCTCGTGATGCGCCAGGGCCGGCTCTCGGCCGAGTTTTCCCGGGCCGAAGCCGATCCCGAACGGGTGTTGGCCGCCGCCTTGCCGGTGGAGACCCCCGCAGCCGTCGGCTGAGCTGCACCGGCGTCCGCTTCCCTGCACTCCC
This sequence comes from uncultured Akkermansia sp., assembly GCA_966250295.1. Classification (GTDB taxonomy): domain Bacteria; phylum Verrucomicrobiota; class Verrucomicrobiia; order Opitutales; family Opitutaceae; genus IMCC26134_A. The sequence goes on along the minus strand of CBINGR010000038.1, from coordinate 37,189 downwards.
TTTCGTTTCCTTCCGCTCCCGTTCCCGCCCTCTTCATGACCGCCAGCCCGTCCCCCGCTTCCGCTCCCAAATCCGGCGGTGCCGCCGCCCTCCTCGATCGCGCCGGCATGCTGCTGATCCTCGCGCTGCTGGTGATCATCTGCTCCGTCGCGGTGCCCAACTTCGCCTCGCCCAACAACGCCGAAAGCCTGCTCCTGCAGGTGTCCACCGTCGGCATCGTGGCCACGACGATGCTGTTCTGCCTGGCCTCCGGCAACTTCGACCTCTCCGTCGGCACCCTCATCCCCGCGGGCGGCGTGCTCTGCGCGCTCGTGCTGCGGGACACCGGCAACCTCTTCCTCGCGATCGGCGCCGCCCTCGGCTTCGGCGCCCTGGTCGGCCTGATCAACGGCGTGGTCGTGGCCAAGTGCAAAATCAACCCCCTCATCACCACGCTTTCCACCATGATGATGGTCAAGGGCGTCGCCTTCGTGTTCGCCGGCGGCAAATCCATCGGCATCGCCAACGACGCCATCCTCGACCTCGCCAATGCCGCGTTTCCCGTCTTCCGCAACGAACGCGGCGGCATGCTCTTTCAGATTACCGCGCCGGTCTGGATCTGCTTCGCGCTCTTCTTCCTCTTCGGTTTTCTGCTTAACCGCACCACCTTCGGCCGCAACACGCTCGCCATCGGCGGCAACGAGGAGGCCGCCCGCCTGGCCGGCATCCCGGTCGACCGGGTCAAAATCACCATCTTCGTCCTTCAGGGCGCCATCGCCGCCCTCGCCGGCGTGCTGCTCTCCGCGCGCATGGGCATCGGCGACCCCAAGACCGCCCAGGGCATCGAGCTCTCCATCATTTCCGCCTGCGTGCTCGGCGGCGTTTCCCTGACCGGCGGCGTCGGCCGCATGAGCTACGTCATCGCCGGCGTGTTCATCATGGGAATCGTCGAAAACGCGATGAACCTGCTGAGCATCGACTCGTTCTACCAATACATCGTCCGCGGCGCCATCCTCCTCAGCGCCGTGCTCTTCGACCAGTTCCGCCAGCGCCGCGGCTGAGTTCCGGCCCGCCGGCGATCTTCTTTCCACACCCCGCATCCAACCATGTTCACCATCGGCATTGATTACGGCACCAACTCCGTCCGCGCCCTCGTCGTCCGCTGCAAGGACGGCGCCGAACTCGGCACCGGCGTCGTCAACTACCCCAGCGGCCACCAAGGCGTGCTGCTCGAGCCCAAAGACCACCACCTCGCGCGGCAAAACCCCGCCGACTACGTCTTCGGCCTCGAAAAGTCGGTGAAGCTCGCCCTCGCCCAGGCGAAGAAAACCAAGGGCTTCGACGCCCGCCAGGTCGTCGGCCTCGGCGTGGATACCACCGGCTCCAGCCCGATCCCGGTCGACGAGACCAACACCCCGCTCGCCTTCCAGAAGAAGTGGGAGAAGAACCTCGCCGCCCACTGCTGGCTCTGGAAGGACCACACCGGCGTGAAGGAGGCCGCCGAGATCACCGCGCTCGCCGCGAAGATCCGCCCGCAGTTCATCGCCAAGTGCGGCAACACCTACTCCTCCGAGTGGTTCTGGTCCAAGATCCTCCACTGCAAGCGCACCGCGCCGACCGTCTTCAAGGCCGCCTACTCCTGGGTCGAGCTCGCCGACTGGGTGCCCTCCGTCCTCGCCGGGGTGAAGGATCCGAAGGCCGTGAAGCGCGGCGTCTGCTGCGCCGGCCACAAGGCCCTCTACGCCGCCGACTGGGGCGGCCTGCCCGACAAGGAGTTCCTCGGCCAGCTCGACCCCGCGCTCGCCGACTTGCGCGACCGCCTCTACGAGACCGCCCACGATGCCACCGCCTCGGCCGGCACCCTCTGCGCCGAATGGGCGAAGAAGCTCGGCCTGCCCGCCGGCATCCCGATCGCGATCGGTGAAATGGACGTTCACTACGGCGCCATCGGCTCCGGCGTCACCGAGGGCACTCTCGTCAAGGTCATCGGCACCTCCACCTGCGACTGCGGCGTGGTCTCGGCCGACAAGACCGTGGCCGACATCCCCGGCATCTGCGGCATCGTCAAGGGCGCCATCCTCCCCGGCTACTACGGTCTCGAGGCCGGCCAGTCCGCCGTCGGCGACATCTTCAAATGGTTCGTCGAAGGCGTACTCGGCGACGCCAAGCTCCACGCCACCCTTACCACCGAGGCGGCGAAGCTGAAGCCCGGCCAGTCCGGCCTGCTCTCGCTCGACTGGAACAACGGCAACCGCACCATCCTCGTCGACCAGCTCCTCACCGGCCTCACCCTCGGCACCACGCTCTACACCACCAAGGCCGAGCTCTACCGCGCGCTCATCGAGGCGACGGCCTTCGGCGCCCGCGCCATCATCGAGCGCTTCAAGGAATACGGCGTGCCCATCGAGCGCGTGGTCTGCGCCGGCGGCATCGCCGAGAAGAACCCGCTGCTCATGCAGATCTACGCCGACGTCACCGGCTGCACCATGCTCGTGGCCGGCTCCTCGCAGGCCTGCGCGCTCGGCTCCGCCGTTTCCGCCGCCGTGCTCGCCGGGGCGCATCCCGACTTCGCCGCCGCGCAGAAAAAAATGACCCGCCTCAAGAAGGTCTCCTACAAGCCGAAGACCGCGAACCAGAAGGTCTACAACGAGCTCTACGCCCTGTATCGGCAGCTCCACGACAGCTTCGGCGGCGTGAACAAGTCCGCCGACCTCTCGCGCGTCATGAAGGACCTCCTCGCCATCAAGGCCGCCCAATCCGCCTGAATAATTTAACCACGGAGGACACGGAGATCACGGAGGAGTAAGACCGGGGAAATCATCTCCTCTGTATTTTCTCCGCTCCGTGCCCTCCGTGCCCTCCGTGGTTCAAACTCCGTCTCCGTCCCCCACTCCCTCACTCCCTTTTCCCTCTCCGCCATGTCCCTCGTAAATCTCTCCACTCCCGAAATCTGGTTCGTCTGCGGTTCGCAGCACCTCTACGGCCCCGGCCCGCTCAAGCAGGTCGCCCAGAACGCCCAGGCCGTCGTCGACGGTCTCGTGAAGTCCAAACGCCTTGCGCTCCCCCTCAAGTTCAAGGCCCTCCTCACCACGCCCGAGGAGATCGCCAAGGTCTGCATCGAGGCCAACACCGACGCCAACTGCGCCGGCCTCGTGCTCTGGATGCACACCTTCTCGCCCTCGAAGATGTGGATCCGCGGCCTCACCACGCTCAAGAAGCCCTTCCTCCACCTCCACACCCAGTTCAATCGCGACCTGCCCTGGTCGTCGATCGACATGGATTTCATGAACCTCAACCAGGCCGCCCACGGCGACCGCGAGGCGGGCTTCATCCACACCCGTCTGCGCTTGGGCCGCAAAGTGGTCGTCGGCCATTGGTCCGACACCGAGGTTCAGGACCGCATCTCCGCCTGGATGCGCGCCACCCACGCCTGGCATGACTGGCAGGGCGCCAAGTTCGTCCGCTTCGGCGACAACATGCGCTACGTCGCCGTCACCGAGGGCGACAAGGTCGCCTCCGAGATCAAGTTCGGCTTCGAGGTCAACGGCTATGGCGTCGGCGACCTCGTCGCCCGCGTGAACGCCGTCACCGACAAGCAGATCACCGAGCTCGTCGCCAGCTACGAGAAGCTCTACGCCGTCTCCGCCGAACTCAAAAAGAACGGCAAACGCCACGAGGAACTGCGCTACAGCGCCCGCCTCGAACTCGGTCTCTCCGCCATCCTCGGCGAAATCGGCGCCAAGGGCTACACCGACACCTTCGAGGACCTGCACGGCCTCCGCCAGCTCCCCGGCATGGCCACCCAGCGCCTCATGGCCGCGGGCTACGGCTTCGGCGGCGAGGGCGACTGGAAGACCGCCGCGCTCGTCCGCGCGATGAAGGTCATGGCCAACGGCCTCCCCGGCGGTACCTCCTTCATGGAGGACTACACCTACCACATGTCGCCCAAGGGCCACCAGGTTCTCGGCTCGCACATGCTGGAGATCTGCCCCACCATCGCCTCCGGCAAACCCAAGGTCGAGGTCCACGCGCTCGGCATCGGCGGCAAGGAAGACCCGGTCCGCTTCGTGTTCGACGCCCCCACCGGCGAGGCCCTCAACGCCTCTCTCGTCCACCTCGGCAACCGCTTCCGCCTCCTCATCAACGAGGTCACCGCGGTGAAGGTGCCCGCCATGCCCAAGCTGCCGGTCGCCCGCGCGGTCTGGGAGTGCAAGCCCGACTTCAAGACCGCCTGCCAGGCCTGGATCCTCGCCGGCGGCGCCCACCACACCGGCTACAGTTACGCGGTCACGAGCGAGATGCTCGAGGACTTCGCAACCATCGCCGGCATCGAGACCGTGCACATCAACGCCGACACCCGGATCCCGCAGCTCAAGCAGGACCTCCGCAACAACGAGGTGTACTACCACCTCGAAAACGGCTTCCGCGCCTGAGTTTTTAACCATGGAGGACACGGAGAGCACGGAGGAGAAACCGAGATCAGCGATCCGGTTCTCCTCCGTTCCTCTGTGTCCTCTGTGCTCTCCGTGGTTCAATATCCGCTCCTCTCATGCTAGAAGAACTCAAACGCGAGGCCTACGAGGCCAATGTGGCCCTGCCCAAGCACGGGCTCATCAACCTCACCTTCGGCAACGCCTCCGCCATTGACCGCGCCAAAGGCATCTTCGCGATCAAGCCCAGCGGCGTCGCCTACGCCGACCTCAAACCGGCCGATATGGTCCTCATCGACCTCGAGGGCAAACAGGTCGAGGGCACTCTCCGCCCCTCCTCGGACACGCCCACGCACCGCCGCCTCTTCCTCGCCTTCCCCGAGATCGGCGGCGTCGTCCACACCCACTCCTCGCACGCCACCGCCTTCGCGCAGGCCGGCCGCGAGATCCCGATCTTCGGGACGACTCACGCCGACTACTTCTACGGCAACGTGCCCGTTACCCGCAAAATGACCGCGGCCGAAATCGGCGGCGGCGCCTACGAGTGGGAAACGGGCAACGTCATCGTCGAGCTCTTCACCCAGCGCAAACTCGACCCCGCCGACTACCCGGCCGTGCTGGTGAACCGCCATGCCCCCTTCACCTGGGGCAAGAACGTCGCCAAAGCCGTCGAGGTCGCCGTCGCCACCGAGTGCATCGCGCACATGGCGCTCATGTCGCTCCAACTCGAGCCGCGCCTGCCGGAGATCGAGACCGAGCTCCTGAACAAGCACTTCAAGCGCAAGCACGGCCCCGGCGCCTATTACGGGCAGCCCGGCGGCAACTGCTAGGACCGGTCTGGAAATACTGTAACCGTCTGAGGTAGGGCGGGACCGCTGAGACCACGACCTACCCCAGACGTTACAGCCTTTTTCGCCAGGCGTTCAGAGCAGGACGCCGTTCAGAAACAGCCAGGCTACGGTGAAATAGATCACCAGACCGGTGACATCCACCAGCGTTGCCACGAACGGCGCGGACGAGGTCGCGGGATCGAGCCCGAGACGTTTCAATAAGAGCGGCAGCATCGAGCCCGCCAGCGAACCCCAGAGCACGATGCCGACGAGCGAGCAGCCCACCGCTCCGGCGACGAGGGCCCAGTGCGGACCGTAAAGGTCGGTGAACTGCGCCCACACCGCGATGCGCAGGAAGCCCACCGCACCGAGGATGAGTCCCAGGCTCAGGCCCGCGGCGAACTCCCGGCGCATGACTCGCCACCAGTCGCGCAAACCGAACTCGCCCAGGGCGAGAGCGCGAATGACAAGCGTAGCCGCCTGCGAGCCCGCGTTGCCGCCCGAACTGATGACGAGGGGCACGAACAGGGCAAGCACCACGGCCCTGGCGATCTCGTCCTCGAAGAAGGCCATGGCGCTCGCCGTCAGCATCTCGCCGAGAAAAAGCACGACGAGCCAGGTGGCGCGTTTCTTCACCATGCGCGCGAGCGGGATCGTGGCGTAGGGCTCGTCCAACGACTCGGTGCCACCGAGCTTTTGAATGTCCTCCGTAGCCTCCTCGCTCGCGACATCGAGCATGTCGTCGGCGGTGACGATGCCGATGATGCAGCCGGCATCGTCCACCACCGGCAGCGCCGCGCGGTCGTAGTGCCGGAATTCCTGCAACGCCTTCTCCCGGTCGTCGGTGGCGTGAAGGGACGGCGCGGTCCCATCCAGCAGCGAGGCCAGCGGCGTGGCGGGGTCGGCGAGGATAAGCTGCCGCACCCGCACGTCATCCACCAGCCGGCCGTCGTCGGCGACGACGTAGACGAGGTTGAGCGTCTCGCGGTCGAAGCCGTGGCGGCGGATGTGCGCCAGCGCCTCGGCCACCGTGGAGCCGGGCGACACCGATACGAAATCCAGCGTCATCATCCGGCCGACACTGTGCTCGGGGTAGGCCAGCAGGTCGCGCGCGACGCGCTGGCCCTGCGGCGAAAGCATGGCGATGAGCTGCATCGCCACTTCGAGCGGCAAACCCTGGAGAAACGCGGTGCGGTCGTCGGCCGGCAGAGTTTCCAGCAGGGCCGCGACCTGCTCCTGGTTGAGCAGCCGGAGGAGATCGCGCTGGGTGGTCCGCGACAGGTAGCCGAAGGTCTGGGCGGCGACGGCACGCGGCGCGCAGCGAAACAAGACCGAAAGCGGCTCCGGGCGCAGCGTGGCCAGATAGGGCGCGAGGTCCTGGGCGATCCAGGGCTCCAGATACTTGCGGAGCGCGGCCGTATCCCTGCGCTCGATCAGGCCACCGAGGGTGGCGGCGACGGATCCGTCGGCGGAAGACGACACGGAATCTAGAGTGTCCGGATGGCTTGCTTACACCGCATGCCGGTCCAGGTACGCGCGGATGGCCGCGGGATCGGCGGGCAGCTTGTGCTTGCGCAGGGGCTTCGCCTTGAGTGCCTCGAGACTCGGGTGAGTGGGCTCAATGCCGATGGCCGAGAGGATGGTCTCGGGGAACTTGGCCGGGCTCGCGGTGGCCAGCACGATGCTCGGGCGGTCCTTCGCCAGCGACTTGAAGCCGCAAGCGGTGTGCGGGTCGGCGATGTAACCGAAATCCTGGTACACCCGGCGGATCAGGTCGGGGATTTCGGCGTCGGTACAGCGCGAGGCGGTGAAGGTGTCGCGGTTGAAGTCCTCGAAGGTGTAGCCGCCGGTCTTCTTGAAGGTCTCCATGATCTCGCGAACCCTGGCGGGGTTCTGCCCGACGCTGTAGTAGAGGAATCGCTCGAAGTTGCTCGAGACCTGGATGTCCATCGAGGGGGCGAGCGAGGGCGTGACGGCGCCGATGCGGTAGTCGCCGGTGGTGAAGAGGCGGTGCAGGATGTCATTCTGGTTGGTGGCGACGCGGAAACCGCGCAGGGGCACGCCCATCTTCTGAAGCAGCCAGCCGGCGAGCACGTTGCCGAAGTTGCCGGTGGGCACGACGAACTCGATCTCGTTGCGCACGGCCTCCGGAAGGCGCAGCCAGGCCCACAGGTAATAGACGCACTGGGCGAGGATGCGGGCGAGGTTGATCGAGTTGACGGCACTGAGGCGGTGATGGGTGCGAAACTCCTGATCGGCGAAAAGTTCCTTCAGGGCGGCCTGGGCGTCGTCGAAGGTGCCGGAAACGGCCAGGGCGTGGACGTTGGCGGCGCCGGTGCAGGCCATCTGGCGTTCCTGGAGCGGCGAGGTACGGCCGTCCGGGTAGAGGATAAAGATGGCGGTGCCGGGCTTGCCGAGGAGGCCGTGGATGGCGGCCGAGCCGGTGTCGCCGGAGGTGGCGCCTAGGACGTTGATGGTCTGGCCGCGCACCTGGCACTGGTGGCCGTAAAGGTTGCCGAGGAGCTGGAGGGCGAAGTCCTTGAAGGCGAGCGTGGGACCGTGGAAGAGCTCGAGCACGTAGGTGCGGTCATCGAGCTTCACCACCGGCGCGATATCGGCGTGCGAGAAGGTGGTGTAGCTCTTGGCCACGAGGGATCGCAGCGTGTCGGCCGGGATGTCGGTGGCGAAGCGCGAGAGAAATTCGAAACAAAGCTCCGGGTAGGAAAGCGGTGCGAAACGCGCGAGGTCAGCGGCGGAAAACGACGGCAGCGCCTCGGGCAGGTAAAGGCCGCCGTCAGGCGCGAGGCCGGTGGCGACGGCGTCGGAGAAGCCGAGGACGGGAGACTGGCCGCGGGTGGAGAGGTAGCGCATGGAAGCAGAGCGACAGAACGACAGAGGACAGAGCGACAGAAAAACCAGCCGAAAACCAAAAGACAGACCCAGAAAACGAGCCGGAAGCGAACGCCTATCGTTTGGGTTCGTCGAACGGAGGAAGAATGAAAGGATCCGGATTTTGCATGATGCCGCCAAGCAGGCGGCCGACCTCGGCAAGGAGATCGAGCAGACGGTCAAATTCCGCCTTGTCGACGTAGCCGTGATCGTGGGCGCAAAACAGCCAGTGTTCGGTTTCGAAACGTTCGGTGTCGGCGTCGGTGAGCTTGCTGACAAAGTGGGCGCGGTAACGACGCTTTCCCCAAGACTCGGCGATGTTCGAGCCGATGGAGCGGGCAGAACGGCGGACTTGATCGGTCAGCGAATAACGCTCGTCCACAGGCCAGGCGTTAGTCGCACGAAAAACCTCTCGAGCAAGCGCGAAGGCCTTCTGATAAGCGATCAAGTCGGTGAAGTGCCTGATCGCTCCCATGGGGTCGGTTCTGCCGTGTGGCTTACTGTCGCTCTGTCCTCTGTCGTTCTGTCGCTCTGAACAAGGCGTTACAGCTTCTCGAGCTGGAACGCCGCATGCGCCACACGCGCGGCCTCGTCCGCCTTGGCCTTGTCGATGATGACGGAGATCTTGATCTCGGAAGTGCTGATGAGCTCGATGTTCACGCCCGCATCGGCCAGCGCCGAGAAGAGCGTGGCGGCGACGCCGCTGTGGGTCTTCATCCCCACGCCGACTACGGAAAGCTTGGCGATGTTTTCATGGATGGTCACCTGGGCGCCACCGAGCGCGGCGAGCACGGGAGCGAGAGTCTTCTCGACCTTGTGCGTATCGGTCAGCGGAACGGTGAAGGTGAGGTTGGCCACGCCGTTGCGACCGACGTTCTGCACGATCATGTCCACGATGACGCTGGCGTCGGCGAGGGCCTTGAAAACCTTCGCGGCGGAGCCGGGTTGGTCGGCGACGTTGGACACGACGACCTTGGCCTGGTCCTTGTCCACGGCGACTCCGCGGACGACGACTTTTTCCATATAGGCGACTTCTTTTTTCACGATGGTTCCGGGGTTGTAGTTAAAGGAGGAGCGGACTTCGAAAACGACGTCGTACTTGTGCGCGAACTCGACCGAGCGCGACTGCATGACCTTCGAGCCGGAGGACGCGAGCTCGAGCATCTCGTCGTAGGAGATTTCCTGGAGTTTCTTCGCGTCCTTCACCACGCGGGGGTCGGCGGTGTAGACGCCGTCCACATCGGTGTAGATCTCGCACTTGTCGGCCTTGAGGGCGCCGGCGAGGGCAATGGCGGTCAGGTCGGAGCCACCGCGCCCGAGAGTGGAAACGCGGCCGTCCTCGGTGATGCCCTGGAAGCCGGCGACGATGACGACCTTGCCGGCCTTGAGATCGGCCTCGATGGACTTGGCGTTGATGCCTTTGATCTTGGCCTTGGTGTGCACGCTGTCGGTGACGATGCCAGCCTGCGCGCCGGTGTAGGAGACCGCGGGCACGCCGACGCCATGGAGGGCCATGGCGGTGAGGGCGATGGTCTCCTGCTCGCCAACGGCGAGGAGTTGGTCCATCTCGCGCTCGTCCGGGTGCTCGCATACGGCCTTGGCGCGGGCGATGAGCTCGTTGGTGACGCCGGAGCGGGCCGATACCACGACGACCACCTCGTGGCCATCGGCGCGATAGGACTTGATGCGATTGGCGACGTTCTTGATGCGATCGACGTCGCCGACGGAAGTGCCACCGTATTTTTGGACGATGCGGGACATGGTTTTGGGAAAGGGAGGGGGGAAGCGGAACAGAACGACAGAGGGACAGAGCGACAGATGCCGGAAGACTGGAAATGGAATGCGTTGTCGCTCTGAGGTTCTGTTCTCTGTCGTTCTGGGGTTCTGGTTCGTCGTTCTGGTTTAGAAGTCCGCGATGCGGAGGAGGAGGGGTTTGCCGAGCACGCAGCTGTGACGGGCGAGACGGGCGACGGTCAGGCGGATCTGGGCCTCGTTGCTTTCGTGGGTGGTGAGGAGGAGGGAGGCGGCCTCGGGTTTCTCGCTCGGACGCTGCACCAGACTGGCGATGCTGACGCCCGCCTTGGCGGTGCAGCTGGCGATCTTGGCGAGCACGCCGGGCTGGTCCTTCACGTCGAGGCGCAGGTAGTGGCGCGAACGCAGCGCGGCGGGCGGAGTGAGCGCGAGCCTGGTGGCGGGGGCGGCCGGCAGGGGCGCGGCGCCGCGCACGAGCTGGGAGGCGGCGTCGATGATGTCGCCGATCACTGCGCTGGCGGTGGGATCCTGGCCCGCGCCGCGGCCGATGTAGGTCGTCTCGCCCACCACGTCGCCGGAAACGGAGATACCGTTGTAGACCTCGTTCACGTTGGCGATGACCTTGGTGCGGGGAAGCAGCGCGGGCCAGACGCCGACGGAGAGAGCGTCGCGTTCCAAGTCGCGCTCGATAACGGCGAGGAGTTTGATGGCGTAGCCGTTTTCCCGGGCGAAGGTGAGGTCGGCCTGGGTGAGCTGGGTGATTCCTTCGACGACCATCTGTTTGGTCGAGACCCAGGTGCCGTGGGCGAGGTAAGCGAGGACGGAGGCCTTGTGCGCGGTGTCCCAGCCCTCGACATCGAGCGATTCGTCGGCCTCGGCGTAGCCCAGTTCCTTGGCCTCCTTCAGGATCGCCTGGTAGGGCAGGCCCTCGCGCTCCATGCGGGTGAGGATGTAATTGCAGGTGCCGTTGAGGATGCCGTAGATGCGGCGAAAACGGTTCGCGACGAGCCCCTCGCGCAGGGCCTTGATGATGGGAATACCGCCGGCGACGGAAGCCTCGAAAAAAAACTGGCCGCCGTGTTTGCGGGCGGTGTTGAAAAGCTCGGGGCCGTGGGCGCAGAGAAGGGCCTTGTTGGCGGAGACGACGGTCTTGCCGCGTTTGAGCGCTTCGAGAGTGACCTTGCGGGCGATGCCGGTGCCGCCGATGAGCTCGCAAACGATCTGGATGGACGGATCGGTGGCCACCGCGAGCGGGTCGGTGGTGAGCTGCTCCGCCTTCAGCCGGACCGCGCGCTTCTTCTCGAGATCGCGCACCGAGGCGCGGGCGAGGACGAGTTTCGCGCCGAGACGGGCCTCGAGCTCGGCGCGGGCGCGCTCGATGTGTTTCCACACGCCCTGGCCGACGGTGCCGAGGCCACAGATGCCGATGTTGATGACGGAGGCGCTCATGGATTTATGATCTACGATTTATGATTTATGATTGAGCGAAGTTCGCGGACGGAGGGACGGCGTCAGGCAGCGGGCTTCTTGGCGAACTTGTTTTCCGTGCCGTTCAGGAGACGGACGATGTTAGGGCGATGGCGGATGATCACGAAGGCCCCCAGCACGGTGGCGAGGACGGCAAAGGGCCTCGGGGTGCCCGGAATGAGCCAGGCGGAGGCCGGCAGCGCGACCGAGGCGACGATGGAGGCGAGGGAGACGTAGCGGCTGATTTGGAAAACGAGTGCCCACACCGCGAGGCCGATGACGCCGGAAATGGGCAACAAAACGAGGAGCCCGCCGACTGAGGTGGCGACGCCCTTGCCGCCCTTGAAGCGGGTCCAGCAGCTGAAACTGTGACCGAGCAGGGCGAAGATCAGACCGGTGATGGGCATCAGGGTATTTAGGTCCTGATACCACGCAGGCTCCGGCCACTCCATTGTCTTCACACAACGCATCAGCCCCACCGCCGCCGCCCCCTTCAGCGCATCGAGCGCGAAGGCCAGGTCACCGGCGCGCTTGCCGCGTTTGCCGAACTTCTCGCCGAGCACGCGCTTCACGTTCGTCGCGCCGGGGTTCCTCGAGCCGTGCTCGAAGATGTTGATCCCGAAACGGCGCGAGATCAGCCACCCGAAGGGCAACGAGCCCAGCAGGTAGCCGACGACGGCGGCGAAAAGAAGCGGGATGGCCATGCGAATCGCGGAAATTTTTTAACGCGAAGAACGCAAAGGACGCCAAGAAAGGCAGGGCTCTTCTTCGCGTCCTTCGCGCTCTTTGCGTTTAAATCCGTGCTCAGAGCTGCACGAACTTCGCGAGTTTGATGGCGCTGTTGGCCTTGATGGCGTCGCGGGCGGCGGCGCTGGGCTCGTGGTCGACGCGTACCACCATGTAGGCGGTGCCGCCGGGGGTGAGGCGCGAAAGGGACATGTCGGCGATGTTCACGCCGTCGTTGCCGAGCAGGGTGCCGACTGCGCCGACCATGCCGGGCTTGTCCATGTTCTCGAGCACGAGGAGCGAACCCTCGGCGGCGACTTCGACCTCGCGGCCGTTGATGCCGACGATGCGGGGCTCGTTGGCTTTGCCGAGGAGCGTACCGCGGGCGCTGTGCACGGTGCCGTCGCCGGCGGTGGCCTCCACTTCGACGAGGTCGGTGTAGTCGCCCGCATCGGTGCTCTTCACCACCTCGAACTGCACGCCGAGGCGCTGGATGAAGGTGGGCGCGTTGACCGCGTTCACGCTGTCGCCGCTGATGCGGCGCAGGAAGCCGCGCTGGAGGGCGCGGGTGATGGCGTTGACGTCGAGCTCGGCGACCTTGCCCTGATAGACAACGCGGAGCCTCGCGATCTGCTTGGGCGCGATCTGCTGCACGAGGGTGCCGAGCTTGGCGGCGAGGTCGAGGTAGGGCGCGATGACCTTGGCGGCGGCGGCGTCCATCGAGGGGAGGTTGACCGCGTTGCGCACGGCGCCGTGCACGAGCACGTCGGCGATCTGCTCGGCGATCTCGATGCCGACCGCCTCCTGGGCCTCGGCGGTCGAGGCGCCGAGGTGGGGCGTCAGGGTGACATTCGGCAGAGTGAGGAACTCGCTTTCCTTGGCGAGCGGTTCGTCCTCGAACACGTCGAGACCGGCGGCGGCGACCTGGCCGCTCTTCAGGCCGGCGATGAGGGCGGCTTCCTTGATGATGCCGCCGCGGGCGCAGTTGAAGAGGCGGACGCCCTTCTTGCACTTCGCAAGCGCGGCCTCGTCGATCATGTACTTGGTCTCGTCCGTCAGCGGCATGTGGACGGTGATGTAGTCGGCCTGCGGGAGAAGCTCGTCGAGCGAGACGGCCTCCACGCCCATGGCCTTGGCGCGGCTGGGGGCGAGGTAGGGGTCGTAGGCGACGACCTTCATGCCGAAGGCCAGCGCACGCTTGGCGACCTCGCCGCCGATGCGGCCCATGCCGACGATACCGAGGGTCTTCTTGAAGAGCTCGACGCCCGAAAGCTTGCCGCGCTCCCACTTGCCTGCGCGCATGGTGGCGTCGGCCCGGGCAATGGGACGCGCGCCGCAGAGAATGTGGGTGAAGGTGAGCTCGGCGGTCGCGATGGTGTTGCCGCCCGGGGTGTTCATGACGACGACGCCATGCTCGGTCGCGGCCTCGACATCGACGTTGTCCACACCCACGCCGGCGCGGCCGACGACCTTGAGGTGCGGCGCGGCGGCGAAAACCTCCTTGGTGATCTTCGTCTCTGAACGTACGGCGATGGCGTGCACGTCCTTCACCAGCCCGATGAGATCCCGGTCGGGAGACGGATAAGCCTCGATGACTTCAAAGCCCGCCTGCTGACGCAGGAAAGCGACGCCCTTGGGTGAGATCTTGTCGGCGACGAGGATTTTCATGGGAGGGAAAAGGGTTTAGCGAATATCCCGGTGCCGCCGGGCGGCAAGGAAAAGCTCGGCCCCTGCCGCCCCCCGCCCCACCCTGCGGTGAACATGACCCGCATCGAGCAGCAGTTCGCGTTTCTGACCGAGGCCCTGAAACTGTCCGAAATCCTTCGGCAGACTCTCCTGCCCGCCAGCCGGCGCCGGGAAAACGATGCCGAGCACTCGTGGCACCTCTGCCTCATGGTCCTGGTGCTCGCCGAGCATGCCAACACGCCCGTCGATCCGCTGCGCGTGCTGAAGATGCTCCTTATCCACGATCTGGTGGAAATCGACGCGGGCGACACCTACGCCTACGACGTCGCCCGCCTGGCCAGCCAGCACGAGCGAGAGGTGCGCGCCGCCGAGCGGATCTTTGGCCTGCTGCCTCCGGACCAGGGCGGCGAGCTGCGCACCGTGTGGGACGAGTTCGAGGCGCGGCAGACGCCCGAGGCAAAGTTCGCCGCCGCCATGGACCGCCTGCAACCCGTGTTGCTCAACATTCTAAGCGACGGCGAGAAATGGCGCGAACACGGCGTCACCCTGCCCAAGGTTATCGCCCGCAACCAGCACGCCGCCGAGGGTGCCTGCGCCGTATGGGAACATGCGCTCCGGTTGCTCAACGCCGCCGCCGCGCGCGGCGTTATCGCAAGCGGCTAGCCCCGGGGTAAGGCGCTCCGGCGGCACCTTCGGAGGACGCGCCCTCGCGCGCCCCATTCCGGAGCCGGCCCGGCACCGGAAGGATTAAACGTCCTCCGCCGCCAGGCGTGCCTCGCGCACTGCCTGCACCCGCGCGCCGACGATGATCGCCAGTTCAAACAACAGGTAAAGCGGCGCCGCGAACATGCACTGCGTGAAGGGATCCGGCGTCGGGGTGACCACTGCCGCGATGATAAAAATCGCCACGATCGAGTGGCGACGGTATTTGCGCAGCGTCTGCACGCGCAGGAAACCGAAATGGACCGCCAGCACGATCAGCAGCGGAAACTCGAAAGCCGCCCCCACGCCCAGCACCAGCCAGGTCAGCAACGAGTAATAGCTGCCGGGCGTCCAGCGCAACGTGTAGCCGAGGAGTTCGTTGATCTCCACGGCCACCCGGATCGTGCTCGGCACGAGCAGGAAAAATCCGAAGCTCGCGCCGAGCAGAAACAGCAGGAACGCGCTCACGCAGGTCGGCATCACCAGCTTCATTTCCTTCTCGCTCAGCGCGGGAGCCACGAACTGGCCCACGAAAAACAACATGAAGGGCGCCGCCACCGCCAGCCCGCCGAAGCCGCACAGTTGGATGATCACGCCAAAGCCTTCCATGATCGACGTAGTGCCCAGTTCCAGAACCAGCGAGGTTTTTTCCATCTGCACATGGCGCAGCGGCCAGAGCAGCACGTCGTGGAAATCCTTCAGGAAGTATCCGATCAGGCCAGCCGCGACGGCAAAGGCGATCGCGCACTTCACCAGCGTCCAGCGCAGTTCCTCGAGGTGGTCGAGGAAGCCCATTGGTTTGTCACGCGGGTCGAACACGGTCTCGGCGTCGTCGGGATCGACGTCGTCAAGGGCATCGGTGGGCGCGCGGTTTTCGTTCACAAGCCGCCGAGCAAGCCGCCCGCGGGGGACTTTTCAACCCCTACTTGTCCGCTCCGGCGCGAGCCGTGGGGCCGGGCCCGCCATGGGTCATCCGGACCGTGCAGGAGCGGCGCCCGCGCCGTTGACACCCGCGGGCCGCTCCGTCTTGAGTCTCGCCTTTGCGCGCCCCCACCCCCGGGCCCGGAAAACTCCTTCCCTAGACTAAGACACCTCCCACCATGGCCAAATCCACCGCCAAAAAACCTGCCGCGAAGGCCGCCAAGCCTTCCGCCGCCAAGTCATCCGCTCCCGCCGCCAAGTCCGGCAAGGGACCCAAATACGTTTACACCTGGGGCGCCGGCAAAGCCGACGGCGACGGCAGCATGAAGGCCCTCCTCGGCGGCAAGGGCGCGAACCTCGCCGAGATGACCCGCATCGGCCTGCCCGTGCCCCCCGGCTTCACCATCACCACGGAGGTCTGCACCTATTTCTACGCGAACAAGAAGACCTACCCCTCCACCCTGCAGGCGCAGATGGAGGCCGGCGTCGCCAACATGGAGAAGATCATGGGCACCAAATTCGGCGCCACCTCCGGCACGCCCCTCCTGGTCGCCGTCCGCTCCGGCGCCCGCGACTCCATGCCGGGCATGATGGACACCATCCTCAACCTCGGCCTCAACGACCAGACGGTCGTTGCCCTCGAGAAGGCCACCGGCAACGCCCGCTTCGCCTACGACTGCTACCGCCGCTTCATCCAGATGTACGGCGACGTCGTCCTCGGCGTGCAGAAACGCGAAGGCGAGGACCACGAGCCCTTCGAGACCGTCATCCACCAGTTCAAGCACCAGAAGTACCACGACGACATCGAGGACTCCAAACTTACCGCCCAGGACCAGCAGGAGCTCATCAAGCGCTTCAAGGCCCTCGTCAAGGAGCGCACCGGCAAAGTGTTCCCCAACGATCCCTGGGACCAGCTCCGCGGCGCCGCCGGCGCCGTCTTCGGCTCCTGGATGAACGACCGCGCGATCGTCTACCGCCGCAAGTATAACATCCCCTCCGAGTGGGGTACCGCCGTCAACGTGCAGGCCATGGTCTTCGGCAACACCGGCGAGACCTCCGGCTCCGGTGTGGCCTTCACCCGCAATCCCGCCAACGGCACCAACGAGTTCTACGGCGAATTCCTGGTCAACGCCCAGGGCGAGGACGTCGTCGCCGGCGTCCGCACCCCCGAGCCCGTGCTCAAGCTCAAGGACGTCATGCCGAAGTCCTACGCCGAGCTCCTCAAGGTCCGCACGATTCTCGAGAAACACTTCAAGGATGTGCAGGACATCGAGTTCACCATCCAGGAAGGCAAACTCTTCATGCTTCAGACCCGCAACGGCAAGCGCACCGCCGCCGCCGCTCTGAAGTTCGCCGCCGACATGGTGAAGGAAAAGCTCATCGACTGGGAGACCGCCGTGCTCCGCAACCCGGCCGACCAGCTCGAGCAGCTCCTCGCCCCCATCTTCGACCTTTCCGAGGTCAAGAAGGCCAAGGTCATCGCCACCGGCCTTCCCGCCGGCCCCGGCGCCGCCTCCGGCAAGATCTACTTCAACGCCGACCGCGCCGTCTCCGCCTCCGAAAAGGGCGAGAAGGTTCTCCTCGTCCGCGTCGAGACCTCTCCCGAGGACCTCCGCGGCATGATCGCCGCCGAAGGCATCCTCACCGCCCGCGGCGGTGTCTCCTCGCATGCCGCCCTCGTCGCCCGCCAAATGGGCAAGGTCTGCGTCTGCGGCGCCGCCGGCGTCGCGATCGACTACGATGCGAAGACGACCACCATCGACGGCCAGACCTTCAGGGAAGGCGACTACCTCTCCATCGACGGCACCTCCGGCCTCGTCTACGCCGGCCAGGTCAAGACCGCCCCTTCCGAGATCATCTCCGGCCTCCTCAGCAACGACGCGGCCGCGCAGAAGACCGAGAAGTTCAAGAACTACGTCCAGCTCATGAAGTGGTGCTCGCAGGCCACCCGCCTGTCCGTCCGCACCAACGCCGACACTCCCGAGCAGACCCGCCAGGCCGTGGCCTTCGGCGCCGTCGGCATCGGCCTCGTCCGCACCGAGCACATGTTCTTCGAGGGCGACCGCATCGACGCCATGCGCGAGATGATCCTCGCCGACAACCTCGGCGCCCGTGAGGCCTCCCTGGCCAAGCTCCTCCCCTACCAGCGCGACGATTTCTACGGGATCTTCAAGGCGCTCAAGGGCTTCCCCGCCACCATCCGTTTCCTCGATCCGCCGCTCCACGAGTTCCTGCCCCACACCAAGGAGCAGCAGATGGATCTCGCCCGGAAGCTCGGCATCTCGGTCGAGAAGATCATGGCCCGCGTGCATGAGCTGCATGAGTTCAACCCCATGCTCGGCTTCCGCGGCTGCCGTCTCGGCATCAAGTATCCCGAGATCACCCGCATGCAGGCCCGCGCCGTCCTCGAGGCCGCCGCCAAGGCGAACAAGGATGGTCTCAAGGCCAAGCCCGAGATCATGATCCCGCTCGTCGGCTTCAAGAAGGAACTCGATCTCCAGGTCGCCATCGTCCACGAGGTCGCCGCCCAGGTGCAGAAGGAGACCAAGAGCAAGATCGCCTACTCCGTCGGCACCATGATCGAGATCCCGCGCGGCGCGCTCACCGCCGACGAGATCGCGCAGACCGCCGAGTTCTTCAGCTTCGGCACCAACGACCTCACCCAAACCTGCCTCGGCATGTCGCGCGACGACTCCGGCTCCTTCCTCGGCGCCTACACCGAGAACGAGATCGTGAAGAAGAATCCCTTCGCCTCGATCGACCAGACCGGCGTCGGCCAGCTCGTTAAGATCGCCGCGGAGAAGGGCAACCAGACCCGTCCTGGCATCAAGCTCGGCATCTGCGGCGAACACGGCGGCGATCCGGATTCGGTCAAGTTCTGTCACCGGGTCGGCCTGACCTACGTGTCCTGCTCGCCTTATCGCGTCCCGGTGGCGCGCCTGGCTGCGGCTCAGGCCGCCATCGAAGAGAAGCGTTCCCAGAAGAAAAAGTAACTGCCGCGCTTAGCTTCGAGCTCCCCCTTCAAGCCGCTCCAGCCGGAGCGGCTTTTTTATGCCCGCCCACCGTCCGCCGAACAGGGGAAATACAATCCCGCACCCCGCCGCGCCAAGCGTTCAAATCCTCGAAAACACCCGGTCCCGCATCTCACCGGCGCAGGGATTTATGCACCGCAACTAGCCGCGGATCGATTTGCCGTCGGACCCTTTCCGCAAAAGCGGCGGAGAAAGTTCGCCTTCTCCCAATTCCATGCCGCACCCTTCATAATTCATTAACAACTCCCTTTCTAACCGCATCGCCTCCCGGCTCCGTCCCTCCATGTATCAGAAACTCATCCGCTTCCTCTGGCTTTTCCTGACGGCGCTCGGTTCGGTTTCGGCGGCCGATCCCCTGCCAACGGATTTTACCCTCGCGAGATCCACCCTTCCGATCGCGCTAGTCCCCTCCGCCAATCACTATCCGATGCGCGTGGGCATCGTCCCCGGACTCCCCGGATTCGACTTCGCCGGGCTGCAGGTCGCCTCCGATGCCAGCTGGGTGTCCGGCGCTATCGACGCAGGAAGCGGCGAGTTGGTCCTCACCTTTGCCACCGGGAGCCTGCTCAATGCCTCCAGCACGGCCACGCTTACCCTCTCCAACGCCGCCATATCGCGGTCGCTCAGCATCACGGCCACTCTCGCCCCGCTCAATTTGCTCACTTTGCAGGACGACCCGGCGCGCTCGCGCATGTACGGTCTCCACCAAAACGGCGCGGGACAGGGCTGCGTGGTCGTCATCGATCCCCTCACCGGCCAGACGCTCGGAACCGTATCGGTGGGCAACAAAGCCGCCGATCTCGCGGTTCGCGCCGACGGACAGGAACTGCTGGTCCTTTGCACCGCCAGTCGGGATATTCAAATCGTGGATACGACCACGCTCGCCGTGACCGGCAGGATTCCCCTGCCTGCCTTCGACGCCTGGGGCACCGACATCCCGGCCGGCGACATCGCCTACGGTCCGGCCAACACGATCTACTATGTCGATGGCTCCTGGGCCCCTGTGCTGCGGGTGCTGAATCGCGGCACCGGACAAGTTGTCCAAACGCTGGTGGCGAACGGCACCAATTCCTCTTCGGAGTACGGCTTTGGCGACATCGGGATCGATCGCGCCCAGACTGCCCTCTACGCCTGGGTGCAATACGGATGGTCCGCCGGTTATGCCGGCTCCTACATTGTGCGGCACAACATCAACGCCGACGGAACGCTCTCCTACGTGGGCAAAAACAACGCCTCTTACCCCGAGTACTCCCGCGATCCGCTCAATACTCCGGTCCTCGTCAGTCAGGACGGCACCACCGTCATCGCCAAAACCCTCGCCGTCGATGCCGCCGCCATCACCACCACGCGACGTACGTTCACCACCCCGGTTTTCGCCATGACCCCGAACGCCGAGGTCGCCTCCACCGCCACCGAGCTGCGCGAACTCGCAACCGGCAATCTCCTCTACACGCACGCCAGCAACTCCTCCGTCCAGGCTGTGACCTCGGACTACGCGCGGCTTGTCTATTTTAATGCCGTCACCCGTACCATCGGCACCGTCAACCTGCTCCAGGTCGTCGGCGCGGAGGCGCTGGGCCGCAACCTCTCCCCCGCGGACGGCTCAGTGGTCACGGCCCCTTCGGAACTAAGCTGGTCTTCCGTGCCGGGCGTGGACCGTTATCGGATCTATCTCGGCACCTCTGCCGCCGCCGTCTCCGCCGCCACCTCCGCTTCCGCGGAATACTTGGGCGAGGTCCAGGGCGTCCGCCTCGTTCTCACTCAGGCCCTCGCGGCCGGGATCACCTACTATTGGCGCATCGATGCTGTCACCGATTCCGAGATCAGCGCGGGCGAGGTCCGCAGCTTCACCGTCTCCAGTCTCTCGATCAGCACGTCCAAGATCACGGCCGCCACCGTCAAGGGACATACCAATCTCGCTCGAACGGTTTCGCTCGATTCCATCACGGCGGGCGAGGCATGGAGCGTGTCCTCGCCCGACTCTTGGATAAGCTTTGTCGCCTCCTCCGGGATAACGCCCGCGACCGTGCAGATCCGCCTCGACACCACCACCCTCGCCGCCGGCCTGCACCGGTCCAAAATCATCGTCACCGGCGCTTCCGGCCCCGTGGAGGTCCCGCTCGAACTGCAGGTCGATCCGCTCGCCGTCACCGCCCTCCGCTCACGCCCCGGCACCACCCACGTTTATGCCATCAGTGAAGCGGCCTCGGGCAGCACCACCCTCCGCGCTTACCTCATCGAGCTGGATACGCTGCAAAAATCCATCTCCCGCGTCGTCCCGGTAGGCCGAGGCGTGACCGATCTCGCCGTGCATGAGGCCGACCAGCGCGTCTACGTCACTAATTGGGACACCGGCGCCCTCCTCGCCGTGTCGCTCAATACCTTCACCATCATTCGCTCCTACGCCTTCGATCTGCCCAGCGCCGGAAATCGCGACGTCTACCGGATCTCCCCCGCCGGAGCCGGACGTCTGATCTACGAACCGCAGGACCAATGGATCTACATCGGCCTCCTCGACACCAATGCCGGGGCGACGGTCGCCACGACATTCCAACGCGAAGGTGGCGGTGTAACCAGCCCGGACGGCCGCTACTATTACCACGGCGACAACAACATCTCCGATGCCGGCATCGCCAAACTGGATACGGTAGGAAACGTCTTCTCGGAAGTCGCAACCAACAGCACCAAAGGTCTCGGTTACTACGGCTCGCGCACCGTCATCGCCTCGGAAGACGGCAACCGGATCTTCTACAACGGCCTCGTTTACGCGTCCAATCTCAGCCTCGAATGGAACAGCGGCACCCTCATCTATGCTGCTTCCGCCGACGGCAGGTTCGCCTTTGGCGACAACGGCGTTTTCGATGTCCCCGCCCAGCGCAAAGTCGCCACGCTGCCCGCCACCAGCACCGTCAGCGCCTTCAACGCCGCAACCGGCCGTCTCGTCATTCCGCAAAGCACGGGATTCCTCTACTACAGCCTCGCCGAGACGGGCCTGACAGGCGCCGGCAGCACGCCGGAAAACAACGCCGTCGTCTACGCCCCCGAGGTCCTCTCTTGGGCATCCATGCCGGCCGCCACCGCTTACCGTGTCTATCTTGGCACCTCCCAAGCCGCCGTCGCCGCGGCCACGCCAGCGTCTCCCGAGTATCTCGGCCAAGTCACGGCGCCGCTCCTGGCCATGAACCAGCTACTCGCCCCCGGGCTCGTCTACTACTGGCGTGTCGACTATGTGGTCGGAACCGCCGTCGCCGCCGGCCCGGTCCAGTCCTTCCGCGTCGTCACCGTTGCGCCCAGCCGCGTCCGTTTCGATCTGGGCACCGTGCAAGGTGACATAGGCTACCCGATCGAAATCGGCCTCTCTTCCGCCGTGGACGGCGAAACGTGGAGCGCAACCGCTTCCGCCCCTTGGATCGAGCTCGAGGCCTCTTCCGGCACCACGCCCGCCACCCTCCGCGCGATGATCAGGGTCGATCTCCTGCCCGCCGGCCTCAGCGCGGGACAGATCACGCTCAGCCACGGCGCGGAAAGTTACACGATCCCGGTTTCGATGACCCTCGATCCGATGGCGATCAAGTACTTCGAAACCTCGCCCGATTCGGCCCTCGTCTATGCGATCAGCGAAACCACCACGAGCGACGGCGCCTCCCGTGCCTATCTCCTGGAAATCGACACCGCCCTGGAGGCCATCACCGGCGTCGTCCGCGTCGGCACCGGCGTCACTGACCTCGCTGTCCATCGCGGCGACAATCGCATCTACGTGATCAATTGGCTGCTCGGCGCTCTTTACGCCGTCAACCGCGATACCTTTGCCGTGGACCGGATCTACGACGTGCCTGGCTTCGCCGGCGTGGGCTACAGCGACAGCGACGTTTACGTCATCTCCGCCGGCGGCCCCGGCCGCCTTGTCATCGAAGCGATGGATCAGTGGATCGATGTCTCCATCTTCAGCACCGTCACCGGCGCAGTCCTCGCCAGTACCTTTGAACGTCAGGGCGGCGGCGCACATGACGCCACCGGGCGCTATTATTACCACGGCGACGACAACAGCTCCGGCGCGGAGATCCATAAGTTCGACACCGTCGGCGACACCTTCCAAGAACTGGCCCACGTGCGGGTAAGCAGCGCCGGCTACTACGGCTCTCGCGTCGTCACCGTCTCCGCCAATGGCTCCCGCATCTTCTGGAACGGTAGTGTCTTCGACGCGAATCTCACCCCGCTCTGGACCTTCGGCCAGATCGTCTACGCCACGACACCCGACGGCCGTTTTGCGTTCGGCGAGACCTCCATCTTCGACACCGTCGCCCAGCAAACCGTCCTCGGCATGCCGGCGACGACCAAGGTCAGCGCCTATAACTCGACCTCCGACAAACTCGTGGTGCAAACCGCCGAAGGTCTGCGATTCTTCACGCTCGGCAATGGCGCCGCCCTTCCCGCTCCGGTGCTCCAAGCCGGTGCTGCCACCGCTTCCTCCATGCCGCTCACCTGGACAGAAAAGTCCTTGGAAACCAGTTTCACCCTCCAGCGCCGGGTCTCCGGTGCGGCCGACTGGATCGATGTCTCCAGCACCTTGGCGCAAAACAGCACCGCCATCACCGTCGGCAGCCTCAGCTCCGGCACAACCTACGAGTTCCGCATCAAAGCCAACGGCACCGCGGTCACCTCGCCGTGGAGCAATATTGTCGCGGCCGCCACTCTCGCTGCCCCCCTGCCTGTGCCGCAGGTGAACAACTCCTCCAGTACCACCACCACCATCACACTCGGTTGGTCTCTCACTGGCAATGGATTCACCCAGGTGGTGGTCGAACGCGCCATCAGTCCCTTCACGGCTTGGCTCGAAGTGGCCCGACTCGGCGCCACCGCCCTACAGTTCACCGATACCGGATTGAGTTCCGGCACCACCTACGCCTACCGGCTCAAGACCGAGAACGCCACCGCCTCCTCGACCTACTCCAGCTCCGTCCAGGTGCAGACGACAATCCCGGTCGTCGCCGTCGCCCCTACGCTGTTCACCGCCCAACCCTGCGCCGTGGACGCCTTGCGCCTGACTTGGGTCGCACATCCGTCCGCGGCCGGCCACAAGATCGAGCGCACGGACAACGGCGGTTCCACTTGGAACGAAATCGCCAATATTCCGTCGGGCGTTAATTTCTTCGTCGACCAAGGGCTCGGAGCCAGTGCGCACGCGTATCGTATCCGCGCCTACAACGACTCCAGCACCTCGGCCAACAGCCCGGAACTTCCCGGCCTGACCGCGCCCGTCTTCAGCCGTCTTGCGGACGAGTTCACCGGAACTTACAACATCACCGCCTGGCAAAGCGTGCAAGGTGCCTCGGTCCAGAATGTCACCACCGCCACCGGCTTCGGCGGCTCCGAAGTGCTGCGTTTTCACCAGAGCGGCACCCGCCAGGCCAGCACCCAGCCGCTCGATGTCTCGAGCGGCGGTCGCGTCGCCTTCAAGTTCCGCGCCGGCGATGCCACCCTCGATGGCTCGACCTATTGGGAAACCTGCGACACGGGCGAGAATGTCGTGCTCGAATACAGCACGAACGGGACATCCTGGACCACTCTCCAAACCCTCGTCACCACCGCTTCCACGGGGAAGATTTGGGCCGAATACTCCATCGATCTCCCCGCCGCCGCTCAAAGCGCCACCACCGCCTTCCGCTGGCGCCAGCTCAGCCATAGCGGAACTTCAACCGATATTTGGGCGCTCGAAAGCGTGCTCGTCACCGCCGTCGCGATTCCGCCGGTCGCACCCGATTTTATCTCCACCTCCACCATTGGCGACACCTCTGTCGCGATCATTTGGTCCGGCAGCCCCGGCGCCGTCAGCTACCGTGTGGAACGCACATCGGATGGCCTCGTCTGGACGACGCTCGCCACCCGCGCCTCCTCGACCCTTTACTACACGGACAACAGCTGTACCGCCGACACCTGGTACGCCTACCGGATACGGGCTGCCAACGCTATCGGCCTTTCCGCCCCCTCCGCCATCGCCTGGGCGAGGACCTTCTCCCAAATGGACTTCTGGCGCCTGAACCAATATGGCACGGTTGCCGCCGTCGGTGCAGCCGCCCCGCTGGCGCGTGACGTGGATCAACATACGAATCTGGAAAAATTCGCCTTCGGGCTGCCCGTCGGCCAAACCGCTTCTACCTATGTGCGAGGCTCCGATCAGCCGGGCCTCCCCGCAGTCTGGGTCGATCCCCTCACGCACCGCCTTTGCATTGAATTCCTGCGTCGTAAACAGTCCTCCAAGCCGGGTCTCCGCTACGAGGTCGAATTCTCGAACGATCTCCTCACCTGGACCGCTGGTGGCGTGCTCAAGGAGCAAACCTCGCTCAATAGCCTCTGGGAACGCGCTTGCCTTGAAGACGGGCAATCCCTCGCGGATGAAAATCCGCGGCGCTACGTCCGCGTAAAACTAACCCAGGAGTGATCGCCGCCAGCCCCGCGGCCGGCACAAGCGTCTGCACCTTCGGTCGATGTCTTGAACCGAACGCCAGACGCGGCCTGGGGTTGCCGTCGGCGGCGAACTCTCCACATGGACCACCCGCCCGATATCTCCATCGTCATCCCCGCCTTCAACGAGGAGAAGCTCCTCGGCTCTTCGCTGCAGGCGGTGAAGGCGGCGGCGGAGGCCTTCACTGCCGTCGGTCTCGAATGGGAACTCGTCGTTTGCGACAACAACTCCACCGACCGTACGTCCGCAATCGCACGGGCCGAGGGCGCAAAAGTGGTTTTCGAATCCGTCAATCAAATCGGCCGAGCCCGCAACACCGGCGCAGCCGCCGCCTCAGGCCGATGGTTGCTCTTCATCGACGCAGATTCCCAGCCCTCCCGTGAGCTGTTGCGTGATGCGGCGGAGCTCACCCGCCGCCCCGACACATTGCTCGCCGGAGCGACAATCGCCCTCGATGAGGCTCCTCTGGTGGTCAGGCTTTTCTGCTGGGTTTGGAATACCACGAGCCGCCTGCGCAAGCTGGTCGCGGGCTCGTTCATCCTCGTACGTACGGCGGCCTTTCGCGAGGTGGGCGGTTTTGATCTGAGATTTTACGCCGGCGAAGAAATCGACCTTGCACTCCGTCTTCAAAAACACATCGGCCGCCGTGACAAACAACGGACCACAATCCTCCATCGCCACCCGCTTCTCACTTCTGGGCGCAAACTCCGGCTCTACCGCAAAGGCCAGATGGCTCGTTTTGTGATCAATGCCCTCTTCCGCCCGATAAAAACCACCGGCAGCCGCGAGGCTTGCTCCCTATGGTACGACGGCCGCCGCTAGAGGCCGGCTTGGCCACAAATTCCAGATTTTGGCAATAAAGCCAGATTCGAATAACCATGCTATCCTTCAATTGGATGGCTGAACACCCATATTTAATCTCGCAATATGGGTATCCACCCATATCACTCATTTCGATCCTAACGGCCCTGCCATGAAAATGACCATCGAGATTCCGGAAGATGTCCTCGCCGAGCTGATGCAGCTCACTGGTCACCAGACCAAACGCGAAGCGGTGGAATTTGCCCT
The DNA here is from genome assembly GCA_966250295.1 of uncultured Akkermansia sp. GTDB lineage: Bacteria > Verrucomicrobiota > Verrucomicrobiia > Opitutales > Opitutaceae > IMCC26134_A. The sequence goes on along the minus strand of CBINGR010000038.1, from coordinate 11,244 downwards.
GCGCGAAGCCGCGCTGCAGGCCAAGCGTCACCGGGTGTGGAGCACCGCCTTCGATGGCCTCACTCGCGATCAGCTCATCGCCGACGCCGCACCCAAACCCGCGGATCTTTTTGATGCGCCAGACATCGATGAAGCCGCCGTGCGTCATGCTCTTGCCGCCGAGGCTACCCGGCAAGAGCTCCAGGCGCGGATCCCCCAGGTCGACCCTTCGGTCAACGAAGATCAAAAATCTTACGGCGAGCCGCAGCCATGATCGCCGTACCGCCCTTGGTTCTGGTGGACAGCAGCTATTTCATTACCTGGCAAAACCAAGGGCAGAACCCTTTCGCACGCCTCGATCGGCACAAGGCCCGTCACGAATTCGCGATCAATGGCATCGTGTGGGGCGAGGTGATCCGGGGTCGTAGCGATCCGCACGTTCGCGATCGCTACCAAAAGGCCTTCACGCTCACCCGCCTGCTTCACCTCAACGCCTCCGGTTGGCAACGGGTGGCGTGCTTGGCGTGGGAGATGGATCGGAAGGGGGATGTCATCCCCCTGAGCGACATCATCATCGGCGTGAGTGCGCTCGAGCACGGCGCCTGCGTGCTCACCTTCGACCGGCACTATCAAAAAATCCCTGGTTTGACGGTGGTCTCCGACCTGGACTGAGGCCCGATAAGGGCGTCGAGTCGTGTGGGGCGAACAAGCGCCTCGACTCAAACTCCGAGAGAGGTCGCCAGATTTTTCGAGGTACAGACCCGCAAGGGTTTTTCCAACCCCGCGATCGCCAGCACCCCCTCGACCTCGGGCGTCGGGTTTACCACCGCCAGCCGCCCGCCTCGTTTCTCCAGGCTCCGCGCCGCCGCGAGCAAGAGCCGCAGCCCCATGGAGGCCAGGTAAGGAACACCCGACAGATCCAGAGCCAGCCGTTGGTGCGCGGCCACCGTACGTGTCAGCTCCGGCTCCACCGCCACCACGCCGGCAGCGTCCAAACGTCCTGTCACAAAGGCCACCGCGAACCGCGCGTCGCCCGTATCCACCCGCACCGAGGCTTTCGTCGAATCCGTCATGACCGGACACCACCCGGCCCGTTCACCTGCGGCAAGCCGCTTTGCGGGCAAAACCCGATATTGATCGCCTCCATTCTTCCTATCCACGTCCATCCGTGTAATAGCATGGAGGCTGATCCGATGTCTGCTTCCGAACCCCGAGCCCCCCTATCCCATCTCAGGCACGAGCTCCGCACCCCCATCAATCAGATCCTCGGTTATAGTGAACTGATCCGGGAAGAAGCGGCCGACGCCGGGCACTCCGTCTACGACGCCGATCTCCAAAGGATCCGCCAGGCCGCCAAGACCATCCTCAATCTCATCAACGAAAACCTCACCGACGAACGCATCGCGCTCATCGGTGAAGTCGTGGATCGTGGCGCACAGACCGCCACGCCTTTTCCCTTCGCCCTTGCCCCTGCTCCGGCCGCCGGCGTGCGACACCCGCCAGAAAACCCGCCACCCGCCCCCGATGCGGAAGCCTTGGCCCAGGTCGTTCATCCCGTCGTCGATGTCTCGGCCCAGCTCGCCCATTCGGCCTCCGCCGAAATTGCCGGCCGCCCCTCTCTCGCCCCCGGACGCATTTTGGTCGTCGACGACAACGAGGGCAACCGCGAGCTCCTCGCTCGCCAGCTTTCCCGCCAGGGCCATTCCATTGCCTCCGCCCCCGACGGTCAGGCCGCCCTCGAGCGCCTGCGTGCCGAGTCCTTCGACCTCGTCCTGCTCGACATGATGATGCCCGTGCTCGACGGCTATTCCACCCTCGTGGCCCTCAAAGCCGACCCCGCGCTCAGCCATCTGCCGGTCATCATGATCTCTGCCCTCGACGAAATCGCTTCCGTGGTCCGCTGCATCGAACGCGGCGCCGAGGACTTTCTGCCGAAGCCTTTCAATTCCACCCTCCTTCGCGCCCGCATCGACGCCGGCCTCGAGAAGAAACGTTTCCGCGACCAGGAACGCGCCTACCTCGCCGACATCCAGGCCGAAAGGGCCAAAAGCGACCGGCTCCTGCTCAACATTCTCCCCGCGCCGATTTCCGATCGTCTCAAAAAGGGCGAAGAGCCGATCGTGGATTCCATCGCCGAGGCCACCGTGCTCTTTGCCGACCTCGTCGGTTTCACGCGCATTGCCGCCAGCCTTCCTCCCGCTGCCCTCGTCGCCCGCCTAAACGAGCTTTTCTCCGCCTTCGACCATGCGGCTATCCGCCTGGGCCTCGAAAAGATAAAAACTATCGGCGATGCTTACATGGTCGCCGGCGGCGTCCCTCTGCCGCTTCCCGATCATCCGGTTCGCTGCGCCGAGCTGGCCCTCGCCATGCTCGATGCCTTGGAAGCCTTCAACCTCCGTCATGCCCTCGACTGGCAGATCCGGATCGGACTTCATACCGGTCCCCTCGTCGCCGGCATCATCGGCGCGCACAAGTTCGCTTACGATGTCTGGGGCGACACGGTGAACGTCGCCAGTCGCCTCGAATCTCACGGCCGTCCCGGCGAGATCCAGGTTTCCCAATCCACCCGCGATCTCCTCGTGCGCGCCTTCGAGCTGGAACCCCGCGGCGAGATCGACCTCAAAAACCGCGGCTGTCTTTCAGCCCATCGCCTCGTCCAACGCCGCCCATCCTGAAGCCCACGCCCTCTTTCGTCACTATGTCCGCTTCCGATTCACGCGCCCCGCTTTCCCACCTGCGGCACGATCTGCGCACGCCGATCAACCAGATCCTTGGCTACAGCGAACTGCTCATGGAGGAAACCGCCGACGCAGGCCACTCCGCTTACGACGCCGATCTTCAGAAGATTCGCCAGGCCGCCAAGACCCTCCTCAATCTCATCAACGAAAACCTCACCGACGACCGCCTCAGTCTCGTCGGTGAAGTGGTTGATCACGGCGCCAGCACTGCCGCCCCCTTCTCCTTCGCAGGTACGCGGCCGCTCGTGGATACGACCGCCGGTCACTCCGCTCCGGACGCGAAACTCGATGCCGAGGCGCTTGCCCAGGTCCCCCACTCCTCCGCCGACGTCTCCGCCCTTCTCGCCCACTCCGCCTCCGAAGCCGAGGCCGCCCGCCTCGCCCCCGTCCCCGGACGCATCCTCGTCGTCGACGACAACGAGGGCAACCGCGACATGCTCTCGCGCCAACTCGCCCGCCAGGGCCACTCCGTCGCCTCGGCGCCCGATGGGCAGGCTGCCCTCGACCGCCTCCGCGCCGAGCCCTTCGACCTCGTCCTGCTCGACATGATGATGCCCGTGCTCGACGGCTACTCCACCCTCGTCGCCCTCAAAACCGACGCAGCTCTCCGCCACTTGCCCGTCATCATGATCTCCGCCCTCGACGAGCTCGCCTCCGTCGTGCGCTGCATCGAGCGCGGCGCCGAGGACTTTCTCCCCAAGCCCTTCAACCCCACCCTGCTGCGTGCGCGCATCGGCGCAGGCCTAGAGAAAAAACGCTTCCGCGACCAGGAAGCCCAGTACGTCCGCACCATCGAGCAAACCCAGGCCCGGCTTCAGGCCGAGCTCACCGAAGCAGAAAATTACGTCCGCTCGATCCTGCCCCCAGCCGGCCGCTCTCGCACCATTTCCGTGGACTGGCGCCTCGTCCCCTCCACCGAACTCGGCGGCGATTCCTTTGGCTATCACTGGATCGATGACGACCACTTCGCCCTCTATCTGCTCGATGTCTGCGGGCACGGAGTCGGCGCCGCCCTGCTCTCCGTCACCGCCATCAATGTCCTCCGCAACGCCGCCCTTCCCGGCGTCGATTTTCGCGACCCCGGAGCCATGCTCACCGCGCTCAACGACGCCTTCCTGATGGAAAAACAGAACGACATGTACTTCACCATCTGGTATGGCGTCTGGCAGGTATCCAGCCGCACCCTGCGTTATTCCACCGCCGGCCATCCGCCCGCGCTCCTCGTCACTTACCCGACCGCGTCCGCCGCCTCGGCCGCTGCCGTCGAACCGCTCAAGGCTGCGGGCATGATCCTCGGCGGCATGGAAGGCATGGTCTACCGCACCGTCACCCGCGCCCTTCCCGGTCCCGCCCGCCTCTACATCGTCAGCGATGGCACCTTCGAGATCCAGCGTGGCGACGGCACCATGTGGCCCGAAACGGAGTTCCACGCTTTCTTCGCCCGCCCCTTTGCCTCCGGCGAATCCGACCTCGACGCCCTCCTGGCCCACGTGAAAGGCCTCCACGGCCCCGGTCCCCTCGACGATGACTTCTCCATCGTTCGCTTCGACCTCTGAGCGCCCGGCAATCCGCCGATCCAGCGGCCAATCATAAGTCACCATTCGCAAATCATCCATTTCGTGTCCCTCCATCGCTCCCTCCACCTCCGGCTCCTCGGCTGGTTCTGCCTGGTCGCCGCGCTGGTCGCCCTCGCTCTCTTCGGCGGCTACCGCAATCTCCGCCGCACCGTCGAAACGGACCTCCACCACGACATCAACCAACGCATCGCCCAGGTGCGGCGCGAACTCGTCACCACTCACGGCCTCTACCTGGAACGCGTCCGCGCCTCGATGCGTGTTCTTCACGCCGCCACCGACCAACTCGGCTCAGCCAACCTGGCCCCCGGTGTCGACCGCGTCGCCGACCGTGAAGTCCCCGTCCTGCGCTTCGGCCTCACGCCGGTCGCGAATGATTTCACCGTCGTGGACCAGGTCACCGCGCTCATGGGCGGCACGGCCACGCTCTTCGTCCGCTCCGGCGACGACTTCGTTCGCGTATCCACGAACGTGATGCGGTCCGACGGCACCCGTGCGGTCGGCACCGTTCTCAACCCAGCCGGTCCCGCCATCGCCCAGATCCGTCAGGGCAAGGCCTACTACGGAGTCGTGGACATCCTCGGCCGTCCCTATCTCACGGGCTACGACCCCATCTTCGACGCCACCGGCAATATCGTCGGCATTCACTACGTCGGTTACCTCATCGAGAATCTCGATCGTATCGGCGAGCAGCTCGCCGATGCCCGCCTCCTCGATGCCGGTTTCTTCGCCCTGGTGGACCGCGAAGGCCGGCCTCTCTTTCACACCAGGGGCGCCGACCCCGCCGTCATCCGCGCCTCCGCCGCCCGCGCGAAATCGCTTTCTTGGACCGAAGGCGACTGGTCCTGGCGCGCCGAGCCTTTCCCCCTCTGGGGCTTCACCCTTCTGGCCGCCCACCGCCACTCCGACATTCAACACGAAACCTGGATGCGCGTCCTTCCCGTGTTCGGCTTCATGGTGCCGCTCATCTTTGCCGCGCTCGCCCTCGGCTATTTCCTGGCCCGCCGCCTCTCCAATGCTCTCGCCGAGGCCGAGCGTCTGCAGGCCGAGGCCCGCCGTCTCGCCCTCGTCGCGGCCCGCACCTTCAACGGTGTCATCATCACCGATACCCAGGGTCGCATCCAATGGGTGAACGACAGCTTCACCCGCCTCACCGGCTACTCCGCCTCCGAGGCCATCGGCCGCCATCCGGACGATTTTCTGCTCGGACCGGACACCGATCCCGAAACCCGTGCCATCAAAAAAGCCGCCCGCGCCGCCCAGAAACCGTTCCAACTGGAGCTGCTCAACTACCGCAAGGACGGCGCCCCTCTCTGGCTTCTCATCGACGGCCAGCCCACCTTCAATGCCGCCGGCGAGGTCGAGAGCTACATCGTGGTCCAGGTCGACATCACCAAACGGAAGCAGGACGAGGCCGCGCTCCTCCACGCCCGCGAGGCCGCCGAGGAGGCCAATCGCACCAAGTCGGCCTTCCTCGCCAACATGAGCCACGAGCTCCGTACCCCCATGAACGCCATCATCGGCTACTCGGAGATGCTCGTCGAGGATGCCGAGGATTCGGGAAACGAGGACATCGTCCCCGACCTCAAAAAGATCCACTCCGCCGGCAAGCACCTCCTCGGCCTCATCAACGACGTGCTCGACATCTCCAAGATCGAGGCCGGCAAGATGACCCTCTATCTCGAGGACGTCACCCTTCCTACCCTCGTCGAAGAGGTCGCCGCTACCATCCGCCCGCTCGTCGCCAAAAACAACAACTCCCTCGTCGTGGAGTGCCCTCCCGGCCTGGGCACCTTCCACGCCGACGTTACCAAGATCCGCCAGACGCTTTTCAACCTCCTCAGCAATGCGGCCAAATTCACCCACGAAGGCCGCGTCACGCTGTCCGTTTCCCGCGCCCCGCACGATGGCCGCGATTGCATCTTTTTCCGCGTCGCCGACACCGGCATCGGCATGACGCCCGAGCAACTCGGCAAGCTCTTCCAAGCCTTCGTCCAGGCCGACGCGTCCACCACTCGCAAATACGGCGGCACCGGCCTCGGCCTCGCGATCAGCCGCAAGTTCTGCCAGCTCATGGGCGGCGACATCCTCGTCGCCAGCGAGCCCGGCAAAGGCACCGTCTTCACCGCCATCGTGCCCCTGCGCGTCGAGGATCCTGCCGCGACCCGGTCGCCCTTCCCCCTGGCGGGGCCCGGTCCTGCCGCGATGAACGCTCCCGTTCCTCCGCCCAGCGCCGGCCCCCTCATCCTTGCCGTGGACGACGATCCTGCCGTTCTCGATCTCCTTTCCCGCAACCTCCACCGCGAAGGCTATTCCGTCCGCACTGCCACAAACGGCCGCGATGCCCTCGTCCTCGCGAAGGAACTCCAACCCCGCCTCATCACCCTCGACGTCATGATGCCCAGCATGGACGGCTGGTCCGTGCTGACCGCGCTCAAGGCAGACCCCGCCACCTGCGATATTCCGGTGGTCATGGTCTCCATCATCGACGACCGCCAGCTCGGTTTCACCCTCGGCGCCGCCGACTACCTGACCAAGCCCGTCGACCGCACCCGCCTCGCCGAGATCCTCGCCCGCCAGGCTCCGCACGACACGAAGCGCCTTGCCCTCGTCGTGGACGACCTCCGCGACAATCGCACCATGCTCCGCTCCGCCCTCACTCGCGAGGGTTGGGAAGTCGTCGAAGCCGAGGACGGTCGGACCGCGCTCGAGGCCTTCGCCAATCACCAACCCGGCCTTATCCTCCTCGACCTCATGATGCCGGTCATGGACGGCTTCGAGTTTCTCCGCATTCTCCGCGCCCGCGAAGATGGCCGCGAAGTCCCTGTCGTGGTAGTCACGGCCAAGGAGCTTACCGACGACGAACGCGCCTTCCTCCGCGCCTGCGTCGAGAACATCGTGCAAAAGGGCTCCCTGGACCACGAAGCCCTTCTCTCCGAAATCCGCACCCGCATCGCCAAATAACGCCCCCCGCGAAAGCACGGCCAGCCCGATGAACGCCCCGCCGTATCAACCTCCGTCGCCCACAACCGACGCCATTGCCTCAGGACGCCCCGCCTCGTCCGTGCTGACCCCGGTGCAGCAATCAATCATCCGGCGCATCCACGAGCTGCACGCCCGCAACGAGCCGCTCAACATCGCGGCGGTCAAGCGGCGTCACCCCGGCCTTGTCGAAAGCGTGTATTCGTTCCAGCCTTACTGGGGCTGGCGTCAGGCCCTGCGCGACGCCGGCCTGGACTACGCTGATATCCGCATCGAGCTGCTCGACCACTGCACCTGCCGGATCTGCGGAGAATCGTTTTCCAGTTTAAGCACCCACCTCCCGCGAATTCACGAAACCAACGGCGAAGACTATCGCCGGGATTATCCCGGCGCCGAGTTGGTCAGCGAGGTGATGCGGCGTATCACGAGAAAATGCCCGGCGCTTGCCGATTGGGAACCGCTCTGGTCGATGGAATATATCCGTGATCGCGCAGCGGAGTTCCATCGGCGCGGCTGGGCGCTGGATCAAACCTCCCTGCAGGAGCGGGATCCCGGCATGTATGGGAAGGTGATCGCGCAAGGCGGTTCGTGGAACGGTGTTCTGCGTGATATCGGCTTAGATCCTGACGAGATCCGACGCATTGCTGATCGCCGGTTCATGAGCCGGGAAGATGTGATTGCAAACTTGCAAGACCGGCACCGGTCCGGCCTTCCCCTCAACGCCCACGCGATCCGTCGGGACGACGGGCCCTTGGCGGAAGCTGCCTATCGTCTCTTCGGGAGCCTTGATCGAGCCTTCTCGACGGCGGGCCTCGACCCAAATGCCATCCGGCTGGTCCCGCTGTATGATAAGAAGACGCGGAGGAAAGATTTTGAGCGGGAAATGCGGGCTTTTGCCGAGCTCCCGCGCGAAGCCCGTCATGCACAATCCCCGGCCTTCCACAAAAAATGGGACGGGTGGGTGGCGAAACAGGAGGGCAGCCTGCGCAAGGCCTGCGCCCGGCTCGGCTTGGAATACGCCGCCTTCGACACACGCAACCATTATGGCAACAAAGCCGAAGCCCTCGAGGGTGTTCACCGGCATTTCCAAAACGCGGCGCAACACCCGGGCGTCCTGCAACCATCCGAGACCTTGCGAAATGCCGTGCGACGCTACTTTGGCGCGTGGTCAAAAGCGGCGGCCATCGTGAAAAAAACCATGGTACCGGCACGCTACGTTGCGCCTCCGCCTCCGCCGCTTCCCATCGTCCTGTCGGACCGGCAAGCCATCATCGACCGCATCCGCGCACTGCACGAACGTGACGAACCGCTCAACATCAGCGCGGTCAAGCGACGGCACCCCGGACTGGTGGAGAGCGTATATTCATTCAAACCCTACTGGGGTTGGCGTCAGGCGTTACGCGACGCGGATATCGACTATGCCGACATCCGCGTGGACCTGTCGGAAACCTGTGTCTGCCGTGTATGCGGCTTCCAGGCGGGCTTTCTTTCCTTTCACCTTCAGGACAGCCATTCCCTGTCGGCCGCTGCTTACCGGCACGCTTTTCCCGGCGCGGAAACCACCGCCGAAAGCAAACGCGCGGCCACCGCCGTGCGACGTAATCGATCGATCATCCCCGTATGGGAGCCGATATGGACTTGGGAATATCTCTGTGATCGGGCCCTGGCTTATCATCGCCAGGGCCACACGATGAATCCCGCGAACATGCGACGGCTGGATGCGCCGATGATGGCTTACTTGATCCGATCGGAAATTCCTTGGACGAACGTTCTGCGGACCATCGGTGTCGGTGTTGACGCCACTAAGGTGGGCGCGCCGATGAAATAACCCAAGCTTCCCGTCTGCGCCACTTTGCTTCCTGCTCAGCCCTCGCCACCATGGATTTCAACCTCGACCGCAGCCCGCGCCCGCCCGGCAGCCTGGTTTCCCAGATCGATTTCCGCGCCGAGCTGAACGACGAGCAGTTCAACGCCGTCACCGCCGAGCCGGGGCCCCTGTTGGTGCTCGCCGGTGCCGGCTCCGGCAAGACCCGCACGCTCACCTATCGCGTGGCCTATCTGCTCTCCATGGGTGTGCGCCCCGGCGAGATCCTGCTGCTTACCTTCACCAACAAAGCCGCGAAGGAAATGCTCGCCCGCGTCGAGCAACTCACCGGCGAGGAGCCGCGCCGCTTCTGGGGCGGCACCTTCCATTCCATCGGGGCGCGCATCCTGCGCACCTATGGCGACGCGCTCGGACTGCCAAAAAATTTTACCATTCTGGACGCGGACGAAGCCGAATCTCTTCTCAAGACCGCCGTCGAATCCGAGGACAAGGTTTTCTTCAAAGACAAGACCCACCCCAAGCCAGGTCCCCTGCACAACGTCATCTCGCTCGCGCGCAACACCCGTCTCGACCTCGCCGAGACCGTCTCGCGGCACTTTCCCCAGTATCAGGACATCGCGCATCGCCTGCCCGCCTTCGCCGCTGCCTACGCCGCGCGCAAACGCGAACAAAACGTCCTCGATTACGACGACCTCCTCGAGCTGTGGCTGGAGCTACTCGTGAAGCACCACGATCTCGCGGAATACTTCGCGAACCGCTTCCGCCATATCCTCGTGGACGAGTATCAGGATACCAACACCCTGCAGTCCGAGATCGTGGACCGCATGGGCGCACACCACTGCGTCATGGCCGTCGGCGACGATGCCCAGTGCATCTACTCCTGGCGCGGCGCGAACTTCGAAAACATCATGACTTTCCCCGACCGTCACGCCGGGACCGTCATCCACCGCATCGAGACCAACTACCGCTCCACGCCGCAGATCCTCGCGCTGGCCAATGGCGTACTCGAGGCCCAGCCCAAGGGACGCCACTTCGAGAAGAAACTCATCGCCGCCCGCGCCAATTCTCAAAAGCCCTACGTCGTGCAGGCCATGGACGACCGCGAGCAGGCCGAGTTCATCCTCAAACGCATCCGCAGCCTCATCGACGACGACGGCGTCTCTCCCGCCGAGATCGCCGTCCTTTACCGATCCCATTTCGTTGCTCTGGAAATCCAGCTCGCGCTCTCCCGCGCGGCCATCCCCTACACGATCACCAGCGGCGTCAAATTCTTCGAGCGGCAGCACGTCCGCGACCTCGTCGGTCTTATCAACTTCGTCTACAACCCGGCCAATACCCTGGCCTGGGAACGCATCGCCGTCTTGCTTCCGAAGGTCGGGGAAAAAGGCGCGCAGAAGATCCACGCCGCCGCATTGGATCATGCCAAATTTCTCCAGCAGGATTTTATCGACGCTCTCGCCAGCGACGACGTGAAGGCCAAGGTTCCACCTGCCGCCAAGGACGACTGGGCCCAGTTCTGTGCATCCTTGCGGGAAGTTGCCCACGCGATGCGCGACGAAAAACCCGCCCGCGCGGTCGAACTCGCCATCGAAGGCTGGTACGGCGACTACTTGAAGGGTGCCTACGCCGACTATCTCGACCGTTACGAGGAGCTGAAAGCCCTGATCGGCTTCGCGGCACGGTTCGACGAGATGCAGGATCTCCTTGCTCAAATCGTGCTTCTCAATGGCGAAAGCAGCGACAAGGAGGTCGCGCCCAGCCAGGACGCAATCAAGCTCACAACCGTCCACCAGTCGAAGGGCCTCGAATACGATGCCGTCTTCGTGATCGGTTTGGCCGACGGCATGTTTCCCGGCCGCCGCGCGATCGAGGACGGCGACGTCGAGGAAGAGCGCCGTTTGTTCTATGTCGCGGTGACCCGGGCCAAAAATGAACTCTACCTCTGCTATCCCAAGATCGCCTCCCGCGCCGGTCCCGGTGGCCTGATGTTAAACCCCAGTCGTTTCCTCACGGAACTCTCCCCCGCGCTCTACGAGCCGCTCCGCCTCAAGCGACAATTTGGCTGGTGATGGCCGCCCGGCCTTGCGCAAGGCCGGGAAGGAAGAGAAGGGAGGAGGGGAGATTTTATGGAGGGAGATGGGGCCGG
>CBINGR010000037.1:0-47120 GCA_966250295.1 uncultured Akkermansia sp. | reverse complement strand
CCTGGGAAAACACGTCGCGCACGATGCCGAGGTCCATGGTGGGGCCGGCGACGGTTCCCTCGTGCTCGGGGGAGTGGGAGGGATTGGTCACGAGCCAATCCCGCCCGTGGCGGGACTCGGGGACGAGGGTATCGAGGAAAAATTCGGCCGCGCCCTTGAGGACGGGATAGGCCTCCTGGAGGAAGCCCTGGTCGCCGGTGAAGAGGTAATGTTCCCAGAGATGAGTGGAGAGCCAGGCGCCGCCGGTGGGCCAGACGCCGGTGCCGGCGGAGTCGACCGGAGCGGTGGCGCGCCAGAGGTCGGTGTTGTGGTGGGCCACCCAGCCGCGGGCCTCGTACATGACCTTCGCGGTGCGGGTGCCGGTGACGGAGATGTCGTGGATGAGCTGGAAGAGCGGGTCGGCGCATTCCGAGAGGTTGGTCGTCTCGGCCGGCCAGTAGTTCATCTCGGTGTTGATGTTGATGGTGTACTTGCCGCCCCAGGCGGCGGTGAGGGCGTCGTTCCACAGGCCCTGGAGGTTGGCGGGCTGGCTGCCCGGGCGGGAGCAGGCGATGAGGAGGTAGCGGCCGTATTGGAAGTGCAAGGCGGGCAGGGCGGGGTCGTTGGCGCCGGTGAACCTCCGGATGCGCTCGTCGGTGGGCAGGGCGGAATCGGCGCCGCGGCCGAGGTCGAGCGAGACGCGGCGGAAGAGCGCCTGATGGTCGGCGACGTGGCGTTCGCGCAGGCTGGCGTAGGAACGGCCGCCGGCCCCGGCGAGATCGCGGGCGGCGCGGGCGGCGGGATCGGCGGAAAGGTCCTGGTAGGTGACGAAGTTGGTGCCGCTGGAGGCGAGCAGCGTGACGGAATCGGCCTGGTCGACCACGAGGCGGTCGCCCGCGAGCGAGACGGTGCCGCCCTGGTTGACGGCGCGGAGCAGGGCCTTGAAGCGGATGGCGCCGGGCTTGTCGTTGAAGTCGCCGCCCTGCCCCGAGAGCGTGAGCAGGCCATCCTCGGCGGCGGCGACGGCTTGGGGATGGGGCGTGCTCCAGCCGGCGCTGAAGCTGAGTTTACCCGGCCGATCGGCACTCAGGCGGATGACGACCACCCGGTCGGGCGCGCTGGAGAACACCTCGCGGGTGTAGGTGACGCCGCCGCGGATGAAGGTCGTGGTGACCACGGCGGAATCGAGATCGAGGGAGCGGCGGTAAGCAGTGACGGCGCGGTCGGCCTCGTCCACGGCGAAGTCGAGCAGGACGCTGCCGAGAGTCTGGTATTGGACCATGCGCGGGGGCAGGCCGAGGGCGTGTTTGGTGAGGATGGCCTCGGCCTCCTCGCGTTTGCCGGCGAAGACGAGCTCGCGGGCCTGACGGATCGCGCCGGGCGCCTCGGGGTTGGCGGGATCGTAGGGCGCGCCGGACCAGATCGTGTCGTCGTTGAGTTGCACGCGTTCGCGCTCGACGCCGCCGAAGGCCATGCCGCCGAGCCGGCCGTTGCCGAAGGGCAGGGCCTCGACCCATTCCCGGGCGGGTTGGCGATACCACAGGTGGAGTCCGCCGGCGGGACCCTCCGCGGCGCCGGCGAGGGGTGGCGGGGCCAGGAGGGTGGCGTGGCCGGAGTCATCGGGGATACGGATGCCAGGCCGGGGCCTGAAGCTCCAGGCGGCGGAACGGCCGTCGGCGATGCCGGTGCCGGCATAAATCTGGGCGACCTGCTCGTCGGTAAGGACGCGGCGGTAAACCGACAGCGAGTGGATGACGCCGCGGAACCGGTTGCGGCCTTCCTGGTCGGCGCCCACCCGCAGAGGCACGTTTTCCGAGGGGGCGACGACCTTGTCCTTGGTGGGCGTGAAGGCGGCGACGCGGCGGCCGTCGATGTAGAGCGCGACGATCTTTTCGCGCGAATCGAAAACGCCCACGACGTGGGTGGGGCGATCGGTCGGAAGCGGCTGGGGCGCGACGAGGGGCTGGGGAAGTGTCGTGTGATATTCGAGCACGCGGCCTTCGCCGAGGCGCAGGCGGGCGCCGAGCAGCGAGCCCGGGCCGAAGGCGTCGAGGATCGTGGCGCCGGCCGGGCAGTCGGGATCGGGCGTGAGCCAGAGCTCGAAGCTGTGGCTGCGGGTGAGGCGCAGCTCGGAGGTGTTGATCTCGTAGAAAAGCGTGTCCTCGCCGAAACGCAGGCCAGGACCGGACGGCGCGGCGTGGAGCAGGACGGCAAGAAAGGCGAAGAGGAGAAAGTGCAGCGAGCGGAGGAACGGACGGGGGCTCATGGGGTGCGGGGCAGCGGAAGGGCCGGCTGGAAAGCCGGCGCTCCCAGGGGGCTCAGGATTGGGAGGGATTCCAGCCGTCGGAGCCGGCGAGGACGTTTTCTACGGTGTAGGCGGCGGCTTCGGCGTCGGTGAGCTGTCTGGACCAGGTGACGCGGGACTCGGGCCGGGCGCCGGGGCCGGTGGATTTGTATTCGGCGTAGCGGGCGGTCTTTTCGTTTTCCGCCTTCCGCCAGTTGTCCCAGCCGGCGGGGGCAATGTGATCGCCCATCTCGCATTCGAGGTAGGCGACGGCGGCAAAGGGGCGCCAGGGACGGCCCAGCGTGGCGAGCGGACGACGCCTGGCGGGAGGCGCGTAGGGATCCCAGGCCTCGTCGTCGCCGGTGAGGCGGCAGCGGAGGAAGACGTAGCCGAAGGGCTTTTCCTCGGGCGTGCTGGCGGCGGTGACATGGCCGCCGGCCTTGCTGCGGATCTCGCAATTCTCGAAGACGGCGGTGGCGGAGCCGTAGATGAAATCCACCCGACCCTCGATGTAGCAGTCGCGGAAATACTGGCGGCCGCTGTTGATGTAGAGCGTGTCCTGCCAGCCGAGCAGGCGGCAGTTGCGGACCACGGCGCGGTCGCCGTCGATGCGCAGGGCCATGGCCTGGCCGTGATCGCCGGAGCTGTTTTCGAAGGTCAGGTTCTCGGCGCGGAAATCGTCGCCGAGGGCGATGAGCGTGGTGCCCTCGTAGCGCTCGATGCGGCGGTCCTTGAGGGTTTCGTAGACGTTGAGGTGGTAGCCGATGAAGGTGGCGTTCGGATCCTCGCCGAAGAGGTGGATGAAGCGCTTCGATTTGGGGATGAAGGTCTGCTGCCAGCGATAGCGACCGGGTTTGACGAGGATGACGTAGGGCTTCGTCGCGTTGTCGGGCGCGGCGTCCACCGCCTCCTGCACGGTCTTGAAACGGGCGTCCTTGGCGGTGGAGACGACGGCATCGGCGGTGCCCGGCACCGGCAGGGCGGGAAGCGCCGGCACGGGCGGACGTTCGGCGAACGCAAGGGGGGCGGACGTGGCGGCGAGCAGCAGGGCGGCGAGGAGGCGGGATTTCATGAAAGCGGCCGGCCTAGTCGGCTTTGACGGTGAAGGTGCCGCGCAAGGGCAGGCGATCGGAGGCGGGGCCGGCGTCGAAATGCCAGGTGCCCGGATCGACGACGTAGCGGTCGGCCGCCTCGTCCCAGCGGCGGAGGCGCTCGACCGGCACGTCGAGCCCGACGGTTTTGGTCTCGCCGGCCTTGAGCGAAACGCGGCTGAAGCCCACGAGCTGGCGGAGGGGCATGGGCACGGGCGCCTTTTCGGCGGTGGCGTAAAGTTGCACGACTTCGTCGCCGTCGCGCGCGCCGGTGTTTTTCACCGTGACCGAGACGTGCAGGGTATCGGCGCGGCGCGCGCTGCCGGCGGAGAGCGCGAGCTTCTCGTAGGCGAAGGTGGTGTAACTGAGGCCGTGGCCGAAGGCATAGAGCGGCTTGCCCGTGTAGAAGCGATAGGTCCGGTTCGCCATTCCGTAGTCCGCGAAGGCGGGCAGGCCCTCGGTGTCGCGGTAGAAAGTGACGGGCAGGCGGCCGGCGGGGTTGGTCTCGCCGAGGAGCGCTTCGGCCACGGCGTCGGCGCCGCGCTGGCCGTAATACCAGGCGAGGAGAACGGCATTGGCCTGCGAATCGTCGAGGTTGATCGCGCTGCCGGTGGTGAGCACGACGACGGTGGGCTTTTTCAGCTCGGCGACTTTCGCGAGCAGTTCGCGCTGGGTGGCGGGCAGGTCGAGGTTCAGGCGGTCGCCTCCCTTGAAACCCTCGGCGGTGACGCTCATGGACTCGCCTTCGAGGTCGGGCGTGATGCCGAGGGTGAGCACGATGTGGTCGGCAGCGCGGGCGGCGGCGAGGGCCTTTTCCATGCCGTCGTCCTGGCCGGGGGCGACCCAGCCGAACTGGATGCGGCCCTTGGGAGTGAGCTGCGCGTATTCGAGCCGGACCGCATAGGCGCGGCCGGCTTCGAGCTGCACGGTGGTACTGAGCGGGCGCTCGGGGTCGCGGCGCCAGGAATTGATGACGGAGCGGTCGTCGAGGAAGAGGCGGGCGGCGCCCTCGGCCACGACTCCGAGCACGTATTCGCCGGAGACGGGCGGGACCAGAACGCCGGTCCAGCGGATGCCGGTATTGGAAATCGGGATACCCTCGACCGGCTGGGCCTCGTCCCACTGGAAATCCACCTGCGGGTCGGTGCGGGTGGAGACGGGGAGGCCGTCCACGAGCGGTTTCTTGGCGTCCTGTTTGTCGTGGGCGAAGACCTCGGCGCGGAGGCCGGGCTGGGCCCGGTCGGCGGCGGTGAAGAGCACGCCGGCGGGAAAGGGGTGGCCGCTGACCCGGAAGCCCTTCACAAGCGGCACGCCGGGCTCGGCGAGCACTTTCACGCCGCGCGCCTCCAGCCTGGCGCGGAGACCCTCCGCGAGGGTGACCTTGCGGCTAGGCGTGCCGCTGTAGTTACCGAGCAGGGCGGACTCATCGCCGCCGGTCGGGCCGAGGAGGGCGACGGTCTTGAGCTTTGCGGGATCCCAGGGCAGGGTGCCGTCGTTTTTCAGCAGCACGAGGCTCTGGCGGGCCGCCTCGAGGGCGAGGCGGTCGTTTTCCGGCGAATTGTTGGAGGAGGGCGGGACGGCGCGGTAGGGCACGCGGTCCGCGGGATCGAATTGCCCCAGGCGAAAACGCAGGGTGAAGAGCCGGCGCAGCGCGACGTCGAGATCGGCCTCGGCGAGGAGGCCTCGCTTCAGGGCCTCGCCGAGGGCCTCGTAGGTCTTGCCGCTGCAGAGGTCGTTGCCGGCCTTGAGGGCGGTGGCGCTGGCCTCGGCGGCGTCCTTGGAAAAACCGTGTCCGCCGTCGCGCCACATATCGGAGACGTTGTCCACGTCGCCCACGACCGCGCCGGAGAAGCCCCACTCCTCGCGAAGGATTTTTTGGAGCAACTGGACGTGGGCGGGGGCGGGCGTGCCATTGACCGCGTTGTAGGCGCTCATGAGCGAAGTGGCGCCGCCCTCGCGGATGCCGGCCTCGAAGGCAGGCAGGTAGGTTTCACGGAGGTCGCGTTCGCCGACGACGGCGTCGAACTTGTGGCGCTCGGGTTCGGGGCCGCTGTGCACGGCGAAGTGTTTCACGGTCGCGACGGTCTTGAGGTAACGCGGGTCGTCGCCCTGAAGGCCGCGAACGAAGGCGACCGCGAAGCGACCGGTGAGGAAGGGGTCCTCGCCGTAGGTTTCCTGGCCGCGGCCCCAGCGCGGGTCGCGGAAGATGTTGATGTTGGGCGACCAGATGGTGAGACCCTGGTAGCGCTTGGTGGCGCCGCCGGACTTGGCGAGGATTTCGTTGTTCTTGGCGCGCGCCTCGGTGGCGATGGTCTCGGCGATGCGCTGGTGGAGCGCGGGGTTCCACGTGGCGGCGAGGCCGATGGCTTGGGGAAAAACGGTGGCGACGCCATTGCGCGCGACGCCGTGAAGGGCCTCGTTCCACCAGTCGTAGGCGGGGATATCGAGGCGCGGGACGGCGGGCGAGGCCATCATGGTCTGGCCGATCTTTTCCTCGAGGGTCAGGCGCGAGAGCAGATCGTCCACGCGTTTTTCCAGTGGGAGGCCGGGGTCGCGGAAGGGTGGCGGCTCCTCGGCGCGGGCCGGGGAAAAAGCGGCCAGCAGCGCGAAAGGCAGCGCGGCGAGCCGGAGCCGGCGGGAAGGGCGGGATCTGGGAAGACGAAGCGAGGTGGACATGGAACGGGAGCGCCGGAGCGGTCCTCCAGCGGGTTTAAGGGAAGTTTGAGTCGGGGGGAAAACAGGGGTGCCCGTCGCGGTTGATCGATGAACTTAAACGTCAACTTTCAACGAAACAGGGGGTGGGCTACGGAGCGGGCGGGGCCGGCGGCTGCGGGAGAGGCAGCGGCACGCCATCGAGCGTAGTGCCGGTTACGGAGGTGAACTCGAAGCGCGGGCCCTCGGCGACGGCGAGGTCGAGATTCTGGAAGTCGAGGCCCTGGGCGTGGGCGGCGACGACGCCGCGGGTGGCGGCGATCTGCAGATTTTCGAAAGATACGTTTTGGATTGGCGAGGATTCCATGCCCGTGATGCGGATCGCGACGGGCGCGCCGCTGGCGGTGAGGTTCTTCACGTGGATATTGCGGAAGATCGGCGGGTGCTGGTCCACGACGGCATTGGGGTCGGAACTGTAGTCCATGTTGAGGATCACGGCCTCGCGCTTGAGATTCAGGCCCGCGACGTTTTCGACCCAGACGTTTTCGACCACGCCGCCCCGGCCCGGACGGGACTTGATGCGGAGGATACGATCGGTGCCGATGAAGGTGCAGTCGTGCATATAGACGTTGCGCACGGAGCCGGACATTTCGCTGCCGATCACGAGGCCGCCGTGGCCGCGTTCGGCGCTGCAATGGCGCATGACGACATTTTCGGTGGGACGGCCGACGCGCCGGCCGTCCTGGTCGTAGCCGGACTTGAGCACCACGCAGTCGTCACCGGTGGAGAAGGTGCAGTGCTCGATGATGACATTGCGGCAGGAATCGGGGTCGATTCCGTCGTTGTTGGGGCCGTCCGTATTCACGTTCACGCTACGGATGAGGATGTTCTCCGAGTAGATCGGATGGATGGTCCAGTTGGGACCGCCGCCGATGGTGAAGCCCTCCAGGAGGATGTTTTTGCAGTCGATGAAGCAGATGAAACTCGGGCGGATAGCCGCCTCGCGGGTGCCGAAAACGCGCTTCTCGACGGGCACCCCCGCAGCGCCCATGGCGAACGGTTCGCGGGTTTCCTTGCTCTTCCAGCCCCACCAGGCCCTGGCGTTGCCGTCGAGGCGGCCGGGGCCGGTGATGCCGAGGTTTTCGCAGCCGCGGGCGTAGATGAGCGGCGAATAGTTGTAGAACTCGATGCCGCCGCCGCGGACGAAGACGGGCGGCAGGTAGTCCTCGAAGACGTCGCTGAACTTCAGGACGGCATCCTTGGCGAGGTGGAGCTCGATGTTGCTTTTTAGATGGATGGGACCGGTGAGCCACACGCCGGCGGGGATGAAAACGCGGCCGCCGCCGAGCTTGTCGAGGGCCTCGATGGCGGAGGCGAGGGCGGCGGTATTCTTTACCTCGCCACCGGGCACGGCGCCGTAGTCGAGGATGTTGACCTGCCGCTTGGGGAAGGCGACCGGCGAAAGCTTCGGCATGGCGAAGGGAGCTTGGGAGACCGGCTTGGCGGAGGACGGCCTAAGCTCGGCGGCGAGGACGGGCGCGAGGGCGAGGCAGACGAGGAAGGCCAGGCGGGCGAACGGCGGAAACATGAGGAAGGATGGGAAAGGGGAGGGATCTGGTGGCGGTCACTCCGCCGGCAAGGTGTCGGCGGAGAGGCCCGTGCCGCTTGCCTCGTGCAGCGCGATCGGCGCGCCGGCAGCCGGGGAGAGGGTGACGTGGTCGAGCGTGATGCCGCGGGCGTGGTAGATTTTCGCCCCGCGGGCGGTCGCGAAGCTGGCGTTTTTCAAGGTGATGTTCTCCAGGGGGGCTTCGGGGAGCCCCCACAAAATGAGGGAATTCTGCGATTCGGTCACGGTCAGGTTCTCGATGCGGACATCCCGCCAACGGGGGGTGAGGTTGGTGACGGCCAGGGCGGGGTCGGCGCCGGGACCGGCCGCGGGTTCCTTGGGATAATAGCTGGAGATATAGACGGGATTTTTCACGCCGCGCATGGTGATGTCGCGGTAGGTGAGGTCCTCGACCAGGCCGCCGCGATCGCGGGCGGATTTCAGGCGGATGCCGCCCGTCGTGCCTTCGAAGGTACAGCGCTCGACGAGGAGGCCGCGGATGCCGCCGGCGGTGGGGCTGCCGATGGACATGCCGTGGCCGAAGCCGAAGATGCAATCGCGCACGGTGAAATTTTCGCACTGCGGCGGGGGCCAGTCGCGGGCGGAGTGGGTGAGGATGACGATGTTGTCGTCGCCCGTGCTGATGCGGCAGCCGGTGATGAGGTAGTTTTTGCCCGAGATGTTGATGCCGTCGGTGTTCGGCGAGTCGTCGGGGGCGTCGAGCACCAGGTCGCGCAGGCGGACTTCGCGGCAGAGCCGCAAGGCCAGGTGAGTATTGGGCGGATTGTGGAAGGTGAGGCCGGAGAACTCGACGCGCTCGCAGCGCTCGAGGAGGACGAGCTGAGGCCGGCGCAGGGCAAGCTCCCGTGCGCGATAGGCCCGCCACCAGGCCTCGCCCTGGCCTTCGATGGTGCCTTCCCCGCTGAGGCGGAGGTCGCCGACGCCGGTGGCGGCGAGCAGGCTGACATAACGCGAATCGGTGGCCGGATAGTCCGGCCCGAAGGGAAGCAGCTTCAGCACGGCGCCTTTTTCCAGGTGAAGGTCGAAACGGCCGGGCAGCTGGAGCGGGCCGGAAACGTAGGCGCCGGGGCCGAGCACGAGACGACCGCCGCCCTCGCGGGCCACGCGGTCGATGGCCTTTTGCAAGGCCCCCGTGACCGGGCTGCCCGCGTCTGCGGCGACGCCCTCCGCCGCGGCGGAGAAGATCCGGTCGGGGATGCGGGGCTGCTCCGGCTCCGAGGGTGCGGAGCGGAGCGGGGAGAGGATGCATCCTAGGCCGACGAGACAGAGACGCGGCAGGCGGAGAAGGCGGCGAAGCATGAAAAGGGAGCGGTCCACGGGTCGGGCAGACGGGAGGGGAAGGACCGCGCCGCACAGTCGGCAGCGGAGACGAGGGCGGGCAATTGGTGCGGCTGCGCGCATCGTTGCGCAAGTGGGCCTCGAGATGGGAAAGGGCGTGGAAAGTCAGTCTGGGAAACGTGAGGTCTTGCCTGGCTTGTCAACGATGCGCGCAGCGGGTCGTTTGTGGGGGGCGTAGCAGGGGCCGACCCTCGTCAGACCCCGTTTGTGCCGCCAGGTGAATTCCTTGTCCTTTCGGTGCTCCATCCCCAGCCCCTTTTCCGATGCCCGTTTCCTCCGTCCTCGCCGAACCCGCCAAGTCCGCCCCCGGCCAGCCCCTTGCCGCCGCCGCGCCCGCGCCCCGCGCGCCGGGCCACTTTCGTTGGACGATTTGCGGGCTGCTCTTCTGCTCCGTCGCGCTCAATTACATCGATCGGAACATCATCGGCATATTGAAGAAACCCTTGAGTGACGAACTCGGCTGGAGCGAGACGGACTACTCGCACATCGCCTCGGCCTTCTTCGTGGCTTACGCCTTCGGCTATTTGTTCGGCGGGCGTATCGTGGACCGGTTGGGCGTGAAACGCGGGCTGCCGTGGTTCGTGTTTCTCTGGAGCATCGCGGCGGCGGCGCACGGTTTGGTGAGCTTTATCGCGCCGGGCAAAATGCTGGCGCTCGATCTTTCCTGGCTCGGCTTTGCGGCCGCCTGGTCGATCCCGGCGACGGTGCTGGGATTCATGTCGGCGCGTGTGGCGCTGGGCCTGACCGAGGGCGGAAACTTCCCCGGGGCGATCAAGACCGTCGCGGAATGGTTTCCGGTCAAGGAACGCGCACTGGCCACGGGGCTTTTCAACGCCGGCTCCAACGTAGGCGCGGTCATCTGCCCGATCGCCGTGCCCTGGCTCTACGGCCATGTCGGTTGGGCGACGACCTTCTACATCACCGGCTCGCTCGGCATCGTGTGGCTGGCGCTTTGGTGGTGGCTCTACGAGGCGCCGGAAAAACACCCGCGGCTCTCGGCCGGCGAACTCGACTACATCCGCTCCGGAAAATCCGTGACGGAAGAAAAGAAGGTCAAGGTGCCGTGGCTCTCGCTTCTCGGTTATCGTGCGGTCTGGGCCTACCTGGCGGCCAGCGTGCTGGCCGGGCCGGTGTGGGGCGTCTACATGTTCTACTTTCCGGATTTCATGCAGAAGACCTTCAAGCTGGACCTGCTGGAGGTCGGCAAGTGGACCGCCGTGTTCTACGTCTTCGCCTCGGCGGGCGGCGTGGCCGGCGGCTGGCTGGCCGGGCGCTTGTTGAACAAGGGCTGGACCGTGAACAAAGCCCGCAAGACCACGCTGCTCGTCTGCGCCTGCGCGGTGCTGCCGATCATCTATGCGCCGTATGCGCCCTCCGCGCTCGTCGCGGTGTTCATCGTCGGCCTGGCCGGCTCGGCCCACCAGGGCTGGTCCGCCAATCTCTTCAGCGTCGTATCCGACACGATGCCCAAGCAGGCCATCAGTTCGACGGTAGGCCTGGGCGGCTTCGTGTGCTTCCTGACCAGCGCCCTGGTATCCGAGGCCATCGGCAAGGTGCTGAAAACAACCGGCAGCTATACCGCGATTTTTGCCTGCGCCTCGCTTCTCTACGTCGTGTCGCTCGCCATCGTCCACCTGCTCGTGCCCCGGATCGGCGTGGCGGAGACACCCGAGAAGGAGGCCTGAGCCATGTTCCTGCGTGCGCCCTTTGTCGCCGGGCTTTGCCTCGCCGCCTTGTCCGGCCCGTCCTCCGTCGTCGCGGCCACGCCGAAGCGCGACCTCGTCTACGGCGAGGCCGGTGGCGAGACCCTGAAGCTGGACGTTTGCACGCCCGAGGGTGCGGGGCCCTTCCCGGTCGTTATCCTGGTCCATGGCGGGGGCTGGTCCTCCGGTGACAAGGCCGGGGCCGAAAAACCCAACTCGGGTGCCGACATCACGCCCTGGTTCGCGCCGCTGACCGAGGCGGGCTTTGTCTGGTTCTCGATCAATTACCGCCTCGCGCCCGCGCACCGCTGGCCGGCCTGCCTCGACGATATCCGGACGGCGGTTGCCTGGGTGCGGGCCCACGCGGCGGAGTTCGGCGGTGACCCGGCGTGCATCGCGCTCATGGGCCACTCGGCCGGCGGGCACCTGGCGCTGATGGCGGCCTTGCCGGCGGAGGCAGGGGCGCCTGCCCCGGTACAGGCCGTGGTCGGCTGTGCTCCCGTCTCGGACTTCGTGTCCGACATGGAGCGCCGCGGCGGGCTCAGCCGCTCGATGCAGGATCTGTTCAACCTGCCCCAGGAGCCCACGCCGGCCGCAGTGGACGTGCTTCGCGCGAACTCGCCCCTCACCCACCTTGTCGCCGCTTATCCGCCCACGCTCCTTCTTCACGGCGAGGTGGACAAAACCGTGCCGCTCGCCCAGTCCCGCGCCTTCCAGGACCGCGCCCGCGCGCTGGGGGTGGAATGCGAGCTGCACGTCCTTCCGGGGGCGGGTCATCGGCTGACCGAGTGGACCGCGCACGACCCGGCCTGGGCCCGGGTTCTAACTGACTGGTTGCGAGTGCGCTTGGGTCCGGCCCGCGAGGGAGCATCGGGAGGGGTCAACAATGCGACGCCCATGCCGCTTACCCCTGCTCCCCCAAAAGCCTAGGTTCAAGATGCTCCCCGTTTTCCGGCTCCACCGTCTCGTTTTTCTCGTCCTTCTCATGTCGATTCCTCCCTCCGGCGTTTTATCCGCCTCTCCCATCCCCGCCGAACCGGCGGCCGAGCTCCGTGCGCCCGCCGCCCTCGCCCCGTGGGTGTCCGACCAGGGGGATGGCAGCTATCGCAACCCCGTGCTTTACGCGGACTATTCCGATCCGGACGCGGTGCGGGTTGGGGAGGATTTCTGGATGACGGCCTCGAGCTTCAACCATGTGCCCGGCCTGCCGATCCTGCATTCGCGGGACCTGGTGAACTGGACCCTGGTCAACCATGCCCTGCCGGTGCAGGTGCCGGCGGCGCACTTCGCCGTTCCCCGCCACGGCGAGGGCGTATGGGCTCCCGCACTACGGCACCACGCCGGCCTCTTCTGGATCTTTTATCCCGATCCCGACTTCGGGCTCTATGTCATTACGGCGACCGACCCGCGCGGCAAGTGGAGCGAGCCCCGTCTGGTAAAAGCCGGCCGCGGCCTGATCGACCCCTGCCCCTTCTGGGACGAGGACGGCCGCGCCTGGCTGGTCCACGGCTGGGCGAAGAGCCGGGCCGGCTTCGCCAATCGCCTCACCCTGCACGAGATGAGCCCGGACGCCACCCGCCTGCTCGATGACGGCCTGGTGGTGATCAACGGCGACGAGATGCCGGGCTGGCGGACCATCGAGGGGCCCAAGCTCTACAAACGCGACGGCTGGTACTACCTTTTCGCTCCGGCGGGCGGCGTGCGTGAAGGTTACCAGGCGGTGTTTCGCGCACGCGATATCCGCGGTCCCTACGAGAACCGCATCGTGCTCGAGCAGGGATCGACCCCGGTCAACGGTCCGCATCAAGGTGCCTGGGTGGACACGCCCGCCGGGCAGCATTGGTTCCTGCATTTCCAGGAACTGCCGGCCTACGGGCGGGTGGTGCACCTGCAGCCGATGCGCTGGCGGGCCGACGGCTGGCCGGTGATGGGCGACGACGCGGACGACAACGGTACGGGCGAGCCCGTGCTCGCGCATGCGAAGCCGGCGCTGGCCGCGCAGCCCTTGGCGGTACCGGCGACGAGCGACGATTTCTCGGGCCCGGCCCTGGGCCTGCAATGGCAGTGGCAGGGCAATCCGGCCTCGGCTTGGGCGGAACTGCGTGGCGGGGAGCATCCCGCGCTGCGTCTGCAGGCGGTGCCGGTGCCGGACGCGACCTCGTTGTGGCTGTGCCCGAACTTGCTCATGCAGAAATTTCCGGCTCCCGCCTTCCAGGCCGAGACGACCTTGGAGTTTGCCCCGTCGGCCGAAGGCGAGCGCGCCGGTCTGATCGTATTCGGTTACGACTACGCGTGGATCGGCCTGCGGCGAGGCGCCGACGGCGCGGTGGAGCTGGTGCAAGGTTTCTGCGACCGGGGCGACAAGGGCGGCGAGGAGCGCATTGCCGCGACGCGCCCCTGGCCGGCCGGGGCGTCGGTGGTGCTTCGGGTGCGGGTCGACGCCGATGCGGAGTGCCGCTTTTCGGTGCGTGCCGCTACGCCCGGGGCGGAGTTCGCGTCCTTCGGGCAGGAGTTCCGGGCCAGTTCGAGCCGTTGGGTCGGCGCCAAGGTCGGCCTTTTTGCCGTGGCGCCACTGGGTTCCGACCACGGCAAGGCCGGCCACGCCGACTTCGGGGCCTTCACGGTGACGAAGTAGGCAGGCGGGAGGGTGACCTTTGTTTTTTGACGCGAAGCGCGAAGAGCAGACCGAAGAAGCCAGGGCAAGGACGGCTTCTGGCCTCCGATAGGAACTTATTGGCCACAGAAGCGCAGAGATCATTGTTTGCCGCTTGGTTTGGTCCTGCTATATCCCTTTTTGGTGTGGGGGATCGTCTATCTCGCCAAGTAACGAGCTGGTGGTGGCTTGAGAACACGCGCCAAGGCAATCAGGCAAGCGTCTGCACCTGATCGCGACAGAAGTCGGCGGCCGGACCGTCCAACCCAAGTCTCCAAACTCCAATCCAGCGAGCGCGGACGTGTGCGCTACGCAGCAATCACCGGCGCTCAGTCCCCGAGCGCCGGCTGCATCGATCAAGCGATCTCGTCCGTCGGTAATCGACTAAACCTACATCCCGAATGCCCACCCCGAGGGGCCATCTCAGAGAATTTGCTTCCCGCCATTCAATAACATCTTATGTTTCTAAATTCGGCCGAAAAATATGGTTCTTACTGTATGACAATCTAAGTCTTGTTGCCACACGCGAAAATCATCGGCGCATTTTTGCGCTCAAAAATACTTCGCTTTCCGCCACCAAGCTGCCGGCCCTCGCAACTTTTAGAGGCTTCAATGAATTCATCTGCAACGAGATGTGGGGCAACGGGCACACCCTATGATTCCATCCGGATTATTTCTTGCGGGCCTGACCTGTTTTCCACGTAAACCAGCCAGAGTGAAATTCCCTATCCTGGCATGAAATTATTACGCATTTGGCTTTTAGTGCTACCGTTCGCCTCAATCGCATGTGCCGAGACGACACCGCAATCTGACGCCCTAAACGGCTTCATGGCAGCCAAGGGCGAATGTTACGTATTTCATCCGGAATCGAGCTGGAAGGATCATGTAAACGCAGGCATATCCAAACCAGTTCCGTTCACTATTATCGTGGGGCGTGATGGCGAATATCGCAGCTTCTGCGATCTGGCGGATTATAATATTGGTCGCAATCCGAAGTCTGCGGGAGTCGTGCAGGTGGGCGAGATGATCTATTGGTATATCACGGGCTTGAGGGATAATGCAAAACCGGACGCAAGGGCGACTGGGATCGGTTCAATCGTCAAAATGGATACGATACCGCAATCAGAGGAGTTCTCCGAGATTTTGTACCTGGGATGCCACAGAGAGATTCTTGAGACTTGGTCCGAGAAGCTGTCCAAGCTCAAAATTTTTTATTCGGTCCGATCTCACCCAGAATGGAAGATTCGAGTGCAGAAACTCACCAACGACCGGCTCCACGAGTGGCAATATTGGGCCAATACCACCATTGATGGTGTGACTTATGACTGGTGTCAGGCGAGAATCTCCACACTGCTTCGGGAAGGAGATGGAGTGCCTTCCCGGATTCCGATAGAAATCATCTATGAAAAACGCCAATTCGGCCAGCAAGGCGAAGCCGCGCTAAAATCCGAACTCTTTATTTCGTACCGGTTCAAGACGGATGCCGTAGTCGGACAAGCTGGATTCCCACGTCAGGCGCTGCTTGAGGATCGCCACGCCGACTATGTCATGGTAAATGATTTGCGCGGGAATCCCCGGGGGAGACCCACCAATTATACCCTGACTGCGAACGATGCCATTCCCTTTGCGATGGATGCCCCAGTAATCCAGCGAGCGGTCCAAAAAGAGAGTGAACGCTCCGCGTCCGGCAGTAAGGCCCTCGGCCTGTTCGCGGCAGTCACTTTCGGAATATTTTGCCTGATAGAAATCTATCGACGCAAAAACAAACACAACAAATCAAAAACGACATGAAAAAAAACTTAGCCATCGTATATGCGATGTATTGCGCGCTGATCTGTAGTTCTCTGTTCGGAGCCGTCTTTGAGGGCAGGACCCCCAATCAAGCCCTCTCGGCGGCCAATGTCCAGCAGGGGGTCTGCGGTCCGCAAAACGGCGCCCCAAGCGGCTCCATGGGCGCCTGCGTCCAAGTCGGGAACACGCCTTGCCAGATTGTCGATATATACACGGTGAACTGCGACTCGCCCGGCACGGGCAGTTGCGACACGACCCCCATCACGGTGGTCAACGCGACGGGCCGCTGCGCTTATACCCAGCCGATTCCGACCCAGGCGAACTGCCTGTGCGTATTCTGAGCCATCTCACATCTCCAGCAGCAATACAGCCAGTGCGACCGGAAGTGTCGCACTGGCTTCTGAACAACACTCACCAAGGAGACACGCCACATGTTACTTTCTTTGGAACAGCTGCGGAAGACGCAGCGCATTCTTTTTTTCGCGGTCGGTGCCCTGCTTCTCACCTCGGCGGCAACCAAATGGCACCTCCTCCACGTCAAGCGCAGCGTCGATCTGGGATGGTTTTTGGGCAATCTCTCGATTCCCATGTACAATGTCTTATGGGTCGTGCTTTTCCTTGAAAGTGCGTTGGCCGGATGCGCGTTCTTCGTCCAAACGAGCAAGACCCTGTTGGGCCTGATCTATCTGGCTGGAATATTTTCCAGCTACCGAATCGTGATATACGCGCTCGATATCCATGCCCCCTGCAGCTGCATGGGAGACTTTCCTCAGTTGCTTGGGATGGGCAAAGGGGCGGAAAACATCCTCTCCTGGATGTTATACGGCACTTATATTCTTCTGTTGATTGCGCTCGTCGCGATCTCCGGCAAGAGTGGCTTCAAAAAGGAAATACCTCCTTCTGCCTTGGCTATATGAAACCCAAAATTTACGGACAGCTTGCGGTTCTGGCGGCCCTTGTTTTTGTAGCCTTTGCTATAAAACTACCCAAAGACGCAAAAAAGGCCGAAGACGACACCCATGGTCCCGCGATGGCGGCCGGCACCGAAATCGTAGGGGCTAAAGCCAGAGATTTCGAAAATATTCTGGCCATTGGCAAATTGAAGACATCGGGAGAACGCAGACTGGCGCTAGGGCCGGCGCTCAAGGGCTACGGCGACGTGGATTTTGCGGGTGCCCTAGCCGCTATCATGGAAGCCTACGGGAAAGACCGACGGCTTTTCAATGAGGTCTTTGATTTCTGGTGCAAATACAGTCCGGAAGGTGCGGCGCGATGGGCGGCCGCGACATTTCCCGAGGGCAAGGAGGGGCGCCTGTTGCGGGAGAAAGCCGGCCTGATGTGGGCCGCCATGGATTTCGATGTAGCGTTCGCGTGGATGCTTACCTTGCCCGACAAAGACCAAAGATGGTCGCTGGCATCCGCCGCGCTCGCAAAACTGGCAGAGTTGGATCCGGTTCGAGCGCTCAACTATCTCTCGAGCGTTAATTCTCCACAGTTGGAGCGCTACGGCAGACTCAGAATATTTGAGCAATGGGCCGGAAGGGACCCGGCCGCCGCATTTGAGCAGATGGCACCCTTCTTGGAAAAAGAACCGGAATTCATCCGGGAGATTCAAGCTTGGGGGCGAAAAGATACTAAAGCCGCCCTGGACTGGGTCATCGCCTACGGAAAAAAGACGGAAAAGATCGTGCCCGATCTCCTTTCCGAGGCTGCTAAAGAGAACCGCAAGGCCGCAGTCGACACACTCTACGCAAGCGAGGAGTACCTCAAAGCCGACGTTTCGACCTTGGCGGGATTCAATTCCATCATGTTGAATTGGGCAAGGACCGCGCCCGCCGAAGTCTCGGCGTGGCTGGATTCAGTGCAAAACCCGCTGGAGCGCGAAAAACTCGCCCAGAGCCTGCTCAAACTCCAAATGTTCGAAGGCTACGACAACAAGCCCACGGTCGCTTGGAAGGTTCCCTTTGCCATGGCGCTTACAGACGCGGGAGCACGTCAGGCGGCACTGACCGACATCGCGAGCGAATGGGCCTACAATGACCCCGATGCCGCATTGCGCTGGGCGGCAACGCTGACCGATCCGGCCATTACCGACGCCGCCTTCACAGGGGCAGTAGGCAACTTGGCACAAAGCGATCCGACCAGGGCGCTCCAAATGGTGGCGAACATCGATTCCGCAGGTCTACGGCAGGACGCGCTGAAGGAACTGATTTTCGGCTGGTCGCAAGTGGCGCCTGCTGAGGCGACCCAGTGGGCTTGGTCGGCCACCGGTGTCAGTCGGCCCAACGATGCGACGGTAAATTACTCCCTTCAGGCATGGGTGACGAAGGACGCCAACGCGGCGATCCAATGGATAAATGCCAACCAGCCTTCGGCCAGCTTGCTGGAAGGTGCCTTTGCCTCGGTCATTCAAAAATACACCGGAGTGGAGGCCGCCAGAATCCTGTCCGAAATAAGCGACCGGACGACACAGCAAGCTGCCTTGGTTGAGAACGCGAAGCGCTGGCTCAAGTCCGACCCTGAGGGCGCCGCGAAATGGATCGCGCAAAGCACGCTTACCTCCGCACAAAAAGAAACGCTCCTCCGCAAGTAGGGCCACTGGCTGCCTGCAGCTCCGGCAGGCGGCGCATGGCTCTGAAGCACATGCCACTGCTCAGCTGCGGCTCAATGCCACGGCTGAACCGCGCTCTTTGGGTTTCTCCGGTTTTCCGCGGATAAAAATGATTCGTATCCTCGTTTCCGCTTTTCGCTCGTCCGTGCTGCTCGTAGCCGGGCTGGCCGCTGTTTTTTGGTGTCTCCTCTCCGAGCCGATCGTCTGCCGGATGGACCGTTTCTTCCCCTTGTCGGACGGTTACGGTGCCTTCTACTTTCTCGGCCCGGGGATTCCGCAGGCTGCCTTCGCGATGGCGCTCTGGATCTGCCTGTATTTTCTCGTCGCCGGGTCGCAATCGACGCCTCTGCGGAAGGGCCTGTCTCTTTTTGGACCTGGCCTCCTGCTGTGGCTGGCCTGGATGTCGTGGGGACGTGTCCTATTCCATGCCGACAATCTCTCGCAGTCGCTGCTCCTGCTCTGCGGGGTGCTCTGGGGCTGGGTCTTGGCCAGGAACGAACGCTTTTTGAACTACTGGGCCGTGATTGTCTTTCACCTGCTGTTCCTGTCGGTGGTGGCGCTCGGCGCGACCGATTCGATCTGGAAGCATTACCTCGCCGAGGCGCGCATTCTCCGTTGGCGCGGTCCGTGGGTAAATCCGAACACGTTCGGCACCGTTTGTGGAATTGGAGTTTTCTGGGCCTGCCTGCTCCTTAACCGCCACGGTGTAGCCATCCGCCGGCGCGGTGCCCGCGTGGTATCCCCGCAGCGGATCGCGCTGGGCGGGCTGACACTTCTACTCCTAGCCGCATGCATCGGCGGGGTCTTGGGCTCACAAAGCCGCGCCGCGCTCTGGGGCGCCTGGCTCATTCTCGTGCTGTCGTTCTTCAAACTTCGGCAGCCCGCCCTGATAGCCTTGGTATTCGCCTCCGGCCTCGGCTTGTTTGTATCGCATCACCTTGGCGCCCTGGGCATCCGCCAGAGCGGAGACGGGCCGCTGAAACGGGTGGTGAGCCTGCCGGGCACAGCTGATCTTTCTTGGGTGCATCGGTGGAAATGCTGGAACGCTGCGGCCGGCATCGGATTCGGGCACCCTCTGACCGGCTTCGGCTGGTCCTATCCGGAACTCATGCAGGAGCAAAAGGCCGTGATCGGAGTGACCGATGTCCGCTCCGCAATGCTCAATAATTTCGTCCAAGCCTTGGCCTCGCGTGGTCTACCGGGGGTAGTGGGTTTGGTCGCTCTGGTGCTGTTTACGCTGCGGCCGACTAGCGGGGGCTCCCGCCAGCCAGGCGAAGACCTGTTTTTGTACGGGATGTTTTGTTTTCTGGTGATTCAGATGACGTTCAACGACATCATCTTCTCCCTGCCTCTCGCGCCGGTTTTTTGGCTGCTTGTCTTCCGGCGCGCCTGGCTTCGCGCGCAAACCGATGCGGCCGGTCGCCGATTTATCCAATCAACATGAATAATGGGACATTTGCGTTCGCGGTGCTTACGATGCTGCTCATCATCGGCTGGCGGTATTTTTCACTGGGCTGGAGGGATGACAGTCCCGTCCGGATCGAAGCCGAGGTTGGGGCCAAGAGCCCGATGCCCGTTGGCGCCCCCGACCCTTTCGTCACTGCGGTCATGGAGATCGACAACCTCGGAACCACCACCGAGAGAACGGCTGCGCTTGTGCCTCTCCTAGCGGGTTTCTCGAGCGGACAATATTCGCAGGTCCTAAAACACATCGACGAAACCAAGGGAAAGGACCGGCGGTTGTTTAACGAAGTTTTCGACGTTTGGTGCAAATCGGACCCCGAGGCCGCCGTCCGTTGGGTGACAGAAACCTTGCCGCTCGGGCGTGACGGACGTCTGGCCCGCGAAAAAGCCGGGTTGCTATGGGCGGCCCGGGATTTCGAACGGGCTTATGCCTGGATGCTGACCCTGCCGGATTTGGATTGGAATTGGTCGCTGGCCTCGCTGGCGCTTGGGCAGTTGGCGCGCAGTAATCCCGAAAAAGCGTTTTCCCTGACGGCGGAGATCACGCACCGGAAACTCGGACCGGCTGCCCGACTCCGGGTGTTCGAGGCTTGGAGCGCGGCGGATCCCGCAGCGGCATTCGAGCGGATGACGCCCCTCCTGCGCGATCGTCCCGAATACCTCAAGGCACTGGAAACCTGGGGAACGCACGACCTCCGGAGCGCGCTCGCTTGGTTGCTCGCGGACCAACGACTGTTGGATCCGGGGCTTCAACCCTTCCTGCCTCGACTTATCAGCGCCGCCTCCGCCAGCGACCGCCGGACCTCCGTCGGCATTCTGGATGACGAATATCAAAACCGAAGAGCCGGCAGCCCGGTATCCGATGGACTGTGCGTGGTTCTTTGCGAATGGGCGAAGACCTCGCCAGCGGAAGTGTCCGACTGGCTGGCCGGAACTATCGACGCCGAGCGCCGACACCAGCTCGCCACGGCTATCGTGAATATGGATGCCCCGGCAGGCACGGAAGCCCAAGGCGACGTCCGCTGGAAAATTCCCTTCGCAAAGGCCCTCGCCACCCCCGAGCAGCAGGAGCTCGCCCTCGCCAAGATAGCAGCGGAATGGGCATTCGCCGACCCTGACGCCGCGCTGCAGTGGGTCGGCTCACAATCCGGACTATCCATCTCCGACGCAGCCTTGGCCGCTGCCGTGGCCAGCTTGGCACGGACCGACCGGGCAAAGGCGGGCGAACTCATCCCCCGCATCCAAGCGCCCGACAAAAGGCGAAACGCGGTCGACGGGTTCGTCGTCGCCTGGACCGAAACCGACCCCCGGGCAGCGTGTGAATGGGCCTCGGGCGTGGCGGACGGAAGCGAAGAAACCGAACGAGCCGTCGCCTATTCGGCGCAGGCCTGGTCCGCAATGGACGGGCCGGCCGCAATCCAGTGGATAAACCAGAAAAAATTTGGCCGAAACGTGATCCGGCCAGTCGCAGAAACGGTTCGAAAAACCTATCCGGTGGACGGTGCCGCCCGGATCCTAGCTGGGATAGAAGACCAGGAGGAACGCGATCACGCGCTAGCGATAAACGCCGAGCGCTGGCTCGTCCTGAACCGGCAGGGGGCGGAGAAATGGATCGAGCAAAGCGATCTCAGCCTGGCCGAGAAAAACCGCTTGCTGGGTAACCGGGAGACGGCCGGGAAATGACGCGAAGCCGAGGACTCAGGAAGAGCTGCCCGGCCGGCTCCATCGAGACGGAACCGAACCGCAGGCCTGCTGCCCTCCTGCGTCGGCAAGCCGGCACTTGGTTTCACGCGCACTCCCACAGGCCAGCGCCTTGGTGTACCCGGCGGCCAGCGATCGAAAACTTATATTCCCCATTCAGCACTTCCCCGCATGCATGCCTATTCACTGAGAAGGGCCGGACTCCTAACCCTCGTTCTTGCCCTCATACCGGCGGCGCACGCTGCCGACTTCGGCGCACGGTCGCCGGCGCCGACCCCGGTCCTTGAATTTCGCGGAGGGGAGGACATCAACGAATGGCTTGTCACCGGCCCCTTCGACGAACGCTCAGAGACCCCACTAATCGACAAGGATGTTCTGCGCGCGCTGGGCATGGGCGAGGCCGAGCCGAGGGAAATCGCCTCGCTTCGGGATACTTGGGACGAGACCGCCACG
Organism: uncultured Akkermansia sp.; assembly: GCA_966250295.1. Taxonomy (GTDB): domain Bacteria; phylum Verrucomicrobiota; class Verrucomicrobiia; order Opitutales; family Opitutaceae; genus IMCC26134_A. The sequence continues at coordinate 25,773 of CBINGR010000037.1, read as the reverse complement.
GTCAGAACGGTAATCGCACGGGGGAGCAAAGGGCTCATCGATGTGCAACACGCCCTCGGCCGCAGCTATTCCAACCTGGAGGGCATAACCCAGTCCGGCGCCTATCTGGACTGCATCATCCGAAGCGGGAGCGAGCAGGCAATCTACCTCTCCGTCGGAAACGCCGATGCGATGAAAATCTGGCTCAACGGAAACCTTGTCCATCGCCTGGATGGCATCGCGGGTGTTGAGACGTACAGCGACTGCATCCGCCTGAAGCTGCAGGAGGGAGACAACCTGCTCCGCGCGAAAGTCGTGAATCGCAGAGGCGGACGAGGCATCGCGGCGCATCTGGAAAAGCAGCCCTACGCCGCCGCCCGTGCTGCCATGAAAGAAATGCGTATCCGTCCAGGTAACCTCTTGCGGAGGGTATTCGTGAACGCGCGGAATCCGCTTGTCCTCGGGCTCGTCGGCGTGCCGGATGAATTTTCCTGCGCCGCCACCGTTCTGGATATCAGCGGCAAGCCGGTGGTGGAACTTTCCGCCGGAGAGGTGAACGGCAAAGGCTGGACGCCGACTCTGCCGCCCGGCGTCTACTTTCTCAGAATTGTCGTGGGCGGCGAAAACCACGAGCAACCCTTCTGCATCGGAGAGGGCGAGGAGGTCTACGCTCGGCTCAAAGCGGATGCGCAGCCCTATTTGGACGACACGCCCGGCGGGCTTTCCATGACGGGCTGCATCCGCAGGCTGGAGATTCTTTTCGATCCCGAAGTCCGCCCCGCGCGCTTCTCGTACGCGTGGGATCGGAAGATCCTGTTTCCTCTAGCCAACCTCGCCACGCTTATCCAAACCCGCAAACACGGTGCCCAGTTGGGCACCCTGGCCGGGCTGCAAATTCGAGGTTTCCGCTCCGCCATTGACGGCAGCATCCAGTTTTACCGCCTATACATTCCGGAGCGCGCCAGCCGCGAGGGACAGCGTATGCCGTTGGTGATCTTCGTCCCGACCATCACCTCCGCCAACCGCCCGTTCATCGCCAGCCCTTTCATGGCAGCCCAGAGCGAGGCGGAGCGAATCGCCGCCCTCGCCGAACAGTATCAAATGGCCGTGGTCTGGAGCGGCTACCGCAACCAGCCGGCGGGCCTCCCTATAGAATATGCACACCACGAAGAGGTGCTGGCCGATCTCGGCCGGCTTTATGCCATCGACTCCGGCCGGATGTTCCTCTGCGGAGCCTGCGGCGGCGGCGCGGTGTCGGCGTTCTACACACTCCACCGGCCAGGTCGTTATGCCGGAATCGGGCTGTTGAATCCCACTTTCGGGCTGCAGTCAGGGCTAAGCCAACATTTCAATTTCAACACCTTCCCCGGCTTCGCCCAATACAACGAAGAGTGCGAAATGGCGCCTTCCCTGGTCTCCACGACGAAAGGCCCCATGCTCCTGATCAACGATGGCGCTGAGCTCGGTCATGGCGACCTGTCTGTCTCGCAGTATTTTGCCCGGCTGGCCCACCAGAATCGGTATCCCCTGGAATTCGAAATCCGCGCGCAGCCCCGCCAGCAACACTTTGACGCCTGGGAACGCTTCTTTGAATGGTTTTCCGCCGCGTCCCCCGCGGCAGCGACTCCGGCGCGGCCCTCGTCCTGGCGCGAGGACACCGTCCTCGCGAGCTTGGCTCGGCCCTTTGTCGTGGCGGAAGGCACCGGCGGAAATCACAAAGATGCGCAACGGATACGGGAACTGTCCGATCGCTTTCAGGACGCATGGGGGAAGCTCTGTCACGGCCCCTGCAAGGTCGTCCGTGATACCGAACTTGCCGGCACGAGCGTGCCCGGTTCGACCTTGGTGTTGATCGGGAACCCCAGAACCAATTCAGTTTGGAGCCGGCTAGGCGGAGACGCTCCTGTCCTCCTTGGAAAGAAAAGGATTCGCGCGCTCGGCCAAGAATGGACCGGCAATTCGCTCTCCATCGTAGCCCAGACACCGGATCCCCGCACCTCCGGCGGCACGTTGGTTTTCATGGGGGCTGCGGATCTGGAGGATGCCGACTTCGGGGAGCTGGATGTGGCCACCGAAGGCTGGTTCAGCTACGCAATCTTCGACAAAATGGACGGTGTCACTAGGCTGATCGATGCAGGCCGCTGGCCAAAGCCACCGGCGCACGCAGCTTCTCCTGCAACGGGAGGGGCCCAGCCCGAGTCCGCGACTACTTCTTCGCCGGCGCGGAGATAATCTGTAGCCGTCTCACTGAAATCGTCTGAACAATCGCGGATGTTGATCCCGGCCGGAAGACGACTGGGCTGCGGCGGCGAACTCGGGGCGTCGGGCGGTTCCCCGGGGACGTGCAATTCGCGTTACTGTGCAGGCGTGGTTTTCGCGCTGGCGGCGGCGTAGTCGGTACGCGGGGTGCCGAGGTGGGCGCGGTGGCGGCGGAGCAGGTCGATCATGGGCTGATTTTCGGCCTTGAGCGCAAGGGAGAGCGGGGTGGCGCCGCCGTAGATATCGAAGGTCGCAAGGGAACCGCCGTCGAGGAGGGCGTGGACGATGTCGAGGTGGCCGGCGGCGACGGCGACGCAGAGGGCGGATTCGCCGTTGTTGCGGCTGGCGTTGGGATGCGCGCCGGCGGAGAGCAGGAAACGCACGGTTTCCAGGTGGCCGGCGGCCGCGGCGGCGATGAGCGGGGTGCGGCCTTCGATGTCGGTCAGGTTGATGCCGGCGGGGACCTCGGCGAGGAAACGGACGATCTCCAGATGGCCCGCCTTGGCGGCGAGGAAAAGCGGGGTTTGCAACTGCGGGTCGCGCGCATCCTCGTCGGCGCCGGCGGCGAGCAGGTCGCGTACGGCGGAGAGATGACCTTCGGTGGCGGCAAGATGGAGCGGCGTCGTGGCGGGAGTTTGGACGGCGCGCAGGTGGATGGGGATCGCTTCGCGTGGAACCGGTTTCACGGCCATCGGCTCGGGAGGCGGTGGAGCGGAGGGATCCGCGGCCGGGAAAACGGTGCTTTCCAACGCGGGGTTGACGGCGGTCGTTTCCGTCGCGGCCGGGGTCTCGGCCTGGGCGAGCAAGGGGGGCGTGCCGGTGGCGGTCGGCAGGGTCGCACCGCGGCGACGGAGGAGCGTGGCGATGGGCCGGTGCTTGTATTTTTCGGCGATGGAGAGAGCGCTTTGGCCGTCGGCGGTGAGGGTGTCCAGTTTCGCGCCGGCTTGGACGAGCGCGCGCGCGGCCTCGAAATGACCTTCCCGGGCGGCGAGGAAAAGCGGCGTCTCGCCGGCAGCGCCCGCGAGATCGGGCGCTGCGCCGGCGGCGAGGAGGACTGAGACCACGCCGGCATGGCCGGCCGCGGCGGCGGCGAGGAGCGGGGTGCGGCCGGTGGCGTCGGCGGCGTCGACCGGGACCTTGAGTTCGAGCAGGGCCTGGACGAGGTCGAGGCGGTTTTCCGTGGCGGCAAAAAGCAGCGGAGTTTCGCCCGCGAGGCTGCGGTCGTCGGCAGCGGAGCCGTTTTTGAGGAAGAGCCTGGCGATCTCGAGGTAGGCACCCTCGGCCGGGACGATGTAGTGGGGGCCGCGGGCGCCGGCTGCGTAGTGGAGCGGGCTGAGACCGCGGTTATCCCGTGTCGTGACCGATGCGCCGGCGGCAAGGAGGTGCTCGATACTTTCGATCGAGCCGATCTTGGCCGCGAGGGCGAGCGGAGTGCGACCTTCCGCGTCGGGCGCATCCGCGACGGCGCCGCGGGAAAGGAGAAAACGCACGGTGGGCGGGTAGCCGGTCTCGGCGGCGATGCAGAGCGGAGTGCGGCCGCCGGCGTCGCGCGCTTCGAGCTCGAGGCCGTGGGCGAGGAGAAAGTCGCAGAGCGCGATCCAGCCATTCTGGGCGGCGAGCCAGAGAGCGGTGCGGCCGTCCTTGGTCTTGGCGTCGAGGCGCGCGCCATGGGCGAGCAGGAGTTTCACCGCGTCGAGGTGGCCGCCCTGGGCGGCGAAGTGGACCGGGGTGAAGCCGTCGTCGAGGCGGGTGACGTTGGCGTCGGCGCCGCGGGCGAGGAGAGCCTTGAGGATGGTGATGTGACCGTCGAAGGCGGCCATGCGAAGCGGGCTGAGGGTGCTGCGGCCGTTGATGAGGCGGTCCTGCACGCTTGCGCCCCGGTCCAGCAGGAGGAGGGCGGTGTCGATGGAACCTTCCTGGGTGGCCATGTAGAGGGGGGAGCGTTTCTGCTCGTCGAGGGCATCGACCTCGGCGCCGTGGTCGCAAAGGAGGCCGGCGGTCTCGGCGTAGCCGTAGAAGGCGGCCATGAAGAGCGGGGTGCGCTGGCGGGCATCGCGGGCATCGACGGGCGCGCCGCGTTCCAGGAGGAGTCGGGTGGCGGGGCCGCGGCCGTCCTTGGCGGCCTGGTGGAGGGCGGTGAGGCCTTCCTTGTCGCGGGCGGCGATGTCGGCGCCGGCATCGAGCAGGGTGCGGATGACCTCGGTCTGGCCCTCGCGGGCGGCGAGCATGAGGGGCGTCTGGCCATCGGCGTTGCGGGAATCGACTGCGGCGCCGGTGGCCTGGAGCGCGGCGACAGCCTCCGCCTGGCCGGCAAGGGCGGCGCGGGCGAGGGGCGTGGCGCCGTCGTCGGCGGCGACGTCGATGCGAGCGCCGCGTTCCTTGAGCAAGGCCATCATCGCGGTCTGGCCGTTGAGCGTGGCGAGGACGAAGGGCGTGGCGCCGGTGTCGGTCGTGGCGTGCTCGAGGGCGGCGCCGCGGTCGAGCAGCAGGCGGGCGAGCTCGAGGTGGCCGGCGTAGGCGGCGACGCAAAGCGGCGTGGAGCCGTCGACCCGGGTGGCGGCGTCCACGGTAGCGCCTTGGTCGAGGAGGAAACGGGCGAGCTCGAGGTGGCCGAGGCGGGCGGCGACAAAGAGCGGGGTGACGCCGTCGGGGTCGGCGGCGTTGACCGCGGCGGGATCGGCGTGGAGGAGGGCGCGCAGGGTTTCGAGGTCGTTATACTGGGCGGCGCGGTGGAGCGGGAAGCGGGGCGGCGCGGCGGGGGCTTCCGCGGGAGCGGGGGTGGCCGTTTCGGCCGCGGAGAGCGGCGCGAGAGCGGGAAGGAAGGCCAGCGAGGCAAGGAAAAGCGGGCGCATGGGGCGGCGTCGGGCGGCGGAAGGGGTGGTGGTTACGAGCCGGATTTGCCGGCGTCGGGCGGGAGGGATTCGAGGTCCTGGAGCAGGGTTTCGCGGGTGGCGGGATGTTCGACGGCCTCGGCGTAGCGGCGGGCGGCGGCGGGATCGCGCAGGGCCCACTCGAAGAAAACGCGGCTCTTGGTCAGGACCCGTTTGGTGGTGTCGCAGATGCTGTCGGTCAGCTCCATGGCGATCTCGGGCTGGGCGGCGATAAGGGTGGAGGACGCGGCGAGGGCGGCGACGCCGGGATCGAAATCGGGGTCGGGGTCCATGCGGTTGATCCACTGAAGAGCGGCCTGCGGATCCTTGCCGGCCCAGCGTTGGAGCGAGATGGAGAGCGCCTGGGTGCGGTCGGCACCGGCGGGGAGTTTTTGCGCGAAGTCGGCGAAGCGCTGCGGATCGAAATCGGAGCGGCCCTCGATGAGGCCCTTGAGGGCGGACTCGCGGATGGCGGGATCGGCGATGGACGCGAGCTGGGCGTAGGCGCGCTCCGGATCGTGCTGGGCCCACTGGTAAAAGGCGGAGTCGAGCAGGAAGGACTGGCGGTCCACCATGGTGGCGGCGGTGGCGAAACGCATCGCGGCATCGAAGTCCCCGGCGCGCTCGACGAGGGCGTTGATGAGCATGTGGCCGTAGAAGCCCGCGGGCTCGGGGTCGGCGCTGCAAAGGCGAAGGCCGACGCGCGCGGCCTCGGCGGGCTGGGCGGTGGCGCCGGTGAGGACGGCCGCGACGCATTTCATGCGCTCGCCGAGGACCGGCTGGGCCATGGCCCAGTCGGCGGCCGCGTCGGGTTCGACCGAGGCCCAGCCGCGGAGCGCGGCATCGCGAAGCTGATCGCGGGTCAGCCAGTTGCCCTCGGCCTCGGCAAGGGCGAGGGCACGCCTGGGGTCGGTGCGGGCCAGTTCCTCGAGAAGCGCCTCGCGCTCGCGGGTGAGCGCAGTGGTGGCGGGCCGCGCGGAGAGCTCGCGCCAACGGGCGTCCCAGGCCTCCGCGGCGGAGGACGCGGCGGAGCGGACGATTGGGCGGGCGGAGGCGGAAACCGCAGTGGAGTTGGCGGAAACGAGGGGAGCGGCGCGATGGGCGGCGGCGGCGCGCGCGAGCACGAAACCGAGCAAGGTGGCGGCGAGGGCGAGACCGGCTGCGGCGGAAGCGGACCAACCGGAGGAAGGCGACGAGGCGGCGGGCATGCGTGATCGGAGTCGGGAGCTTGACGGACGGATCAGGGCGCGCCGTCGGGGAAGACGTCGGCCAGGACGGCCGAGAGAGCGACGCGATCGGAGGCGTTGGCGGCGCGGTTTAAGTAGGCGCGGGCGGCGCCGGGATCGCGAGCGGCCCACTGCTGGAAGACGGAGCGCATGGTCTCGGTCCGTTTGGAGGGATCGGAGATATCGGCGGCGAGGTCGAGCGCGGCGGCCGGACGCGATCTGAGGAAGGACTGCTGATTGGCGAGCGCGGCGAGGCCGGCGTCGAATTCGGCGCCGTTGTCGTTTTTCTGGATCCAGGCGGCGGCCTCTTCGGGATAACGTTCGAGCCAGAGCGGCAGGGCCTCGGCCAGGGCCTGGCTGCGCTCGGCGCCGGGAGGAAGTTTGAGGGCGTAGTTGGCGAGGCCGGCGGCATCGGCCCAGGACCAGCCGGTGATGGCCTGGCTTTTGGCCTGCCCGGCGAGCTGCGGGTCCTCGATTTTTTCGGCGGCGGCGAGGGCCTCGGCGGGACGCTGGCGGGCCCACTGGAAGTAGGCCGACTTGAAAAGAAATGAGTACTTTTCGGAACCCATGGCGGCGCCGAAATCCGCGGCTTGGGCGAAGGCACCGGCGTCCACGAGGGCGGCGATGGCGGCGTGGCCGTAGTCGCCGGCAGGCTCGGGATCGGCGGCGCAGAGGCGGAGAGCGAGGCGGATGGTGGCATCGGGATCGACGGCGGCGCCTTGGAAGACGGCGCCGAGGACCGCGCGGCGGTCCTCGATGCGGACACCGAGCGCCCAGTCGCCGGCGGCCTCGGGGGAAACGGAAGCCCAGCCGCGCAGCGAGGCGTCGCGAAGGAGTTCACGGAGCCGCCAGTCGGACTGGTTTTGCGCGAAGGAAAGGGCGCGTTGCGGGTCGGTGCGGGCCAGTTCCTCGAGGAGGGCGGCAAGGGCACGGGTCCGTGCGGGGGTGCTGGCGAGGGCAAGGGTTTCCTCCCAGCGGTCGGTCCAGGGGGCGCTGGACGCAGGAGGCGTGGCGTCGCCGGTAGACGAGGCGGAAGGTGCGGAGTCGGCCAAAAGGGCCGGGATGGCGGTCGGTCCGGGGGTGCTGACGGAGTTCTGGCGCTTTGGGGCAGGGACACTCAGCCAGCCGAGGACGGAACCCACGGTCGCGGCGGCGAGGCAAAGAAACGCGACCTCGGGGAAGGAGCAACGGCGAGGCCTGACTCGGGAAGACGACATCGAAAGGGGAGAGGATAGAAGCGAAAGCGGGACGACGCGTCGGGGTAGGTACGCGTCGTCCCGGACGGAACTCGCCGGGCCGGTCAGGCGCTCAGGCTCCGACCGCCAGACGGGAAGACCTTAATAGGTGAAGGCCTGCGAGCTGCGGCCATACCACCAACCGTTGGGGCCGGAGAAGCTGTAGACGTGGATATTGCGCGTGCCGAAGCGGGTGGACGAGGAGTCGGTGCGGCCGATGGCCTCCTTGGTCTGGTTGGCGGTGTTGTTGTCGTAGTAGAAGTTACAGGTGTAGGTGGTGCCACCGTTCTGGCGGATGTTCTTCAAGCCATTGGTCTGGGTGTGGTAGTAGAGGGTGACCCAGGTGGCGGCGTTGGCCTGGCCGAACTTGTCCGAGGCATTGACGGCGGAGCCGCCGGAAACCCAGCAGTTGCCGCCGGACTTGACCGTGAACTGGTCCTCGCCGACATCCTGCCAGGTGACCTCGTTCATGGTGCCGTTGCCGTAGAAGTGGCAGCCGTCAACGCCGGGGGCGGCGAGCTTTACGTTTCTCAGCCAGGACTCGGCGTTGAGACGGAAGAAGGGCTTCTGGCTTTCGGATTGGCTGCCATCGCCCATGCCTTGGGCAACGATCGTGTTGCCATTGCCGTTATACGTGGCACCGGCAGGGATAACGTAGGTGCTCGTAAAGTAAACGGTGGCGGCCTGAACCGAGGAGACAAGGCCGATGAAGGCCGCGAGCGTCGCGAGGACGCGGGTGGGGGTAGGGATCATTGGGATTTTTGGGTTGGTTGTTATTTCAACGGCCATACCTATGACCGATGAAAGGATGAACGGGCCAGGGGGGTAGCAGCCCGAAAAAGAAAATGAACGACGACGAAGCGGACCGCGCGTGGGGCCGTTTTATACATCCGATAAAACGGGGTTGCAGGTGAAGGCGGCGGGCGCGAGGGGCTTGGCAGGCTAACGATATAACGACAGTGGAAACAAAGGGCGACGAACGGGGGTGAGTTCACCGCCCCGAAGGATTGGGGCCGGTCTGAAACGAGCGGCCCGGAAGCTATTAGTAGGTGAAGGCCTGCGAGCTGCGGCCATACCACCAGCCGTTGGGGCCGGAGAAGCTGTTGACGTGGATATTGCGCTGGCCGAAGCGGGTGGTCGAGGAGTCGGTGCGGCCAACGGCCTCCCTGGTCTGGTTGTGAGTGCTGTTATCGTAGTAGAAGTTGCAGGTGAAGGTGGAGCCGCCGAGCTGGCGGATGTTCTTCAAGCCATTGGTCTGCGTATGATAATAGAGGGTGATCGAGGTGGCGGCATTGATCTGGCCGAACTTGTCGGAGGCGTTGATAGCGGAGGCGCCGGAGACCCAGCAGTTACCGCCGGACTTGACGGTGAATTGGTCTTCGCCGACGTCCTGCCACGTGACTTCGTTCATGGTGCCGTTGCCGTAGAAGTGGCAGCCGTCCACGCCGGGGGCGGCGAGTTTCACATTCCGCAGCCACGAATTGGCACCGAGCTGGAAGAAGGCCTTCTGGCCCTCGTTCTGGCTGCCGTCGCCCATGCCCTGAGCTACGATAGTGTTGCCGTTACCGTTGTAGGTGGCCCCGGCGGGGATGACGTAGGTGCTCGTAAAGTAAACGGTGGCGGCCTGAGCCGAGGAGACAAGGCCGACGAGGGCCGCGAGCGCCGCGAAAGCGCGAGTTTTGATGGCTAACATGGGATTTTTGGGTGGTTGGTTTGTTTTTCCTGATCGTGTTATGATCTGGAAAGGTTTCGGGCCGGCAGGACCGGCCCAGAGAATTAAAAATTTGTACTCGTCGTGTTTCCACGCGAACAAATCAGCGTGCGCATTGTTGCACATAATCTTGTTTTAGAATTATTTACACGATAAATTTTGATCCATATAACCATGGAGAATCCTCCCCCTGAAATCCAGGCTGGGGAATAGGGAGGGCGGACGGCGTTGGCGGCCCCGCGATGGGGAAAATCAGCCTAGGGCGCGACGAACTGCCATTGCTGGTTATAACTGGTGCCGCTCGACCAAAACTCCATGACGGCGCCGTCCGCGGTGGCTCCGCCGGTGTCGAGGCACTTGCTATTGGCGCGGTTGACGAGTTTATAGTAACCCGAACCGGCCGGGACGAAAGTCCATTGCTGATTGTAGCTGGAGGAACCGGCCCACTGGCCAACCGGCGTGTCGTCGGCGGTGCGACCGATGCTATCGAGGTATTTGCCGCCGGTGACGCAGCTCAGCCGATAGTAGCCGCCGCTGTAGGTGACGACCCACTTCTGGTTGTTGCTGGTGCCATCGGCCCATTGGCAAACATTGGCGCCGTCGGCGGTGGCTCCGAGGTTATCGAGCATCTTGCCGCTAGCGCGGTTACGAAGGCTGTAGGTGCCGTTGGCGATCGGCTGGCCGCCGCCGAGGTTGACGCCGGCGGCAACCGGCCAGCCATTGACCCAGCTCAAGGTGGTGATCCTCAGCTTGGGGTTACCGTTATCGTTCCCGTCGTAGAAATGATAGGTCAGCTTGCCCTCGCCGTAGCCGACGTGTCCGGGGCCGATGTAGCGGCCGTCGCGGTTGGGCAGGAAGGTGGTGCCGCCGCCGCTCATGAGGCTCACCCCGCCCTGGTCGACGTAGGGACCGGTGATGCTGGTGGAGCGTCCGACCCGGGTGTAGTAGGTGCTGTTGACGCCGTTGCAACACAAGCCGCTCTGGAAAAACATGTAGTAATAACTTCCGTTCTTCATCAGGTAGGGAGCCTCGACCTGGCCGCCGACCAGATCCCAGCGGCTGGAATTGAGCCGCAGGCCGTTGGATGGGTTGAGCTGGATCAGGTCGATGCCGCTTTGCCAGTTGCCATAGGCCAGCCAGAGGTTGCTGCCGTCGCGGAGCACGGCCGCGTCGATGGCGTTGTTGGCCGCCACGATCATGCCGCGATCGGTCCAGGGGCCGGCGAGATTGGAGGCGGTGGCGAGGCCGATCGCGGCGGGGGCGCCGCTGCCCGCACAGGAATAGTAACAATAGAACTGGCCGCTCATGGCGACGACCTCCGGCGCCCAAAAACTGCCTTGGAAGCCGCTTACATAATTGGCGATCCACGCGGGCCAGGTGCCGACCGGAAAGACGGTGGGTTCGACCCGCCAGTCGGTGAAATTGGCGTTGCTGGAGGACATGGCCCAGACGCCATTGCCGGTGGTAAACACCCAGTAACGGCCGTCCGTATTTCGTACAATGGCGGACGGATCGTGGCTTGGAGCCACTTGGGCGCGGGCTGACGCTCCGGACAAACACAGGGTGGAGCCAAGCGTGAAGACCAGGGCAGCGCAGCGGCGGGAAAACCAGGAAAGCGGGGAAAAATGCATGACCTTGCAGACTCGAACGGGATATTATTCAGGACGGCGGGGACAAAGCTCCGCACGCGGCCGGCCGGGACGGCTGGATTATAAAGGCGCCTCGCGCAGGGGCGGGCGGGGAAACGTGAAGCAGGCGCCACGTGGCGGGCGCAGGGGTAATAAAATAATAAACGGGGAAGCCTGCGGGGGAATCAGGATTCCGGATGGCGGGGTAATCGGTTTGGGGTTAACTGCGCTGACGAAGAAGAAAGCGAAAAGCGTCGGTGTAGTTGCTTAGCGCGTCCAATAAATCAAAGGAAAAGCCTAATCTCAGGATTATACGATAAATCTTGAAATCGATAGGCCTGATGAGGGCCTTTGATATAACCAATTCCTGTTATCTGAAATCGCCCTTCGACAAATTATTTTAACCAAAGGCGAGGCGAGGGAACGGAGGCTCGGGAGATCGCAATCCCCGTAAACTAAGAGACCGGACGCCTACCCCTAGGCGTCCGGTCATTGCTTTCTTAGTTACCCCAAAAATCCTCTGAACGAACAGAGGAACGGTGCTTAGAATTCAGGGCTTTCCCCGGGGGGCAAGGACAAGTTCAGGAGGAGTTCTACGTAGCGACTAAGGCCGGGTCGGGGAGCGAGATGCGGTCGGGTCAGGGAGAATGCCTGAGTTCGATGAGCACGGGGAAGTGGTCGGACCCGATGTCGGGGCCGGTGCGATAGGAGGTGCAGACGAGCGAGGGATCGAGCAAGGCGTGATCGAGCGGGATCCGGAGAAAAGGCACTTGCGCGGGCCAGGTGGCCGCACCCCAGGCATGGCCGCGCCAGGCGGGACGGAGGCCGGTGGAGGCGAGCAGGCGCCGGAGGGGTGGGCACCAGGGGGTGGAGTTGAGATCGCCCAGGATGAGAACCGAGCCAGATAGGACACCGGGTGTCCCGCCGGTGTCCTGGCTGGCCGTGACGGCCCAGTCGGTCAACTCGGAGAGATGGCGGTCCCGGAGCTCCGTGCCGGCGGTGTCGCCAGGAGGCACCGGATGGGTGAGCAGGACGCGCAGGGGGTGGCCGTCGAGCGGCAGCGTGAGCGAGAGGGAAGGGAGTTCGGTATCCGAAAAAAATTCGCGCCGGACATCGTAGAGTGGAATGCGGGAGAGAAGGGCGAGGCCGAAATTGTCGTCCCGGGGACAAAACGTGGAGTGCGGGTAGGCCGGCAGCAGCGCGGGGGAAAGCTCGTTTTGCCAGCGTGGATCGATCTCCAGCAGCGCGACCAGATCCGGGTTTTCGGCGGCGATCAGGGCCAGCAGGGGCGCCGGGTCCCGATTGGACGTGAGGACGTTGGCGAGGAGGATTCGCAGCGAGGGGCGGGAGGCGTCGTCCGGGGCAGGCGGCGCGGGCGGCAGGGCGGGCCGGAGAACGGCCCAAAGGTTAAAGGCGCTGAACCCAAAAAACAGCAGGGCCCAGCGAAGGTGGCGAAGGGTGAGCGCGAAGAGCGACAGGCCTCCGAGAAGAACGGCGTATTGGAGGCGAAAAGGGGAAAGCTGGGCGAAGAGCGCGGGCTTGCCGATGAAGTAGCGAGCGTGGTGAGCAGACAGCCGGGTATGGCGAGGATGAGCAGAGTCCGAAAAGCGGCCCGGGCGCTGGCCATCAGGGGCCGTGGTTTCGGGATGGGATCGGCCGGGTGCGGAATTAGATCATAGCGCATTGAAGAATAGTGTGGCCGCTTTTGGTAGGGCGCGACCGCTGGGCGCGCCGGTTGAGGGTGCGAAAGCCTGAAGACTTCGCGGCGGGACCGCTGTCCCGCCCTACCTTTCAACCCCGCTTGTCCGGATACTGTTTAACTTTAACACCCGGCGATCAGGAGAGCTGCGAGAGAAGGGGGCAAAAAAAGCCGCCCGTTTGAGGGGCGGCCCTGGAGACTGGGGCGGGGTTTAGATTTTGCCGGCTTTGCGGTTCTCGATGAGCCGGTAGAAATCGGTGAAGAGCGGGTCGGCGTCGTTGGGCCCGGGGGCAGCTTCGGGGTGATATTGCACCGAGAAGACGGGCAGGGCCTTGTGCCGAAGGCCCTCGACGGTGTTGTCGTTGAGGTTGATCTCGGTGACGATCGCGCCGCCGCGCTCGAGCGAGGCGGGGTCGGTGGCGAAACCATGGTTCTGGGCGGTGATGGAAACCCGGCCGGTCTCCAGGTTCTTCACCGGCTGGTTGCCGCCGCGATGGCCGAACTTGAGCTTGTAGGTGGTGCCGCCGAGGGCGTGGGTGATCATCTGGTGGCCCAGGCAGATGCCGAAGATCGGGAAGTGGGGGACCAGGCCGGTGACGGTCTTGTGGATGTAGGCGAGAGCGGCGGGATCGCCGGGTCCGTTGGAAAGGAACACGCCGTCCGGCGCGTGCTCCTTGATCTGCTCGGCGGAGGCGGTGGCGGGGAAGACCTTCACGTCGAAGCCGTGGTTGACGAGCTTGCGGAAGATCGAGTGCTTGGCGCCGAAATCGAAGGCGGCGACGGTGAAGCGCTTCGCCGGGGTGTGGGGAAGGCCGAGGGTGGTGCCGGCGGGCACGTAGGGCGGGTTGAAGCGGGCGGCGTCCTCGAGTTTCCAGAGGTAGGGTTCGGCGCAGGTGGTGTCCTTCACGTAGTCGCTGCCGGCCATGTCGTGCCAGCCTTTGGCCTTGGCGACGGCTTCGGCCTCGGAGAGGGGCAGGGTGGAGAGGCAGCACTTCATGGCGCCGTCCACGCGGAGCTTCTTGGTGAGGGCGCGCGTATCGATATCGCTGATACCGGGGATGCCGTGTTTTTTGAGGTAGGCGTCGAGGGAGGTGGTGGCGCGCCAGTTGGAGACGACGGGGGAAAGCTCGCGGACGACGAGGCCGGAGGCACGCGGGGCGGAGGCCTCGGTGTCCGCGTCGTTGATGCCGTAGTTGCCGATCATCGGCGCGGTCAGGGTGACGATCTGGCCGAAGTAGGAGGGATCGGTGACGATTTCCTGGTAGCCGGTCATGGAGGTGTTGAAGACGCATTCGCCGGCGATGGTGGCGTCGGCGCCAAAGGCGCGGCCGTGGTAGACGGAACCGTCTTCGAGGGCGAGGAGGGCGGGCTTCGCGGTGGGCATGGTTAACGCGGACGAAAAAGCCCGCCGCGCAGCCTGCCAAGGACTTTATCGGCGCGTCGCTTACTCCTCCGCAAAGCGATAGCCGACACCGGCTTCGGTGCGGAGAAAACGGGGGCGGGCGGGCTCGGGTTCGAGCTTTTGGCGGAGGTGGGCCAGATGAACCCGGAGGGTGTGCGTCTGGGAGGCGCCGGCGGGTCCCCAGATTTCGCGAAGAAGCTGCGTGTGGGTGACGACCTTGCCGCGATGGCGGAGGAGGAGGCGCAGGAGCTCGTATTCCCGGGGGGTGAGGGCGACGGGCGCGCCGGCGCGGGTGACCCGGCGGGTGGAAAAGTCGACCTCGACGTCGCCGAAACCGGTGACCGCGGGCTCCGCGGCGCCCGCGGAGGCCGCGCGGCGAAGCAGGACGCGCAGGCGGGCGAGCAACTCGCCGCCGCCGAAGGGCTTGGTGAGGTAATCGTCGGCGCCGGCGTCGAGGGCGGCGATTTTTTGCGTTTCCTGGTCGCGGACGGAAAGGATGAGGATGGGAAGCGTGGTCCACTCGCGGAGGCGGCGGAGGACCTCAAGGCCGTCGGCGTCGGGCAGCCCGAGGTCGAGGACGATGGCATCCGGCCGCAGGATGGCAGCCTCGTGCAGGCCGAGGGCGGCGGTGGCGGCCTCGCGTACGCGGTGGCCGGCGCCTTCGAGGGTGAGGCGAAGGAGGCGGCGGATCTGCACCTCGTCGTCGATGATTAGGAGGTCGGCGGGCGGAGTGACCAAGGAAGGAAAGGAATTTTTGACCGCGGATTGCACGGATGGGCGCGGATAAAGGCAGGACAAATATCAGACTGCGGTGGCCGGAGGCGGCTCGCAGGGGAGGGTGAGGGTGAAGCGGGAACCGGAGGGCGTGTTGGGGGCGTGGGTGACGCGGCCGCCGTGGGCTTCGGCGAAGCCTTTCACGATGGAGAGGCCGAGGCCGAGCCCGCCGGCGCGCGCGGGGTGGCCGCGGGCGAAGCGGTCGAAGAGACGCCCGGCCTCCGCGGGATCGAGGCCGGGGCCGGTGTCGGCGACGGTGAACGCGAGTTCGCGGGCGACGGTATCGTGGGCGGCGGAAAGGACGAGCGAGGTGCCGGGCGGGGTGTGGGCGGCGGCGTTGTGCAGGAGGTTGGCGAGGGCCTGCTCGACGAGGGCGAAGTCGGCGCGGAGGAGCGGGAGCTCGGCGGGCAGGGCAACGGCGGTGGGGTGTGCGCGGCGGACCTCGGCGGTGGCGTCGAGGGCGGCGTTGGCCAGGTCGCGGGGATCGCACCAGTCGAGCCGGGGCCGGAGCGTGCCCGACTCGAGGCGGGTCACGTCGAGGAGGTTGTTGACCAGGCGCTGGAGACGGCGGGCGGCGGTGGCGATCTCGGCGACGAGGGCGGGGGTCTGGACGGAGGTCGCAGTGGCGAGGGCCTCGGCGGAGCCGGTGATGACGGCGAGGGGAGTCTTGAGCTCGTGGGAGACGCCGTCGAGCAGGGTGCGGTGAAGCTTTTCGGATTCGGCGGTGACCCGGGAGGCTTCGTGGGCGGCGCGGAGCTGTTCGCGCTCGAGGGCGAGGGCGAGCTGGGAGGCGAAGGTGTCGAGCAGGTCGCGCTGGGCGTGGGAAAGCGACACGTCTTCGGGCGGGCGGAGCGCGAGGATTCCGAGGGCGCGGTCGCCGACGAGGAGCGGCACGTGGTAGGCCTCGGCGGCGGGAAGGGTGTCGGTGAAGCGGCCGGCGGGGCGGCGATGCCGCAGGGCCCAGAGAGCGACGGCCTCTTCCCGGGAGTCGAGGGCGAAGGTGGCGGAAGGGTGCAGCGCGAGATGTGCGGGGTCGGCGGCGGAAACGGTGAAGAGGGCCGGACGGGCGCCGAAGACGCCGGCCAGGCGGGCGACGGCGGCGCGGATGACCTCATCGGGATTGCGGGCGGCGGCGAGGTCGCGGGTGAGCTGGTAGAGCGCGGAGGCGCGCCGTTCGCCCGCATGCTGGGCCTGGGCCTGGGCGCGGATGCGGGTGGTGAGGCGGCCGGTGACGAGGGCGACGACGAAAAAGAGGGCGAAGGCGAGGCCGTCCTCGAACTTGGTGATGCGGAAGGTATAGAGCGGCGGGATGAAGAGAAAATTCCAGGTGAGCGCGCCGAGGGTGGCGGCGAGCAGGATGGGGCCCTGGCCGATGAAACGGCCGAGCGAGACGACGGTGGCGAGGTAGAGGAAGGCGACGGCGGAGTAGCCCGTGTAGCGGGAGACGAGGAGGGCGCCGAGGGTGACGAAGGCGAGGACGCCGGCGGCGAGACCGTACTCGCCGGGCCTCGAGAGGGCGGGAACAGTCCAGGCGCGCCAGCGGTCGAGGCCGGTGCGGGGTTCGGCGGGGACGACGTAGATGTCGATCTGGCCGGAACCGCGAACGAGGCGGTCCACGAGGGAGCCGCCGAGGGCGAGATCGAGCAGGGGATGGGTGCGGGGCTTGCCGACCACGATCTGGGTGACGTTGTGGCGGTGGGCGGTGCGCAGGAGGCCGGAGGCGAGGTCGCGGTCGGAAACGACGACGACCTCGGCGCCGAGTTCGCGGGCCAGGGCGAGGTTTTCGTCGAGGCGGCGCTGATCCTCCGCGGGGAGAGCCGCGCCGGTCTCGACCGCCGCGGCCACCCAGGGCGCATCGAGGGCGTAGGCCATGCGGCGGGTCCAGCGCACCAGGCGGGTGGAGAAGGGGCTGGGGCCGACGGCGACCAGCAGGCGCTCGCCGCCCCGCCAGATGGCACGCGCGCCGGAGTCCTCCCGGATGTCGCGAAGCTGTTTGTCGACGCGTTCGGCGGTGAGGCGGAGGGCGAGTTCGCGGAGGGCGGTGAGATGGTTTTCCTGGAAGAAGTTTTCGGCGGCCGCGGCCGCGCGCTCGCCGAGATAGACCTTGCCCGCAGCGAGGCGGGCGCGGAGCTCGGCGGGCGTGAGGTCGATGAGGCGGATGTCGGTCGCGGCTTCGACGACGGAGTCGGGGACCGTCTCGTGGACGGGCGCGCCGGTGATCTGGCGGACGAGGTCGGCCCGGCTTTCGAGGTGCTGGACATTGAGCGTGGTGTAGACGTCGATGCCGGCGGCGAGGAGCTCGGCGACGTCCTGGTGGCGCTTGGGGTGGCGGGAGCCGGGCACGTTGGTGTGGGCGAGTTCGTCCACCAGGACCAGCCGCGGGCTCCGGGCGAGCGCGGCTTCCAAGTCGAACTCGTGCAGCGTGACGCCGCGGTGGATGACGGCCCGCCGGGGAAGGACCGGGAGCGGGGGCGGGGTCTCGAGGAGGGCGGCGGTCTCGGCGCGGCCGTGGGTCTCGACCAGGCCGACGAGGACATCGGTCCCGGCGGCCTGTTCGCGGCGGGCGGCGGCGAGCATGGCATAGGTTTTGCCGACGCCCGGGGCCATGCCGAAGAAGAGGGTCAGGCGGCCCCGCGCGGCGCCGGCCTCGGAGCGCCGGGCGGCGGCGAGGAGGGAGTCGGGATCGGGCCGGAGAGGATCGCTCACGGGGAAAGCATTTGCGGGCCGGGTGGGGCCGGCAACGGCCAAGCGGGCCGGGTCATGGGGCGGGGGATCTGGGATCGATGCGCGGCGGGGCGGCGAAGTGGGAGCAGGAACGGACCATCAAGGCCGCCAGCAGCGCCAGGCAGACGCAGAGCACGAACAGGCGGAGCACGCGCGGACCGCCGCGCGGCGGAGGTGAAGAAGCCGGGTTCATCGCCGGTCGAGGTCGAGGTTGAGGAGCAGGACGTTGACCCGGCCCTCGCCCAGCAGGCCGCCAGTCTCGGTGCGGGCGGCGATGGCGGCGCGGATCGTATCGACGGAGACATTACGCGCGGCCGCGACCCGGGCGGCCTGGAACCCGGCTGCGGCCGGGCTGAGGTGCGGGTCGAGGCCGCTGCCGGAGGCGAAAAGCAGATCGGCGGGCACGGGGGCGCCAGCCGGCAGGCCGTGGGCGGAGCGAAGCCTGGCGGCGCGCGCTTCCATGGCCGCGCGGAGTTTTGCGGAGGTGGGGGCGAGGTTGGATGCGCCGGAGGCGACGGTGGCGTAGTCGGCGGCGGAGGGGCGCGGCCAGAAGTAGCGGAGTGATTCGGTTTTTTGCGCGAGGAGGGCGGAACCGACCGTCGCGCCGGCGGCGTTGCGCACGAGGGAGCCTTCGGCCTGGGCGGGGAAGGCGACGCGGGCGATGGCGGCGACGGCGAGCGGATAGAGCACGCCGGTGAGGACGGCGAGGAGGGAGAAGACGCGGAGGGCGGTGGAGAGGGTTTTCATGGATGGGCCGGAGGTGGGCGGGGCGTTAATTTTTCGACACGGAGGGCACGGAGCCCGGACACAGAGGGCACGGAGTTCGGAAGTAATCCCCGGAGTTCGGAATCGGGATGGATTGGCTCCGTGACCCCTCTGTGTCTGGGCTCTATGAATTCCGTGGCCAAAGGCTTGGGTTTCAGGCGAGGCCGGAGGCGACGAGGGCGAGGTCGATGAGCTTGATGCCGACGAAGGGGGCGAGGATGCCGCCGGCGCCGTAGAAGAGGAGGTTGCGGCGGAGGAGGGACGAGGCGCCGGCGGCGCGGTAGGCGACACCGCGGAGGGCGAGGGGGATGAGGGCGATGATTATGAGGGCGTTGAAGATCACGGCGCTGAGGATGGCGCTTTGCGGGGAGGCGAGGCCCATGAGGTTGAGCGCGGCGAGCGGGCCGGCGCCGCCGGGGGAGAGGGCGTAGAGGCCGGCGAACATGGCGGGGATGATCGCGAAGTATTTGGCGATGTCGTTCGCGACGGAGAAGGTGGTGAGCGCGCCGCGGGTCATGAGGAGCTGTTTCCCGATCTCGACGATCTCGATGAGCTTGGTGGGGTTGCTGTCGAGGTCGACCATGTTGCCGGCCTCGCGGGCCGCCTGGGTGCCGGTGTTCATGGCGACGCCGACGTCGGCCTGGGCGAGGGCGGGGGCGTCGTTGGTGCCGTCGCCGGTCATGGCGACGAGGTGGCCTTTGGCCTGCTCGTCGCGGATGCGCCGGAGCTTCATCTCGGGGGTGGCCTGGGCGAGGAAGTCGTCCACGCCGGCCTCGGCGGCGATGGCGGCCGCGGTGAGGGGATTGTCGCCGGTGATCATCACGGTGCGGATGCCCATGGCGCGGAGCTGGGCGAAGCGCTCCTTGATGCCACCCTTGACGATGTCCTTGAGGTAAACGACGCCGAGGGCGGCGGCGTTTTCGGCGACGACGAGGGGCGTGCCGCCTTCGCGGGAGACGTCCTCCACGGCGGCGGCGAGGGCGGCGGGCCAGGCGCCGCCCTGCGATTCGACCCAGGCGCGGATGTTGTCGGCGGCGCCCTTGCGGATGCGGCGGCCGGCGAGGTCCACCCCGCTCATGCGGGTCTGGGCGGTGAAGGGGACGAAGGTCGCGTGGGGTGCGGCGAGCTCGCGGCCGCGGAGGCCGAATTTTTCCTTGGCGAGGGTGACGATGCTGCGGCCCTCGGGGGTCTCGTCGGCCAGGGAGGCGAGCTGGGCGGCGTCGGCGAGCTTGTCGGCGTCGATCCCGGGGACGGGGATGAACCGGGCGGCCTGGCGGTTGCCGAGGGTGATGGTGCCGGTCTTGTCGAGGAGGAGGACGTCGATGTCGCCGGCCGCCTCGACGGCGCGGCCGGAGGTGGCGAGGACGTTGCGGCGGATAAGTCGGTCGATGCCGGAGATACCGATGGCGCTGAGGAGGCCGCCGATGGTGGTGGGGATGAGGCAGACGAGGAGGGCGACGAGGACGGGGAGGGAAACGTTGACGACGCCGCGCTGCCCGGCGCCGGCCTCGACGTAACGGGCGAGGGCGGGGAGGGTGAAGACGGCGAGGAGGAAGATGAAGGTCAGGGCGACGAGGAGGATGCCGAGGGCGATCTCGTTGGGCGTGCGCTGGCGGCGGGCGCCCTCGACCATGGCGATCATGCGGTCGACGAAGGTGTTGCCCGGCTCGGAGGTGACCCGGACGACGATGCGGTCGGAGAGGACGCGGGTGCCGCCGGTGACGGCGCAGCGGTCGCCGCCGCTCTCGCGGACCACCGGGGCGGATTCGCCGGTGATGGCGGACTCGTCCACGCTGGCGATGCCCTCGACGACGTCGCCGTCGGCGGGGATGACGTCGCCGGACTCGCAGACGACGGTGTCGCCCTTGCGGAGGGCGGAGGAGGCGACACGTTCCTCGCATCCGGCCTTGAGCAGGCGGGCCTGGGTCTGGGTGCGGGTCTTGCGGAGAGTGTCGGCCTGGGCCTTGCCGCGGCCCTCGGCGACGGCCTCGGCGAAATTGGCGAAGAGGACGGTGAACCAGAGCCAGGCGGCGATCTGGGCGGTGAAGGCGACGGGCGCGCCGGCGGCGAGGTCGAGGACCAGGACGACGGTGGTGGCAAGGGCGCCGAGGGCGGTGACGAACATCACCGGGTTTTTCCAGAGCGCGCGCGGGTCGAATTTTTTGAGCGAATCGAGCAGGGCGGTGCGCAGGAGCGGGCCGGTCAGCCAGGAGGAGGGGGTGGCGGAGGAAGAAGCATGCATACGATGGTCAAAGGCGGGCGGTGCGTTATTTTTTAGACCCGGAGTGCACGGAGCGCGGACCCAGAGGTCACAGAGTTCGGAAACGGAAGTTGGATCGGCTCTGTGTCCTCCGTGTCGGAGCTCTGTGTTCTCTGTGACCTTAAGATCGGAAAGGTTCAGAACGTCCGGCCGGCGAGCATCAGCCCCTGCTCGAGGATGGGGCCGAGGGAGAGGGCGGGGAAAAAGGTGAGGGCGCTCTCGATCACGATGATGGAGGCGAGGAGGCCGACGAAGAGCGGGCCGTCGGTGGGGAAGGTGCCGGGCGAAGGCGGGGCGATCTTTTTCGCGGCGAGGCCGCCGGCGATGGCGAGCACGGGCACGAGCACGGCGTAGCGGCCGACGAGCATGGCGACGGAGCCGAGGAGGTTGTAGAAATTCGAGTTGGCGGAGAGGCTGCCGAAGGCGCTGCCGTTGTTGTTCCCCATGGAGGCGAAGGCGTAGAGGATTTCGCCGAGGCCGTGGGCGCCGGCGTGGCCGTTGCCGGCGCGGCCGGCCCCGGTGGCGACGCCGAGGGCGGTGAGGGCGAGGACCATGGCGGCGGGTGCGATCACGGCGACCAGGGCGAGGCGGACCTCGCGCGCCTCGACTTTTTTGCCGAGATACTCGGGCGTCCGCCCGACCATGAGGCCGGCGAGGAAGACGGTGACGAGGGCGAAGACGAGGATGCCGTAGAGGCCGGAGCCGATGCCGCCGAAGACGACTTCGCCGGAGAGCATGCTGGCGAGGGCGATGCCGCCGGCACCGGGGGAGAGCGAGCCGTGCATGGCGTTGACGGAGCCGTTGGACGCCGCGGTGGTGGCGGTGGACCAGAGGATGGAGTTGGTGACGCCGAGGCGAACCTCCTTGCCCTCGAGCGGGACGGCGCCGGCGAGGACGGGGTTGGGCGTGTATTCGGACCACAAGGACAGGCCGAGGGTGACGCCGTAGAGAATGAACATGGCGGCGAAAAGCGCCCAGCCCTGGCGGGTTTTGCCGGCCATGCGGCCGAAGGCATGGGTGAGCGCGGAAGGGAGGACGAGGATGGCGAGGAGCTGGAAGAAGTTGGAGACCGGCGTGGGGTTCTCGAAGGGGTGGGAGGAGTTGACACCGAAGAAGCCGCCGCCGTTGGTGCCGAGCTGCTTGATGGCGATCTGCGACGCGGCGGGGCCGAGGGGAATGACTTGTTCGGCGCCTTCGAGGGTGGTGGCGGTCCGGTAGGCGGAGAAGGTCTGGGGCGTGCCCTGGGAAACGAGGACGATGGAAAGGACGAAGGCCAGCGGCAGGAGGACGTAGACGACGGTGCGGGTGAGGTCGACCCAGGCGTTGCCCAGGGTAGAGGCGCTGCGGCGGGTGAGGCCGCGGATGAGGGCGAGCATGCCGGCGACACCGGTGGCGGCGCTGAGGAAGTTGAGCACGCCGAGGCCCAGCATCTGGGTGAGATGGCTCATCGTGGCCTCGCCGGAGTAGGCCTGCCAGTTGGTGTTGGTGGCGAAACTGACCGCGGTGTTGAGCGCGAGGGGCCAGGAGACGGCGGGCAGGCCGGCAGGATTGAGGGGGAGAGCGTGCTGCGCGAGTTGGAGGGCGAAAACGAAAAGGAGCCCGGTGAGGTCGAAGACGAGCAGGGCGGCGGCGTAGCCCTTCCAAGTCATCTCGGCCTCGGGCCGGACGCCGGCTGCACGGTAGACGAGGCGCTCGACGGGGCTCAGCAGGCGCTGGAGAAGGTGGTTTTGGCCGGTGAAGACGCGTGCCATCCAGCCGCCGAGGAGCGGGGTGAGCGCGGTGAGCGTGCCGAGGAAGAGGGCGACGAGGAGCCAGTCGTGCGGTGTCATGGCGTGGGCGGCAGTATGCCGCACGCGCCGCGAAGCGCCTAATCAAGGCGGGCCCAGAAGGGATTAAGAAAATATCAAGCCTGCCGGGGCGGCGCCTCGGCGAGCAGGGCGGCGAGATCGAGGGGCCGGGTGAACATGGCCAGTCCGCCACGGTCGTCGCGGGGCCATTCGGAAGGGGTGCGGTCGCGGTAGAGCTCGACGCCATTTCGGTCGGGGTCGCGAAGGTAGAGCGCCTCGCTGACGCCATGATCGGAGGCGCCGTCGAGGTGGATGCCCGCTTCGAGCAGGCGGCGGAGGGCGTCGGCGAGCGCGGGACGGCCGGGATAGAGGATGGCGGTGTGATAGAGGCCGGTCGTGCCCGGCGCGGGCGGGTGCCCGCCGGCGCTTTCCCAGGTGTTCAGGCCAAGGTGGTGGTGATAGCCGCCGGCGGAGATGAAAGCGGCTTGGACGCCATGGCGTTGCATGAGTTGGAAACCGAGGACACCGCAGTAAAAGGCGAGGGCGCGGTCGAGGTCGGCGACTTTCAAGTGGACGTGACCGATGCGGACACCGGGATGGATGGGCGAAGTCATGAAGTAAAAATCGGGGAAAGCCCGGATTTAGCCAACCAAGCGGGTGGTTTGACAGGAGGGGGCGGGCGGGCAGCCTTGGCGGAAATGTCATACAAGGAAGACCGCTCGGTGTGGTTCGAAGGCCAGGGGCTGTGGCAGCACGTGCCCGAGGCCGACTGGCAGGATTGGGCCTGGCAGCTGAAGAACCGCATCACGAAGCTCGAGGAGCTGGAGCGTTACATGACGCTGACGGCGGACGAGCGGGCGGGGGTGCTGTTCGCCAGCCAGAAGCTGGCGCTGGCGATCACCCCTTATTTTTTCAACCTGATCGACCGCGATGACCCGAACTGCCCGATACGGCTGCAAATGATTCCGCGTTCGGGCGAGACGCAGCTGCACGCGGAAGAGATGCTGGACTCGCTGGGCGAGGACGAGCACTCGCCGGTGCCGGGGCTGGTGCACCGTTATCCGGACCGCGTGCTGTTCCTGGTGACGGACCGCTGCGCGGCGTATTGTCGCTACTGTACCCGGAGCCGCCTGGTCTCGAACGCGCAGGACTACAATTTCCATCCCGAATACGAGCAGGGGTTGCGCTACATCGAGTCGCACCCGGAGGTGCGCGACGTGCTGCTTTCGGGCGGCGATCCGCTGCTGCTGAGCGACCGCAAGCTCGATCACCTGCTGGGCCGGCTGCGGGCCATCCCGCACGTGGAGTTCATCCGCATAGGATCGCGCATCCCGGTGTTTTTGCCGCAGCGGATCACGCCTGGCCTGTGCGAGATACTGAAAAAACACGGGCCGGTGTGGATGAGCATTCATGTCAATCACCCGCGCGAGGCGACGGCCGAACTGAAGGCGGCCTGCGAGCGGCTGAGCTTCGCGGGCGTGCCGCTGGGCAACCAGTCCGTGCTGCTGCGCGGGGTGAACGACGATGCGGAGGTGATGAAGGCCCTGGTGCACCGTCTGCTGCGGATGCGCGTGCGGCCTTACTACCTCTACCAGATGGACCTGATCACCGGCGGCTCCCACTTCAAGGTCGACGTGCGCAAGGGGCTGGAGATCGTCCAGGCCCTGCGCGGACACACCACCGGGTATTCAGTTCCTCAATACGTGATCGATGCGCCGGGCGGCGGCGGCAAGGTGCCGATGAACCCGGAGTACGTGGAAAAAATCACCGACGACGAGGTAGTCTTCCGGAATTACGAGGGACGGATCTTCCGGTACCCGCTCACGGCCACGCCGGTGACGCGCGAGACGGAAGACGGTCGGAGCTTTGCGCCGGAACGCCTGTCGGTCGCGCAGGATTTCCAGGGCTGAGCCGGCGAAGGCCGCGCACCCGGCCGGGCGCCGCCAAGGGCGACAATTTCGCCGGGGCGGGGGACGCGAACAGCGCCCGCGGCGGAAGCACGCGGGAATCGCGGGGCGGGGCCGTGGGGGCCTTGTCCGTCCCTCAGGCCGCGTTTAATGCCCAGGCCAGCACGGGGGTGTCGGGCAGGGCCTGACGAAGGGTATGGATGTCGCCCTGCGGGAGCTGCCGGGCTTGGTGGCAGACGATGACGCCGGCGAGGGCTTTTGGCAGGCTGGAGGCAAGTGCCTGCGGGGCTTGTTCGAACCAGATGACACGCATCGGTTCGCCTTGGACAACGAAACCGTTGGCGACGGTTTCAGCACATTCGGGGCCGGGGCCGACCACGATCACGACACGTTCCGAAACCGCTTCCTCAAGCTGGGGGGCGGGAGGCTCGGAGTGAAAATCACCGGTTTTTGGAGCACTCATAGGGTAGGTTGCCCACAACAAGACGCTGATTGTAAAAAACGAAAGCACCCAATTGCGGGTAAAGTGCATTTACTCTCTTTGCATAAGCCCGAGCCGAAACGGCGCCGGCAGGCACACGTTTTAACTTGGACGGCGGCAGTGACGGGGAGCACGGTGCGCGGATGCTGAAGCTTCTATTCGTGGGTGATATTGTCGGCCGGCCAGGGCGGGAAATGCTTATGGAAAGGCTGCCGCGGCTGCGTTCGGAGCTGAAGCTCGACGCGGTGATCGCCAACGGTGAAAACGCCGCCGCCGGGGCGGGCATCAACGGCGGAATCGCGAAGGGGCTGCTGCAGAGCGGAGTCGATGCCGTCACGCTGGGCGATCACGTCTGGGACCAGCGCGGCTGGGAGGCGGAGATCGACGATTTCCCGAAAGTGTGCCGTCCGGCCAACCTGCCGGGCGCGTGTCCGGGGGCGGATCATGTGATCGTCAACGTGAAGGGCTTCCGACTGGCGGTGTTTACCGTGCTGGGGCGCACCTTCATGGGTCTGAAGGCGGAGTGCCCCTTTCTCGGCGCGGACCAGATGCTGCGGCGGCTGGCGGGCGAGGCGGACGGCTTTTTCGTCGAGGCGCACATGGAGGCGACGAGCGAGAAGATCGCACTCGGCTGGCATCTCGATGGCCGGGCGGTGGCGGTGCTGGGCACGCACACGCACGTGCCCACGGCGGATGCGGCCGTGCTGCCCGGGGGCACAGGCTTCATGTGCGACGTCGGCATGACCGGGCCCTACGCCTCGGTGCTGGGGCGCGAGGTGAGACCGGTGGTCGAGCGCTTCCTCGATGGCATGCCGCGGAAGTTCGAAGTCGCGGAGGGCGATGTGCGTATCTCGGGCGCGATCGTCGAGTACGACGAGACGCAGAGGCGTACGATCAAGGTGGAACTGCTGCACCTGCGGAGAGGACGGTGACCGCGCCGCGGGCGGCGGCGCGGAATGACGAATGGCCAATGTCCCATGACCAATGGCTGACCTGGCTCCGGGCAGCTGGCTAGGCGCTGTCTTCGAAATAGACCGGTGCTCCGTGGTCGGGAAACCAGGCTCGG
>CBINGR010000036.1:0-47762 GCA_966250295.1 uncultured Akkermansia sp. | reverse complement strand
TCCATGCTCGGCATCCGCCCCGTCATGGAGCTCATGTTCTGGTCCTTCTACTCCGTCGCCTTCGACCAGATCGTGAACAACGCGGCGAACGTCCGCTACATGTCCGGCGGCCAGATCGCCTGCCCGATCGTCATTCGCGGCCCCGCCAACGGCGGCACCAACGTCGGCGCCACCCACTCCCACACTCCGGAAAACGTCCTCGCCCACCACCCGGGCCTGAAGGTCGTGGTGCCTTCCAATGCCGCCGACGCGAAGGCGCTCATGAAGACCGCCATCCGCGACAACGATCCGGTGATGTTCCTCGAAAACACCCTCCTCTACGGCATCGAGGGCGAAGTGCCCGAGGGCGACATCGTTCTCCCCTTCGGCCGCGCCAACATCGCCCGCGAAGGCAAGGACCTTACCATCGTCAGCTACGGCCGCTCCGTCCTCCACAGCCTTGCCGCCGCCGAAAAGCTCAAGGCCGATAAGGGCCTCGAGATCGAGGTCGTCGACCTCCGCACCATCCGTCCCCTCGACGTGGACACCGTGCTCAAGTCCGTCGCCAAGACTCACCGCGTCCTCATCGTCGAGGAACAACGCCCCTTCTGCTCCGTCGGCTCCCATCTCGCGGCCATCATTCAGGAGGAGGCCTTCGACGAACTCGATGCCCCTATCCTCCGCGTCGGCACCATTGACGCCCCCGCCATCTACGCTCCGCCGGTCGAGAAAAACTTCCAGCTGCCCACTCCCGATCGCGTCATCGCGGGCGCGCTCAAGGTGCTCCGCTAAATCCCCGGGGGCGCATGAACGCGCCCCTCCCCCCTTTCCGCCCTCTGCCGATCTGTCCTCTGCAGCTCTAATCCTCTGATATCTCCCATGGCTCAAGTCATCACCATGCCGAAACTCAGCGACACCATGACGGTGGGCACGCTGGTCAAGTGGCTCAAAAAAGAAGGCGACGCCGTCAAGTTCGGCGACCTCCTCGCCGAGATCGAAACGGACAAGGCCACCATGGAATTCGAGTCCTTCGCGGATGGCACCATCCTGAAGCTCTACGCCGCCGCCGGCGCCCAGGTCGCGATCGGCGATCCTCTCTGCGCCGTCGGTGCCCCCGGCGAGGCGGCCCCTGAGGCACCTGCCCCCGCCGCCGCGCCCAAGGCCGAGGAAAAGAAGGCCGAGGCCCCCAAACAAACGCCTCCGCCCGCCGAGGCTAAGGCCGTCCCCGCGCCCGAGGCCAAAGCCGCCCCCGTCGCTCCTGCGGCGTCAGGTCCCTCTGCAACTTCAGCGAAGGAAGGCCCGGTCCGCGCCGCCGGCGAGCGTGTCAAGATTTCCCCGCTCGCCAAGAAGCTCGCCGCCACCAAGGGTCTCGACCCTGCGCTCATCAAGGGTTCCGGCCCCGGCGGCCGCATCGTCCGCGCCGACGTCCTCGCCGCCGAGTCTGCCGGCACCGCCAAGGCCGGTGCCAAGCCCGCCGCCGCCGGCGGCTCGATTCCCTCGGGAGCCTCCTTTTTCAAGGGGCCCATCCAGGAAGAGCGCAGCGTGGCCGTCTCCACCATGCGTGGCGTCATCGCCAAGCG
Organism: uncultured Akkermansia sp.; assembly: GCA_966250295.1. Lineage (GTDB taxonomy): Bacteria > Verrucomicrobiota > Verrucomicrobiia > Opitutales > Opitutaceae > IMCC26134_A. The sequence goes on along the minus strand of CBINGR010000036.1, from coordinate 46,203 downwards.
TCTGATCGAATCCAAGACCACCGCACCGCATTTCTATCTCGAGATCGAGGTCGACGCCGAGCCCCTCGCCGCGCTCCGCAGCCAACTTAACGCCGGCCTCGAAAAACAGGGCGTCAAACTCTCGGTCAACGACCTCATCCTCAAGGCCAGCGCCGAAGCCCTCCGCCGCGTGCCCGAGGTCAATGCCTCCTGGGAAGGCACGCAGATCCGCTATTTCGGCGCCGCCCACGTGTCTTTCGCCGTGGCCCTGCCCGACGGGCTCATCACCCCGGTTATCCGCGACGCCCATGAAAAGTCGGTCTTCCAAATCAGCGCCGATGCCAAGGCCCTCGGCAAACTGGCCAAGGACAAGAAGCTGAAGCCCGATCAGTTCACCGGCGGCACCTTCTGCGTGTCGAACCTCGGCATGATGGGCATCCCGAAGTTCCTTCCCATCATCAACACCCCCAATGCCGCCATCCTCGGCGTGGGCACCTCGGTGCAAAAGCCCGTGGTGAAGAACGGCCAGATCGTCGTGGGCACGACCATGACCCTCACCCTGAGCTGCGACCACCGAGTCGTCGACGGCGCCGTCGGCGCCCAGTTCCTCAACGCCCTCAAGCAGCTCTTGGAATCCCCGGCCCTGCTCTTGGTCTGACGACCTTCTATTCTTATATAGAACCGACCGCTGGTCGGGTCCCTTATCCCAAAGTCCGACGCGCCTCTCCGGCCGCCGGGCTTTTTTATTTATCCGCCCCGAGGGTTCAGAGCACGAAACAATCTATTGATAAGACACTTGAGCGTCCTGTCTCTTACTCCGGTAGAACACGTCGATACGGCCCCGCACCCATTGCATGTCCCGGCTCGGTTTAAACGGAGCCGGGTATAAAATTCCTTACACATAAATGACTCGCTTCCCGGAAGACTGCAAAATCAGCTAACGAACCGCGGCTCCGCGTCTTTTCGGCATCTTCAAACGATGTTGTCGGATGATTTCGGCGAGCGGGAAAGGATGATAATCGGCGGCTCTTCACCATCTTATGCAACACGCTCTCCTCTTTTTGACCGGAGTCATTTTTCTTTGCCTGCCTTGCGCTTGGTTCTGTCGTCAAAACGTTCGCCTTCTGCCGATGCGCAATTTCCTGGAATATCCCGCCTTGGTGGGAAACTGGCTGTCCAGATTGGCGTGGTGGAACTTGATTCGGGCCGGGCTGGGCGTGTGGATGCTTCGTGAGGCCGAGGCGTTTTTTTTGGGGGCTGATTCGCGGCACCAGTACGTCTTGATCTACAATGGTATGATTCAGTTAGCGGGTTTGTCCTTGCAGATGGTGTTTTACCGCAGTCGCGACGGCGAGGTGCCCGCCCCCGTATCGTATCTCTTCGGCATCTTGCTGGCAGTTCTTCCTCCGGCCGTTGCCTTGCCTGCCATTGCCTTCGGCATCGCAAGCGCCATGGCCGCGCGAAGCCTTGCCTTTGGCTGGGTAAGCGCCGGCCTGCTCGTGGCGGCACTGGGCGTATTCCTGGCTGTGTCCAAGGTGCAACTCGCCAAGCTGGGCCTGCTGTTCGGCTTCCCGCTCCTTTGGATATTGGGGTCGAACCGGCAATTCGTCCTTCCAGTCCCGCGTACGGCAGTCCCCGACACGGAGTCCGCGTTCTCTTCCCGATTACGCTGACCGCGGTCGCCCCCGCCCTTCGCTTCCAGCCTCCACCCAAAGCGACATCCCTCATGATCATCTACGGCTCGCGCATGTACGGAAAAAAGAACCGGATCCTCAGCCAGGGGCGCTGTGCCCATTGCGGGAAGGTCGGCACGCTAAGCAGCTACGATGGCCGGAAATGGGGGCATTTGTATTTTATCCCGCTCATTCCCTGCGGGGGTCACGTACGCGTGCTCCGGGAATGTTCGTCCTGCCGCATGGGATCCCATATCCCGCTCCAAAATGTACCGGACATGGTACAATCGCTGCAAAAGACCCTTGATCGAGCCGTGGTCGCCCTGGGCGCTCAGGAAGTCCAGATGGAGCTCGACGGCAAGGTCCGGTCCGTCGCCTCGGTGATCGGCTCCCACCTCAGCGACGTGTATTGCCTGATCGGCGAAAAGGAGATCGCCCAGCTCCTACAAAACCTCAAGGCGGTGAACGCCCACGACGAACTCCTGCTCGCCGAGGCCAAATTCGCAGAACTCACCGGCCGGGCCCGTGAGGCCGAGGCTAAATTCGGCGACTTGAGCCAACGCAGCCGCGATCCGATCCTTTTGTACCAAATCGCCCGCTTTTTCTTCGACCAAGCCAAGCTCCCCGAGGCCATCGCCCTGGCCGAGCGCCTCGAGACGTCGCTGGTCGCCGACCTCGAGGTGAAACAGCTGCTGATCGACTGTTATCTCGCGGCAAACCAATGGGGCAAGCTGGCGACCACTTACGAGAACTCTTTCTTGATCGCCCCCGAGCTCCGCAACCAGAAGCCGATCCTGAAAGCCTACCAAAAGGCCTGCAAAAAAGCCGGACGGGAGCCGCAAAAATCGGCCTGAGAAAGGGCCGGCTGAGCCCGCATCGCCTATTGCTATTGGTCCGCGCCGGCCGAACCGCTCCCACCCACCTCATCCCGGAACCCGGGGCGTAGTCAGGGCGGAGAAGCTCGCTGGGCGGCGACATCTTTTTCGATGATGTCCGCCACTTGTTCGGCATCCGGGCATTCGGAGACCGCGGGGAATATCGATTTCGGCAGCAGGAGATGAACCAAGGGAGGCGTCGCCTCGATATTGATGCCGATCAGACGCGCCTCCGAATCGAGCAGCGGTCCTCCGCTGTCTCCGCTCTGGAGCGGAACATCGTGCGTGGCCCTCAAGTTGCCCTCCGTCCGCCTGCGGCAGTCGAAGATCTTTCCGCCCATCCATTCGAAGCCCTGGAGATTCTCGTCCCTCAGCGCCAGGCCCACCGCCATCACGGGCGCGCCTTTGTGGGGTTCATCTGCCCAAGCGAAAACGTGGTCCAGCGCTTCGCCTACATGCAGCACCGCGAGGTCGGGCCCGCCGTTTCGCCCCTTGCCCTGCCAGACAACCCGGGCGCGCAGGGCCCGCGTGGGAATCCCGGGCCCGAAAAGAAACAGGTAGACCGTCTTTTGTTTCAGACAATGCGCGGCGGTCAGGAAGTAGCCGCGACGATCGATGGCTGCCGCGCAGCCCAAGTTGATTTCGGAAGGCAGGCACAAGTCCCCGTTCTGCCAGTCCGGCAGGGGAAGGCGGTCGTCCGAAACGAGGAGCGCAACGCGTGAGGAAAGAAAGGTCCCGATCTCCGTCGAACCGATGCAGCGGCCGGCGTAAGGTGCGAAGGAGCGAACACGGCTGCCGGTTTTCTGCCGGAAGGCGCAACCCGGGCTGAGCAGCAGCGCCAGAATCGTCAGCGCCAAAAGGAGAGCCGGCGATGGCTTGTGCAAGGTCGACATAGAAGGAACCCAAGGGTTCGAACGACGCCTAAAACGGACCGCTCCCGCGGCGAAGAGTCAATCACGCGACTGGCCCGCCCGCCGATCCTGCGCCGTCCTGAAGCGCGGCCGCGCCTGCCGTCCGCTGCCCGGAAATCCCTTGCCGGCATGCGGGCTGCGTCCTGCCATCGACACGTGGCCGCTCCCCGCTCTCCCAGTGCGAAATCCATCCTGCTCGGGCAAAACCTCGGATTCGCCTTTCTCCTCGGCCTGATGCTGACCGCGGAGTTCCTGCACCTCCCCAACCGCGTCTTCGGCGACTCGACGGAGGCGATGTGGCCGCGCATCGGTGTCCGCGGCGGCGCCCTGCTCAGCATGTGGCTGATCGTGCATTTTACCACCTCCCGCCTGCTCAAGCGCCTGCACGAGCTCGAAACCTTTCTCCGCATTTGCAGTTGGTGCCGCAAGGTCGACGACCAGAGCGAGTGGCGCACCATGGAGGATTACTTCGACACTCGCTTCCAGACCAGGACCTCGCACGGCATCTGCCCCGCCTGCGCCCAGCAGCAGCGCGCCAAATACCTTTCGGCCGCCCGCGTGAAAACCGGTGCGGACCCGCGGGCGTGAGTTCATGCACCGTTCTCCGTCGCCAAAACCGAGGACCCAGGCCTAAACGCGCCCCGTGTTTCGCGTTTCTTTGAAGCGGAGGAGGAGACTGAGAACCCTGGCCTCGGCAATCGTTACTTCGTGCGCCTGCAGACTCCGCCCGGCGACTACGTGCAGGTCGGCTTCACCGGCCTGGCCAGTGGCTTTCCCTTCCACGGCGGCTGCACCGCGCCCCTGCTTGCCCCACTGCCCCACGAGGGCGGTGGCATCGTCTACCTCGGTCACGTGGCCGCCACCGTGCGAAAGCGGCAGGGCAACGAATTCCGCGCCGGCCCCGTCATCCCGCTGCTCGACCAGGCCGCCACCGGCATATCCGGTGGCACCTTCGACATCACCGTGGAGGACCGCTGGCAGCAGGACGAGGCTGAGTTCTGCAACCGCTTCCCTGCTTTGCGACAGATCGAGGTCCGCAAAAACATTCTCCCTCCCTTCGATCGCGCCAAGGCCCAGACTTGGTGGGAAGCTTTGCCCCTCTGAGCTGGGAAACGTTTCGCCGCACGGGCGCGAATAGTGCTCCGTGTCGGCGAATTCGCGATTCCTCCGCCAGAATCTTGCGAAAACACGCCCGCTTTGTTTGGAGTCCGTTCCGCGACGGCCTCAGATCTGCCCATTCTGCCTCCGTGAGCTCCTTGGTTAATTTCGCCGTCCGCTCTCCCCGCCTCCCAGGCCCTTCTCGCAATGAAAGCCCCCAAAAACAACCCCGCCCCTATTCCTTCATTCCTGATCGGAATCCCTGTCTACGAAGGCGTCGATTTGCTCGATATCGCCGCGCCCTGCGAGCTCTTCAACTGGATGAAGGACAGCGTGGCCGGGACCCTCGCCGTCGAGATCCGGCTGGTGGCCCCAACGCTGGATCCGGTGACCACCCGCGGCGGCGAGGCCGGCGGGGTCACCCTCAGACCCAAAGCCACTTTCGCGAGCACGCCTGCGCTCGACCTCCTTTGGGTACCCGGCGGCGACCCCGACAAGCTCAAGCAGCGCATGGCCGACCCCGTTTATCTCGATTTTCTCCGCAGCCGCGCCGCCACCGCCACCTACGTTTGCTCAGTGTGCGAAGGTGCCCTGCTGGCGGCCAGCGCGGGGCTGCTGGACGGCGCCAAGGCCACCACGCACTGGGCCTTCTTGCCCTGCCTGCGCCGGTTCCGGAAGGTCAAGGTCGTTCCGGGTTATCCGCGCTACACGGTTAACCGCTTCCGGACCAGAAAAGGCGCGTGGCGTTACGTGGTCACGGGTGGCGGGGTATCGTCCGGCCTCGATGAGACATTGAAGCTCATCGGCCTCATCGCCGGCTCCTCGGTCGCGAAGGAGGTTCAGGTGAACACCCAGTATTTCCCCAAGCCGCCGGTCAAAGGTCGCATCCCGAAACAAAAAACCTGCCCGCTGGATTCGATTCCCTGAAGGTCACCGGCGATGGCGGGCCCCTCCTTCGGACAGCTCATCGAGCCGGAGATCCACGCCAAATCGACCCGCCGCCTGCCTTGCGTTCGTTGAACGGCGTTTCGGCCCGTCCCGCCAATTTCCCCCTTCACCCCGCGCCGGAGGCCCTTCATCCCAAATCAGGCCGGTCTTATCCGCCGCCTGCTATCCTGCGCGCATGTCCCCGTCGTCCCTTCCCGCCCCCTCCGCCGACGACGCCCCCGCCCCTCTGGCCCGGCTGGTCCGGCTGTGGCCTTACCTGGGTATCTCCCTGCTCTGGCTCGGCGTGGCGCTCATCTTCGCCGGCCAGCAGTCCTTCACCTCTGGCCAACCCTTCCTCCAGGTCGCCCGCGGAACCGTTCTCGAATGGCTGTGCTGGATTCTCCTCGCGCCGCTTCTCTTCGCCGTCGCCCTCCGCTTCCCTCCCCACCGCGGCCGACTCGTGCTCGCCAGCGCAATCAACCTGCTCGCCGCCCTCCTTGCCATCGCCGCCGCCGAGTTTCTCTTCATGACCGTCTCCAAACCGGCTCCTCCCCGAACCGCGGAGACTGCGGCCAATCCTGCCGCGCCGCGCGAGGGCCCGCCGCGCGAAGTCCGCCGCTTCCCCCCGCGAGAGGATTCGGACTTCGGGCCCGGATGGCCGCCTCCTCCGGGCGACGAATTCGGAGACTTCCCCCCGCCCGGGCGCAGGCGTCCGGCTGCTCCTGGCGAAGGTCCTCCTGCCCGGCCCGAAGCCCCCGCCGGCCCCGCAGACAACCGCCCCGGCGCCGGGACTCCGATCCGCCATCTCGTCCACTTCCATCTTCCCATCGCCCTCTTTGTCGTCATGGCGGCTCAGGCCCATGCCGCCCTCCTCGGACTCCGCGAACGCGAACGCCGCTCGGCCGCGCTCGCCGCTTCCCTCGCCCAGGCCAAACTCTCCGCCCTTCAGGCGCAGCTCCAGCCCCACTTCCTGTTCAACGCCCTCAACGCCCTCGCCACCATCGTCCACCGCGACGCCAACCAGGCCGACGAGATGATCAACAACCTCGCCGAGCTCCTGCGCCGCTCCCTCGCCGCCGGCAAGCGCCCCGAGACCACCCTCGGCGAGGAGCTCGACCACCTCGCCTGCTACCTTTCCATCGAGCGCGTCCGTTTCGGCGACCGCCTCCAGGTCGACTGGCGCATCGACGACGAGGTCCGCTCCGCCCTCGTGCCCGTCCTCGCCCTCCAGCCCATCCTCGAAAACGCGATCAAACACGGCGTCGAGCGCCGCCGCGAAACCGTCGGCCGCATCCTCATCGCCGCCTCCGCCGAGGCCGGCCGCCTCCGCATCACCGTCACCGACAACGGTCCCGGTCCCGAGCTCGGCTCCTCCGCCACGCCCGCCCCCGTGCGTCCCGGCCACGGTATCGGTCTTGCGAATACCCGCGCGCGTCTCCATGCCCTCCATGGCAACGATGCCACGGTCAGCCTCGACCCCGCCACCGGGGGCGGCTGCCGCGTCACCGTCACCCTCCCGCTTCGCCTTCAGCCCAGAACCGATCCCGCTTCGCCCATCGCATGAAAATTCGCGCCCTCATCGTCGACGACGAGCCCCTCGCCCGCGAACGCCTCCAGGGTTTCCTCGCCCGCGAGACCGACATCTACGTCGTCGGAGAAAGCCCGGACGGCGAGGACGCCGTCCAGAAGATCCTCACGCTCAAGCCCGACCTCGTCTTCCTCGACATCCAGATGCCCCGTCGCGACGGCTTCGGCGTCCTCCAAGCCCTCTCCGGCGGCAAGCTGCCCGTCATCATCTTCACCACCGCCTTCGACGAGCATGCGCTCCGGGCCTTCGACGCCCATGCGCTCGACTACCTCCTCAAGCCCTTCAAGATCGCCCGCTTCCAGGAGGCGCTCCAAAAGGCCCGCGAAGCCCTCGGTGGCCGCGGCACCCAGGAAGCGCTCACGCGCATGCTCAAGCTGATGGAGGAGCAGCGCCGCGACGATACCCCCCGGCTGACCCGCCTCGCGATCAAGGACGAGGACCGCACCCTCTTCGTCCCCGTTGGCGACATCGACTGGATCGAAGCCTCCGGCAACTACGCCGTCATCCACGTCGGCAAACAGCGCCACACCCTGCGCGAGACCATGGCCTGGCTCGACACCCAGCTCCCCGAGCAGACTTTTCTCCGCGTCAGCCGCTCCGCCATCGTCAATCTCGCCCGCGTGCGCGAGCTCCAGCCCGGGATAGGCGGCGAAAACGTCCTGGTGCTCCAGGACGGCTCCACCCTCGAAATCAGCCGCGGCCTCCGCGAGATCGAGCAGTGGTTGAAGTACCACTGATCGTCCGCCTCCTTCGCGGCTGGCGTGCCTTTTCACGCTGCCGTTGCCTTTCTGGCCCGGGAGCGTTCCCTGCACGGTCCCGTGGAAAACGCCGTCGCCAGTAAAGCCCGCGCCAAGCACACCGGTGTCTGCCCGCCCGCCCGCGGTGCCGTGCTCGCGGAACTCCTTCGCCGCCATCCCGCCCCGGTGTGGCTCGTGGTCGCCGACACCTTGAAGGCCGCCGAACAGCTCGCCGAGGACTGCGCCCTCTTCCACGCCGCCGCCGGTGGCGAAAAATCCACGCCGCTCGAAACCCTCGTTCTCCCCGAGGCCCTGACCGAATCCCGCGACATGGCCGAGGCCTTTACCGCCTCCGCCGACCGCCAGGCTGTCCTCTCCCGCCTGCGCGCCACCCGTAGCTTCACCGGCGCGCTTACCAACGCGCCCGCCCTGGCGGTTTTCACCACTCCCGCAGCCCTGCTCCAGCGCGTGCCTTCGCTCGAGGACTACGCCGCCAACGAGCTGGTCCTGGCCAAGCGCGAAACCGTGCCCTTCCAGGGCCTCCTCGATAAACTCCGCGCGCTCGACTACGACAGCGAGGCCGTCTGCGAGGCTCCGGGCACCTACGCCGTGCGCGGCGGCATCATCGATGTCTATCCGGTCAATTCCGCCCAGCCGTATCGCCTCGATTTTTTCGGCGATGAGCTCGAGGACATCCGCGAACTCGACCCCGTCACCCAGCGCTCCGGCGAAGCCGTCGGCCGGCTCACTCTCGCCGCCTCGCCCCGCCTCGCCCTCGCCCCCTCGCTCACCGGCCTCGCTCCCTACCTCAGCCCCGCCACCCGGCTCGTTCTCATCGAACCCGCCGCCCTCGACGAGGCCTTCAGCCTGCTCGCCCGGGAAAATCAAAAGACCGGCGCCGCCCTCGCGCCGATTCTCGCCCGGGTTGCCGCCCTCGAGGCTCTCGCGGATCTCGACGAGGCGGCCGCCCTCTTCGACGCCGCTTCCGGCTCTGCAGCCGAAATCACCTGGGACACGGAAAGCCTCGCGCATCACCGCCGTTACCCATCCGACGACCTCATCGCCCAGGAGCGCCTCTCCGCCGAGGAGCAATCCCGCCACGAATTCCTCGCCCTGCTCGCCCGCTGGCAAGGCGAAGGCGCGCACGTGCTCATCGTCGTCCCCAAGGAATCCGAGGAAAAACGCATCCAGGAAATCCTCGCCGCCCATGCCGACGGCAAAAGACTCCGCCCCCGTTTCCTTCGCGGCCAGCTAAACGAGGGTTTCCGCTGCATCCCTCGCCCCGAGGCCTCGGTCACCCTGGATGCCACCCTGCCCGCTACGAAGAAACGGAAGAGCGTCTCTCCCTCCGAACCCGCCTCCGCTTCCTCGTCCGGCCATCGGACACCGGCCCAGGTGGTCGTGTTGACCGAGACGGAGATCTTCGGCCGCCAGCGCGCCCGCCGCGCCGCCGGCTCCCGCCGCGCCGCCGTGCACCGCGCCCAGGTGGACCAGCTCCTCGACTTCGCCGACCTCGTCGAAGGCGACTTCGTCGTCCACCTCCAGCACGGCGTCGCCCTCTTCCGCGGTATCACGAAGCTCGATACGCGCGACGGCGTCCGCGAGGTCATCTCCCTCGAGTTCGACGATCACGTCACCCTCCATGTCCCGCTTCCCGAGGCCCACCTGATCAGCCGCTACGTCGGCCTCTCCAAGGTCCGCCCGCAGCTCGGCAAGATCGGTTCCGACCGCTGGCAAAAGACCCGCCAGCAGGCCGAGCGCGCCACCATCGACCTCGCCGCCGAACTCCTGCGCATCCAGGCCGCGCGGGACGCCCAGCCCGGCATCCCGCTGCCGCCGGACAACGACTGGCAGCGCGAGTTCGAGGGCGCGTTTCCCTTCGCTGAAACCCCCGATCAGCTCAAGGCCATCGCCGCCACCAAGGCCGACCAGGAGCGCGCCCGGCCCATGGACCGTCTCGTTTGCGGCGACGTCGGCTTCGGCAAGACGGAGGTCGCGATCCGCGCCGCCTTCAAGGCCGTGCAAGGTGGCAAGCAGGTCGCCATCCTCGTCCCCACCACCGTCCTCGCCCAGCAGCATTTGAACACCTTCCGCGAGCGCATGGCCGGCTACCCCATCGCGGTGGAGATGCTCTCGCGCTTCCGCTCGCGCGCCGAGGCCACCCGCATCGTCGCCGCCACCGCCGCCGGCCAGGTGGACATCCTCATCGGAACCCACCGTCTCCTCAACAAGGACATCCATTTCAAGGACCTCGGCCTGGTCGTCATCGACGAGGAGCAGCGTTTCGGCGTGAAGCACAAGGAACGGCTCAAGGCTCTCCGCGTCTCGGTCGACGTGCTTTCCATGTCCGCCACGCCCATCCCGCGCACCCTCTACATGGCCATGACCGGCGCACGCGACATGAGCGTGATCGAGACCCCGCCGACCAACCGCCATCCCATCCAGACCATCGTCAAAACCTACGACGAGCAGCTCGTGGTGGACGCCATCCGCCACGAGCTCCGCCGCGGCGGCCAGGTGTTTTATCTCCACAACCGCGTCCAGACCATTTCCCTGGTCGCCGCCCGCCTCCGCGAGCTCCTGCCCGACGTGGACATTGGCGTCGGCCACGGCCAGATGAACGAGCACGAGCTCGAGGAGATGATGACCGAGTTCGTCGCCGGCCGCCACCAGGTGCTGGTCTGCACCACGATCATCGAGACCGGTCTCGATATCCCCAACTGCAACACCATCATCATCGAGGGCGCCGACCGCTTCGGCCTTTCCCAGCTCTACCAGCTCCGCGGGCGCGTCGGCCGGTTCAAGCACCAGGCCTACGCCTACCTCCTGCTCCACCGCCACACCCGGCTGGTGGACATCGCCCGCGAACGCCTGAACGCCCTGCGCACCCACAACCAGCTCGGCGCGGGCTTTCGCATCGCTATGCGCGACCTCGAGCTGCGCGGCGCGGGCAACCTCCTCGGCTCCGAGCAATCGGGCCACATCGTGGGCGTCGGTTTCGAGCTCTATTGTCAGCTCCTCCGCCAGTCGGTCGCCCGCCTCAAGGGCGACAAACAGGCCGCGGCCATCCGCGCGGCCGTGAAACTCGACTTCGTCTTCGTCGGCGAGGGCAGCCCGCCCGAAAAGGACGCCGCCGGGGCCGCGAACGCCGCCGCCACCAGCTATCAGGCGATCAAGGCCGCCGCCGACGCGGAGGCCGGCGCGGTGGCCGTGGACAAGATCCAGGCCCGCCTGCCGGTGGCCTACATCGGCGAGACCCGCCTGCGCCTCGACCTCTACCGCCGCCTGGCCCTGGCCGGCTCGCCCGCACAGTTGAAGGAAATCGAAGCCGAGCTGGGCGACCGTTTCGGCGGGTTCGGCGACGAGGTGCGCGCCCTGCTGCAGGTAACGGCCATCCGCATCGCGGCGGAGCAGAAGGGCATCGTGAGCGTGGAGACGGAAGGCTCGAAACTGAAGCTCATCCGCGCCGGCGCCGGGCGGCGGGACGACTTCGTGCAGCAAAGCGGCCGCTTCCCCCGCCTCACCGCGCCCCGGCCCCTGGCCCGGCTGAAGGAGATTCTGACTTTCCTCGGCAACCTGCCGGCGCCGGCGTGAACGTAAGTCCAAAAAAATCCATTTCCTGGGACCGCCGGCGTCCCCGGGCCACGCCCCCGGACGATTCATACAGTCAACCTCCACCGGATTCGCCGCCCCCCCGCGCCGCGCGATGCTGAAAAGCTTCTCCCGCCTCCGCGCATGTCTCCGAGCCAGCCCCAGCAATTGCCCGCCAATCTCCTGCGCTTCGTCTGGTCGCATCGCCGAGCCTTCGCGCCCGGTCTCGCGCTTGCCATCCTGCGCATCCTCACCATCGCGCCCTTGCCGGTTGTCTTCCAGCGCATCCTCGATGTCTGCCTGCCCGCCGGGGACCAGCGCGGCATCCTTCTCCTCTCCGCCCTCACCGTCGTCCTGCTCGTCGTCCACCAGGTATGCAGCGTGCGCGGCGCCTCCCTCCTCGGCGCGGCCGTCGCCCGGGTCGTCCTCGATCTGCGCGGCCGGATTTTTCAAAAGGTCCAGTTCCTCAGCTTCGGCTACCTCGACCGGCAGCAGACCGGCCGCCTCCTCTCCAAGTACTCCTTCGATACCCAGAAGGTCGAGGGCGTGCTGATGCCGATCCTCAACAGCTTCATCCCCGACACGCTCTACAGCCTGATCACCTTCGGGGTCCTCGTATCGCTGAACCTGCCCCTCGCCTTGGTCGTGGTCCTCATGCTGCCGGTTTTCGCCATCATGCGGGCCCGCTACTTCGAGCGCTTCCGCGCCAAGAACGAGGCCAATCGCCTCGCCCAGGAGCGCCTTACCGGCGCCGCGAACGAACTTTTCACCGCGCTCAAGCTGGTCCGCGTCTACGGCGAGGAAGCGCAGGCGGCAGGCCACCTCGCCGCCAGCAACGACGCCGTCGCCCGGTCCCGCGTCGAGCTCATCACCGTCTCCACCAGCTTCGGCGCCTTCAGCTTCGCCGCCATCAAGGTGCTCTCGCTGGTCGTCGTCGCCGGAGGCGCCCTCCTCGCCATCCACGGCCAGGTGAGCGTCGGCACCGTCATCGCCTTCGTGGCGGGCGTGCCGATCCTGGTGAACCCCATCCAGATGTTCGCCGGCGTCAGCGAGCAGTTCTTCACCGCCGAGGCCGGCTACCGCAGCGTCAACGAGCTCCTCGACGCACCCTACGTCGAGGAATGGCATGGCACGCGCCGCCCGGAGCCGCTGCGCGGCCGCGTCACCTTCGACCGCGTGCAGTTCCGCTACCCCGGCAGCGAACGCGGTGCCATCAACGACCTCGCGCTCGACATCGCCGCCGGCGAAAAAATCGCGTTCGTCGGCCCCTCGGGCGCGGGCAAGAGCACCCTCGCCAATCTGCTCCTCGGTCTGCACCGCCCCCAGTCCGGCGAAATCCGCATCGACGGCATCGCACAGGCCGACCTCGATCTGCGCTGGTTCCGCCGCCGCACCGCCCTCGTCATGCAGGAGAGTATCCTCCTCTCCGGCACCGTGGCCGACAACCTGCGCTTCGCCCGCACCGACGCCACCGACGAGGAAATCCGCGAGGCCGCCCGCCTCGCCCGCGCCGACGAATTCATCCAGCGCCTGCCCGAGGGCTATGAAACCCGCGTCGGCGAACGCGGCGCCCTGCTCTCCGGCGGCCAGCGTCAGCGCCTCGCCATCGCCCGCGCCATCCTGCGCGACCCCGCCTTGCTCATCCTCGACGAACCTACCTCCGCCCTCGACTACGAAAGCGAGCGGCTGATTCAGGAGGCCTTGGACAACCTCGCCCGCGGCCGCACCGTCATCACCGTCGCGCACCGCCTCAGCACCATCCGCCACGCCGACCGCATCGTCGTGCTCCACGAGGGCCGCATCGTCGAACAGGGCAGCTTCGTCCAACTCTCCGCCGCGGGCGGCCATTTCGCCCGCCTCCTGGCCAACGCGGAACCGATAACGAAGGTCTGAGGGCCTCGCTGCCTTCCGCGCTTCCATCCATCTGTTGTTCCGTCCTCTGTCTTTCTGTCGCTCCGTCCTCTGTCGCTCTGCGCTCTCTCCGCCCTCCCCTTCGCCCATGCCCTTCATCGCCATCCCGCTTCCTCCCGAACCGCCCGCCGAAGTCTATCATCTGGGCACCGCGCAAACACCCGCCGGTTCCATCATCGGGGTGGATGCCCGCAGCCTCCGCCTCGACGGCCGGCGCTGGATGCCGGTCATGGGCGAATTCCACTACGCTCGCTTTCCTTCCGCCGGCTGGCGCGAGGAACTGCTCAAGATGAAGGCCGGCGGCGTCGACTGCGTGGCCACCTACGTTTTCTGGATCCACCACGAGGAGACCGAGCGCTTCTTGAACTGGGACGGCGACCGCGACCTGCATTACTTTGTCACGCTGGCGCGCGAAGCCGGCCTGCACGTCGTCGTCCGCCTCGGCCCCTGGTGCCACGGCGAAGTGCGCAATGGCGGCCTGCCCGACTGGGTCCTGGAAAAACACGGCAAGAAAGCCCGGACGGACGATCCCGCCTACCTCGCCGATGTCCGCCGGCACTACGCCGCCATCGCCGCCCAGCTCGAAGGCCTGCTTTGGAAGCAGGGCGGCCCGGTCATCGCCTTCCAGATCGAGAACGAATACGGCGGCCCCGCCGAGCACCTCCTCACCCTCAAGCGCCTCGCCCGCGAGGCCGGCCTCGACGCCCCGCTCTACACCCGCACCGGCTGGCCCGACCTGGCCACGCCGATGCCCTTCGGCGAACTGCTGCCGCTCTACGGCGCCTACCCCGAGGGCTTCTGGGACCGTGAACTCACGCCCATGCCCAACGCCTATCCGGCTGCGTTTCGGTTTTCCCCGCTGCGCACCGACGCCGGCATCGCCACCGATCTCCTCGGCAAACGCGAGGCGGCCGACACTCCCGGCACCGAGCGTTATCCCTTCCTTACCTGCGAACTCGGCGGCGGCATGATGAGCAGCTATCACCGGCGCATCCGCATCGACCCGCTCGACATCGAGGCCGTCGTCCTGACCAAGCTCGGCTCCGGCGGCAATCTGCCCGGCTACTACATGTACCATGGCGGCATAAACCCCGAGGGCGCCACTTCGCTGCAGGAATCCCAGGCCACCCATTACTGGAACGACCTGCCGGAAAAAAACTACGACTTTCAGGCTCCGCTCGGCGCCGCCGGCCAGCTTCGCCCGCACTACCATCTCCTGCGCCGCCTGCACTTGTTCGTCCGGGATTTCGGCTCCCTGCTCGCCGGCATGCCCGCCTCCTTTCCCGCGGAGCGACCCGCCTCGCGCGACGATGTCGACACGCTCCGCTGGTCGGTGCGTTCCGACGGCCGCGGCGGCTTCGTATTCGTCAATAACTACGAGCGCCTCCGTCCGCTTCCCGCCAAACCCGGCGTGCGTTTCGTCCTGGACCTGCCCTCCGGTCGCGTGGAATTCCCCGCCGAACCGCTCACCGTTCCCGCCGGCGCGAACTTCATCTGGCCCTTCGGCCTCAACCTCGCTCCTGGCGTCCGCCTCGACCACGCCACCGCCCAACTCCTCTGCAAGATCGACGAGGGCAAGGTGCGAACCGTTTTTTTCGCCGCCACGCCCGGCGTGCCCTCCGCCTTCGCCTTCAACGGCCAGGCCGCCCAAACTCTCCAGCCCGGCCGCGGTGTCGCACTCAGCGTGCCGGGCGCCGGCGGCGCGGAGCTGCGCATCGTCCTGCTCGATGCCGCCGACAGCCTCGCCCTCTGGAAAGCCTCTTGGCGCGGCCGCGAGCGGGTTTTTCTCACCCGCGCCGGCCTCGTCCTGGACGGCCCCGCGCTTCGTCTCTCGACCGGGACCTCGGCCGATCTGACCGTCGGGGTCTTTCCCTCTCCCGATTCGGCCGACGCCTCGTCCGAGGGTGTATTCAAAACCCTCCCGCTCATCCCCGTGTCCGCCGGGCTGGAGTCGCCGCGCGTCCTCGTCGCCCGGCAATCGCGCGAAGCCGGTCCCCTCCGGGATATCCCGCTCGGCTGGACCAAGCCGGCCGTTGCGGTCGCTCCCGTCGGTCCCGATTTCGCCGCAGCCGCGGTGTGGCATATTCCGCTGCCCGAGGATTTCGACTTTTCCACCACTCCGCGCCTCCGCATCCGCTATGTCGGCGACGTGGCCCGCCTCCATATCGCGGACCGCGTCGTGCAGGACGACTTCTACAACGGGGACGTCCTGGAGCTGGATCTCACCCGTCACGATATGGATCTCCTCGCCAAACCGGACATCGCGGTCGCTATCCTGCCGCTCCGGCCCGACGCCCCCATCCTCCTGCCCGAAGGCACTCGCCCCGCCGCTCCCACGGCCGCCCTCCTCGAGGCCACCCTCATCCCCGTCCATCGCGCGGAGTACCGGTAGGTTTCGCCGCCCTCGCCCCTCTCCCATCTCACATTTGCCGTCTCTCATGCCCGCCTCCCGCCCGCTCTTCCGCGATCCCGTCCAGGATGGCGCGGCCGATCCCGTCGTCGTTTGGAACCGCCAGACCGGCACCTGGTGGATGTTCTACACCAACCGCCGCGCCAAGGATCCCGCCATCCCGGACATCGCCTGGGTCCACGGGACCCGCCTCGGCATCGCCGAATCGCGCGACGGCGGCGCGACCTGGGTCTACCGCGGCGTCGCTACCATCCCGCTCCCGCCCGAATTCGGGCCCGAGGCCGAAATCGCCCACTGGGCGCCCGAGATCATCCTCCACGACAAGGTCTACCACATGTATCTGACCGTGGTGGCGGGTATTTTCACGGACTGGCAACATCCGCGCGCCATCGTCCATCTCACCAGCCACGACTTGGAAAACTGGGCCTACCGCTCCACCCTCCAGCTCAGCTCCGACCGGGTGATCGATGCCTGCGTCGCCCGCCTGCCCGACGGCCGCTGGCGCCTGTGGTACAACGACGAACGCGCCGGCAAGGCCATCAACGCCGCCGACAGCGAAGACCTTTTCACCTGGACCGACCTTGGCCTCGTGACGCTGCCCGACCGCCGCCCGGGAGAGGGTCCCAAGGTCTTCCGCTTCGCGGACGCCTGGTGGATGATCGTGGACGAGTGGTGCGGCCAGGGCGTTTACCGCTCCGCCGATGCCTCCGGCTGGACCCGCCAGGCAGGTGAAAACTTGCTCGCCGGAAACGGCACCGGCCCGGATGACACCGGCATCGGCGCGCATGCCGACCTTGTCGTCAACTCGGGTCGCGCGTGGATATTTTATTTCACCCATCCCGAGCGCATCGCCGGCGTCGAGCCTGCTCCCGGCGCGAATCTCCGCCGCAGCACCATTCACGTCGCCGAGCTCGTCCTGGGTTCCGATGGCAGGCTGAGTTGCGACCGCAACACCCCGGCCGGCATTCACCTTGCCCCGCCGGCCTAGGCCCCACGCCACTGAAGGCGGAGGGCAAGCCCGCAAGGCGAACAATACCCGGATATTTCGAATCGTAGTACCCGGCATGTAACCGAACTCGTGCTCGCCCCCGACGGCCGCCTGACTTGTGATCGCGATGCCCCTCGCGTTCAGTCGTCTCGCCCCCGTTATGAACCGTTCTCTTCTCGCTCTCTTTCCCCTGTTCGCCTTCGCCTCGTTTTCCCCCGCCGCAGAGCCGGCTTTGTCCGCTCCCGCCGCCGACGCCGCGCCTGCCGCCAAGCCCGCTCCGGCTTCATCCCCCGACACGGCCTCCGCTCCCGCCGCCGAACCCAAGGGCCGGCGCGATCTGCGCACCCACGATCCCTCCACCATCGTCCAGGAAGACGGCGTCTGGTGGCTCTTCGCCACTGGACGCAAGGTTTCCACCGCATCCTCGACCGACCTGAAAACCTGGAAACACCGCGAGCCGGTATTCGACGAGCCGCCACGCTGGGCCCTCGAGGTCGCCCCCGGCAACCAGCGGCACCACTACTGGGCGCCGGACATCGTCCGCGTCGGCAACCTCTACCACCTTTATTACTCGGTCTCCGAGTTCGGTAAAAACACCTCGGCCATCGCGCTCGCCACCTCTCCCGCACTCGATCCCGCCAATCCCCGACACCAATGGACCGACCGCGGCATCGTCATCCGCTCCGGCCGAGGTAATAACTACAACGCGATCGACCCAGCCCTCCTGCTCGACAAGGGCCGGCTCTGGATGGCCTTCGGCTCCTTCTGGGGCGGGATCTTCCTCATCGAGCTCGATCCCGTCACCGGCCTGCGCCTCGACGAGACTCCGCCGCTCCAGCTCGCCTGGTCCCGCGAGATCGAGGCACCCGCGCTCCACCGGCGCGACGATTACTACTACCTTTTTGTCAACGAGGGCCTCTGCTGCCGGGGCAAGGACAGTACCTACCGCGTGCGCGTCGGACGCAGCCGTTCCGTCACCGGCCCCTATCTCGACGACCAAGGGCGGGACCTTCGCAAGGACGGGGGCCGCGAGTTCCTCGGCCCCGAGGGCGATTTCATCGGCCCGGGCCACGTGGGCATCCTGCACGACGGCGACCAGGAATGGGTCAGCGTCCATTTCTACGACGGCACCGACGACGGCGCTCCCACCCTCGCGCTCCGCCGCCTCGGCTGGACCGAGGACGGCTGGCCCGTGATCAAGGACTGAACTCCCCCGATGGAGTGCGGCGACATGTCGCCGCCTTGGACGGGGCGGCACGACGCACCGCTCCGCCGTGCAGGCAGCCGAGGCGGCCGGTCAAATGCGGCGACGCGTCGCCGCACTCCATAGACTTCAAGCTCCGCCCGCCAGCTCCGCGTGGCGCAGGCCGAGCATCAGGCCGCGCAGCTCGGCCAGCCCCCGCATGCGGCCGATGCACGAATAGCCGGGCGTGATGCCGTCGGGCTTGCCCAGGTCGTCCATCATCACGTGGCCGTGATCCGGCCGGAAGGGCAGTCGCCAGTCCGCGCGCCCCACCGAGCGGCGGCGCGCCTGCTCGTCGAGCAGCACCCGCGCCACCGCCGGCATGTCCACCGAGCCAGCGAGGTGGTCCGCCTCGAAGAAAGTCCCGTCGGGCAGCCGCTGGGTACTGCGCAGATGCGCCGCATGAATGCGCGAAGCGAAGCGCCGGGCCATCCCCGGCAGGTCGTTGTCCGGCCGCGCGCTCAGCGAACCGGTGCAGTAACAAAGCCCGTTCGCCGAGTCGTCCACCGCCGTGAAGAGCGTCGCGATCTGCGCCTCCGTGGAAACGATGCGCGGCAGCCCGAGCACCGGAAAGGGCGGGTCGTCGGGATGAATCGCCATCCGCACGCCGAGCCCGGCCGCCGTCGGGATCACCGCCTCGAGGAAACGAGTCAGGTTTTTGGTCAGCTGCTCCGTCCCGATGCCTTCGTAGCGGGCAAGCATGGCGCGGATGGCGTCAAGCGAGAGTCCCCATTTAACGCCGGGAAAAACGTCGATGATGCTGCGCACGAAGCGGTCGCGGGCCGTGTCGTCCAGGCCCTTCCACCAGGCGGTGCCGCGTTCGACCTGCTCCGCCGTGTAGTCGGCCTCCGCGCCGGGCCGGCGCAGCGCGTGCAGCTCGAACGCGGAGAAGCGGGCGGGGTTGAAGAGCAGGCACTCCGAGCCGTCGGGCAGCACGTGGCGCATCTCCGTGCGCACCCAGTCCAGCACCGGCATGAAGTTGTAGACGACCGTGGTGATGCCCTCGGCCGCGAGATGGCGCAGGGTCTCGCGATAGTTGTGGAAGAGCCGCGCGAGATCGCCGCGCCCGGTCTTGATGTCCTCGTGCACCGGCACGGATTCGACCACGCTCCAGCGCAGGCCAGCAGCCTCGATCGTCTCGCGCCTTTCCCGGATCGCCTCGCGCGGCCAGAGCTCGCCGTAAGGGATCTGGTGCAGCGAGGAAAAGATCGCCGAGGCGCCCGCCTGGCGGATGTGCGCCAGCGGCACCGGATCGGCGGGGCCGAACCAGCGAAACGCCTCCTCGGGCAGGTGCAGTTCAGAATGGGTGATGTTCATGCGGGAAAGGCGGAAACTGATACTGACGCGAAGGACGAACCGAAGACCGCAAAACAGAAAGCCGGTGTTCGGATTTTAACCGCAGATGGCGCAGATGAGCGCAGATAAAGGCATCGGATCATCGATGGATCGAAACCTTTGCGGCCTTTGCGCTCCTTCGCGTCTTCGCGTTAAAAATCCGAATTCGTCGTTCGCCCCCGGCTATACCCCGGAGAACACGCTGAAGCCGCCGTCGACCGCGAGGATGCTGCCGGTGACGAAGCGCGAGGCGTCCGCGAGCAGGTAATGCACCGCGCCATGCAGCTCGTCGGCCTCGCCGAAGCGGCCGAAGGGGGTGTTCTGGATGATCAGCCGGCCGCGCTCCGTGAGCGAGCCGTCCTCGTTGGTCAGCAGGCGGCGGTTCTGCTCGCCGAGGAAGAAGCCCGGCATGAGGGCATTGACCCGCACCGCGCCCGCCGTGCGCCGCGCCATCTCCACCGCCAGCCAGCGGGTGAAGTTGTCCACCGCGGCCTTGGCTGCGCCGTAGCCCACCACGCGCGTCACCGCCGCCGGGGCGGACACCGAGGAATAGTTCACCACCGCGCCACGTCCGCCCTTCACCATCGCCGGCGCGAAGACCAGGGTCGGCAGCACCGTGCCGTGCAGGTTCAGGTCCACGACCTGCTCGAAGGCCGCGAAGTCGAGGTCGGCGAAAGTCTTGTCCGGCGAGATGGTCGCGCCCGGCATGTTGCCACCGGCGCCGTTGAGGAGGCCGTCGATGTGCCCCCATTTTTTCAAGACTTCCTCGCGCGCGGCCTCCAGCGCGGGGCGGTCGAGCACGTCGGCGACGAGGCCGAGCACCTGCGCACCCGGAGTACGGGCGCGGCAGCGCGCGAGGGTGGCGTCGAGTTTTTCCCGGGAGCGCCCGAGGTAGACGACGCGCGCCCCCTGGGCGGCCAGATAGTCGGCGGCGGAGCCGGCCAGCGCGCCGGTGGCGCCGGTCACGAGATAGACACGGTCGGTGAGGTCGAAGAGCGGGGACATGCGAAGGAAAAGGGGAAAGGGGGAAGCAGGGACCGGCGGACCCTTCGGCTCAAGCGCGCCCTCACGCTCACATTAGAGCCTGCGGACGATCGCCGGCCTTCACTCCGTCGCCGTCTCGGGCACGGGGATGATCATCAGGTCGAGGCTCTTGCCGCTGGAAAGCATGCCGGACTGCACCAGGATGCGGGTGCCGTCGGGGCTGAAATTGGGATGGGTGTGGTCGGGCTTCATCAGGTGTCCGGTCGAGACGAGGCGGATCTCGCCCGTCCGACGCTTGATCAGGAAAACCTCGCCGTCGAAGTTGTCGCCCACCGCCCAGCGTCCGTCGGGCGTGCCGTTGCAATGCCAGAAACCCTGGCCGCGCGCCGTCTGGCCGAGGGGCAGCACGTCGTCGTTGCGGAGATTGATCGCCATGATGCCGGTCGGCCGCCGACGCAGCGCGGGCGTGTGGCCCATGAGGTTGAAGAGCACGGTGTCCTTGTCGACGAACACCTCGTGCGTCACCCAGTCCGAAGGCTGTTCGGCGAAGAGCGGGCGGTTGCCGCTGCCGTCGGCGCGCACGATCCACATCCGCTGGGGGGCGTCCCCGCCGGTCTCGTTGCAGTAAAGGATCTCGCCCGGGACCCAGGGGCTGGCCTGCACGTGGCCCATGAGGAAGGGCGTGTCGATGACCTTGCGGTAGGCCCCGGTGGCCAGATCCACGGCCGTGATGCCGCTCGGCACCTGCGGGATGGGTTTGCCCGGCTCGCGCGGCGGGGCATCCGCGTAACGCACTCCGAAGTAGGCGGTCTTCTCATCCGCATCGAGGGTGAAACCGCCCGCGCCGCGGTAATCCGCCGGCAGCGTCGCCACCAGGCGCTCGTAGGTCGCGGCGGATTTCAGCGTGCCGGCGGCGCTGTCGGCGAGCAGCGGCGTGAGCTCCAGCTCCATCAGGCGCTGCTCCCCGACATCGCGTTTGCCGCGGAGGTAGTAGAGCCGGTTGCTAAGCCGCGCGACGTTGAGGCTGTAGTTGTCGGTGTCCGCCCCTTCGGTGAGCTGGACGATGTCGCCCGTGATCTCGTTCACCGCGTAGGCCTGCTGCGTGCGCGAGGGATTGCGGTCGCCCGACCGGAAGATGATGTGCACCCCGTCCGCCGCCCACTGCGGGTGCGTCTGGTAGTTTTTCATGTCGTTGCTCGCGGCCGTGGTCAGCGCGACGAGCGGCCGGCCGGTCACGCGGTCGGTGAGAGAGCGCATCTCGGAGGGATAACGGCGGCCGAGTTCGCTTTCCGCGGCGAATGCGGCGGAGCACAGAGCGGCGCAAACCAGGGCAAGGGCGGGGAAACGCATGGGGTTCGAGGGGCAGGCGCCACCCTCGCCCGCGGCAGGCGCGCAGCGCGAGCGGATGCGGATCGGACCGTCAGAATCCTGCAGTGTATCCGCGGCCGGACCGGCGCGTCATACAGTCAACTCGCGCCGGAATCGCCTTTCGCGAACCATTCGGCGTGGTTCTCCTTTTATACCCTATGCACCTGCCCCCCGCCCTCGCTCTCCTGGGTCTCGCGCTCGCTCCGATCGCCGCCCAGGCCATTCCCCAAGTTGAAAACCTCGGCCGCGGCCTCACCGCCGTCCGCCAGGCGGATGGCAAGGTTTTCCTCTCCTGGCGCCTGCTCGCCGACGATCCCGCCGACGTCGTCTTCAACGTCTACCGCACCACCACCCTGCCCGCCGGTGCCAAGCCCATCGACTTCGGGGCCTTCGCCTCCACGCCCGACACCCCCGCCGACACCGTGCGGTTGAACGCCTTCCCGATCTCCGACGTCACCTGGCTGGTCGATGCCGCGCCGGCCCTCCGTTACCCCACCACCTACTTCGTGCGGGCCGTGGTCAACGGCGTCGAACAGGCCGACTCCCGCCCTGTCAGCCTGGCTGCCGGCGCCCCGCCCCTGCCCTATCATTCGATCCCGCTCATCAACCCGCCCGGCTACGAGCCGCTCGAGGCCTCCGCCGGCGACCTCGATGGCGACGGCGACTACGAGATCGTCCTCATGCAGGCCGGCCGCCACCAGGACAACTCCAAGAGCGGCGTCACCGACGCGCCCATCCTCCAAGCCTACCGCCTCGACGGAAAACTCCTCTGGGAGATCAACCTAGGAAAGAACATCCGCGCCGGCGCACACTACACCCAGTTCATCGTCTACGACTTCGACGGCGACGGCCGCGCCGAACTCGCCTGTAAGACCGCCGACGGCACCACCGATGCCCTCGGCAAGGTCATCGGCGACCCGAATGCCAACTACGTGAAC
Source organism: uncultured Akkermansia sp. (assembly GCA_966250295.1). GTDB lineage: Bacteria > Verrucomicrobiota > Verrucomicrobiia > Opitutales > Opitutaceae > IMCC26134_A. Next base: position 23,647 of record CBINGR010000036.1, on the reverse strand, counting down.
GACCGCGGCCACGTCCTCGCCGGCCCCGAGTTCCTCACCGTCTTCGACGGCTTCACCGGCGCCGCCATCGACACCGTCGACTACCTGCCCGCCCGTCATCCGACCAATCCGCTCAATCCCACCCGCGACGAACTCAAGGAGATCTGGGGCGACGGCAACGGCAACCGCTCCGACCGCTTCGTCGCCGGCGTCGCCTACCTCGACGGCACCCACCCCAGCCTGATCATGGCCCGCGGCTACTACACCCGCACCACCCTCGCCGCCTGGGACCTGCGCGATCGCAAGCTCCACAAGCGCTGGTTCTTCGACAGCGCCGCCGGCCCCGAGACCAACCGCGCCTACGCCGGCCAGGGCAACCACCAGCTCTCCGTCGCCGACGTGGACAATGACGGCCGCGACGAGATCGTCTACGGCGCCATGGTCATCGACGACGACGGCAAGGGCCTCTACTCCACCGGCTGGGGTCACGGCGACGCGCTCCACGTCTCCGATCTCAGCTGGAGCAATCCCGGCCTCGAGATCTTCGACATCCAGGAACGTTTCGACAAGCAGGGCTACTCGCTCCGCGACGGCGCCACCGGCCGCCCCATCTTCACCGTTCCCTCCGTTCACGCCGACGAGGCCGGCGGCGACAAGGGCGAGGGCCCCGGCCGCGGCGTGGCCATCAACATCGATCCGCGTTTTCCCGGCAGCGAATGCTGGGGGATCGGATCGGGCATGAGCCGCATGTTCGCCGCCGACGGCACCGATATCGGCGAACGCCCGAAAAACCTCCCCGCCAACTTCGCCGTATGGTGGGACGGCGACCTTCTGCGCGAGTTGCTCGACCAGAACTTCGTGGCCAAGTGGAACTGGCAGACCCAGCAGCCGGACCGCCTCCTCACCGCCCACGAGTGCATTTCCAGCAACGGCACCAAAGCCACGCCGGTCCTCAGCGCCGACCTCTGGGGCGACTGGCGCGAAGAGATCGTCTGGCGCACCCTCGACGGTTCCGCCCTGCACATCTACACCAGCCCCATTCCCACCAAGTATCGCATGGTCACGCTCATGCAGGACCCGCAATACCGCTGCGCGATCGCCTGGCAGAATGTCGCCTACAACCAGCCCCCGCACCCCTCCTTCGCCCTCGATCCCGGCCTCCCCCTGCCGAAGCGCCGCCCCGTCGAGGTGCTCCCCCGCACCAAGCCCTGAGCCCGTTTGCCGCGAAGTGAAGGTAGGGCGGGACCGCTGGGCACGCCGCCACGCTTCGGCGGGCCCAGCGGTCCCGCCCTACCTCTGTCAAAATCGCGAAAGGCTGCCTGGTGTCGCCCTCAGCCCACGCGGTTACGTCCCGCGGCCTTCGCCTCGTAAAGTGCCTTGTCCGCCGCAGCCAGCAGGTCGGCTGCGTCGGCGCGGCTGGTATTCCATTGCGCGACCCCGATCGAGACCGTGCAGCCCAGTTCGCGCACCGCCGTCACGATGTCTTCCCCGGAATGCCGGGCGCTCACCGCTTCCTGCTCCGGCAGCCACACCGCGAATTCGTCGCCGCCCCAGCGGACCACCGTGTCCACCTCGCGCACGGCCGCGCGGATCTTTTGCGCCACCGCCGCGAGCATGCGGTCGCCGCCGGCGTGGCCGAGCGAGTCGTTCACGCCCTTGAAATTATCGATGTCGATCAGCAGCACCGAAAGCTGCCGTCCATGCTGCCGTGAACGCTCGACCTCGCGCTCCAGCAGGCGCACCCCCTCGCGGCGGTTGAACAGGGTCGTCAGCATGTCGCGCGTCGCGAGCCGGCGCAGCTCGGTCAGCATCTCGTGCAACCGCAGCGTATAGCGTAGCGAGCGCTCCAGCCCGCGCGGGCTGATCTCGAACTTGACCAGGTAGTCCAGCGCTCCCGCATGCAAGGCCTGCGTGTCCACGTCGCCGGAAGTCTCGCTCGTCAGGAAAATCACCGGCGTGGTCACGCCGTGCTTCACGGCCTCGCGCAGCAGTTCAAGCCCGTCACGCTCCCCGAGCTGGTAGTCGAGCAGGCAGGCGGTAAAATCGCCCTCGCGCAGGGCCAGCAGGCCGTCGTCGTAGCTCGGAGCCCAGTGCAGCTCGAATTTCTCGCCCGCGAATTTGTTGAAAGCGGCATCCACGATGCGCGCCTGGCCACGGTCGTCGTCGATCAGGAGCACTCGGCGAAGGGGTTGCGTCATGCCCGGCAAACTGTTCGCGACTTGGCCCGCCGTGCAAGCCTCCCCTTGCGCCCCGCCCCCCGCCCGCGCCAGCTTTTGCCCATGCTCGAACACCGCAGCCAGATCGAAGTCCGCTACTCCGAGACCGATATGATGGGTGTCGTGTATCACGGCAGCTACCTGCCCTGGCTGGAGGTCGCCCGCACCGCCCTGCTCGCCGCCGAGGGCCTGCCCTACCGCGAGTTGGAAAAGGAGGGCTTTTTCCTGCCGGTGATCGAGGTGAACCTTCGTTACCACCGTCCCGCGCACTACGCCGACACCGTGACGATCCACGCCATGATCCGCGAAAAACCCGCGTTGCGCCTTCGCATCGACTACGAGTTGTTTCGCGGCGAAGAAAAACTCGCCTCCGGCCACACCGTTCACGTCTTCATCGACAAGTCCGGCCGCCCCGTGCGCCCGCCGGCCGCCTTCGCCTCGCTGATGAACGCGCGTTTCGCGTAGGAAACGTGATTATTAACCACAGATCGCACAGACGGTCACAAATAAAGACATCGCTCAGCTTTACCTATAATCTGTGTAAGTCTGCGCCGTCTGTGGTTCTTCGATTCTGGATATCTAAAACGATCCCCTCCGCCGCGTATTCGGCCAGCACCAGCGGATCGGTCTCCGCCGGCCGCAGTTCGTGCAATCGCGTCTGCTGGCCCAGCCGCGCCAGCGCCCAGACTGCATGCGCCCGCACCAGCGGAGGAAAAGTCCCCGCTGTGCCCTCCGCTCCGCCGCCCGCATCCGCCAGCCGCGCCAGCCGCGGCACGCACTCGACCGCGCCCGTGTTGCCCGCCACCACGCAGGCATTGCGCAGGAGGCCGGCCAGCTTCGTCCGCTTGATCGGCGTCTTTCGAAAAACCTCCGCGAAGCGCATCGGCGTCAGCTCCAGCACTTCCGCCAGCGTCAGTTGCCTGATTTCCGGCCGCGCCTTGATCAGCACCTCCCGGCTCGCCTGCGCAAAACGGTTCCATGGGCACACCTCCAGGCAGGTGTCGCAGCCGTAGATCCGGTTGCCGATCCCCGCCCGCAACTCGCGGGGAATCACGCCCTTGTTTTCGATCGTCTGGTAGGCCACGCAGCGTCGCGCGTCCACCACTCCCGGCGCGGCGAAAGCGTCCGTCGGGCAGGCGTCCAGGCAACGCGTGCACTTTCCGCAGAGCTGCCCCGCGTGCGTGCCCACCGGCGCCCGCCCCGGCAGCGGCGCGTCCGCCGGCAGTTCCAGCCGCGTGAGCATGCTCGCGAGAAACATCCAGTTGCCGAACTCGCGCGAGATCAGCATGGCGTTTTTCCCCGTGAACCCGAGCCCCGATCGCGCCGCCCAGCCGCGCTCCAGCACCGGCCCGGTGTCCACGTAATAACGGTGATCCCCCGGGCCGATGCCTCCCTCCTCCTCCAGCACGCGGCCCGCCTCCGCCAGCGCCGCGACGATGGTGTCGTGGTAATCCGAATACCGCGCATACCGCGCCCAGGCCGGCCCGGCCCCCGCTTCCGCCGGCCCCGATTCCGTGCCGTAGTTCACCCCCAGCATGATCACCGTGCGCACGCCCGGCAGCACCAGATCCGGGTCCCCACGCTTGTCGGCCCCGCGCTCCAGCCAACCCATGTCGGCGTGGTTGCCCGCCGCAAGCCAGGCCTTCAGCCCCGGGCCGAACAAAGGCTCCGCCCGCGCAAAGCGCACCGCATCGAAACCCAGCGCGCACAGCCGCGCCCGCACCCGCTCCGCGCCCGTCTGGTCGAGCGTTTTCACCGTCGCCGCCATATCCACCCCACGCGCCTGCTCGGGCTTCAGGCCCGCTTGGCCCCCGCCCCATCCCGCCGCCACAAACCGCGCGCCTTCAAAAAGTCCTCCGCGTCCCGCCGGTAGACGCGCAACACATGCTGCACCACGTCGATCTGCGGACGGTTGTCGGTCAGGATCACGCTGCCGGAGAGCCGGTAGATCGGCTCGCGGGCCGCATAGAGCTTCCGGATGCGCTCCTCCGGATCCTCCACGTTGAGCAGGGGGCGCGCGCGATTGCCCGCCGTGCGGCGCAGGATGGTCTCCACCGTCGCGTGCAGGCAGATCACGACCCCGCGCTTCTGCAAAGTCTCCCGCATGCCCGGCTGCACCACCAGACCGCCGCCGCAGGCCACGACCGTGCGCTCCGGCGGATGCCCCGTCTCGATGAAGTCCCGCTCCATCTTGCGGAAGGCCGCCTCGCCGTCGGTCGCGAAGATGTCCGCGATCGGCCGCCCCTGCAGGCGCTCGATCTCGTGGTCGCTGTCCAGCCAGCGGTGACCCAGCCGGGCCGCCACGATGCGCGACACCGTGGTCTTTCCCGTGCCCATGAACCCCACCAGATAAAGATTAACGTCGTTCGGCTGCATCGCGCGCCGCGAAGCAAAGCCCGCCGGGTCCGTCTGCCAACCTTCTTTCTTGCGGCGGATCCCCCAGTGTGGCGTCAGTTCGCTAAACTCCGGGAACCGCAAACACCCGCCGCGGCGCGACCACCCAGAGCCGCTCGCCGGTCTTCAGCCGCTCGTTCCAAGGCACGCCCGCCGCCCAGGGCGAAAAGGCCGGCAGAATCAGCCGGCGCCTGCTCCACACCAGCGCGGGAACCTTCAGCCGCGCCCCCGCCCCGTCCCACCAGTGAAAGGCCGGGTGATGGTGCCCGATCACCTCCACCACGCCGGACGGCAGCTCCGCCGCGAGGTCCCCGTGGTGAAAGGCGAAACCGTCGCGTAACGCCAGCCGTCCGCCCGCGGCCGCCGCCCACCCCGCATCGTGATTGCCCGCCAGCACCGTGACCGGCACCGGCGACGACGCCAGAAAACGCTCCGCCGCCGACCGGCCCGCCAGCGTGTGCAACGAATCCCCCAGCCAGAGCATTTCCGCCGGACGGTAGTCCGCGATCAGCGCGCCAAGGGTGCGCGCGATCTCCTCGTCGCCCCAGTCGGGCAGCAGGTTGCCTCGCGCGCGGTGGCTCTCGGCATAGCCCCAGTGCAGGTCGCTCACGACCAGCAGCCGCGGCGCCTCGAAAAATACTCCGCGGCGTGCATCGAGCCACACCCCCGGCTGCAATTCGGCGCGGATCATGACGAGAGCGCGGCCGCGGAAGGCGGGACCGGCACCGGCGGCAGCGCATCCGCCAGCGGGCCGTACATCGAGTGGAACAAGCGCTCGATCGTAACCTCGGGATCCTCGAGCGTGAGCGTCTCCCGTATCTTGCTCACGTAGATGCCGAAGGAAAAAGGGCTCACCCGGTCCAGCGTGAGCAGCTTCCAGGGCATGGCCGAGACACGGTCCAGAAAATCCAGCGCGCGCGGCAGGTCCAAAAACCGCAGCGTCGCCTCCGCATAGGCCTCGGCCAGCAGCGGATGGTCCGGCTCGTGCCGGCGCAGCACGTCGAAGATCACCTCCGAGCTCCATTGGAGCGAACGCCCGCCGCGCTCCGCTCCGCGCACCCGCCGCGGCACCATGAGCCCCGTTTGCGCGGCCACGCGGAACTGCCAGCGCACCAACGGCGCGTCGGCCAGCGCCACCCGCAGGGCCTCCTCCGCGCCGTCGCGCCGGAACAACGCGCGCCACTCCGTCTCGTCCATGTCCTGGAAGGGCAGCAGCGTCAGCATGAAGCCATAGTCGTCGATCGTCACCAGCGCGTTGCCGCCCTTCGCCGCCTGCACGCGTTGCGCGATGATCCGGGAAAGCGCATCGTTGGCCGCGCGCCCGAGCAGCGAGTGAAAAAAGTAGTGGCGGTGCCCGCCCTCGGGGAAACGCTCCACCAGGAAAAACCCCTCCGTGGGAATCGCCGAGGCCCGCGCCTGAAGCAGGAAATGCCGCACCAGCGCCTCCGCGTTTCCGCGCGAGAGATCGTAGGTCTCGATCAGCCACGCGCCCGCCGCCGCGCCGGCGGCCTCCGAATCCGGGCCGCGCAGTTTCTCCGCCAGCACGGTGCGCAGATGCGCGACCTCGGCGGCCACGCCGCTGGCCAGGGGCATCTTCGCCGCGTTCCAGCGCGGCACGGTCGGCAGGGCCGACTTCGCCTCCACCACCCGGGCGCTGAGCAGATGGGTGTCGACCAGCCGCACGCAGCGTCCGTTGAGCACGAACACGTCGCCCGGCCGCAGGCGTTTCATGAACGACTCCTCGACCGTGCCCAGGTTGCGGCGCTTCAGCTTCACCTGCACCATCTCGTCGGCCGTGATGGTGCCGACGTTCTGGTAATAATCCCGCGCCACGCGCGGCGCGGCCGGCGTCAGTAGGCCCTCCTCGACGCGGAGCTTGCCGAAGACCGACCGGTATTGCCGCTCCAGCGACACGCCGCCGCCCTGGAGATAACGCAGCACGCGGTCGAAACGTTCCCGCGTCAGCGTGGCGAAGGGCTGGCTGCGACGCACCAGCGCGAAGGCTTCTTCCGCCGTGACCGGCCCGATCAGCGCCAGGCCCACCAGTTGCTGCGCCAGCACGTCCAGCGGCGCCTCCGGCAGCCGCACCGGGTCGAGTTGACGCCGGTCCATCAGGCGGGCGGTGGCGATGCACTCGGCCAGATCGTTGATGTTGCTCGCCACGAGCAGGCCATGGCTGGTCTCGCCCAGCGAGTGGCCCGAGCGGCCGAGACGCTGGAGCGCGCGGCTGACGCCCTTCGGCGCCGAGACCATCACCACGAGGTCGATCGAGCCGATGTCGATGCCCATCTCCAGCGAGGTTGAACAGACCACCGCGCGCAGTTCGCCGCGTTTCAGCCGGTCCTCCACCTCCAGCCGGATGGCGCGGTCGAGCGAGGCGTGGTGCACCTCGATCTGCGGCGCGAGTTCGGGCAGGATCTCCTTAAGGCGCACCCCGATGGTCTCGGCGCCGCTGCGGGTGTTGGTGAAGATGAGCGTGGTCCGCTTCGCGCGCAGGACCTCGCCGAGCTCGCGCAGCACCCGCGTCGCGGTGTAACCCGCCGGTGGATACGGATTGGCGCGCAGCGGCGAAAACACCTCGATGCGGGCCGGCTTGCGCCCGCCCACCTCGACGACCCGGCAGGGCCGCCCCGGCCCGGTCAGATACTCGGCCACCAGCCCGAGCGGCGCGACAGTGGCCGAAAGGCCGATGCGGACCAGGCTGGCGCCGGCAGATGGGACGGCGTTTCCGTTTGCCTCGCCCGGCCGCCGGACCAGTTCCTCCAGCCGTTCGGCGCTGACCATGAGGAGGGCGCCGCGCTTGTTCTCCGCCAGGGCATGGAGTTCGTCGACGATCAGGTAGCGGGTGTTTTTGAACAGCGGCAGCCAGGAAGGCTGGCTCAGCAGCAGGGTGAGGCTTTCCGGGGTCGTCACCAGAATGTGCGGTGGCTTCCGTTTCTGCGCCGCGCGCTCCGCCGCGGTCGTGTCGCCGGTGCGCGTGCCGACCCGCACGAAGGCCCAGCCCAGCTCGTCCAGCGGAGCCTGGAGATTTTTCCGCAAATCGTAGGCCAGGGCCCGCAGCGGCGAGACATAGACCGCGACGATACCCGCCGGCAGCTCGCCGCGGTCCCGGGTGCGGCCCAGGTGGTCGAAAATGCCGAGGAAAGCCGCCAGGGTTTTGCCGCTGCCGGTCGGCGAAGAGAGCAGGGTCGAGCGGCCGGCGAGGATCCCGGGCAGCGTGGCCTCTTGCGCCGGAGAGAGCCCGCCAAAGCGTCCGCGCATCCAAGCGCCCAGTTCGGGATGCAGGGCGGCGAGGACGGGCCGGTCCTCGGCGGAAGACGGGGAGACGCGCTTGGCCATCGGCAGAAAACTATCAGACGACGGATCGCCGTCCCCGCAAGGGCCCGGTTGGGTTCCCGGCCTGCGGCGCTTGCTTTGGCAGGCCGGGTGCTAGACACCTCCCCCGCATGAAGCTACGCGTCTCGCACCTGACCCGCTACGAATACGACCACGAGGTGGGTTTTTCGCCGCACCTCCTGTACCTGCGCCCGCGCGAATTCGCCCAGCAACGCCTGCTTTTCCACCGCCTCTCCGTCCAGCCCGAGGCGAAGCTTTCCCACGTCCGCGACGCCTACGACAACAGCTTCGCCTGGGCGCACTTCTGGGAACGCGCCGCCTGCCTCAACATCCGTTCCGAATTCGAAGTCGAGCAGACCCTGACCAATCCCTTCGACTTTATCCTCAAGCCCTACGCCTCGGCGTTTCCCTTCGAATACGAGCCGGTCTTCGCCTTCGCCCTGGGACCCTATCTCGCTCCGCCCTTCGACGACACCCAGGCCCGCCTCCGCGCCTGGCTCGACGAACACTTCATCGACCGCCCCAGCGATACCGTTGCCTACCTCACGGCCCTGAACACGCTCCTCTACCAAAGCCTGCGCTACACCCGGCGCGAGGAACGCGGCATCCAGCCCTCCACCGTCACCCTCGATCTCGGCGGTGGCGCCTGCCGCGACTACGCCGTGCTCTTCGTTGAACTGGTCCGCAGCCTCGGCCTCGCCGCACGTTTCGTCAGTGGCTACATGTTCGCCCCGCCCGGCGACAACCAGCGCACCGTCGGCGCCATGCATGCCTGGGCCGAGGTCTACCTCCCCGGCGGCGGCTGGCGCGGCCTGGATCCGACCCACGGCATCTGGTGCGACGAAAACTTCATCCCGGTCGCCCACGCCGCCCAGGCCGAGGCGGTGAACCCCATCCAGGGAACCATCTATTCCCCCACGCCCGTTTCCTCACGACTTCATGCCGATGTCGTGGTCGAACGCCTCGAACCCACTCCCGTCTCCGCTCCCGTCGCATGAGCCTCGTCACCCCCGATCCTGCCCTCGACACCTGCGCCACCGCCGTCGAACGCACCCTCGCCCAGGCCGGTGTCGTCCTTACCATGGGAGGCGAGCCGACCTTTGTTCCCCTCCGTCCCGAGGGCGCCGAATGGAATACCGCCGCGCTCGGTCCGACCAAGCTCGGTCGCGCCCGCCGCTTCGCCCACGCCCTCATCGCCCGTGCCCGCCCGGGAGCGGTCATTCTCGAAACTGCCGGCAAACACTACCCAGGCGAACCGCTTCCGCGCTGGTGCCTCCTCCTGCAATGGCTCCCCGGCTCTCCCGGTCAACCGCTCTGGCGCGATCAACGCCGTCTGAAATCCGATGGCGAACCCGGTGCGCACGGCCTCGCCGACGCCACCCGCCTCATCGAGGCCCTTCTTGCCCGCCTCGGTCTCCCGCCCGCCTCCGCCCTCCCCGTGGCGGAAGCCGACACGCCCGACCGCGCCGCCGGCTGGGTCGTGCCGCTCGACCACGTCGACGGCGTCTGGCGCAGCGACGACTGGGCCTCCGAGCTTGGCGGCGCTCCCGTTGCCCTCGTCCCTGGAGACAGCCTGGCAGGCCTCCGCCTCCCGCTCGCCCGCTTCTCCGAGGCCCGCCTTCGACGCGCCCTCACCGCCGAGCTGCACGAAGGCTCCATCACTCTTTTTATCCCGCCGCTCCTGCATGATAGCTACGTGGCGCTCATCCGGGCCATCGAGGAGGCCGTGGAAAAATGTGCCCTGCAGGGCATCGTCCTCGCCGGTTATGCCCCGCCCTACGACGCCCTTCGCCTGCCCACCGTCGGCTTCGCCTCCGATCCGGGAGTCATCGAGGTCAACCTGGAGCCCTGTGCCGACTGGCGCGCCTACGACGAGCAGATGCGCCTGCTCTATGCCGCCGCGACCGACGCCGGCCTCTGTGCGCGCAAGCTCCAGCTCAACGGTCGCGAGGTCGGCACCGGCGGCGGTGCGCATCTCGTTTTCGGCGGCCCGGCCCCGGAGCAGTCGCCCTTCTTCCTTCACCCGTCGCTCCTGCCCTCCGTCATCCGGTATTTTCAGCATCACCCCGCCCTGAGCTACGCCTTCACCGGGCTCTACATGGGGCCGAGCTCGCAGGCCCCGCGCATCGACGAGAGCACCTACGAGGCGCTCTACGAGCTCGAGATCGCCTGCGATGGCGCCGCCCGCCTCGGCTCGCCCTGGAACCTCCAGCTCTACGACCTCCTCTTCCGCGACCTCCTCATGGACCGCTCGGGTAACACCCACCGCGCCGAAATCAGCGTGGACAAACTGTGGAATCCCTTCGCCGGCAACGGTCGCCTGGGCCTGATCGAGTTCCGGGCCTTCGAAACCCATCCCGAGGCCGCCGGTCAGAGCCTCGCCGCCCTGTTCGTCCGCGCCATCATCGCCCGCCTCGCCGCCGCTCCCATCTCCGCGCCCTTCGTCCGTTGGAACGGCGAGCTTCACGACAAATTCTTCCTGCCCTCCTTCGTGTGGGACGATCTCGAAGCCGTCTGCGCCGATCTCTGCGTTCACGGCATCCCCTTCGATAGCGCCTGGCTGCGTCCGCTTTGGGAATGGCGCTTCCCCACCCTCGGCCGTTTCGACCTTATCGCGAAACAACCGCGTCCGCCGGGCGCCGCGCCCGGCTCCAAAGCCGGCGAACTGGCCTTCTCCGTGATCTTCCACCAAGCCCTCGAAGCCTGGCCGCTCCTCGGCGAGTCTCCCAACGCCGGCGGCGTCGCCCGCACCGTCGACGCTTCCATGGACCGCATCGAGGCCTACGTCAGCGATACCGCCGCGCTCGAGCAGGGACTGCTCCTCGTGAACGGCTTTCCCTGCGCCTTTCGTCCCGCCGATTCCGGCGCCGCCGCCGGCATCCGCTACCGCGCGTTTTACCTGTATCCTGCGCTGCAACCGCACCGGCAGATCGACGCCCCGCTACTCGTCGAATGGGTGGACAAAGGCACACTCACGGTCGTCGCCGCCGCCCGCTGGCACGTGTGGAATCCGCGCGCGGTTCCCTACCCCGACCGTCCCGCCGACTCCGCCGAGGCCGAGGCCCGCCGCGCCGAACGCTGGGAATCCTGGCCCCACACCGTCGGTCAGTCGCGCTTCGTCCCCCGGGTCGATTTCCCGCCCGAAAGCCGCCACACCCTCGACCTCCGCCGCGCCGCGCTGCCCGCGTAAACCGTCGGAGAATGTAGGCCCGGCCGCTGGCCGGGCTTACATCGATCCGCCCCGCCGCCCAAAATGCCGGGCGAGACAATCCCATTCGCCGGCATCCATCTCCCATTCGCTGTAAATCGCCACCCCGGCGAAATGCTCCGGCGCGCCATCCGCCAGCCCGCGGTGCACGCCGGCGAGCGCGGTTTCGAGATTCTCGACCTCCGGGTTGTGCCAGCCCGTGCCCGCATCGTCATAAGCCGGCACGCCGAGCAGCACTTCGCGACCCTCCGCCCAGGCCAATACCTCGCGCGTCCACCGGGCCATTAGATGCATGTAAGGTTTCCGCCACCGGATTCCCGTATCGTACAGCATCACGGCCATCTGGTCGGCCTCCCGCGCCACCGCGCGGAAATAGGCCTCCTCCCAATGCACCTCGCGCGCAGGCTGCCACGCCGTCGGGGGCGGATAAGCCGCCACCGCGAGGATCTTCCCCGCCGGCATCGCGGCGCGCAGTTCGCGCAGCAGCGCCAGGAAGGCCTCGTTTCCGCTCGGGCACGGTTCCACGTTCACCTGCACTCCGGCCAGTCGCGGATGCGCGGTGAGCAGCGCGCGGATCGATTCGCAAAAGGTCTTCCGCCAGGCCGGGTCCTCGATCCGCGCCGACTCGCCGAAGATCCCGCCGACCCACGGCAGCACCCGGTGCTCGATCGCGAAGCGGTCGAGAAAACGCTCCACCTGCGCGTCGCTCACGCCGGGCAGCTCGCCCGATTTTTCCGCGGGGCATAGATGAGGATAGACGTCGCGGATCCCGTGCGCCGCCAGTTTCGAGGCCAGGGCACGGACCGCGTCGTCGTCGCGATATCGCGCCATTTGGGCCGTCTTCCCGTTGCGCGAGAACCACGCATCGTCGCCCAGCCAGGCGTGCCCCAGCCAAAGGCCGTTGCGTGCGCGGTCGTGGCGCCCGTCGGTAAAGATGTCCCCTGGCTGCCAAAGCGCATAGGCCGCGAGCGCCAGCAAAACGAGAGCCGCGGCCGCGCAGGGCAGCCGCCACCGGCTGCGCGGGAAAAGCGACCTCGGCGTCGTTCCGCTCATGGCTCGCGGCCGAACAGCAGCCGCAGCGAGTTCAGGCACACCAGCACCGTGCTTCCCTCGTGGGCGGCCACGCCCAGCGCCAGCGGCACGCGGCCGAAAATCGTCGCCACCGCCATCACGCCCACCACGCCGAGCGCGAGGACGAGGTTTTGCCGGATCACCGTCCGCGCCCGCCGGCTGAGCGCGTAGGCTGCGAACACGTTCTCGATGCGATCCTTCATCAGCACGATCTCCGCCTGCTCCAGGGCCGCGTCGCTGCCGCGCGCCCCCATCGCGATGGCCACGTCCGCCGCCGCCAGGCAGGGCGCGTCGTTCACGCCGTCTCCCACCATCGCCACGCGCCGCTTCCCGTCTTCCTTGAGCGCGGTGACCGCGGCCACTTTTTGCACGGGCGACAGACCCGCGCGCACCTCGTCGAGCCCAAGTTCGGCCCCCACGGCCTCCGCCGTGGCGCGGCGGTCTCCGGTCAGCATCACGGTCCGGAGGCCCGCGCGCTCCAGTTTCGCCAGCACCGGCGCCGACTCGCGCCGGATCGCGTCCTTCAGCAGCACGCGGCCGAGGAAACCGTTGCCCACCACCCAGACCTCGGCGAACTCCGCCGCCGCGCCGGGCAGCTTCTCCGCCCAACCCTTGAGCGGGCCTTTTTCCAGCAGTTCGCGGCGCCCGAGCATCACCGCGCGACCGCCCAGCCGGCCGCGCACGCCCTGGCCGGTCAACGACTCGAAATTCTCGATCTCGCGCTCCGCCACGCCGCGCATCCGGGCGTCGCATACGATGGCGCGCGCCAGAGGATGCTCCGAACGCGCCTCCAGCGCATACGCCAGTTCCATGACCTCGCGCTCATGGCCGGGCGGAAAACTCTCGTAGGCCCCGACCATGAGCTCGCCCGTCGTGAGCGTTCCGGTCTTGTCGAGCGCGATCACGTCGACCTCGGCCAGCTTCTCGATCGCCGCCCCGCCGCGAAACAACACCCCCCTCCGCGCACCCCAGGCGATCGCCGCCAGGATCGCCGAGGGGATCGACAGGACCAGCGCACAGGGGCTCATCACCACGAGCAGCGTCATGGCCCGGTAGAAAGCCGAGGCCCCGCCCTCGCCGCCCCGCCAGGCCGGCACGCCCAGCATCAGCCACCACACGAGAAACATCGCCGCGCTGCCCCCCAGCACGGCGTAGGTGTAGCCGGTACCGAAGCGGTCGGTGAAGCGCTGGCTCGGCGCGCGCAGCTTCTGCGCGCTGTGGATCAGCCGGATGATCTTCTGCAGCGTGCTTTCCGAAGGCAGCCGCGCCACCCGCCAGTCGAGCGCGCCGCCGAGGTTGATCGTGCCGCTGAAGACCTGCGCCCCCCGGACCTTCTCCACCGGCACCGATTCGCCGGTCAGGGCCGATTCGTCCGCGCTGCTCTCGCCTTTTTCCACGATCCCGTCCGCACAAAAGGCCTCGCCCGGTCGCACGCGTACGAGGTCGCCGATGCCGACCTCGTCCACTTGAACCACCCGTTCACGCCCGTCGACGCCGACCAGCGTGGCCTGTTTCGGCGCGCTCTTGAGCAAGGCGTCCACCTCCCGGTGTGTCCGCTCGTTGGCGTAGGCCTCCATGGCGCCCGAGGCCGAAAACAAAAACAGGAGCAGCACCGCCTCGCTCCAGGCGCCGATCGCCATCGCGCCGACCGCCACCGCGAGCATGAGAAAGTGGATCTCGAGCTTTCCGCGGCGCAGGTTTTCCCACGAATCCTTCGCCGCGTCCCAGCCGCCCGCCAGCAGAGCGCCGGCCTGGAGGACTTTTACCAGCCATGCCTGGCCCCAACCGAAATGCCCCACCGCCCAAGCCGCCGCGCCCAGCGCGCCGCAGCCGGCCGCGTAGGCGGCGAGTTCGCGCCAGTCCTCCTCATGATCGTGATCCTGTCCGGCCTGGTCCGCCTCCGCGTCCGCCGGCCATTCGTACTCTTTCCATCGCCAGAATTTCGGCGCCGTCTCGCAACCCGGTGCGCTGAGCTGAACCACCCCCTCTTCCCGCGTGAGCTTGAAACCCGGCGGCACGCCCGCGTCCGTCCCGATACCCGTCCCGCCCTCGAGTTCGGGCGCGATGGCGGCAAGCGTGGCTTCCAGGCGCTCGCGCAGGGCCTCCGCATCCACCACGCCGAGCGTGGCGACCTGTACCCGCCGCGCGGCGGCATCGAGCCGCACCGCGCCCACCCCCGGTTCGTTGCGCAAGAACTCCGCCAGCGTTTCGGTCCAAGACATCTGCATGGCCCCACCCTGCCACCACCCCGCCCTGCGTCCAGCCGCCGCTCATCTTACCCGCCGTCCCCCCCACCTTGGCCTCTGCCCGCTTCCGGTTTTGTCACCAATTTGGTGACAAATACTTCGTGGCGGCAGATTTTTCAGAGAGGATACCCCCGAGGGCAATGTCACCCAATGGGTGACAAAATCGTCGTCTGGCTCGGATGCTTGCGCTCGGCGTCGCACTGCCAACGCTGCCGCGTTCCGCCATGATCGGCCTGCGCGACGACAACGACGCTCTCCCGCCCGACCACGACGACGCCGTTCCCGCGCCGCCGCCCGTCCGCGCGCCCGAGCTCGCCGCGAAGCTCTTCGGCGAAGGGGGCATCCTTCATCAGGCCCTTTCCCTCGAACACCGCCCGCAGCAAGCCCGCATGGCGGCTGCGGTCGCCGATGCGGTCGCCTCCGATACGCCGCTCGTATTCGAGGCCGGCACCGGCGTCGGAAAGTCCCTCGCCTACCTCCTCCCCGGCATCGTCCACGCCTTCGATCAGAAGCGGCAGCTCATCGTCTCCACCCACACCATCGCGCTCCAGGAACAGCTCGACCAGAAGGACATCCCCCTCTGCCGGCGCGTCTTTCGCGCCGATCCCGAAACCGCTCCCTACGCCGACTTCAAGGCCGCGGTCCTCGTCGGCAAGGGCAACTATCTCTGCACCACGCGCCTCGCCGCCGCCCTGCGCGACAAACACGAGCTCTTCGCCACGCCCGAGCATGCCGAGCTCCAGCGCATCGCCGCCTGGGCCGAAACCACCGTCCACGGCCTGCGCCACGAACTCGTGCCGCCCCCGTCGCCCGAGGTCTGGGAACTGGTCAACGCCGATTCATCCGCCTGCGCCCGCAAATACTGCGATGCCGAGCGCTGCCACTACCAGCGCGCCCGCGCGCGCATCCGCTCCGCCCACGTCGTCATCGTCAACCATTCGCTGCTCTTCGCCCACATCGCGGCCGGCGGGGCCGCCGCCAATGGCTCGGCGGAAAAGGGAGTCCTCTTCCCCGACGACCTCGTCGTCCTCGACGAGGCCCACACCGTGCCCGAGGTCGCCACCGACTACTTCGGCCTGCGCCTTTCCAGCTACGGCGTGGACCGGATGCTGAAATACCTCTACAACCCGAAAACCCGGCGCGGCCTGCTCCAGAAGCTGGGCGATCCCGTCGAACGTCAGCTCGTGGCCGACGCCCTCGAGGCCTCGCACCAGTTTTTTTCCTCTCTCCACGAGCAGCACTTGCTCAACCGCCCCATCGTCCGCGTCCGCGCGGAAAACTGCGCCGAATCCTGGCTCGATGGCCCGCTCCTCGCCCTGCAGAAGGCCGTGCGCACCCGCGCCGACAAATTCGACGAGGGCCGCGAGCGCGAGGAACTCCTCGAGCAGGCCGGCAAGCTCCGTACCGCCCAGCTCGGCATCCGCCGCTTCCTCGCCCTCGAGGAACCCGACAAAAACGTCTATTGGCTGGAACGCACGGGCCGCCGCCAGTCCGTGATCGCCCTGCGGTCCGCGCCGATCGATATCGCCCCGCAGTTGCGCGAGGCCCTGCTCGACCGCCAGACTGCCGTCGTCTTCACCAGCGCCACCCTGGCGGTGGCGGACGACCTGAAGCCCTTCCTCGCCCGCATCGGCGGCCCGCGCGTCCGTGCCGAGGTGCAGCACTCGCCCTTCGACTATGCCAGGAACATGCGCGTCTTCCTCGCCACCGACGTACCCCCGCCGACGCGCGAGGAGGCCCGGCTCGCGCTCGACGTGCTCGCCGACCACATCGACTTCTGCACCCGGCGCAGCCAGGGCGGCAGCCTCGTGCTCTTCACCAGCTACGCCGATATGCAGCGCGTCGCCGAGGTCGTCGAACCGGTCTACCGCGGTGCGCACCGCCCCTTTTTTATCCAGGGCCCCGGCGCCAACCGCACCGAGCTCGCCCGCCTGCTGCGCGAGGCGGGCAATGGCGTCCTCTTCGGCACCGAGTCCTTCTGGACCGGCATCGACGTTCCCGGCGACGCCCTCTCCCAGGTGATCATCACCCGCCTGCCCTTCCAGGTGCCGACTCATCCCGTGCTCGAAGCCCGCACCGAGCACATCGAGGCCCGCGGCGGCAGCCCGTTCAACGAGCTTACCCTGCCCGACGCCCTCATGACCTTTCGCCAGGGAGTAGGCCGGCTCATCCGCAGCCAGCACGATCGCGGCGTCATCACCATCCTCGACTCCCGGATCGTTCAAAAGGCCTATGGCCGGCAGTTTCTCGCCTGCCTGCCCCAGCCCCGGCATACGCGTTTTAACCGGCTCAACCGCGCCGAGCTCTTCCAACCTTTTATTTGATGCCGGACGTCGCTTCGTTACGGTCTCCGGCCTTCTCATGCTCCTGACCTCCGCCGCCCAGACCGACATCGGCCTCGTTCGCTCCGAAAACGAAGACCGCCTGCTCTGCGCCGACGATCTCCACCTCTACGCCGTCGCCGACGGCATCGGCGGCCTGCCCGGAGGAGCGGAAGCCGCCCAGACTGCGATTTCCGCGCTTTTGAAGGATGCCCGCGAAGCCGGCGAGCGAGGGCGGCCCATCGACCTCTCCCGCGCTCTGAAGGCGGCGAACCAAGCCGTGCTCGAACTCGCTTCGCGCCTCGCGCCCGACAGCGGCCTGGGCACCACTCTGTGCGCCACGCTCGTGCGCGACGGCAAGCTTCTCGTCGCAAATGTCGGCGACTCGCGCTGCTACCTTTTCCGCGACGGCCGCCTGCGGCTCCTCACCACCGACGACACGGTGGAAAACGAGGTCCTGCAACGCCGCGCCCGGGGCGAGAAGGTTCAGCTCGAAGAGCGCTATCGCAACGCCCTCACCCGCTGCATCGGCCAGCCCATGCCGCTCGACATCGTCATCTCCACCCATCCTTTGCAGCCCGGCGACCTGGTCCTCGTATGCTCCGATGGAATCAGCCGGCTGGTCGACGACGCCGGCATCGCCGCGCGCCTCGGAGAGGGCCGCCCGCCCGCGCTCGTCCTCGGCGCCCTCGTCGCCGAGGCGCTCGCGCGCGGCGGCTCCGACAACGCCACCGGCGTGCTCGTGCGCGTCGAATCGGCGTAACCGGCGCCCGCTGTTTCCGCTTTCCCTCACCGTCCGTCTCCATGTCCGACCGCATTGCCCGGTTCGCCGCCTTGGTGGCCGCCCAGCCGACCAACCCACTTTTCCGTTTCAGCCTTGCCCAGGCGCTCGACGCCGAGGGCCGCCTGGCCGAGGCCGTCGAGCACTACCGGGCCTGCGCCGCCGCGCGGGCCGACTGGATGATGCCGCGCATTCTGCTCGGCAAGCTGCTCCTCCGGACCGGCGAGGCCTCCCACCGGGCCGCCGCCCGGCTGGTCCTGGAGGAAGCCCTTGCCCTCGCCGTGGCGCAGGACCACGAGGACCCCGCCACCGAACTGCGCGCTTTGCTGGCCACGCTGTGAACCACGGTCGCGCTTTTGCGGCCGATTTTTAACGCGAAGGACGATCCGAAGGACGCAAAGCAAGACCAAGTATTTGTCTTACTTTGCGTTCTTTGCACTTCTTCGCGTCTTTGCGTTAAAAAATCCAGGGGCCCGCTCACTCCTCGGTCTGAAGCGCGGCGACGACGTTGAAATCCTCCAGCGTGGTCGTGTCGCCCTTCACCTCGCCGCCCGCGGAAATTTCCTTGAGGATGCGGCGCATGATTTTCCCGGAACGGGTCTTCGGCAGACCCGCCGCGAAACGCACTTCGTCGGGACGGGCCAGGGCGCCGATCTCCTTGGCGACGTGCTGGCGCAAGGTCTCCTTCAGTTCCTGGGAGGGCTTCTGCCCGGTCTTGAGCGTGACGAAGCACACCAGCGCCTGGCCCTTCAGCTCGTCGGGTTTACCCACCACGGCAGCCTCGGCCACGGAGGAATGCGACACCAGCGCGCTCTCCACCTCGGCGGTGCCGATGCGGTGGCCCGAGACGTTGAGCACGTCGTCCACGCGGCCGACCACCCAGAGGTAGCCGTTCTCGTCGAAACGCGCGCCGTCGCCGGCGAAATAGAGGCCCGGCCGTTCGCTCCAGTAGGTCTTCTTGAAACGGTCGTCGTCTCCCCAGAGGGTGCGCAGCATCGAGGGCCAGGGGTTCTTGAGGAAGAGTTTTCCGCCGCTGCCCTTGGGTGCGGGCTTGCCGCTGTCATCGAGAATGACCGGCACCACGCCGAAGAAAGGCAGCGTGCAGGATCCGGGTTTGGTCGGCGTTACGCCGGGCAGCGGGGTCACCATGATCGCGCCCGTTTCCGTCTGCCACCAGGTGTCGACGATGGGGCAGCGTTTTTTGCCGATGAGGGTGTGATACCACATCCAGGCCTCGGGATTGATTGGTTCGCCGACCGAGCCGAGCAGGCGGAGCGAAGCGAGGCTGTGGCGCTTCACGTAATCGTCGCCCCAGCGCATGAAAGCCCGGATCGCGGTCGGCGCGGTGTAGAAAACGGTGACACCATGACGATCGATGATGTCCCAGAAACGGTCAGGCTCCGGATGGTTCGGCGCCCCCTCGTAAAGGAGAACGGTGGCGCCGTTGGCCAGCGGACCGTAGACGACATAGCTATGACCGGTGATCCAGCCGATGTCGGCGGTGCAGAAATAGATGTCGGTGGGCTTGAGGTCGAAGACGTAGTGGGAGGTGAGCTTCGTACCGAGCAGGTAACCGGCGCTGGTGTGCAGCACGCCCTTGGGTTTTCCGGTGGAGCCCGAGGTATAGAGGATGAAGAGCGGGTTCTCCGCGTCGAAGGCCTTTGCCTTGTGTTCGGCGGAGACGCCCTTGACGAAATCGGGCCACCACACGTCGCGGCCCTCCTGCATCGCGACCGCGGTGCCGGTGCGTTTCAGGACGACCACCCGCTGCACCGAAGGCGTACCGGCGAGGGCGCGGTCGACGTTGGCCTTCAGCTCGACCACCTTGCCGCGGCGGAAACCGCCGTCCGCGGTGATGACGACCTTGGCCTGGCAGTCGTTGACCCGATCCTTGATCGCCTCGCTGGAAAAGCCGCCGAAGATCACGGTGTGGATCACGCCGAGCCGCGCACAGGCCAGCATGGCAACCACGGCCTCGGGCACCATGGGCATGTAGATCGCCACGCGATCGCCCCTGGCAAGGCCCTGGCCGGCGAGGGCGTTGGCGAACTGGCAGACCTCGCGGTGCAGTTGTTTGTAGGTGATGGTCCGGACATCGCCCGGCTCGCCCTCGAAAATCAGCGCCGCCTTGTTTTCCGCGACCGTGCCGAGATGACGGTCGAGGCAGTTTTCGGCAACGTTGAGCTGGCCCCCGGAAAACCATTTCGCGTGAGGCAGCTTCCATTGGAGAGCCTTCTTGAAAGGCTTCCGCCAGACCAGGTGCTCCTTCGCCTGCTTCGCCCAGAACGTTTCTGGAGCGTTGACAGACTGCGCATAGAGCTTCTTGTAAGCCGACATACTGCCAAGGTTGGCTTGGCGCTGAAACTCAGCTGTTGGCTTGAACACCCGTTTTTCACGGGACACGGAAGTGATGTTTTGGTCCGACACGTTGAGGATGCTGGTTTAGGGTTGGGGCTGAGCGGTGCGCGTTTTTGGCGCGATTAGTTGAACGCTAAGCCCTTATTCCGACCGCTACAGGAAGCGTCAAGTGCTCGGGGGACCGTTCCCCGCAGATACACCCCAGGCCAAGTTTCACCATTCGAATTTCTAATGCCCGCCAAGAAACCCGTTACCCGCCGCTCTCCCGCCAAAAAGAAGGCGGCGGCCCCTGTCGCTGACGCCGCACCTGCCGCCCCCGAGCTGGAGCTGACGCCTGTCGTCGCCCCGCCGGCGCCGCCTCCGGCCGCCGCCAGCCCTGCGGCTCCGGCCCCGGCTCCCCTCCCCGCCCTCGCCCCGGTCACCACGATCATAGTTCCTCCCCGCCCCGTCCGCGTGGCGGCTCCCGGCGCCGCCCCCGCACCAGCTCCCGCGCCCCTTCCCGAACCTCCGCCCGCGCCCGCTCCGGCAGCCCCCGCTCCGGCCGCCCCGGCACCCGCCCCCGCCGCAGTCCCGGCAGCAGCCGCTCCCGCCCCGGCTCCCACGGCCGCTCCGACCGTCGCTCCCGCAGCTCCGGCACCGGCCCAGGAAAACCTCGTCGCCGTCGAGGGCATCCTCGACATCGACCTCCAGCGCGGCGGCGGCAACGGTTCCCTGCTCGATCCGACCAAAAACGGCCGCCGACGCCCCACGGACACCTTTATCCCCAAGGAAATGATCCGCCGCTTCCGCCTGAAGCAGGGCAGCCTGATCAAAGGCGTCGCCTGGCCGGCCGAGGGACGTTTCCCGAATCCCAAGATGAAGTTCATCCAATCGGTGGACGGCATCGATATCGAGGACCGTATCCGCAAGCTGGATTTTACCCAGCTCACCACCATTTCGCCCGAGCAGCAGCTTAAGCTCGAGGCCAAGGACGGCCGCATGACCACCCGCCTGATCGACCTTTTCGCCCCGATCGGCAAAGGCACCCGCGGCCTCATCGTCGCTCCACCCCGCACCGGCAAAACCACGATCCTCCGCGACATGGCGGTCGGAGTCCTGGAAAATCATCCCGAATGCCATGTCATGATCCTGCTCGTGGACGAGCGTCCCGAGGAGGTCACCGACTTTCGCCGTGGCGTCGGCGCCGAGGTCTGGGCGTCGTCCAATGACGACCCGGTCGAGAATCACATCCGGGTCGCAGATCTCGCCATCGAGCGCGCCCGCCGCCTCGTCGAAGTCGGCCGCGACGTGGTCCTTTTCATCGACTCGCTCACCCGCTTGTCCCGCGCGCACAACACCGCCCGCAACTCCGGCCGCACCGGTTCCGGCGGCCTCGATGTCCGCGCCCTCGAGAAACCCCGGCAGCTCTTCGCCTCCGCCCGTCGCACCGAGGAGGCCGGCTCGCTCACCATCATCGCCTCCATCTTGGTCGAGACCGGCTCGCGCATGGACGACGTGATCTTCCAGGAGTTCAAAGGCACCGGTAACAGCGATCTGATCCTCGACCGCAAATGCGCCGAACTCCGTCTCTGGCCCGCCATTAACATCCAGGCCTCCGGCACCCGCAAGGAGGAGCTTCTCATCGAGGCGAAGCGTCTCGAGACCATCCATTTCTTCCGTCGCGCCCTCGTGCAGGCCAAAATCGAGGAAGCCTGCGAGACCGCCATCTCGCGCATCGGCAAGACGCGCAATAACGACGAGTTCATCAAGCTCGTCGGACGCTGAGCGCGCAGCCCGCCGTCGGAGTAGAATTCAAAGCCAAGGGCCTCCCCAAGCAGGACGGCCCTTTTTCGTTTCCAAACTCCGCCAGCGTATCGGTTTTGCGGTTACGCCGCCGCGCCGACGCTCTTCGCGGCGTCCTTCACGACCGAGATGAACTCCTTCAGTTCGACTGGTTTCACCAGATAACGGAAGACCGCCGCCTCGTTCACCGCCCGCAGCAGCATCTCCGGCTTCATAAAACCGGTGACGAGCACGCGCGCAGCCTCGGGATACTCCTCGCGTACGTGCACCAGGAAGCTGAGCCCGTTGCCGCCCGGCATCAGATGATCGGCCACCACCACTCGAAAGGGACGCTTGTGCAGGGCGAACTCCGCCTCTTTCACCGTCGAGGCCGTGACGACCTCAAAATGCGGCGAAAGCGCTACACGATACATCTCCAGCAAGGGGGCCTCGTCGTCGACGACGAGCACCGCGTCTTTCGGAGCCGTGGGGTTGGCGGAGAAGCTGGCCTGAGTCATGCGCGGAGCTTCGCCAAGGCCCCCCCTGCTTAGCAAATCGTTTTCCTCTGGGTAATTCGCCTCATCTTTACATGATTGCTCCAGCGTGGCGAAATGTAAAACCTGCGTTCTTCGCCCATGGACGCCGCCACGTTGCTCGCCGCCCTCCGCTCCGGCCAGGACATTGCCCCCGCCCCCGAGTTGTCCTCCCCCGCACTCTGGCTCACGCCCAATGCCACCGGCAACACGCCGCTGCACGTCGCGGCCCGCCATGGCCGGCTCAACCTCGTCCCGCCCGAGCTGTTCGTGCCCGAACACTTTTCCATCAAAAACCAGGCCGGCTACACCCCACTGCACCGGGCCTTCGAACACACGACCGCCCCGGCCAGCCTGCCTCCCCGTTTGCTGCTGCACGACCTCCTCGCCATCACCAGCAACGCCGGCTTCTCCAGTTATCATATCGCCGCTGCCCACGGCCACCTCGGCATTCTCTCGCATTCGATCCTCACGCCCGAGCTGCTCACCATCCGGACCCATCTCGGCAATACCCTTCTGCACGAAGCCGCCGAGGCGGGCCACCTCGACGACGTTCCCCCGGTTTTCCTCAACGCCGCTTCCTTCGCCCTCGCCAATCTCACCGGCGAAACTCCGCTTCATACCGCGGCCCTGAATGGCCACCTCGCCCAGGTCCCTCGGGCGCTCCTCACCCGCGAAGCGCTCCTCGCCCGCACGACCGCCGGCGACACCGTTCTCCACGCTGCCGCCCTGGCCAATCATCTGGATCACGTTCCGGCCGAGCATCTCGTCCACGATACCCTCATCCTCGCCAGCAAGGGCGGCTACACGGTCATTCATGCCGCCGCCGAGAGCGGCCAGCTCTCCGTCATCCCACGCGAGGCCCTCACCAGCGATCTGCTTCGGACCCGCAACGACCACGGCGACTGCCCCCTCCACGCCGCGGCCGCCGAGGGCCATCTCGACCAGATCCCCGTCGCCATCCTTTCCACGGAGCTGCTCTCGCTCCGCAACTACGACGGCCTTTCGCCCCTCGACGTGGCCCGCCACAGCGGCCACCTCGACCAAATACCCGAGCACCTCCTACCCCGCGAACCGGGTCTCTTCGACCGCATCGGCGCCGCCCTCGGCGTGAAGAAAAAGGCCTGAGAGACGCTTTCGGGGCGGGCGGGCGGAGCCGAGCGGAGCGACCTGCGCCCTCCGCCGCCGGCATTGGTCCCTGGTCATTCAAAGCGGGGCGGCCGCCCCGCTTTGTGCTTTTCACTCCGCGCGCCGCCCGCTTCGCTCACGCGCTTCACGCCCCAAAGGCGCCAAGCATTCCTCACCACATGAGCAACACCACCATCACCAGCATTACCGCCCGCGAGATCATCGACTCCCGCGGCAATCCCACCGTCGAGGTGGACGTCCGCCTCGCCGACGGCACCCTCGGCCGCGCCGCCGTCCCCTCCGGCGCCTCCACCG